>NZ_JHXK01000008.1 GCF_000621745.1 Clostridium beijerinckii HUN142 | reverse complement strand
AAGCCCACCTCAAGATGAGATTTCCCATAGCATAAGCTAGTAAGACCCCTTGAAGACTACAAGGTTGATAGGTCAGAGGTGTAAGTATGGTAACATATTTAGCTGACTGATACTAATAGGTCGAGGGCTTGACCAATATAGTCAAGTTGTAATACATTAAAAAAACTGTGTGCAATTTTGAAAGAACAAAGTTTTTTCAAAGGAAACTCGCTCAACGAAGTTGAGGAGTACAGTTCATGAGGCCAAATCAAAGATTTGGAATGAACTAGCATCTCGTGATGATGGCATAGAGGTAACACTCCTTCCCATTCCGAACAGGAAAGTTAAGGTCTATAGCGCCGATGGTACTGCATGGGAGACTGTGTGGCAGAGTAGGACGTTGCGAGGTAAGCAAAAAAGATAGTTGTAATAACTATCTTTTTTATTTATTATCATAAAATATTTTAAATAATTAAATTATTGTATAGAACATTTTAATTGCTCTATATGTCCTGCAACTTTAACTTTCCTATAAATCTTTGATATAATCCCATTTTCATCTATTACGAATGTACTTCTTTCAATACCTATGGATTTTTTCCCAAACATATTTTTTTCCTTTAATACGCCGTAGAGATTACATACCTCCTCTTTTTCATCTGAAAGAAGAATGAAGGGCAATTCATATTTGGCAATAAATTTATCATGAGATGCTAGAGAATCTCTGCTTATACCTAAAATAACAGCATTTTTCATTTCAAAATCATCCAAACCATCTTTAAAATCTTGTGCTTCTTGTGAACAGCCAGGAGTATTATCTTTAGGGTAAAAGTACAAGATGACTTTTTTATTTAAATAATCACTTAATTTATGTTCTTTTTTATCAGATCCTACTAATGTAAAATCAGGAGCTTTCATTCCTTCTTCTAAAGTTAAACTTTCCATTTTATTACCTCCATGTCTTTTATAATAATTATTATCTATCAAGATTAAATATTTGTAAAGTAGAAAAGAAATATTGCGACTGGGTTTATTTAGAATATATGACTGTGAATTCTAGATAAAATAACTAATTGATAAAAAATACACATAAAATTTAAAATACTGTTGACATATATGGCAATAAAATGTATACTTTATATCATAGTAAACAACTAAGAATAATATAATATAATAATTTTTATCAAGAAAGGCGGAGGGACTGGCCCTATGATGCCTAGCAACCTGAATTAAAAGTTCTATTTTAATTTAAGGTGCTAATTCCTGCAGATATTTTATCTGAAAGATAAGAATGTACATATTTTTTGCTACTTTCTTATCTAGAAAGTAGCTTTTTTATTCTCTAAACGTCTAATTATTTGTATATTTCTCTAGGATTATGATAAAATTCAAAGCTAAGTATTGATATCTAAAAAATTAGGGTAACGTACAAATCATAGTAAATATATTAGAAAAAATAAAAATTATATAAAATGGGGGCAACAAATTATGAGTAATCAAGAAAGAAAATTAAAATTTGAAACACTTCAACTTCATGTAGGGCAAGAACAACCAGATTCAGCAACAGATTCTAGAGCAGTGCCAATTTATCAAACAACTTCATATGTATTTAAAAATTCTGCACATGCAGCAGCAAGATTTGGACTAGCTGATGCTGGAAATATATATGGCCGTTTAACAAACTCTACACAAGATGTTTTTGAAAAACGTGTTGCAGCGTTAGAAGGTGGAGTAGCAGCTCTTGCAGTAGCATCTGGAGCAGCGGCAATAACATATTCATTGCAAAATATAACTAAAGCTGGTGATCACATAGTTGCAGAAAAAACTATATATGGAGGATCTTATAATTTGTTAGCACATACATTTCCTACAAACGGTGTTACAACAACATTTGTAGATCCATCTGACCTATCAAATTTTGAAAATGCAATTCAAGATAATACGAAAGCAATTTTAATTGAATCACTTGGAAATCCAAACTCAAATATTTTAGATGTTCAAGCATTAGCAGAAATTGCACATAAGCATAAAATACCACTAATAGTGGACAACACATTTGGAACACCATACTTATTTAGACCAATTGAACATGGGGCAGATATAGTTGTTCATTCAGCAACTAAATTTATAGGTGGACATGGTACATCATTAGGTGGAGTTATCGTAGATTCGGGAAAATTTGATTGGATAGGTTCAGGAAAGTTTTCACAATTATCAGAAGCAGACCCAAGTTATCATGGAATTAAGTTTGCAGAAGCAGTTGGAGCTGCAGCATATGTGACAAGAATTCGTGCTATTTTATTAAGAGATACAGGTGCATGCATAAGTCCATTTAATGCATTTATATTATTACAAGGTTTAGAAACTCTTTCACTTAGAGTTGAACGTCATGTTGAGAATGCTCTAAAAGTTGTAGAATTTTTAAAGAATCATCCGAAGGTTGAAAGTGTTAATCACCCATCACTACCAGAGAGTGCTGATAATGCTTTATATAAAAAGTATTTTCCTAAAGGAGCAGGTTCTATATTTACTTTTGAAATTAAGGGTGGAGCAAAAGAAGCACAGGAATTTATTGATAAACTACAAATATTCTCACTACTTGCAAATGTAGCTGATGTTAAATCATTAGTAATTCACCCAGCGAGTACAACACATTCACAAATGAATGAAACTGAATTAGCTGAATCAGGAATTAAACCAAATACAATCCGTCTTTCCATTGGAACAGAACATATTGATGATATAATTTATGATTTATCTCAAGCATTTGAAAGTTAGAAGTTATAATGAAGAAAATATGAACGTAATTTAATTCTAGGAAAAGTTTTTGATAGATTAAGAGTATAGTTCAATTACTTAAGAATAGAAGGTAAACAATTAATATAATAGTTTGCCTTCTATTTTTTATTTGGAGTGATAAATTCATGATAGTAATTAATATGGTGTAAAACAAAATATTATGAAAAAAATATGGAATTATTAATTAGAATTTAAATGTTTTATTCTGTAATCACTAGGATACACACCTACATTAGATTTAAATACTCTACTAAAATAAAAGGCATCTCTATAGCCAATTAATTCGCCAACTTTTTTTATTTCCAAGTCAGGTTGATTAATTAAAAGTTGTTTGGCTTCATTAATACGAATCCTAGTTATATATTTTATAGGAGTTACTCCAGTATATTTCTTAAAAATTTTACTTATATATTCATTTGTGAATCCAAATTTCTCAGAAATTTCAGTTATAGATGTTACAGAAGCATAGTTATTAAGTAAATAATTCTCAAGCAGTTGGCTTAAGCTTTCGGGCTTTAGGCTGTGGTGATCAATTGAAAATGAAGAGAATTCTTTATTTTCAGATTCAAGCATAACAAGAATACTTTGTAAAGCAGTGCTAAGTTCCTCAATTTTCACTGGTTTTAATAAAAAATCCTTAACACCATATTTTAATGCAGTCTGAGCATATTTAAAATCATTGTATCCGCTTAATACTATAGTCTTTATATGAGGATGATTTTTGTAGAGATATTTAATTAATTCTAATCCATCATATTGAGGCATTCTTATGTCGGTAATAACTAGAGAGGGACATAGTTGCTCTATGAGGGGAAGGGCAATTTCTCCATTGCTAGCTTCGCCCACTAATTCAAAAGGAATAGATAAAGAATTAATTTTTTTTATTATATTTTGTCGTATAAGATGCTCATCTTCAACGACAATAAGTTTATATGTGTGTGTATTGCTCATAAAAATCCTCCTTATTTAGATGTATGGGCCCACCGATTATAAAAATTGTTTTATTTTTTTGAGAATTATCAATCGAAAATATAGCTTCATTACCATATAAAAGTTGTAATCTTAGATATACATTTTTAAGTCCCATTCCACCAATTCTTAATGATTTTAGTTCTTTAGTTCTGTTTAAATTATAGAGATTAGATAATAATTTCTTTTTATCTTCATCACTTAAACAACCACCATTATCTTCGATATATATAAGCCACTTTTTATCATTTGCTATAGAAGATTTGATATCTAAAATCCAAGGTGGTGAGGAGCTAAAGCCATATTTAAAAGCATTTTCTACTATAGGTTGTATTATTAGTTTAGGAATTAAAATGTTCTTTGTTGATTCATCAATATTTGAAGTATATATAAAATCACTTCCATATCGCATCTTCATACATTCAATATACTTTTCTGTATATGATATTTCTAAAGATAAAGGAACAGCAGTTTCATCGCATGTTGTAATATAACGGAAATAATCACACAATGCATGACATATATTAATTATTTCGCTATTCATATCTTCTTCAGCCATGATACTTATATTTGTTAAACTGTTATATAAAAAGTGTGGATTAATAAGAGATTGGGTCGCTTGTAGTTTTGCACGAGTTTCTTCTGATTTTAATAATAAAATTTCATGAGAAGAATCTCTTAATTTTTCATACATATCACAAAACGATTGATAGAGCTCAGAAATTTCAAGTATATTACTATTAATTGGAACTAATAGAGTTTCATTTTCATTTAATACTCTGTCTATAGTGACCATCTTCGTAGAATTGGTTAAAGTACTTAAAGGTTGTGTTAATCTACTTGAAATTATAAAACATAAAAATAATGTAAAAGCGATTGAAATTATAGCTATAATAATAAAACTTTCTTTAAACGAGTGTAATGACCTAAAAACAACATCCTTAGGTTCAACGGCAATGATTGTCCAATTGTATGAATCAATTTTTTGATAAGACATTAGTACATCATGTTTATCATCTATGTTAATAAAATATCCAACTGATGGACTTAAACTATGTTCTTGTATAGTGGTGGTATAGTTTATATTATCTTCTGGAACAGTTGAATAAGGGTAAACCAATTCATTATGTTCATTGTATATATAGAACGATGTTGAAGGATTTTTTTTCTTTAACTCTGAGATTAGAGAGAATACAGTATTGCAATCCTGTACTACTTCAACAATACCTTCTGGTTCATTATTCCTATTAAAGAATACACGTGAAAGTGAAAGATAGTGGTGGTTTGACATATTTTCAATCTTAGTAGGGGAGTACGATAATTTATCAGTAAGGAAAATATTTTTTTCACCATTCTTATCCAATGTATCCTTATACCATGGTACAGTATTCAAATCTACATTTATTACTCCTTGAAAGAAACCTGATCCTATACATATTCCATTTTGTGTATAAAGATTAACTTGACTGGCTGATTGAAAGGGACCGATTATAGCAGTAATAATATCATATATAGCTAAAACGTTTTCTCTAGATTGAGTAAAATGTTCGAGATTTATTGTATCTGTGTTATTATGTGTAAAACTAGTAAAATTCTTTTTTATAGCATTTGAGTAAACAATATTCATGGATATTGTGGACATATTATTTAATTCGGTTGATACTGATTTATGAATAGAGGCACTAATAGTTTCAGATTTCGTTTTGGCTGTTTTGTAAATATTATCACTATAAAAGTAATAAAAACAAAGAAAGAATAAAAACAATAATAAGGCTACTAGTAACCCATAAATAGAAAATAAGTATGTCTTTTGAGAATAACGTAATTTATAATTCATTATAATCCTCCTCTCCAAAACACATTATATAATAATGTTCAAAAAAGTGCAAAACGGAGTTCTTTTTTATCTATGTCTAATTAATATACTTAGTGATATTATAAGCATGTAGCCAATGTAAAGCATATCAGAAATATGCACCAAATATTTATATTAATGGGGGTATAGTTAATGAGTAAACGTTTATTAAAATTAGTCAGTACGGTTTGTATGACAGTACTGATAGGGAGTGCTTTTGTAGGGTGTGGAAGCAGCAGTGGAGATGGAAGTAAAAGTGCATCGGGAAGTGGAGATTCAGTTACATTAACATTTGGATCTCATCAATCAGGGCTTCCAACATCTGGTGTTGTACAAGACTTGGCAAAAGATTTTGAAAAAGAAACAGGAATTAAAATTGATTTTCAAATTTCTCCGGATGCTCAATGGCGTGATTTACTTAAAGTAAAATTGGATTCTGGTGAGGCTCCAGATATTTTCTGCGCGGATGCCGATCCTTTAAATCTAGTAACAAGAGTTAATCCTGAAAAATATGTATTAGATGTATCAAGTGAAGAATGGGTAAAGAGAATGGACCCTAATGTTCTTCCTTCAATCTCATACAATAGCAAAGTTTATGGTATTACCTTCCCAGGTAAAAAAATGTATTTCTATGTTTACAATAAAGAGATATTTGAAAAATTAGGTTTGAAAATACCAACTAATTATCAAGAATTCAAAAATGTATGTCAAAAAATAAAAGACTCAGGAGTTACCCCAATTTATGAAGGAACTCAAAATGGATGGCATCAAGTACTTCCATTATTTGAAACAGGAGCAATGTATCAACAAAAGCATCCAGACTTATATAATAAGCTTAATAAGAATGAAGTTGATTTAGATTCTATACCTGAATTACAAACTATAATCAATGAATTAAAAGAATGTGCTGATTTAGGTTTTTATGGAGATAATTACTTAAGTAATTCAGTAGAAAATGCAAAAGAAGCAATGGCAAAAGGAAAAGCTGCAATGTTTATAGCAGAATCAGCATGGAGAAATGAAGTGAAATCGGATTTCCCTGATTTTGACGTTAATAAGTTAGGTATATTTGCAATGCCTTGGGGAGATAACCAAACAATTGGTGTGAATCCTGCAAGTAATGCATATTTTATAAATAAAAATGGAAAGCATGTAGAAGAAGCAAAGAAATTCTTTGATTTCCTAGCAAGACCTGAGAATTTACAAAAGCGTTTAGATGGACAACCAGGATTATCAGAATTATGCTGGCCTGAAGTAAAATCAAAATATTCAAAAGAGGACCAAGCATACATTGATTCATTGCAAAAAGGAATGGTTATGCAAGCTGGCGTTAAATATATTGACAGCCAATGGATGGATATTGGAAAAGACTTAGAGGCTATGTATAGTGGTTCATCAACTCCAAAGCAAGTATTAGAAACAATTATGAATAGAAGAACAGAACAAGCTAAATTACAAAAAGATCCTGATTGGGATAAATAATTACGGTTATATGAAAATAAGGTTTCTCCTTTTGAAACCTTATTTTATTAAAATGGAGGGATTTGAATGGACAGAAAAAAATTATATCCGTGGTACTTTACAAGCGGGGCTCTATTAATATTTTTCTTACTTTGCTTTTTACCAGGAATTATAGGTATATTTTATTCATTTACAGATTGGAACAATTTTACGGACAAGATCAATTTTATAGGATTCAAAAATTATGCTGAAGTATTTAAGGGGAAACCGGAATACCGTGCATATTTGTGGAATACGGTATTATTTACTACAGTTACAACAATCATGAAAACTGTAGTTGGCCTAGCTTTAGCTCTACTATTAACACAAAAATTTATCAAACTAAAAAACTTTCATAGAATGGTTATCTTTTCTCCTCAAGTAATGTCTTATTTAGTAGTAGGACTTGTTTTCAAAAGTATGCTACATCCAGATACAGGATTTGTAAATATTTTTCTTAAATCTGTAGGAATGGATTTCTTGGCTATGAACTGGCTGACTGATTTAAAAATTGTTTTTGCAACTGTCATGTCTGTAGATACTTGGAAGGGTATGGGGTACATAATGGTTGTAATTATTGCAGGATTGATGTCTATTTCTCCTGATTATTATGAAGCGGCAAATATTGATGGTGCTAGTTTCTGGCAAAAGTTCCGTTTAATAACCTTGCCATTATTAAAACCAATTATTATAAATGTAACAATATTAAATGTAACATATGGATTTAGAGTATTTGATATGATTTATTCATTAACAAATGGAGGGCCAGGTAATGCAACAGGGGTAATTAACACAGCAGTGTATAAGGAATTTTCTAAAGGAAATTATGCAATGGGTACTACATTATCGAGTATATTATTCTTTGGATTATTGCTATTAGTATATTTCATTATTAAATCCATGGAAAATAAGGAGGTAGATGCATAATGGTCACTTTAAAGAAGTCAATTGGAAGTGTAGCAGCCAATATAGTAACAATTTTTATAAGTTTATTAGTACTAATACCAATGGTAGTTTTATTCCTTAATTCTTTTAAGACTCAAGGTGAATCCAATAAAATGTCCCTTTCTCTGCCTAAAGAATGGGTATTTGCAAACTATAAAACAGTAATCGAACAGGGAAAATTGGTCTCATCGTTTTTAAACAGCCTTTTATATGCTACTTGTAGTGTTTTAATAATTGTAATTGTAGTAGCAGCAGCAGCGTTTGTTATTGCAAGAAATCGTAAAGGTATTAATAATTTTATATATTACTTTATCCTTTCTGGTATAGCTATACCTATTAACAACGTTGCGTTAATGAAAGTTTTGCAAGCATTAAATCTTGTAAATACTAGGTTAGGTATTATTCTTGTTTATGCAGCAATTAATATTCCTCTTAGCTTGTTTTTATCATATGGATTTATCTCAACAATTCCTAGAGAGATTGATGAAGCAGCTGTTATTGATGGGTGTGGACCAATTAGATTATTTATAAAAATAATACTTCCATTATTAAAACCGATTATTTCAACTTTATTTGTTTTGAATTTTATGGTTGTTTGGAATGACTTTACAATGCCTTTATATTATTTAAATAATTCTGCAAAATGGCCGATGACATTAGCTGTTTATAATTTCTTCGGAGCATTTGAAAATTCATGGAATTTAGTTAGTGCTGATATAATATTAACATTGTTACCTGTATTAATTATATTTATATTAGGGCAAAAATATATAGTTGGTGGTGTTTCAGCAGGATCTGTAAAAGGCTAATAGAACAGGAATGTTATAGTTAGATAATTTAGCATAGTTTAAATAGAAAGAATAAATAAAATAATAGAATTTATAAAGTTCCTAAAGACAAAAGCTTATTTAGGAAACAGAGTAGGAGCGTGTATTAATATGAAATTTAGCAATGGCTGCTGGCTAGACAAGCCGGGATATCAGATATTTAGCCCTCAAGAAGTTTATAGTACTAAAATAGAAGAGGATGTTTTAACTCTTTATACACCATGCAATAAGATAAACCAACGAGGAGATACATTAAAAGGGCCAGTTATAACATATAAAATCTCTTCGCCAATGAAAAATGTAATAAGAGTTAGGGCATATCATTTTATGGGACAACAAAAAAAGTCTCCAAACTTTGAAATTTATAAAGATGAAGAGGTTAATAGTTTAATAGAAGAAAATGAAAAAAATATAATATTTAAATCAGGAGATCTTAAAGCTGTAATAGATAAAGATGTATTTCAAATGAGCTTTTATAAAAGGGATAAAAAGCTAACGTCTAGTATGCCAAGAGGACTAGCATATGTTAATACTGCTGAAGAAAGAGTCTTTATGAAGGTTCCAGAAGAAGGAGTCTTCATGAAGGAAGAATTACAATTATCCGTAGGGGAATTGGTTTATGGACTTGGAGAAAGGTTTACCCCTCTAGTAAAGAATGGTCAAAGCATAGATATATGGAATGAAGATGGAGGAACAAGTACAGAGCAGTCATATAAAAACATACCATTTTATATGACTAATAAAGGATATGGGGTATTTGTAAATCATCCTGAAAGGGTATCTTTTGAAGTTGGTTCAGAAAAAGTCACTAAAGTTCAATTTAGCGTTCCTGGAGAATATCTAGATTACTTCATAATTGGTGGAGAATCAATGAAAGAAGTAGTTGAAAATTATACAACACTAACAGGTAAACCAGCACTTCCACCAGCGTGGTCATTTGGATTATGGTTAACAACATCTTTCACTACAAATTATGATGAAGAAACGGTTAATAGTTTTGTTGATGGCATGGCAGATAGAGATCTGCCACTTAGAGTATTTCATTTTGATTGCTTTTGGATGAAAGATTTTAATTGGTGTAATTTTGAATGGGATAGCAGAGTATTCCCAGATCCAAAGGGAATGCTTACAAGATTAAAGGAAAAAGGATTAAAAATATGTGTTTGGATAAATCCATATATTGCTCAAGAGTCAAAGTTATTTGATGAAGGCATGGAACACGGATATTTGATAAAGAAACCTAATGGTGACGTGTGGCAATGGGATTTATGGCAGCCTGCAATGGGAATTGTAGATTTTACAAATCCAGATGCATGCAAATGGTATTCAGGTAAGCTTAAAGAATTAATCGATATGGGAGTAGACTGCTTTAAGACTGATTTTGGTGAACGTATACCAACAGAGGTTGAATATTTCGATGGATCAGATCCATATAAAATGCACAATTATTATACTCAAATATATAATAAGGTGGTATTTGAGACTTTAAAAGAAAATTTAGGAGACGATGAGGCAGCAGTATTTGCAAGATCAGCTACTGTTGGAGGACAACAATTTCCAGTACATTGGGGAGGAGATTGTGAAGCAAATTATGAATCAATGGCAGAAAGCTTAAGAGGTGGATTATCACTTTGCCTGTCTGGTTTTGGATTTTGGAGTCATGATATAGGAGGCTTTGAGAGTACTGCAACAGCTGATGTTTATAAGAGATGGGTTGCATTTGGATTGCTATCTTCCCATAGTAGATTACATGGAAGCAGTTCTTATAGAGTACCATGGCTTTATGATGAGGAAGCTTGCGATGTAGTTAGATTTTTTACTAAACTTAAATGCAGCATAATGCCTTATTTATATAATATATCATATAATGCATCAAAAAAAGGAATTCCAGTTATGAGAGCTATGGTGTTAGAATTCCAAGACGATTTATCTTGCAATTACTTAGATAAACAATATATGCTTGGAGATTCTATTTTAGTTGCACCGATATTTAATGATGAAGGAGAAGCAAATTACTATTTACCAGAAGGAATTTGGACTAACTTCATAAGCGGAAAGAAATATAAGGGTGGAAGATGGATTAGAGAAAGACATGATTACTTAAGTGTACCTATGATGGTTAAAGAAAATAGTTTGATTGCTGTTGGAAATGAAAGTTCTAAGCCGGACTACAATTATAGAGAGTGTGTATCAATTTTGGCCTATGAATTGAAAGAAAATAAGAAAACAGCCACAAGTGTCATAGACATGAAAGGTAACAAAGTTCTTGAAGTGGAAGTCACCAAAAATGAAAAAAGTATTATTATTGAATCTATAGGCACTGAAGGAGAATGGTCTTTAGTACTTAAGAAACTTTCTAATATAGAAAATGTTGATAATGGAGTACTTATTCATCAAGGAGAGGATACAATAATTAAATTTACAGATGGAAATTGCAAATGTAATTGTAAATTAGAATTTACCATATAACAATTTCAATATAAAGCACATATAGTATCAGTGAAAATCTAGAGGGTAAACTAAAATTATTATTAGTTAACTTCTAGATTTTTATTATATAATGAATATTTTATAGCCTATAATTGATATTATAATGGTATATAATAAAATTAGGAAAAATATAAATACAGACTTGGAGTGAATATTTATGGAATTAAATTGGAGTTTAAAAGAAGTATATCCATCTTTTGATAGTGATGAATTTAAACAAGACTTAAATAAATTAACAGATATTATTGAAGAAATCAATAAATGGGCATCAGAAGTAACTAAAAATAAAGATAACTTAGTAGAAAAATTAGAAGACTATATAAATAAATTTACAAAAGTAACAGACTTATCTAGTAGAATTAGCATTTTTATCAATCTAAGCTTAAGTGTAAATACAAAAGATAAGAATGCATTGAGGTATTCAGATATTTTAGAAAAGAAATTAACAAATCTAATTGGAAGTTCAGTTAAGTTTGAAAGATATATTAGTAGTATAGATAGCTTGGAGGAAATAATAAGTAAATCTAAACTGCTTAAAGAACATGAATTTATGTTAAAAAATATAGTTGAACAAAGTCAATATTTGCTCAGCGATAAGGAAGAAAGTATAATTGCTAATATGAAAAATACAGGTTCAAATGCATGGGTGAAACTTAAGGATAATTTGATTTCCACATTATTAGTAGAAATTGAAGAAGATAATGAAATTAAGCATATACCATTAACAATGGTTTTAAATATGGCCTATGATAAGGATGCAACTGTAAGAAAAAAAGCATATGAAGCAGAAATAAAATCTTATAAAAAAATAGAAGAAGGTGTAGCTGCAGCATTAAATGGAATAAAGGGTGAAGTGTTAACAGTTTGTGATTTTAGGGGATATAAATCTCCACTTGAAAAAACACTTATAGACTCAAGAATGAGTGAAGAGTCTTTAGAGGCAATGTTTTTAGCTATGAAAGAAAGTCTTCCGGTATTTAGAAAATACTTGAGAAGAAAAGGTGAAATGTTAGGTCATAAAAACGGACTACCATTTTATGATTTATATGCACCTGTTTGCGAAGCAGATATGAAGTTTACATACGAAGAAGGTACTAAATTTGTTGAAAAAAACTTCAGAACATTTAGTGACAACCTAGGAGATTTTGCAAGGAAAGCAATTGATAATCATTGGATAGATGTGAAACCAAAGGAAGGAAAAGTAGGTGGAGCTTTTTGCGAGAATCTACATTTCAATGGAGAGAGTAGAATACTCCTAAACTATGGCGATAATTTTGGAGATGTAGTAACTCTTGCCCATGAATTAGGTCATGGTTTTCACGGAGAGTGTTTAAATAATGAGACTACGTTAAATTCAGATTATCCAATGCCGATAGCAGAAACCGCATCTACATTTTGTGAAACAATAATAAAAAAGGCAGCAATAAAAGATGCTTCTAAGAATGAAGCCTTAGCAATCCTTGAAACTGAAATTAGCGATTGCACTCAAGTTATTGTTGATATATACTCTAGATTCCTATTTGAAAAATCACTTTTTGAAGCTAGAAAAGAGAGTTCATTAAGTGTTGATGAAATAAAGGGTCTTATGCTGAATGCTCAAAGAGAAGCATATGGAGATGGATTAGATCCTGATTTTTTACATCCATACATGTGGACTTGGAAACCTCATTATTATGATGCGGAGTATAATTATTATAATTTTCCTTATGCGTTTGGATTATTATTTGCAAAAGGATTATATGCTGAATATTTAAAAAAGGGAAAAACTTTTTCAAAAGATTATGAAAAATTGCTTTCAATTACAGGAAAAAATAAAATAGCCGATGTAGCAAAAGTTATGGGCATAGATATAAATGATACAGAATTCTGGAGAAATTCTTTAAAAACTATAGAAGAGGATATAGAAGAATTTATAGATCTTAGTAATAAATAAGAAAAGTTTTCATGGAATTATTCATCAAATAAATATATTTTTATTTGATGAACAATAGATATAGTAGGGGTTAGAGGAGTAATATTAAATGAAGATATTTTATAATACATCTACTGGTAATTCGTTGTATGTAGCAAAAATAATAAAAGAAAGTTTTGAAAATTGCGAATTGGTGTCTATGAGTAAGGCATTAAAAGAAAACAAGCTTGAAATTTGCGAAGATATTATTGGATTTATATATCCAATCCACTGTTCAGGACTACCGATTGTTGTTAATGAATTTATCTCAAAGTTAAAGATAAATCAAGATGCATATATTTTTGCAATTGGAGTTACAGGAGGAGGCGGAGCAAATACTAGCTTTATTCAAATTAATAAATTATTAAAAAGTAATGTTAAAATAAGTAGTTATTGCACACTTAGGTACATTTCTAATTATATACGAGCAGGTAGAAATCCTACTAAAGTTAGAGCTGAGGAAACTATAAAAGAAAATGAAAGTAAGATAGCCGATTTTATAGAGTCAATCAAGAGAAGAGATACTAAAGAAATTAACTTTAAAGCTGGAATTGGAAATTTGACATATAAGATATGGAAAGATTTTTATAGAAATAAAGACAAAAACTTTAATGTAAATGAGAAATGCATTAGCTGTAATATGTGTAAAAAAGTCTGCCCAGTAGATAATATTTTGATGGAAGATAATAGACCAAAATGGTTAGGTAAATGCACAGATTGTATGGCATGTATAAATATATGTCCTAAAGAAGCGATAAATATAGGAAAATCTACAATTAAAAAGAACAGATATTTAAATCCATATATAAAGAAGGAAGAATTAATATAAATATATGATATTAAAAGAATATAGTGTAAGGAAAGGTGAGTTGATTATAACACCAGTATAATATACTATACTCTTTAAATTATATCGAATAGTAGAAATTACAAAAAAATAATATAAAAGAATCCTAAAATTGATACATAAATGTAATAATATGGTAAAATATTTATATAAATAATATATGAATGGGGTTGTCAAGTAATGGGTTTTTTTAAAAAAGATGATATTCAAGAAAAAGAAGTTCAAGTGACTAGTGAAACTAAAATTGAGAATTTAGGAATTGATAAAAGAATTTCTAAAAAGAAAAATTTATCACTTTTTGATGTAGACACGATTCAGTATTTAATTAAAAACTTTCCATCTATGTCCATTGAAATTCAAAGTGGTCTGAGTAACTTGGCAAGCATATTAGAAAATACAATAGATCACATTGAAGATAAATCAAGTGAAATCATTAAAAAAGATAGAGATTTTAAATTAAGTAAAGCTCATAGAGATACATCTATAGCTATATATGGTGTTGTTGAAAATATAAATGAATATATTAAATGGATGCAAGATGAGTATGAGAAAAACATGCAATCTAGTGAAGAAAGTATTTGCAAAGTAAGCAAAGAATTCATAGAGATTAAGAAAGAAGCATCTATAGATGAAGAAAAAAAAGAATTAAAAGATATTTTAATTAATGAAGATGCAATAGAAATATATAAGGATTTTTCATTAAAGGAACCAAAAGCAATAAAATTAGATAATAATATTATAGAAGTTGAAAATTGGGATGACTTACTTGTAAAAACAGCTGAAGTTCTAACAAAAAAATATAAAAAAAATAAAAATATTAATAAGGTAATGAAAGAAATTAAACCAGTTGAAAAAAAGTCTCCACAAAATTCTTTTAGGGATACTGTTATAGATATGTTAACAGAATATAAGATAAACTTTGATGAATTTAAAGTTATAGTGAAATAGAGTATTTAGATTAATCTTCATATTTTAAATAAGTCGGCTTAAATGTAAAGAAATATTTGCATTTTAAGCCGATTTTTTATATAGTTAAATAATAATAAAAATATTGACAATGAATATTATAAAAAGTACAATATGATTATAAAAGGTTGAGTTAAATTTAATTTATATAAATTAAATTTGTGTGATGAATAGTAAATATAAAAAAAGTTTAAAATAGCTAAAGATATGTTTTAGAAAACTTTAGTTTAATTTATAAGATGGAGGAATAGAATATGAAAATAGTAGATACTAATGAATTTAAAAATGAAATAGAGAGTGGAGTTACAGTTGTAGATTTTTTTGCAACTTGGTGTGGACCTTGTAAAATGTTATCTCCAGTGCTTGAAGGATTATCAAGCGAAATGGAAGGAAAGGCTAAATTTATTAAAGTTGACATAGATCAAAGTTTAGATTTAGCAAATGAGTTTCAAATTTCAAGTGTTCCAACAATGATAATATTCAAAGATGGGCAAAAAGTAGAACAACTTATAGGATTTCTACCAAAAGAAAAAATTCAAGAAGCAATTACAAGTAATCTATAAAAAAATTTTTATATTAAAAACATAGTGCAGCAGCAAAATGTACTATGTTTTAATTTTAAGAATATAAGTTGTATAAAATTTAATTTTGTAAAGTTTATTTTAACATTATAATTATATAAGGAGAGATAAGTATGGAGTTTTATAATTTTTTTGCAAATAAAATGAATGGTCAAGAAGTAAAAATGGAAGAATATAAAGGAAAAGTAGTTTTAATAGTAAACACTGCGAGTAAGTGCGGATTAACACCACAATTTGAAGAGTTAGAAGATATTTATAAGGAATATAAAGATCAGGGATTAGAAATATTGGGTTTCCCATGTAATCAGTTTGCCAAACAAGATCCATCAAGCAATGAGGAAATACATTCATTTTGTAAATTAAATTATGGAGTTACTTTTACAATGTTTGAGAAAATTGATGTAAATGGAACTAATACACATCCGTTATATGAATTTTTGAAAAGTAAAAAAAGAGGGTTATTCAATAAAGATATAAAATGGAACTTTACTAAGTTTTTAGTTAATAAAGATGGAGAAGTTATTGAAAGATACTCGCCAACAACAAAACCGCTAAAAATTAAAGAAGATATTATAAAATTGCTAAATTGTTAAATTATTATGTTTTTGAAATGGACATTAAGCAATGTAGAAGATATATTATAATTATATAGTTTAAATACAGGGATTTATAAAAGGGAATGGAAGTCTAATTAAATATACGTAAATGGAGGAAAAAAGATGAGCGAAAGATATGATATTGCAATAATAGGAAGTGGGCCTGCAGGTTTGTCAGCTGCATTGAATGCGAGAATAAGAAAGAAAAAGTTTATAGTATTTGGCAATAAGGAACTTACTAGTAAGCTTGCAAAAGCTCATGAAATAAATAACTATCTAGGTTTTTATAAAAAAAGTGGTAAAGAATTGCAAGAAGAATTTAATAAACATTTAGAAGAAATGGATATAAGTATAACTGAAGAGCGAATTAACAATGTATATGCCATGGGAGACTATTTTGCTTTAATGGTAAATGAAAAAATGTATGAAGCTACATCAGTAATATTAGCCACAGGTGTTGAATATGGAAAATTATTTGATGGAGAAGAAAGACTTCTTGGAAAAGGAGTAGGATATTGCGCAACTTGTGATGCTCCATTATATAGAGGAAAAGTAGTTACAATAGTTTCTTATAATAAGCATGAGGAAGAAGAGGCTAATTTTATTGCATCAATAGCATCTAAGGTAAATTACATTCCTATGTATAAGGAAAAAGTTGAGGTAGATCCTTCTATAGAAATTATAAATGATATGCCAGTTGGAATTATAGGAGAGGATAAAGTAAGCAAACTGAAGTTAAAAAATTCTGAAATTGAAACAGACGGTATTTTTATACTTAGAGATAGTATTTCTCCAGGGCAATTAGTACCAGGATTAAAGATAGTTGATAACCATATTGAGGTAGATAGATTAATGAGAACAAGTATTAAAGGATGTTTTGCGGCTGGTGATATTGTTGGAAAGCCATATCAATATATAAAGTCAGCTGGAGAAGGAAATATAGCAGCTTTGTCAGCAGTAAGTTATGTAGATTCCATTGCTAAAAAATAGTAAAGCTATGTAGATAAGATATGTATCTATAATATTGCGTCTAAGTAAGCTTTATGTATTGGACGAAAAGTGCTATATTAAAATTGACATACTAAAGTAAAAAAGTTAAACTTACTTTGGTTTGTTAAAATTAAATTTATATAAATGATATGGCGGTTATAGGAGAAAGAATTATGAATAAATCAAAAAAATATGAAAGTATCAAATTAGACAATCAAGTTTGCTTTTCTTTATATGCAGCATCAAGGGAAATAATAAAATTATATAAACCAATTCTAGATAAATTCAATCTAACATATACACAATATATTGCAATGCTTGTATTATGGGAAGATGAAAAGAGTACGGTTAAGGATATAGGAAGAAGATTGCACTTAGATTCTGGTACATTAACGCCACTATTAAAGAAAATTGAAGGCATGGGACTAATAACAAGATATAGAGATTCAAATGATGATAGAGTAGTAGTTGTTGAATTAACTGAAAAAGGAAGGCTTCTAAAGGATGACATATTAGAAGTACCACGTCAAATAGTATGTAAATCTAACATATCAAGTGAAACTGCTATTGAATTAAAAAGGTATTTAGATGAGCTACTAAAATCTTTGGAATAATTTTGGACTATTTTGTTCACGGTTTGATTCGATATTTTTTGGAGGAATTTCTGAATGGAAGATGTACTTAATAAATTAAAGGGAAATGAATTTTTTCAAGATTTAAGTGGTGAGGAAATTAAAAAGCTTATTTCAAATATTGGATATCACTTAAGATCATATAAAAAAGGAGAAATTATTGCAAATGAAGAAGACGAATGCAATAGTTTAGGATTTGTATTAGAGGGTGTAGTTGAAATTCAAAGAATATACCTTAGCGGAAAACAAATAATTTTAAAAAGACTAAATAATGGAGATGTATTTGGTGAAGCATTGGTATTCTCCAAAAAATCAAGATATCCATCTACAGTGATAGCTCTTAGTGAATGTAACATACTTTATATAAGCAGAGCAGATATATTGAAATTATGTACAAGTGATGAAAGAGTATTGGGAAACTTTATGTCCGCATTGAGCAATAAAATATTTATGCTAAATTCTAAAATAAAAAGTATAGCTTTTAAAAGTATCAAACACAAAGTGATAAACTACATATTGGAACAGGCAAAGGCTCAAAAAAGCGAAATAGTTAAATTGAAAGAAAATAAAGAAGAAATTGCCTCATCATTAGGTATTCCTAGGCCATCTTTATCTAGAGAATTAATGAATCTTAGAGATTTAAATTATATTGAGTTTGATAGAAATGTAATTAAAATTTTAAATATTGAAGAGCTAGAAGCAGAATTATTTGATTAAAATTAGGACATATTGATATTTTATAAAGTAGAGATATACATAGAAATCATTAATATAAAATAATTGTATCATGATAGAATTATTAAGTTAGCTTACTATAATAAATATTATTTTATTAATTTTATGGTAAGTAATTAGGAGTTATTTATGAAAAATATTTCTGAAGAACAGTTAGATGAGTTAGAAATATTTAATGGTGTTTCTAAAGCATCCCTAAAAAAGCTTAAGGATTTTGGAGAGGTTAAAAAGTATCAGACTGGAAATCATCTTTTTAGAGATAAGGAAGAAGTATCTACTTTATACGTAGTATTAAGTGGAAGTGTATCTCTATATAAACTGAATGAAAATGGAAATAAACGTGTGATATTCATTTTGGGTAAAGGTAAAATGATTAATGATGTAATAATACAGGACTTGCCATCATCTATAAATTGTGAGATATTTGAGGAATCCTACATATTAAGTTATGATAAAGCTACATTCTTAAAAATTATGGAGGAAGATTTTATTCTTACTAAGAATATTATGAGCTCTTTAGCAATGAAAGTAAGAAGATTATATAGGCAGCTAAAGAATGCAACAGGGGTAGTGAGAATGGAAAAGAAACTTGCGGCAAAACTTTGGAAGCTTAGCAGAGATTATGGTGTTAAGTGTGATGATGGAGTAATCATTAATATGAATATAAGTGTAACATATCTAGCAGATTTACTAGGCTCAAAAAGAGAAACTGTATCCAGATCATTAAAAATACTTTTGGATAATAAATTAATTAAGTATGATAATAAAAAAATTAAAATAACTGATCAAGATGAATTATCAAAATTTTTTAAAGCACCGTGATTTATATCACGGTGCTTTAATTAATAATAACTTATAATTGATTTATAAGTAAACGTATATATGAAAGGGGAATTTATAGGATGTTTTGTGAAGAATTTAACAGTGTAATTATGGCAGCGAAGGCAAAAGTTAATTTATTAAAGACAAATAAACTAGGATATTTCATAAGTTCAATGCTTGCAGGTCTTTATGTAGGTATGGGAATTATGCTTATATTCACAATAGGAGGATTATTAGGCGGTAGTGGATCACCCGCTACAAAAATAGTCATGGGAGTATCCTTTGGAGTTGCCCTTAGTTTAGTAATTATGGCAGGATCAGAACTTTTTACAGGAAATAACTTTATTATGACAGCTGCTTCTTTAAGAAAAGAAGTAAAGTGGGCAGACACTATTAACATATGGATAGTTTGTTTTATAGGAAATTTAGTTGGTTCCATTATTGCAGGATATTTATTTTATGCTACAGGACTTACAGCTGGACCTGTTGGAGAATTTATTGCAAAAACATCAGCAGCTAAAATGAGTATACCATTTCTACCATTATTAGTACGCGGAATTTTTTGTAATATACTAGTATGCTTAGCTACATGGTGTAGTTTTAAATTAAAAAGTGAATCAGCTAAGCTTATTATGATATTTTGGTGCTTATTTGCATTTATAACAGCAGGTTTTGAACATAGTGTTGCTAATATGACTCTTTTGACAATTGGGTTACTTAATCCGGGGGCTGCAAGTGTAAGCGTTATGGGTTATGTGTATAACATAGGTGTAGTAACACTTGGAAATATGATTGGTGGAGCAGTATTTCTAGCATTACCTTATTATATAATTTCAAAAAAGAAGTAAAGGAGTAAGCTGATGGGATATAAATTAAGCAAAAATGATATTAATAAAGTATTCGAAGATTTATCAAAAGAATATGTAGTATATGCGCCAAAATTATTTGAAGGTGAAGGTAGTTTCTCTGATACTGATAGAGTACGTTATGGTGAAATAAAAACAATAGATGATATAGTTTTTGATCAAAAGGCCCAATATTCATATAAAGAAGTATTACTTCCTATATCTCAAACACTTTTCTATTTCACAGAAGATTCCATAAAGGAAGCAGATGCTCCTAAAAAAGGTGCTATCATTTTCTTAAGAAGCTGTGACTTACATGCGGTAAAACGTATGGATGACATTTATTTAAGAAATGGACAAGAAGATTATTATTATAAGAGAATAAGAGAAAATGCAAAATTTATTTTAATGGGATGTGAAAACTCATTTGAAAATTGTTTTTGTGTAAGTATGGAAACAAATAAAAATGATGAATATAATGCATACCTAAAAGTAAATGGAGATAATGTATATGTAGATGTTAAAGATGAGGAGTTAGGAAAGCTATTTAAGGCTGATGAAACTTTAGATGTTAAACCAGACTTTGTAACGGAAAATAGTGTAAAGGTTTCGATACCAGATAATCTTTCTTTAGATGT
This sequence comes from Clostridium beijerinckii HUN142, assembly GCF_000621745.1. Lineage (GTDB taxonomy): Bacteria > Bacillota > Clostridia > Clostridiales > Clostridiaceae > Clostridium > Clostridium beijerinckii_A. The sequence goes on along the minus strand of NZ_JHXK01000008.1, from coordinate 323,078 downwards.
TATGAAATCAGATATGTGGAAAGAGTACAGTGCTCGTTGTATTGCTTGCGGAAGATGTAATTTTGTTTGCCCTACATGTACTTGTTTTACAATGCAGGATGTCTTCTATACTGATAATGGTAAAGCAGGGGAAAGACGAAGAGTATGGGCATCTTGCCACGTAGATGGATATACAAATATGGCTGGAGGACATAGTTTTAGGTTAGATAAAGGACAACGTATGCGTTTTAAAGTGCTACACAAAGTATATGACTATAAAAAGAAATGGGGATATCATATGTGCGTGGGATGTGGAAGATGTGATGATATCTGCCCAGAATATATATCATTCTCTAACTGTGTGAACAAATTAAAAGATGGTATGAAAGAGGTGGCAGACAATGAGTAAAAATGAATATATTCCTTTTTTATCGGAAATTAAAGAAGTAATTAAACATACGGAAATAGAATATACTTTTCGAATGGAGTTTAATGGTGATGTAAAACCAGGACAGTTCTTTGAAGTTTCATTACCAAAGTTTGGTGAAGCGCCTATTTCAGTAAGTGGTATTGGAGAGGGCACTGTTGACTTAACTATAAGACGTGTTGGAAAAGTAACTAATGAAATATTTAATAATTATGTTGGCGATAAATTATTTCTAAGAGGACCTTATGGTAATGGCTTTGATATTGAAAATTACAAAGGAAAAGAATTAATAGTTGTTGCAGGGGGGACTGGCCTTTCTCCAGTAAGAGGAGTTGTAGATTACTTTGCAAAAAATGCAGGTGAAGCAGAAAGTTTTACTCTGATTGCAGGATTTAAATCTCCTAATGACGTTTTATTCAAAGATGATATTAAAATGTGGAAAAGTAATATAAATCTTATTCTAACTGTTGATAATGCAGAAGAAGGATACAATGGCAATGTTGGAATGGTCACAAAATATATTCCTGATCTACGAATAAAGGATATTAATAATGCGGTAGCTATTGCAGTAGGACCTCCTATTATGATGAAGTTTACTGTTGCAGAGTTTTTAAAACGTGGTATAGATGAAAATAATGTTTGGATTTCACAAGAAAGAAAAATGTGTTGTGGAATAGGAAAGTGTGGACACTGTAAAATAGATGATACTTATATTTGTTTAGATGGTCCTGTTTTCAATTATTCAAAAGGCAAATTCTTAATAGATTAGGAGGGGTTAGTTGTGGATTTAAATACAAAGGCAATCAAGAAAAATGCTTTTAGAGTCACTAAAAAAAGAGGGATAACTGCCTCTAGAATTAGAGTTCCTGGAGGGCATTTAGATGCAGAATTATTAGGAATGATACAAGAAATATCACAAAAGTATGGTGATGGAACTGTTCATATAACAACACGTCAAGGTTTTGAAGTACCAGGTATAAGCTTTGAGGACATGGATAAAGTAAATGAATTGTTACAACCAATTATTGAAAAATTAGAAATAAATCAAGAAATACCAGGCAAAGGATATACTGCTGCAGGAACTAGAAATGTATCAGCATGTGTTGGAAACAATGTTTGTCCGTTTGCTAATTATAATACAACTAATTTTGCAAAGAAAATAGAAAAAGCTATTTTCCCAAATGATTTACATTTTAAAATCGCATTAACAGGATGTCCTAATGATTGTATTAAAGCAAGAACACATGACTTTGGGATAATTGGAATGACAGAACCACAATATAATATTGATAGATGTGTAAGCTGCATGGCATGTGTGAAAGCCTGCAAGAAAAAATCAGTAGGAGCACTTGAGGCAGTTAACTATAAAATCATAAGAAATAAAGAAAAATGTATTGGTTGTGGTGAATGTGCAAATGCATGTCCTACAGGAGCATGGACAAGAAGTAAAGAAAAATATTATAAGTTAGTTCTTATGGGAAGATCAGGTAAGAAGAACCCTCGTCTTGCTGAAGATTTCTTAATTTGGGCTGATGAACAAAGTATAATTAAAATAATATTAAATACTTATAAATTTGTTGAAGAATATATAGACAAAGATGCTCCAGGTGGAAAAGAACATATAGGGTATATTATTGATAGAGTTGGATTTGAAGAATATAAAAAGTGGGCATTAAAAGATATAGAATTCCCAGAGAAAACTATTATCAAAGAACGTATTTACTGGAGCGGAATACATTTCTGCTAGAATTAAATGTACTACAAATAACTTAAAATGAGGAAATGAACAATCGAAATAGAATACATATATGTTCCTCAGGACTATGAAAAATATCGCTGATAATATATCTAAATGGAAGGCTGAATCACTTCTGCATGCTCCTGTGGCAAGCACAGGACAAGCGAAAGTGGAACAACCTCCAATTAAGATATTCCAACAGCTTATTTTTCAATGCCTGCTCCACATATATATATTCTATTTCTTTGTATTACTATCATTTTAAGTATTTCACAGATAACCTAATTAAATATTTTATTAAAGAGCATAAATATATGTAGTTAAAGGTATTGCTAACTTGAGAAATATGAAAATACTTGTATAGATATCTGATACTTTAAATTTACATTCACAAAAATCTGGAGCAAACGCATATACTCACTTTCGGTTATATTGGAAGTAAATTTAAATTATTATAAGACTACAAGTATTTTTATATTTCAAATCATTCACAATAACTTTAATTTATGATGACTTGGATTATATATGAATTCTAAGTTATTTTTATGTATTTATAAAGATAGTTCCAAAAAATTTATTACTCGTAACAAATGAAACAGAGTATTTTCTGATTTCAATGTAAAATAAATTCATAAGGTGATTCGAGGGAATGTACCTAACTGATATAGAAATTTATAAAAATTTATTTGATAAAAATTAAGTGTGTGGAGGAGATTTTAATATGGATAATAAAATGTTTTGTTTTCAATGTCAAGAAGCAGCAGGATGTACAGGCTGTACTGTAAAAGGTGTGTGTGGTAAGACTCCAGACCTTGCTAAGATGCAAGATCTATTAATATATGTAACTAGAGGTTTATCAGAAGTAGCTACAAAAGCTAGAGAAGAAGGAATTTCTGTATCACAAGCTATTAATACTACAGTAACTATGAACCTTTTTACTACTATAACTAATGCTAACTTTGATAAAGAAGTATTTTACGGAAGAGTAAAAGATACTTTAAAAATAAAAGAAGAATTATTAGCAAAATTAACTAATAAAGAAAACTTAAGTGCAGCTGCTTTATATAATGCAGAAACAAGAACTGATCTTGAAGCTAAAGCAGAAACAGTTGGAGTATTAGCTACTGAAAATGAAGATATTAGAAGCTTAAGAGAGCTTATTACTTATGGATTAAAAGGATTATCAGCATACATGAAACATGCTAATGCTTTAGGATACGAAGATGAAAACATATGTGCATTTATGCAAAAAGCTTTATCATTAACTGCTGATAACAATGTAACAATAGATGAATATATAGCATTAACTTTAGAAACAGGAAAAGTTGGTGTTGATGGAATGGCTTTATTAGATAAAGCTAATACAGAAAGCTATGGTAACCCAGAAATAACAAAAGTAAATATCGGAGTTGGAACAAATCCAGGAATATTAATTTCAGGACATGACTTAAAGGACTTAGAACAATTATTAATTCAAACTGAGGGAACAGGTGTAGATGTTTATACTCATTCAGAAATGTTACCAGCTCACTATTATCCACATTTAAAGAAATACTCACACTTAGTAGGTAACTACGGAAATGCATGGTGGAAACAACCAGAAGAATTTGAAAGTTTTAATGGACCAATACTTATGACTACAAACTGTATAGTTCCTCCAAAGGATAGTTACAAAGGAAGATTATATACTACAGGGTCAGCAGGTTATGAAGGATGTACTCATATTGCAGCGGATGAGAATGGAAAGAAAGATTTCTCAGCAATTATTGAACAAGCTAAAAAATGTCCATCACCTACTCAAATTGAAGAAGGGGAAATCGTTGGTGGATTTGCTCATAATCAAGTGTTAGCTTTAGCTGATAAAGTAGTAGAAGCAGTAAAGACTGGAGCTATAAAGAAATTCTTTGTTATGGCTGGTTGTGATGGTAGACAAAAAGCTAGATCATACTACACAGACTTTGCAGCAGCGCTTCCAAAGGATACTGTTATATTAACAGCTGGTTGTGCAAAATATAAATACAACAAATTGGATTTAGGAGACATAGGTGGAATTCCAAGAGTTTTAGATGCAGGACAATGTAATGATTCTTACTCATTAGCAGTAATTGCATTAAAACTCAAAGAAGTATTTGGTCTTGAAGATATAAATGAGTTACCAATAGCATTTAACATTGCATGGTATGAACAAAAGGCAGTAATAGTATTATTATCTCTATTACACTTAGGGGTAAAGAATATTCACTTAGGACCAACTCTTCCTGCATTCCTTTCACCAAATGTAGCTAATGTTTTAGTAGAAAGCTTTGGTATAGGTGGAATCACAAATGTTGAAGATGATATAGAAATGTTTTTAAGATAAATTAACACAATATCAATTAAGGAAGAAGATAACGAGCATAAAGCTAGTTATCTTCTTCCTTTTTAGTTATAATATAGTCAACTATAAAGATAATATGCATTGTCGAAAAATATTTAAGAATAAAATTATATTGAAAACGTATTTATAAAAATAAATATATTTACAGCAATAATATATAGATATATAATCTGTATATTGTAATAACGAGTAATAAAAAGGAATGGACAGTCCTTTTAAATGGTTGTTGCATAAGCTTGGAAATACATAATAGTTTTTACAATATGGGGGAAGAATTATGTTAAAAAAAATTCAATCGTTCTTGATTGGAAAAGCTCTTAAGACTACAGAATTATCAGAAGAAAAGTTTAGTGTTCTTTGGGGATTACCAATATTATCAAGTGATGCTATTTCATCAGTAGCTTATGCAAGCGAAGAAATACTATTAGTTCTTATACCTATTCTTGGCATGCGTGCATATGGATCAATGATAGAAATAGCAATAGCAATTACAGTGTTATTAGGAATAATAGTATTTTCATATAGACAAATAATTGATAATTTTCCGCATGGAGGCGGATCATATATTGTTGCAAGTGAAAATATAGGCAAGCTTCCAGGATTGGTAGCAGCATCATCATTAATAATAGATTATTTATTAACTGTTGCGGTTAGTACCTGCGCAGGGGCAGCTGCAATAACATCAGCAATTCCGGCTTTGCTGCCATATCAGCCATTAATAGCTATCTTTGTAATAGGATTGATAACATTAGGGAATCTTAGAGGAATAAGAGACTCATCTAAGTTATTTGGAATACCAACATATTTATTTATATTATCAATAATAATAATGATAATAACAGGAATATTTAAAGTATTAGTATTGAAAGAAAGTCCAGAGCAAATATATGCAGTTCCACAAGCTACTGGAGACTTAACGTTACTATTATTCCTAAAGGCTTTTTCTTCAGGATGTACTGCTTTAACAGGTATTGAAGCGGTAAGTGATGGAATACCTAATTTTAAAAATCCAGCGCAAAAAAATGCAAAAATAGTATTAGCTACATTGGCTTGCATTGTTTTTATTATATTTGGTGGGATATCATATCTCTCAACAATGTATAAAGCAGCTCCAGGTCAAGATATTACGGTGATAGCACAAATAGCAATCCAAGTTTTCGGGCCAAATAGTTTAATGTTTTTTATAGTACAAGCTACGACAGCTATTATTCTTACACTTGCAGCTAATACTGCATTCTCAGATCTACCTTTATTATTATCAATATTGGCTAAGGATGGATATGTTCCAAGGCAACTAGGGAAAAGAGGAACTAGATTAAGTTTTTCAAATGGAATAGTATTGCTATTTTTAGCATCCTCACTTTTGGTTTATATTGCAGATGGTAGTACGCATATGTTGTTATCTTTATATGCAGTTGGTGTATTTATATCATTCACACTATCACAATTTGGAATGTTTAGAAAATGGACTAAGAGTAAGGAAGGTCATTGGAGGCATAAAGCTTTTATAAATGGTTTAGGAGCAGTTGTTACAGCAGCAACTTGTATCATAATAGGAGTAGAAAAGTTTACTCATGGTGCGTGGATTGTGCTTGTATGTATACCAATACTTGTGACAGGAATGCTAAGAGTTAGAAGACACTATACTAAAGTTAGAGAGAACTTAAAAATTGAAACAGACTTAGAGAGTTTAATTGTAAGAGAAGCAATAACCAAACATGTTATTGTACCAGTTCAAACAATTAATAAATCTTTTATCAAGAGTTTAAATTGTGCGTTAACTCTTGGAGACAACATAGAAGTTTACCATGTTAGTACAGATGAAGAAGTAACAAAGAAGTTAATAGAAAAGTATAATAAGCTTGGAATAGCAGCACAATTAATTATAGAAAATGCACCATACAGAAATGTTAATGAGAAACTTCTAGCTTATGTGGAAGAGAAACATAAGCAATTAAAAAAGCACGAAGTGATAACAATAGTAATGCCTCAATTTATCATACATAAATGGTGGCATCAGACACTTCATAATCAAACGTCAATACTTTTAAGAAGATCTATACTTAAGATGAGAAATGTAGTTATTGTAACTGTGCCTTATATAATTAATGAATAGGTTCATATAAAATAATGAGAGCATCTCAAATGTTTTTGAGATGCTCTCATTATTTTTAGGGAAATATAGGATTTTAGGTTAAAATAGAAAGTGCAAGTAAAAGTTAAACTTAAAAAGTATGATCTTAGCTTGTGTCACTATTTATCAGAGAAGTCTAAATCAACTTTATCTAAAGGAATAACTTTAGTCTTATTCTTTATTTTATAACCTATGTATAAGATCAAGAATAATGGAAGACCTATATAAGCTGCAATTAATCCATTCCAATCAATCGCCTCAGGGGTAATGTATGAATATCCTTGACCTATTATTATAATAATACACATTAATAATGCTAATATAGGGCCAAATGGATATAAACTAGCCTTATATTTCAATTCGTTTAAATCTTTACCTTGATGAACATATGCCTTTCTAAATCTGTAGTGACATATTGCGATACCTACCCAAGCAATAAAGCCAGCAAGACCAGATGCAGCAACTAACCAAACATAAACGGTACTTTCTGCGTATATACCAGTTAAAAAGCAAGCAGAGGCAACTAATGTAGTTAAAAGTACAGCGTTTATAGGTACACCTCTTTTGTTTATTTTAGCAAAAGCCTTAGGTGCCATACCTTCTTTAGCCATTGCATAAAGCATTCTACTTGATGCATACATACCAGAGTTACCAGCAGATAATACAGAAGTTAATATAATTGCATTTATCAATGAAGCAGCGCCAGCTATACCAGCTCTTTCAAATACCATTGTAAATGGGCTTGTATCAAGTCCGGCTTCGGTAAATGGTATAATTGCTCCTAATACAATAATTGTACCTAGGTAAAATATTAATATTCTCCAAAATATTGATTTTATAGCTTTGGGAATATTTTTTTCGGAATCTTCACTTTCACCTGCAGCAATTCCAATAAGTTCAGTGCCTTGAAATGAAAAACCTGCGATTAAGAAAATAGAAAATATTGATTTGATTCCTCCATGAAAAGGTCCATCTTCAATGGTGAAATTATGAAATCCTACTTTATTTCCACCCATTATTCCTACAATCATTAAAACACCAATTACTATGAATATAAGAACGGTAACAACCTTAATTCCAGCAAACCAATATTCTGATTCACCATATGCCCTAGATGATAGAACATTTAGTCCCACTATAATTGCTAAAAATAAAATACTCCAATATAGGGCATTTACATCTGGAAACCAATATTTCATTAACAGAGCACCGGCAACCATTTCTGCTGCGATTGTTATAGCCCAGTTATACCAATAGTTCCATCCAAGTGCAAATCCAAGTGCAGGATCTATAAACTTATTAGCATAGGAACTGAAAGAGCCTGATATTGGCATATGAGTTGCCATTTCTCCTAAGCTTGTCATTAAAAAATATACCATGATTCCGACTAAAGCATAAGCCACTAATGCACCACCAGGTCCAGCTTGATGTAAGGTATCCCCCATAGCAAGAAAGATACCAGTACCAATGGATCCACCTATGGCTATCATGTTTAAGTGTCTTGCTTTTAAACTTCTCTTTAATTCGTGATTTTCTTCACTCATTTTTCTATCCTCCATTATGGTTTTAAATTTCCATAAGTAAAGTAACTAAGATAATATAAATTAAAACAATAAAAAAAGCCATGAGAGCATACTCATGACATAAATACGAAAATTACACATTTAAAAAATATGACGAATATCGACATTTACATTAAAAATAGCTCTCCACAAATGAGTTGTGGCAGTCTTGTATATATTTTACACAAGCCCAGCAAATAGTATTAAAGCAATAAACTATTTACTTCGGCGAAATTTCCTTTCTTATTACTTCACTGAGCTTACCTCCATAATAATACTCTTAAATTTCGCGCCTCTATCTTAGTTATTCACCTATTAAGTTATATGTAATTATGTAATAAAATACGAAATAAGTCAATATAAAATATTTAACAATTTATAAAAATGTATAGAAAGTAGTTAAATATTTTGCAAATTAAAAGCGACTATTTAAAATTATTTCAATAGTCGCTTTTTTAATTTTTATGAAGAAATATATTATCTTAGTAATGATTAGTATTTATATTTAAGATTTTCATGTAGGTTGGTATATGGTAAAATCATATATTTAAAATGACATTTTCTATTCTAAATTTAATTTATTTTTTAATACATAGCTTGTTATTATGAAATACGCTATTATAAAGATTATATTAAATACGGTAATAGATATTAAAAATAAATTAATAGGCCAAAGAGATTCAATATTTCTTAGTAAATCAGGTATGCTAGAGGATGAAAAAGCTATTCCAATAGATGCTGATATTGCACCTGCAATTAAATTTAATGCTATAAATGCTCCGAAAGATAAAAGAATTCTATGCTTACTAAATATATGTCCAATTGATATAGAAGCATAAATCATACTAATAAATTTTACAAACTGAAGAATCATAGCAATTAATACTTCTATAATAACTACATAAATTTGTATTCCTATTTTAGTATAACCTTCTGAAAGAGCCCTGAAAGTTTCGGAAAAAAATTGTCCAAAAGCTGTGGGGTCAAATGCCATAATAATTATTGAAAGTATAGCTACAATTCCACTTATTATAGTCCAAAAAGTAGCAATTGAAAGCTTGCTTGTAATGTTTGTGATGGTGCTCACTGGAAGAGTGTTCATTAAATATCCTTCATCAGCAAGCAGATTTTTATAAAACCTCTGGATAATTACAAAAAGGGTAACTATAAATACAGCGGCCATAGTGCATCCGTATCCAAAGATGCTTAATATAAATGGAATTGAACCAAATCCTTGAAGTTTATGGGATAGACCAGTTCCGATAAAAATTTTATTAATAATAGCAAATGCTAATAATACTAAATAAAGCGGTATAAGGGTTCTGCCAGTTGCTTTTACCTCATACTTCATTAATTTTCCTAACATCTAAATACCTCCCTAAATAGAGTATCAACACTCTTGCCTTCATTTTCTCTTATTTCATCAACACTTTTAGTTAAGAATATACTTCCATATGATATAAATACTACATCATCTAATATTCGTTCAATATCAGAAATAAGGTGAGTAGATATAATTATAGTAGCATTCTCATTGTAATTAGTGATTATTGTGTTCAAAATGTAATCTCTGGCAGCAGGATCAACGCCTGCGATAGGTTCGTCTAATAAATATAAATCAGCCTCTCTACTCATAACTAAAATAAGTTGTACTTTCTCTTTTGTACCCTTTGACATAGTTTTTAATTTATCGTTAGGGTTAATATTAAGTTTCGATAACATATTGAAAGCTTTCTCAGGATTGAAATTATCGTAGAAGTCCTGAAAGAAATTAATAATGTCTGAAACTTTCATCCAATCATTAAGATAAGTTCTTTCTGGAAGGTACGAAACAATTTTTTTCGTTTCAATTCCAGGTTTATTTCCAGCTATTAATATTTCTCCGCTTGATGGGGTTAAGAGACCATTTGCTAACTTTATCAATGTGCTCTTACCACTACCATTTGGACCTAAAAGGCCAACAATCCTTCCTCTATTAATCTTTAAATTTATACCTTTTAATGCTTCAGTATTAGAATAAGTCTTAAATAGATTTCTACATTCTAGAATAGGGACATTATTGACGTTGCTATTTGTAAAATCAGATACTGTATCAGTTTCAGTAGAGTTATACAATATTTTATTATCATCATTACTCATTATTTCATCTCCTTCGATATAATTTCTATAAGTTGAATTGTCTCTTGCTTTGTATAGCCGATCCTTTCCATGTTGTGAAGAAACTTTTCAATTTGATCTCTTGCTAAACCATTTCTAATATTTTTAATCATATTAATGTCCTCCGTGATAAATCTTCCACTTGTTCTTTGAGTAAATACTAAACCTGTTCTCTCAAGTTCTGTTAATGCTTTCTGCATTGTATTAGGATTAACAGCTGCATCACCTGCCATATCCCTAACTGATGGCAATTTTTCGCCAGCTTTGTATATGCCAGAAACGATTCTAAGTTGTATTTGTTCCATTAGCTGCATGTAAATTGGTCTATCGTCATTAAAATCCCATGACATAGTCTCACTCCTTCATAAATTGTACCACTGTATTGTTGTACTAAGTTGTTAATACAATAATACAACTATAACTTTTAGCTGTCAAGAAAAATAAAATGATTTTTTATAGATTAATTGAGGTAATAAAATCTGTTGAATATTGAAAATTGTGGTGATATAATTATTTTCGATGGTGTATATACACCTGTAAAAATATTTAAAAGAGGTGTAAATAAACATGACGATAGATTTAGTAAAAGAAATATTAAAGTTAAAGAAAGAAAAGAATGCACTCATTCTTGCGCACTATTATCAACCAGGAGTTATACAGGATTTAGCAGATTATGTAGGAGATTCTTATTATTTAAGTGAAATAGCTAGAGATTGCAAAGAGGAAGTTATAATGTTTTGCGGGGTAAGATTTATGGCGGAAAGTGCAAAAATTTTATCACCGAATAAGACTATTTTAATGCCATGCGCTAGTGCAGGATGTTCTATGGCAGATATGGCAAGCGGTAAGGCTTTATTAGAATTAAAGGCAGAACATCCGGATGCTTTTGTAGTTTGCTATATAAATTCAACATGTAATGTGAAAGCTCACTGTGATGTAGCTGTAACATCTTCAAGTGCATTGAAAATATTAAAAAAGATACCTAATAAAAAGATTATGTTTTTACCTGATAGAAATCTAGGTGAATATATAGCAGAGTTTTTTCCGGAAAAAGAGTTCATACTATGGGATGGATTTTGCAGATGTCATAATAAGATCAGTAGGGAAGATATATTGAGCGAAAAAGAAAAGCATAGAAATGCAAAAGTATTAGTTCATCCTGAATGTACAAAGGAAATTAGAGATATTGCAGATTATATAGGAAGTACAAGCGGAATAATAGATTATGCAACTAGAGATGAAGGAGACGAGTTTATAATAGCAACCGAGGAGGGAATTTTGCATGAATTAAAGAAAAAGAATCCTAATAAAAATTTCTTTATACCAGGAGATAGAATATGTTGCCAAGACATGAAAAAGACAACCCTTGAAAATTTATATGATGCCTTATTAAATATGAAAAATGAAATGATTCTAGAAGAAAATATTAGAAAAAAAGCGTTAAGATCTTTGGAAAATATGCATTTACTTGCATCACAAGATGTTAGAAGTAATTGGGAAAAACATGAATAAGTTTGTTGATGTTTTAATAATAGGTTCAGGGGTATCAGGTCTTTATTGTGGATTAAATTTAAGGAAAGATTTAAATGTATTAATTGTGTGTAAAGATAAGATTACTTGCAGCAACACTTATCTAGCACAAGGGGGAATATCTGTTGCAAAGGGAGTTAATGATATTCCATTGTATATAGAGGATACGTTAAAAGCAGGAAGGTATAAAAATGATTTGGAGGCTGTTGAGACTTTAGCTCATGAATCTATGGTTAACATAGAATCTTTGATTGAAATGGGACTTGCTTTTGATAGAAATGAAGATGGAAGTTTAAACTTCACAAAAGAAGGTGCTCATTCTATAAATAGGATAGTACATACAAAGGATAATACAGGAGAAAGTACGGCGAAAATTTTAATTGATAAAGTAAAACAAAAAGAAAATATAAGCTTTTATGAAAATACTTATTTTGCAGATATTATAGAAAAAGAAAATAAATGCATTGGAGCCGTGTTAATAAGGGAAGATGAGCAAATAAATGTTTATGCAAAAGCTGTTGTATTAGCAACTGGAGGTATAGGTGGATTATTTAATAATTCAACTAATCAGAGAATATTGACGGGAGATGGAATAGCATCAGCAATAAGACATGATGTGGAGTTAAAGGATATGGATTATATTCAAATTCATCCGACAGCATTTTATGAAGAAGGCGAAAATAAGAGGAAGTTTTTAATATCAGAATCTCTAAGAGGGGAAGGAGGAATTCTTACAAATATAAAAGGGGAAAGATTCATAAATGAGCTCTTGCCGAGAGATGTGGTATCAGAAGCAGTATATAATCAGATAAAAGAGACAGAAGTGCCTTATGTAAATTTAGATATAAGATTTTTGGGAAAAGATTATATCATAAATAGATTTTCAACTATTTATGAGGAATGTTTAAAAAGAGGAACTGATATAACAAAAGAATGCATTAAAGTTTCTCCTGCCCAGCATTTTTTTATGGGAGGAATAAAAGTAGATTTGGATTCTAAAACATCTATGAAAAATCTGTATGCAGTCGGAGAGACAAGCTGTACGGGAATACATGGTGCTAATAGACTCGCAAGTAATTCATTACTTGAAGGACTTGTATTTTCGAGAAGAGCTGCAACATCAATTAACAATGTTGTGGATAATTTGGAAAATAAAGTTTTTCCCGTGGATAGATTAAACAAATCATGGAATGAAGTGGAACAAGAAAATAAAGAACTAACTGCAAGAGTTATAAAAGAAAAAGGTGGGAAGTTAGATGATAAATTATTTAGTTATAGATAAAATAATAAAAAATGCACTTATTGAAGATTGTCCTAGTGAAGACATAACCACTAATTCAATTATAGGTGAAACAAGTATCTCCACAGTAGAGTTGATTTGCAAGGAAGAAGGTATAGTTGCTGGTCTTGAAGTATTTAAAAGAGTATTTGATTTATTAGGAAATGTGGAAATTGAATTTTATAAGCGTGATGGAGACAATGTACATGTAAAAGATAGAATTGCTTTTCTCAAAGGTAATACAAGAAACTTATTAGTTGGTGAAAGGATTGCATTAAATTTACTTCAAAGAATGAGTGGAATAGCTACATTAACTAATAAATTTGTACAAGAAATAAAGCATACAAAGGCAAAATTATTAGATACAAGAAAAACAACCCCAAACTTAAGGATATTAGAAAAATATTCTGTAAAAATTGGAGGTGGGTGTAACCATAGATTTAATTTATCTGATGGTGTAATGATTAAAGATAACCACATTAGTGCAGCCGGCGGTATAAAAAATGCTATAGATCTGATTAGAAAGAATTCTTCATTCGTTAGAAAAATAGAAGTAGAAACTGAAAATTTAGAAATGGTGGAGGAAGCATTATCTGTAGGAGTAGATATAATAATGCTTGATAATATGAGCTTAGATATAGCTAAAGAAGCAGTTGAAATAATAGATAAAAGAGCTTTAATTGAATTTTCAGGAAATGTTGAGCTGAATAATATTAAAGAAATAGCTGAAATAGGTGTCGATTATATATCGGTAGGAGCATTGACACATTCAGCTAAAATATTAGATTTCAGTTTGAAAAATTTAACATTGTTAAAAGATTAATTATGTAACTTCTATGCATGAAGTGAATTATGTATTTATAATACACATGTTATATAAGAATATAAATTAAACAAAGTGAAGGTAATATTAAAAATTTGATATAATGATTTTATAGAAAAATAAAATGTAGAAAGTTGCTTCAGATAGATGACTATGTTGAAGCAGCTTCTTTATTATAGATAATTAAGAACATATAATTAATATTTCTGTATCAAATGAAACGGATTTGATAAGAACATTCTATTATAATAATTCTATAAGATAATTGATTTATTTAAACAATATATTTCAATTAGTAGTGTATGGTCAAAAATTAGAGATTAATCAATTTAAATGAGTATAAAATGTAGGAGGAGAATTTTATGATAAGAAGAGTTATTAAAATAGATGAAGAGAAGTGTAACGGATGTGGTCTTTGTGCAAATGCTTGCCATGAGGGAGCAATAGGTATAGTAGATGGAAAGGCAAAATTATTGAGAGATGATTATTGTGATGGCCTTGGGGACTGCCTTCCTTCATGCGCAACTGATGCTATTTCTTTTGAAGAGCGGGAAGCAGACGCCTATGATGAGGAAGCAGTAAAGATAAACATGGAGAAAAGAAAGATGGAGCAAAAGAAAATGGAGTTAAGCAGAAATCAAACAATTCAATTTGGATGTCCAGGTTCACAATCTAGAATGTTAAACCATAAGAAAATTGAAGTAAAAAATGCAGAAGATGAAAGTGAGATAGTATCGCAATTAAATCAATGGCCTGTGCAAATTAAACTCGTTTCGCCAAATGCACCATACTTTAACAATGCTAATTTACTTATAGCAGCAGATTGTACAGCCTATGCATATGCAGACTTTCATAATAAGTTTATTAGGAATAAAATTACATTAATAGGATGTCCAAAATTAGATGAAGTAGATTACTCAGAAAAATTAATGACAATTTTAAAGATGAATGATATAAAAAGTGTTACTGTTGTAAGAATGGAAGTTCCATGCTGTGGGGGAATAGAAAATGCTGTGAAAAATGCATTAAAAGCAAGTGATAAAATGATTCCTTGGCAGGTAGTAACTATTTCAACTAATGGAGAAATTATTGAATAAAAGTATTAATATAGGTATATTTGCATACATAAAAACTTTTAGATGCAGATATACCTATAAATTTATAAAAATAATTATTTTTAGGTATATTTAAATTAGAAATGGGAATTTATACAGATAAGTAAAAAATTATATATTCATTATGGCAAAATAGAGGATATTATTGCAAATGTGTAGAATACTATAATATCGAGATATTTAAGGGGGAGTATATATGAATAAAAGGAAAGTGTTAATACCAATAGATGGAACAGAAAGAAGTATGCATTCTTTAGAATTTGTAAAAGAGATATTTCCCGACAAAGATTCAATTGAAATTATAATAATGAATGTTAAAGAATTAGTACTGATAAATGAAATGATAGTTGCTGATGAAATAAAGTTTGCACAAGAATTGGGTGAAGAAATATTACAAGCAGCTAAAGAAAAAATGAAAGATTATAATACAGAAACTTATTTTACTTTTGGGTATCCAGGAGATGAAATAATAAAGAAAGCAAATGAAGAAAACATAGGCGTGATTGTTATGACTAAATCTACTAAAAGAGGCTTAAATCGTATGATCGGTTCAGTAACGACTAATGTTGTCAAACGTGCTAAATGTATTGTAATGATAGTTCCTAATGATTTTACAATTAGTATTAAATAACTAATTGTTTAGTAGTTTGAAAATTAGAATTTTATAGGCTATCTTAAAAATTATATTTTAAGGTAGTCTTTGTTTTTGAATATAGAATTTTACTATGTATAATGATATAATAAAACGAAACTTATTTGATATAATACACGTATTTATGGAATATCAATTAAAGTATTTTTACAAAATAATAAGTCCAATCTGAAGTTTATCTTAAATTATATTCACATATGTAGCTCATTCAGAATTTTCAGATAAGGGATGAGAATTTTGAGTTGATATAAATTATATAAAAATTATTTTGTTATATTTAAGGAGTAAGAAATGAGAGCAGTTTATAGAAATCCAAGAGAATTAGCAACATGTTTAAAGGATATTGTAGATACATATTATGATGATCTAATTTCATATGAAAAGATGGAAGAAAGAATTATAAAGATTGTTGATGCTAATAGAGAGGCTATATATAAAGAAAAAAGTATGTCAGTTAAGATAGCAAATATCTTAGGGGACAAAAGAGTAGATATAATTAATAAAGTAGTTGAGAGTAAAACTAAGGCAGAAGAAGTTTAATTAGTTTTGCAGTTTAGGAGTGAGTTTGGAATGGGTAAGAAAACAATATTAACAGGAGATAGACCAACAGGGAAATTACATATAGGACATTATATAGGTTCTTTAAAAAATAGAGTTATGCTTCAAGAATCAGGCTTATATGAGAGTTTCATAATGATTGCAGATCAACAAGCGTTAACAGATAACGCAAGAAATCCTGAAAAGATAAGAAATAGCTTAATAGAAGTTGCATTAGATTATTTAGCGGTTGGAATTGATCCAAATAAATCAAATATATTTGTACAATCACAGATACCAGAACTAAATGAATTGACAATGCATTACTTAAATCTTGTTACTTTATCAAGGTTAGAAAGAAATCCAACAGTTAAACAAGAAATAAAACAGAAAAATTTTGAAAATAGTATTCCAGCAGGGTTTCTTATCTACCCAGTAAGCCAAGCAGCTGATATTACAGCATTTAAAGCAGACACGGTGCCAGTTGGAGAAGATCAACTACCTATGATTGAGCAAACGAGGGAAATCGTTAGAAGTTTTAACTCTTTATATGGAGAAGTTTTAGTTGAACCAGAAGCAGTACTTCCAAGTTCTAATGCGGGAAGATTGCCTGGTACGGACGGAAAAGCTAAAATGAGTAAATCAATAGGAAATTGTATATATCTATCTGATGATGCTGATACAATTAAGAAGAAAGTAATGTCAATGTATACTGATCCTAATCACATAAGAGTAGAAGATCCAGGGCAGATAGAAGGAAATACTGTATTCACTTACTTAGATGTATTTGCAACTGATAAAAATACTGTTGAAGAAATGAAAGAGCACTATAAACGTGGCGGTCTTGGCGATGTAAAAGTTAAAAGATATTTAAATGAAGTTTTACAGGCTGAATTAGAACCAATAAGAAATAGAAGAATTGAGTTTGAAAAAGATATAGATGTAGTATATAAAATGCTAAAGGATGGTAGCAACAAAGCTAGGGAAGTGGCAGCAAATACCTTAAGAGAAGTTCGTGAAGCAATAGGTATAGAATATTTTACAGAAAAATAGTAAAGTAAATTCATTAGAGGAGGAAACCAAAATGAAGGCTGTTGGGATATTAAACTATCCAGTAGAAGATGTGTTTCATATATTTATAAAAAACGCAAAAAAAGATTTTTCGGATTTTAATGAAGAAGATGCTACAGGATGTAAGATTCAAAAGAGTATAAATACTGGTAGACCCAATCCAGTAGAATGTACGGTTGAAATAACTGGTTATGAAAAAAATGAAAAATATCAAATTACTACTTCAACTGATTTTTCAAAATGTGTATCGACATATAATTTCAAAGGACAAAAAGATGGCACAACTAAATTAGTATTTGAAGAAGAACAGACAACAGATAAATTTTTTGGATATATGTCATTATGGATTCAAAGATTTATGGCTAGGCGCGCCTTTAAGGCAAAATATAATAATATTGTTGAGGCTCTCAATAATGAATTAAAGATATATACTAATAATAAAGAACGAAGCAAGCCTAAAAATAAATAATAAAAATACAGGATTGCTTTGACAATCCTGTATTTTTATTTTATTGCAAAGTATTAACCCAATTACCATTATTAAAAATTTTGATTTCTTCACCAGTTGATGTAATACCAGTTATATTTGTATCTTTAGTTCCTATCATAAAATCAACATGTATCAACGATACATTTGAACCAGATAGTATTGATTCTTCTTTCGTCATCTTTTCTCCATTTTTTATACAGCAAGGATATGAAGAACCAAGAGCTAAATGACATGAAGCATTTTCGTCATACAATGTATTATAAAAAATTATATTTGAATTTGAAATTGGAGAATTATATGGAACCAAGGCAACTTCACCTAAATATCTTGAACCTTCATCAGTATTAAGAAGTTCGTTTAAAATATCTAATCCAGTTTCAGCGGAACAATCTATAACTTTACCATTTTTAAATGTTAAGGAAAAATTGTTTATTAAATTCCCACAATAACTTAAAGGTTTTGAACTAAAAACAATTCCGTTTACGTCATCCAATTTAGGTGTAGTATAAACTTCTTCAGTAGGCATATTAGCAATAAATCTCAGACCATCTTGAGTAATATCCTCACCACCACACCAAATATGTTCTTTAACTAATCCTACTTTTAAATCAGTTCCAAGAGAGTTTGTGAAATGAAGGTATTTAAATTCATAAGAATTTAATTCTAATACCTTATCATGAAGAAGGTTAGTATGCTTGTTTCAAGCATCTATAGGATCTGATTCTTTAAGTCTCATAACATTAAAAATTGCATCCCATAATTTTTCAATTGCTTCACAAGAGTCAGATTCACTAAAGACTTTTTTGGCCCAGTTTTCAGTTGGAATTGAAACTATACACCAAGCATTTTTATTAGAAGTACATGCACTATGATATTTCTCCAAGGCTACACGTCTGCCTTTTTGGTATGCAGATATTTTATTAGAATCTACATCTTTGAAAATATCTGGATCAGATGCGGAAATACTTAAAAATGATGCCTTATTTTCTACATAATAGTCGTATTTATCTTTTTCAAATTTTGGCGTAATAGAAAGAACTTCTTTTGTAGAATTATTAAATCTTATTTTATTGAATTTTTCATCATTATAATTTATAACTACATCAGAAGCACCAGCTTTATAGGCTTCATCTGCAAGTATTCGTGCAAAGTTATTGCACTCAATAGGGCTATTTATAACTAAAAGTCCATCTTTTTGTATATTTACACCTTTGATAATAGCAAGTTTAGCATATTTAGATAAAAAATTATCTAACAATTATATCACCTCATTACATAGTAGATTTTTATAATGCTGGTAAATTTAAAATACTTTGCATTTAAATTTACAATCTATAATAAACTATAGCAATCTTTGCTGGATATCTGCTATAGTAAAATAAAGAATACACAAAATAAGAATTATTACTAATAATTATGGAAATAATATGAGATAAATTCGCAACACAACAAGATACATGTATACTTTAAGTTATACAATATAGTATAATGATTTTAAATAATGACTTGAAGTAGATAAGAATATTTCAAGTTAAGTAAATTTTTATGTTAAATTTCAGGAGGTTTTTAATGAAAAAATTATTGATTTTAGACTCAAATTCACTTATGAATAGGGCTTTTTATGCTTTGCCTCCTCTTACAAATAGTGATGGAATAAATACTAATGCCATTTATGGTTTTATAAATATGTTACTTAAAATGAAGGATGAAATTAATCCTGATAGTATAATTGCTACTTTTGATTTAAAAGCACCAACTTTTAGACATAAAGAGTATTCTGATTATAAAGCAGGACGGAATAAGATGCCGCCAGAACTTGCAGAACAATTTCCAATTATTAAAGAATTATTTAAGTTAATGGGAATTAAAATATTTGAAGTGGAAGGCTTTGAGGCAGATGATTTGATTGGGACAGTATCAAAATTTGCTGAGGATCATGATACAGAAGTGTTTATAGTTACAGGAGATAAAGATGCACTTCAGTTGGCATCAGAAAAAACTAAAATTGTAATTACTAAAAAGGGTGTTAGTGAAACAGCCATTTATGATAAAAAAAGTTTTATGGATGAATTTGAAGTAACTCCAAATCAATTTATAGATGTAAAAGGATTAATGGGAGATAAGTCGGATAATATACCGGGTGTTCCAGGGATTGGAGAAAAAACTGCTTTTAAACTTATAAAGGAATATGGGTCTGTTGAAGAAGTTATTAAGAATATAGATAAAATTTCAGGGAAAAAAATTAAGGAAAATTTAGAAAATAACGTTGAACAAGCAATATTTTCTAAGAGACTAGCTACAATTATGAGAGCAGTGCCAATTGAATTAAATTTAGAAGACATAAATTCTAGTAATAAAGAGAATACATTAGAAATTAAAAAGATGCTTATTAAACTTGAGATGAAATCAATACTACCTAAATTTAATGATGATACAGTTCATGAAGAATCTAATATCGAAGTGAGAAATATTAGTACAATTGAAGAGATGAAATCATTATTTTTAGAAAAACGAAATAGAATTTATATAGATTATACTTTAATAGGTGCATCTAGATATTCTAAACTAGAACTTGAGTATTTAATATTTGGAGAAGAAAATAAAGGTACTATTATAAATTTTAAAGACATAAATTCTAAAGATAGTGAAGAAGCTTTAAAATCTTTAAAAAACCTTATGGAAGATGAGAATGTTAAAAAAGTTATTCATGATGGGAAAAACTTCGTTACATTCTTGAATAAAAATAAAATTGAGATAAAAGGATTTGATTTTGATACTGCGATAGCAGCTTATTTAATTGATTCATCAAAGAGTAAATATGAAATTTTAGAGCTTATCAATCATTATATAGGAGAGAATCCAAACAGCGAAGATAGTAATATTAAAGGAATTCTTTGCAGTTACTTACCAGTAATTTATGAAAAACTAAAAGAAAATCTTCATGAAGAAAATATGGATAAACTTTATTATGAAGTTGAGCATCCATTAATTTACGTGCTTTCATCTATGGAGAGTATTGGATTTAACATAAATCAAGGTATGTTAGATGAATTACAAGTTAAGTTTAAAAAAGAAATTGATAGGACACAAAAAGAAATATATGGCTTAGCAGATGAAGAATTTAATATTAGTTCTCCTAAGCAATTAGGAAAAATATTATTTGAAAAATTGGATTTACCAGTTATTAAGAAAACAAAAACTGGATATTCAACGAATCAAGAAGTTTTAGAAAAGCTAATGAATAAGCATGAGATAATACCTAAGATAATGTATTATAGGCAAATCACAAAGATAAATTCTACATATGTGGAAGGTTTAAAAAATGTAGTTGATGAAGATGGTCGTATCCACTCTAACTTTAATCAAACTGTAACTACAACAGGAAGATTATCAAGTACAGAACCTAATTTGCAGAATATTCCTATAAAATATGAAATGGGTAGAGAAATAAGAAAGGTATTTATACCAATGGAAGAAACTGATATACTAGTTTCTTGTGATTATTCTCAAATAGAATTAAGAGTATTAGCTCATATCGCTGGAGATGAAAATATGATAGATGCATTTGAACATCATAGCGATATTCATACAAAAACGGCTTCGGAAGTATTTAAGGTTCCGATAGAAGAGGTTACTTCTCTTATAAGAAGTAGAGCAAAAGCAGTTAATTTTGGAATAGTCTATGGGATAAGTGCATTTAGTCTTGCAGAAGATTTAAAGATTACAAAGAAAGAAGCAGAAGAATATATGACTATATATTTAGAGAGATATCCTAAGATAAAAGAATATCTAGAAAATGTTATAGGGGAAGCTAAAGAAAAGGGATATGTATTAACAATTTTAAATAGAAGAAGATTTATTCCAGAGATAAAATCTTCCAATAAGATAGTTAAGGCTTTAGGCGATAGATTAGCAATGAATGCACCAATTCAAGGAAGTGCAGCTGATATAATAAAGCTTGCAATGGTTAATGTTTATAAAAAATTAAATGAAAAAAATTTAAAAAGTGAATTAATCCTTCAAGTACACGATGAGCTTATTTTAAATGTGAAAAAAGATGAATTTGAAGAAGTTAAAAATTTAGTTGCTTATGAAATGGAGAATGCAATTAAATTAAAAGTAGCACTTGATGTGGATGTTAATTTTGGAGATACATGGTATGATGCCAAATAATGTATTGTGGAATTAAAAAAGGTGGTTTTTATAAAATGGTTAAAATTGGTTTGACAGGTGGAATCGGCACCGGAAAGAGTACTGTATCAAGCATTTTAGATAAAGAAGGACTAAAAATTATAGATGCAGATGCTATAGCTAAAGAGGTACTTGAAAATAATCCAAGGATACTAGAAATGGTCCGTACACAATTTGGAGCAGGTTTCTTTGACTGGAGAGGTGAATTCAGAAGGAAAGAATTTGGAAACCACATATTCAGATTTCCAAAACAAAGAATAAAATATGAGAGTATAATAATGCCGTATATCAAACAGTCAATTGAAGAAAAGATAAAATTATATGAACAAAAGAATGAAAAAATAGTGATAATAGATGCGCCGACTTTAATTGAAAATAATATGCATGAGGAAATGGATTATATTGTACTTGTATATGCTGATAATTCAATTCAAATTCAAAGGGTTATGAGTAGAGATAAATTAACTAAAGTTGAAGCAGTCAGTAGAATAAATTCTCAAATGTCTATGGAGGAAAAGAAAGAGTTTGCGAATATTATTATTGACAATAATACTGATTTGATTGAATTACAGAAGCAAGTTTATGATTTTATTGATTTTATAAAACTAATATGCTAAGTAAGGAGAATATAATGAAGTTTCTAAGAAAAACCTTTTGTACAATAGTATTCTTAGTAGTAATCATAATAGCAATTGGCATAGGTTCGCGATATATTATAAAAGAAAAATTTTTTCCTTATAAGTACCAGCAGTATGTGGATGTGTACAGTTCACAGTATAATCTGGATCCGTTGCTAGTACTAGCAGTTATAAAAACTGAAAGTAAATTTGATGATGATGCACATTCACACAAAAATGCTGTTGGTCTCATGCAAATAACAGTTGATACTGGCCAATGGGCAGCAAAAGAGATGGGATATAATACATTCTCTAAGGAAGATCTATATAATGAAGAATATAATATTAGAATGGGATGCTGGTATCTTAGGCGTTTGAATGATACTTTTGATAAAGATATGGATTTAACAATTGCAGCATACAATGCAGGACCAACTAATGTGCAATCATGGCTTGATAATAGAAAATACTCTTCAGATGGAAAAAGTGTAGATTATATACCTTTTGGAGAAACAAAAAAATATGTTGATAAGGTAAACACATATTATCATATATATCAATATCTTTACGATAAAAAAGACGATTATTTTGAGGCAGATAAGGTAGTTGATCTGATGAAAAGCTTCCTAAGTGTACATTTTTTAAGTTAATTATTAGTCTCTGCCTAATAATTAACTTAAATATTTTATGAAAATTACTTGAATTTTAAATAAGAATAGATTATCATTAAATGAGTAATTTATATTTGCAGGTGTGGTGGAATGGCAGACACGCTATCTTGAGGGGGTAGTGTTCACATGGACGTACGGGTTCAAGTCCCGTCACCTGCACCAAAATTTTAATTAAAAGCTTCGTTAATTTCTCTATTTTGGGGAACTTAACGCATGAATTATATATAACACACGTTTAGTTATAAAAAATAGCTAGACGTGTGTTATTTTTTTATAACTAAACGTGTGTTAGGAGATTTTAAAGTAATAAAGAAGAGTGTTTGTTAAATAAAATTATCATACATTTTATCTAAATTGAATAGGTAAATGTATAATGGTTATTTTGTACAAGATGGAAATTAAGTTTTAAGTATAGAAAATAATTATTGAAGAAAAATGACTTTTAGTCATTTCTGTGTGATATAATTTATATAAAGAAATATTTTCTGACAGGAGCATTGAATATGAAGAATACAATAAATATTTTTAAAAGGGATATGAAGAATATATTTACAAACTGGGTAGCAGCGCTTGTTGTAGTAGTTTTAATGATAATACCATCTTTATATTCATTAATAAATATAAAGGCATCCTGGGATCCATATTCTAATACGAAGGGAATAGAAGTTGCAATTGTTAATGAAGATAAGGGAACGGTATACAAAGAGCATAGTATAAATTTAGGTGATGAACTTGTTGATAAGCTTAAGGAAAATGATCAATTAGGATGGGTATTTGTAGACAAAGAAACTGCAAAAGATGGCTTAACAAATGAAAAGTATTATGCAATGATTGAAATACCACAAGATTTTTCAGAGGATGTTACAACTATAGTTAAGAAAGATGTTACAAAACCAAAGCTAATATATACTGTAAATGAAAAGAAAAATGTTATTGCATCTAAAATAACTGATGCAGGTGTAAAAAGTGTTAGAACTCAATTAGATGAGAATATAACAAAGAGTATATCTGGAATAATGTTCAGATTATGTGATGAGATTGGTATAGATATACAAAACAATAGATCTGAGCTTAGAAATATAATAGATTCAGTATATAAATTAGATGATAATATGCCAGAACTTGAGAAAATGCTAGATGAAGCAATTAATGGAACAATAAGTGCTTCTGAATTAATGATAAAAACCAATGAGCTTATACCAACTGCAGCAGACACTATTGATGAAACTGCTGAATTTTTAAATAATACACAAAGTTTTCTAAATGAAACACAAGGAGACTTGCAAAATGAATCTCCAAAAGTTAAAGAAGATCTTATTGAATGTGAAAATACACTAGATGTTATAGGGACAGATCTTAAAAATATTGATGAAAATATATCACCGGAAGTAGAAAAAAAGACATTGCTACAGATATTGGATACGTCCAAAGTAATTAGGACTAGTGCTAGCGATGCTAAGTCTAGGCTGAAGAACATAAAAAAAGCTATTGATAAGATTAGCGAAATAGAAATTCCTAAACCTTCAATTGACAACTCACTACAAAGCTATGATGAAATAAAAAAGCTTCAGCAAATTTTTGATAAACAAGCAGATGTAATTGAAAATCAAAGAGATTTGTTAAAGCAAGAGAGTAAGACAATTTCTAAAATCATAGATAGATTAGATAATATAGATAATAATCTTGATAAACTAATTGATAGAACTAATAAAGATATTGATAAATTAAATAGTGGAAATAAAATATTGGACACTCAGGATCTGACAGACACTAGAAAGGTATTAGATGATTTGCATAATTTAGTTTCTGATATAACAGATAATTATGATTCGGAAATTGTACCAACAATTAATAAGGGTTTTGACTCAATGAGAGAGATAATTGATACGGAGTTAAACTTATCGTCTCAAGGGAAAAAAACTTTGCCAGATGTTCAAGAGATGTTGAATACTTTCAAGAATACAGCAGATGTATCTAATGATGAATTAAAAAAATTAAAAGAAAAGTTTCCAGATATAAGAGATAATGTACATGAGCTTGCACAGAGACTAAAGAAAATTGATAATAAAAAAGATATTGATGAATTATTAGATATGATAACAAATGATTGGAATGCGCAAAGTGATTTTCTATCTAGTCCTGTAGAAATTCAGGATAATAGATTATTCCCATGGCCTAATTATGGATCTACAGTAACACCATTTTATACAGTTCTTTGCTTATGGATTGGTGGATACGTATTATCAGTCCTAATTGGAACAGAGTCACATTCCATAGAAAATGATAAAGAATTAAACAAGTACGAGAAGTATTTTGGTAGATTAACATTATTTTTATTTATAGGAATAGGCCAAGCTTTGGTAGCCAGCCTAGGAGCATTATTTATATTGCATTCTTATTCAGTTCATCCAGTAATGTTTGTCTTCTATTGTATATTTATAAGTGTTGTATTTAATTGCATAATTTACACAGCTGTTAGTCTTTTTGGGTATGGCGGAATAGTCATAGGTGTGGTATTGCTTGTTATACAGGTTGCTGGAACTAGTGGCAATTTCCCAATAGAAGTTAATCCGGCAGGATATCAAAAGCTATTTCCATTTCTTCCATTTACCTATGCAATAAGTGGAGTTAGACAAATTATGGCAGGAGTAATATATTCAATATTATTTAAAGATAGCATTATATTATTTATGTTTATGGTAGGATCAATTATTATTGGAGTTTTGGCTAAAGAACCGATAAATACAAAAAGAATAAATGTTGTTGAAAAATTAAAAGAAAGTTCAATAATGAGTAGTTAAAATAATCTATATTGCAATATTAGGGGAATTAATTATGAAGAATATATTTAGAATATATAAAAGAGATATCAATAAAATACGTACTAATTGGGTAGCAAGACTTATGATTATGGTAATGATAATTATTCCATCTATGTACTCGTTGATAAATATAAAGGCTTCATGGGACCCTTATTCCAATACAGCTGGAATTAAGATTGCTATTATTAATGACGATAAAGGTACAGTATTTAAGGACAAGAATATAAATTTAGGAAAAGATTTAGTCGATAAACTTAAGGACAATGATAAATTAGGATGGGTCTTTACAGATAAGGAAAGTGCGGAGCAAGGTTTGCTGCTAGAAAAGTATTATGCAACAATTGAAATTCCAGAAAACTTTTCTGAAGATATCACTACATTGCTGGAAAAAAATATTGATAAGCCAAGGTTAATTTATACAGTAAATGAAAAGAAAAATGCAATCGCTCCTAAAATGACAGATTCAGGTATAAAAACCGTAAAAAATGAGTTAGATGAAAATGTAATAAAGACTGTCTCAGGAGCACTGTTTAGGATATGCAACGAAAGAGGAGTTGATATACAAGATAATAGACCTAAGCTTAGAAAAATTGTTGATAACATATATGAGTTGGATGACAATGTGTCAGAAATCGAAACACTTTTAGATAATGCAAGCAACGGAACAGTTGATTTGGAAAATGTGTTAACTAAAACTAATGATATACTTCCAACAATATCTAACGCTCTTGACTCTTCAAGTGATTTTTTGAATAATAGCAAATCAGTTCTAGATGATACTCAAGGGCAGTTATCTGATATTTCTCCAATAATAAAGCAAGACTTAATAAGATCAGAAAATGTGCTTGATAATTCGAGTGTAGAGCTTAAAAATCTGGATGAGAATGTATTACCAGAAGTATCTAAAAAAGTATTATTAAATATAAGGGACTCTGCTAGTGCAACAGAAGAAACAATTGATAGTGTTAAATATAAACTTAGAAATATAAAGAAACTTATTGATAAATTAAGTGATATAAAAATTAAAATGCCTTCATTTGGTGATAATATTTCCAATGTAGATTCGATAAAATTAATAACAGATAAATTAGATAAACAATTAAACGCAGTAAAAGATATGCAAGATGATTTAAAAGATATAAGTAAAATAATTTCGGATAATATTGATAAACTAGATACTATTGAAGATAAATTACAAGTAGTAGCTGATAAATCAGATGAAGAAGTTAAAAAAATAGATAATGATGGATTAAATATTCAAACTCTTAAGGATATTATAAAAGTTGTAGATGAAGTACATAGTTTGGTGGCAAATATTACAGACAACTATGATTCGGAAATTGTCACAGGAGTGGAAAAGAGTATTAATTCAACTAGAAATGTTTTAGATGACAGCTTATCTATTATTGATGAGGGAAGAAATACATTGCCAGAAGTAGAAAAGTTATTAAGTGTTTCACAGGATGCTACACATTTAACTAACGATGAATTAAGTAGTTTAAAAAATAAATTACCAGATGCTAAAAATAAGATTCATGAATTAGCAGATAAAATCAAAGACATGGATGAAGAAGATAAAATTGATGAATTATTGGACATGATGACAAGCAATTGGGAAAATCAAAGTGATTTTGTAGCTAGCCCAGTTGAAATAGAAGATAATAGATTGTTCCCATGGCCTAATTATGGTACAGCTACTACTCCATTTTATACAGTACTTTGTTTATGGGTTGGAGGATTGCTAGCGTCTGCATTACTATCACTGGAAGCACCTGTATTTGATGATGGAACAAAAATTAAGCCATATGAAATGTATTTAGGAAAACTATTACTGTTTTTGACAATTGGAGTATGCCAAGCATTAGTTGCAAGTATAGGCAGCTTAATTATGCTCAAGGTTTATTCAGTTCATCCTATAATGTATATTTTTTATAGTATATTTGTAAGTATTATATTTGTAGTTGTTATATATACTGCGGCAAGTATACTAGATGATGTAGGAAAAGCAGCAATTGTTATAATATTGGTACTTCAGATGGCAGGTGCAAGTGGAAACTTTCCTATCGAAGTTGCACCGACATTTTTTCAAAAGTTATTTCCGTTTTTGCCGTTCACATATGCAATTAGTGGAATGAGACAGATTATGGCAGGAATAGTGTATTCAATATTATTTAAAGATATAGCAATTTTATGTATATATATGTTTGTTTCATTAATTGCTGGAATGTTATTAAAGGGATTTATGAATAGTATTACAATTAAGTTTATGAAGAAATTAAAGATGAGTGGAATATTGAGGCATTAATAATTTTCCAAATATAATTATTATAATTTGGAATAAATAGCTAGCTAAACTGATTGCTGGCTATTTTTTTCTGTAAAAAATTAATTGTATACATTTATTTATAAAAAGTAAGGCGGCATAATATAAGAAAATGATATAATAAATTTATAATTTTATAAAATAGGGGGAAAAATGGAAGAACATAAAAGACTATCTAATGATTTTGTTATTAATAAATCTATAATTTTACATATTTATATTGTAAGTATATTCTTATATTTTATATTAAGATTTATTGTTAATGACCCTGATATACATATACCTTTAATTTTTAGAATTTATTACATAAGTTTAAGTATAATTTTATTTGTATTATTAAAGCAAGTGAGAAGATTTTATAAGAGATATGTTTCGAAGATAGTAATAATATTTTTTTCACTAATGATTTTTATATCAATTTTTGGATTTATAATGAAAATCTATGATGCAAATAATTTAACCGAAATTAAGAATTATATAAATTTAAGTAGAGAAAGCATATTACTAATAGAAACATTTACTAGTTATGTATTAACTGAATATTATTTAGAGAGAAGAAAAATAAAGATAGAGAGTTACGGAATACTAATTTTAATTGCTACATGTACTTTATTGAGTCATTTTTCTAATTTAACTGTACTCTTCGTGAAAATTATATATACTGCTATTGAGATACCAGCATTTATAAAAATAGTTATGAATTTAAAAAAATCAAATTATTTAAGAGAACATGGATGGAGTATTATAAAAATTTACATATCTTCAACGGTTCTGATATTTTTTGTAAATATATATGCATTTAATGATAATCAATATATAAAAGATGCATTAATTGAAGTTATACATTTTGCAAACTTTACAATGCTTTGGAATTTTATTATATCTAGGTTAGTGAAAGATCCATATAAGGCTTTATCACTTTCATTAAATGATAAAAATAGGGAATTAGATGAATTAAATCATGAAATAGAATTAGGAAATATTAAATTGGAAAGTTCAATAAATTTATTAAAAAGTAAAGAGTATCTATATTCAACATTATTCAAGTTCATGCCTCATCCAATTATGATTTTGAATGCAGATAATGACAGAATATTATTTGTGAATAAGCAATTTTTGAAGGTTTCAGGAATTTCAAGAAAACGAAGAATAATAAATAAGAAGATAAGTAATTATATTGAATTTGTAAATAATAATGTAGAAAATAAAGAGTATAATGCAATTCTTTATATAGGGAATCAGAAAAAATTTATAAAAGCAGAATTTTTGCCTTACTATGGGGACTTATCATGGAAATTGCTACTGATTAAAGATAGAACTTCTAAGGTTCTTGTAGATGAAATAAGAAAGGAAGTTGAGAATAAAAAAATCGAGGAAAATATTAGGAGGGAATTTCTTTCAAATATAAGTCATGATTTAAAAACACCAATAAATGTAATATATTCGGCAATGCAGGTAGAAAAAATATATGTTCAAAAAGAAGACTTTAACATTTTAAAGAAATATAATGATATATCTAAGCAAAACTGTATTTCTTTAATTAAATTAACTAATAATTTAATAGATAATTCAAAAATAAACTCTCACTATTTAGCGCCAAGATTAGAGAATATGAATATAGTTGAGGTTATAGAGGAGAATGTGATGTCATTAGTAGAGTATGTGAAGTTAAATAATATAGATTTAATCTTTGATACTAATACTGAAGAATGTTACTTGGATATTGATCGTGAATTTATGTATAGAATAATTCTAAACTTAGTTTCTAATGCTGTGAAGTTTACCAAAGATGGTGGCAAAATATGCGTGGTGGTAAGCGAGTTTGATGACAAAGTTAATATATCAGTAGAAGATGATGGAATTGGAATAGATGAAGAATTTATATACGAAGCGTTTAATAGATATTCAATTGGAGTAAATTGTAACCCTGATAGAAAAAGTGGGACGGGCATAGGACTTTTTGTAGTAAAACAGTTAATTGAATTACAAGGCGGAAAAATCGAAATAAAAAGGAATAGTAATTTAGGGACAACTGTAAGTATTGAATTTAGGAAAGGGATATATATAGATGCATCATGATTTCTTAGCATTGAATAAAATAAAGATAAAAATTAAAAACATACCAAAGTATGCTTTTATAACGGTACTAATAATTTTATGCTCTATTCTTACGGATAATGTTAACTTTTATTTGTTATTGAATAATATAATTGCAATATCTATGATTGTGGCGTTCGTTTATGTATATATGATAAGAGGGAAGTTTGGCGGTAAAGGTTTTGTAACAAGATTTAAAGTGATATATTTAATATTTATTATGATACTAGGGATAAATATTATTGAGATAATAACGTTATTTAATGATATTCCTAAAAGGTACTTCATACTCCTTTATAGCATGCACGCTACTTTAGAATATTGCATAATAAAAATAGGACTTATGGTTAAAAATAGCGATAGAAAAAGTCTTTTAATATGCATAGTAGAAATAGTAATTATTACAATGCTTGGTATTAGTTTTAATGGGGGAGATGAAATATATAATCCATATAAAATATCACTTTTTATATGGAGCATTGCTACAAGTGTTTTGTTAAGCATAGGTTTATGTATATCTACGGTAGAAGATACGTTATCTAAAAGAAAACAATTTACCACTGATGAATTTAGGCAAATAATATTTTATATTTTTTTTATATTATTTAATTATTTAGGTTTCATATGTTTTTATATGAATTATGTGAAAATTTCTGAATTTGTATTAATTGTTAAATGTATGACTCTATATAAATTTTATAATTACATAATAAGTAAAGTAGTTGATAGTTCATTAAAAGAACTTAATAATAATATAGGAAATGCAACTAAAACCAAAAAAGAACTTAACTCTATCTTAAGAAAAAGGAACTCTATTTTAAATGAAATAAGTGTAATGATAAAAAAAAGTGGAGATAGGAATAATGAACTAATTGATTCTATTTATGGTGGTGTGTTTCTATTTTATCTAGATAGACTTAGATACATAAATAAGAAGACATTAAAAACTTTAAACATAACTAATGATGAGGTCTTAGGAATAGAAATTAATGATTTTATAAAAATGTATTTTGATATAACGCTTGATGATATTAAAAGATCAGGAAATTATATTCCATGCATAAAAATGAAACATACTGATTTTGAAGTTGAAATATTTTTGGCTTCTATAGATGAAATAAGTAAAATTCTTTACATACATGATATAAGTGAAGTTAACGAAAATAAAAAGATGAGGGAAATCCTTGAAGAATATTTGCAAGAGGATGAAATAAAAAAAGAATTTTTCTCCAATATTTCTCATGAATTAAAAACGCCTATAAATCTTATATTTTCTGCATTACAGGTTAATCAAATTTATTTTAATGAAAATAATATGGATGGAGTAAATAAGAATAGGAAGATTATAAAACAAAATTGCTTAAGGCTTATACGAACGATTAATAATTTTATAGATGCTAATAAAATTTCAGAGGGATATTTAATTCCAAATTTAAAAGCGCATAATATAGTTAACATTGTAGAGGAAGTTTCAATGGCGTCTAATAAATATATAAAATTAATAAATAATACATTGACATTTGATGCACAGGAAGAAGAAATCTATGTTAACTGTGATAAGGAAATGGTAACGAGAATTATGTTAAATATTCTTTCTAATTCTGTTAAATATGGAAAGCAAGGCGGAAAAATAAATGTTAGTGTAGAGCTTGATATAGACAACAAAGTTGCTATAAAAGTTAAAAATGATGGCTTGAAAATCGATAAAGAGACTATTCCATATATTTTTGATAAATTCACTAAACTGAATAAAACTTTTAATAGATTAAAAGAAGGAAGCGGCTTAGGTTTATTTTTGACTAAAGCATTAGTTGAACTTCAAGGAGGAACTATACGACTTACATCCAATAGCAGAGGAAATAAATTTACAATAATTATGCCTAGGGCAGAACAACTGTATGATGATAAATTTGCTAATGAAGATTGGGAAACAAATCTATTAGAAGAAAAAATAGATATAGAGTTCTCGGATATATATATTGAGTAGGATTATTTAGTGGAAAATGAAAAGAATAAGTAGAAGTAAATTTATAAGCACTAAAAATAATTAATCATAGTTCTACATAAATAAACATATATTAAATTAGTTATGTTAAACTAATTACTTAAATTTGAGGTGTATAATCTATGTCAGAAAAGCAAGTGAATAAAAAAAAGATAAGGATCATTCCGCTGTTTGTATCAATAATTATTCCACTTTTAATAGGTGGTCTTTCAACATTATTAGCCCCTAACATGGGATCAATATATGAAAGCTTAATTAAACCACCTTTTTCGCCTCCTGCAATGGTTTTCCCGATTGTGTGGACTATACTTTATATAATTATGGGAATATGTTCATATAAAGTATATATTCTAAAATATGATAATATCGATGTAAGCTCTGCAATATTTGTTTACGCTATACAATTATTATTAAATTTTTTATGGACTATAATTTTCTTCGGATTTAAGCTTTATGCGTTAGCATTTTTAGAACTTATTATTTTGATTATCTTTGTAATTTTAACTATAAAGAGGTTTTATGGAAAAATTGGAAATAAGGCGTTTCTGCTAATTCTTTATTTGACTTGGTTGATATATGCAGGTGTGTTGAACTTTTTTATTTGGATGTTAAATGAAATGTAAAATGTTTATATATATCATATAATTAATGCTTTTAAGATGGTTGCTAAGATTAATATCTAGGCAATCATTTTTTATTCTCTAGGAACTTATATTAAAGTCAAGACTATGTATAAATTATGAAAAAAATTAATTCAGAAAGTTACGTTCTGAGAGAAAATAAAAAAAGAAAATATATTATCCTGCTATATTTTTCTCATATGAGTTGGAAAAGATATATGCGTAAAAAATCTTAGTTTTCACAGTTGCATTTGATTTTGTTCTGATTTTTAGTATTATTTATGTTTTAGTTTATAAAAAAATATATCTATTTTGCCATTTAAAGAATATTAATATTATATACTATCAATTTAGGGAGGGGTCTGCTTTGAAATATTTTAATTAATTATATAATAGCTTCAAAGTGGGATAAGATATGATGAAGGAATTAACTCCAAATGAAATTATTTTTTGTACTTCTTGTACAGATAACATTGAAGAAAGTAATATGAATAGAGTACCTGAATTTACATCTACTTTAAATAAAATTAGAAAGAGCTTAAGTGTTGAAAAAGAAGGATACAATATATATTACGTAGATTCATTTTCAAAAGAAAAACTAGAGAATTTAATAGAGTGCGTTGAAGATATATATGAAAAAATTCCTGCACCAAAAGATATTTGCTATGTAACATCACAAGAACAACTAAATCCTACTGTATTGCTTTTACCAAATGGTAAAGGAAATATATTAAAAGAAATGATTGATGATATAAAAGAGAAATACTTTGAATGCATAGTAGAGTTTTATAGCAGTTCTTCAGATGATGAAAAGGAAGAGATTATTGAAGAAATAAGTGAAAAAAGGAATAATTATATAACAAAGCTTATGGATTCAGCAAAAAATAAGAATTTTGATGTTAAAGCAACTAGCGGAGGATTTGTGTTTATTCCTTTGAAAGATGAAGGTAATGAAATGAC
Organism: Clostridium beijerinckii HUN142; assembly: GCF_000621745.1. Lineage (GTDB taxonomy): Bacteria > Bacillota > Clostridia > Clostridiales > Clostridiaceae > Clostridium > Clostridium beijerinckii_A. The sequence goes on along the minus strand of NZ_JHXK01000008.1, from coordinate 288,901 downwards.
TCAAAATGAATATGATAGTCTTGAAAGTAACACTCAAGAAACTATCGAAAAACAAGCATCAAAATTAAAAAAAGAAGCAGAAGAAATCCTAGAGACATTAAAGGATATTGAAATAAAATCGATTAAGAAACTTAAAAGTATTTACAAAGATTTTATAAAAAAGAATATGCAGAGTTATAAAGATGATCTATTATTACAATTTATTTCCCAAGATGTTGTTTATAAATATCTTCTTCAAATGTATGAGGATATAGAAGAAAGGGTAGTTGAATGCTACACTATCAATTTGGAAGATGATGAAGAGTATTTAAAAGATATATTCTCTAAGTATGATGTGAATGTAATTGTTGATAATTCTAGCATAGATCATCCGAGAGTTATATATGAGGAAGATCCTACTATTGGAAATTTAATTGGTACTATCGAATATAGAAACAATAATGGGGGATATAGTACTGATATATCATTGATTTCTGCTGGCAGCTTGTTAAAGGCTAATGAAGGATGTCTTATACTAAGGTTAAGTTCGTTAGTAAGTAGTGGAGTAAGTTACTACTATCTAAAGAAGTCATTAATTCATGGTAAAGTAAACTATAATTATACTAAGAGTTATTTAGAAATGATATCTATCGCAGGATTAAAGCCGGAATCAATTCCTATTAATTTGAAGATCATTTTAATAGGAGATTATGAAAGTTTTCAGATATTATATGATAACGATGAAGATTTCAAACAAATATTTCCAATCAGAATAGAAGCAAGTACTGAACTAAAATATACTGATATTACTAAAAATTCAATAGAAGGATTAATAAAAGAAAAGATAAAAAAAGATAACTTATTGAATATAACAGATGATGCCCTTAGGGAAATGATTAAGTTTCTTGCGAGGGTTGCAGGACAGAGAAATAAAATATCTATAGATGATTACTATATAAACAAGTTACTGCATTTATCTAATAATAATGCAAAAGAAGATAAAAGAAAAAATATAGAAAAGCAAGATATAATTGATGTAGCATATGAAGATGAAAAAATTTTGGAAGATATAATGGATAACTATAAAAGTAGAAAAATACTAATAACAGTAAATGGAAGAAAAACAGGAATAATTAATGGACTTTCTGTAGTTGGAAATGGATCTTATAGTTTTGGTAAGCCTATGAGAATAACATGCTTATCAAATATAGGAGATGGAAGGATAATAGATATTCATAAAGAATGTAAAATGAGTGGAAATATCCATGAAAAATCGATTGGTATACTTCGTGGATTATTAAGTAATTTAATAAGTCCTTATGAAAAATTGCCAGTAGATTTTCAATTAAGTTTTGAACAAACTTATGGAATGCTTGAAGGTGATAGTGCTTCTGTTGCAGAGATAATTTGCATTCTATCGGCTTTAAGCAAGAGGCCAATAAGACAAAATATTGCTGTTACTGGATCTATAAATCAGTTTGGAGAAATTCAGGCAATTGGCGGTGTTAATGAAAAAATTGAAGGCTTCCATAGAGTTTGTAGTATTATTGATAAAACAGATGGAAAGGGTGTTTTAATTCCAAATACAAATGCTGATGAGTTAATATTAAGATGTGAAGTTGAAGATGATGTTAGAAGCGGAAAGTTTCATATATATACTATGGAAACTTTAGAGGATGCTATTGAAGTATTAATACTTGATGAAGGAGAATCTGGAAAGAGTTTCTTTAAGGAAATAGAAACTGAAATTTTAAAATATAAGGGTGGGAAAAAGAAAAAGTAACTAAATAAATCCAATATATATTTATTATTTAGCTTACAAACGATAAGCCAATAAAGATAGAAGATAATTGTATGGTATATATTTATATGAATATATCATGATTATCTTCTATTTTTTATATATTAAATAAAAATTTATTCACCTAACATTTGGAATTATCTGCTTTAGTTGAGTATTGATTTTTATATTGTATATATCATTATTTATAGAGGAAAAGTTAATAATTAAAATTATGAGTTATAATAAATAGAAAAAAATGTAATAAATAGTTTGACGTTGAATAAAATAGTATGTTAAAATATGGTAAAAGGTGAAATGAGATAAAAGAGGAGGTGAATGTAGAATATCTTAAAACTTAAATATATAAGTTTAAAACTATATTGTGAGATATTCTTAATTAATATGTATTTAAAATTTGAGAAACAAGGAAATATTCTAATAACTACTCTTAGTGGTGAACTAGATCACAATAGTGCAGAGGAAGTTAGAGTAAAAATTGATGATAGAATAGATAGAGATAATATAGAAAAGGTTATTTTAAATTTTTCAGGTGTTACTTTTATGGATAGTTCAGGAATCGGAGCTGTTTTAGGTAGATATAAAAAACTATCGAATAAAGGGGGGATGCTTTGTATTGCAGAACCCAACAAGAATGTAAATAGAATCTTTGAGCTGGCGGGATTGTACAAGTTAATTAAAAATTATAATACTGTAGATGAAGCAGTAAGGTGCATTTAGATGGAGGGGTTATCATGTCTGACAATAAAATGAGCATAGAATTTGTAAGCAAATCTAAAAATGAAGCTTTTGCAAGAGTTGCGGTTGCAGCTTTTGTTGCTCAATTAGATCCAACAATTGATGAAATAAATGATGTAAAAACAGCAGTATCTGAGGCCGTTACCAATTCTATAATACATGGATATGAAAATAGAGAAGATGGATTAGTTAGAATTGAAGCAGAAATTAATGAAAATCAGGTAACTATAGCAATTATAGATAAGGGAATTGGAATTGATAATATAGAGCAAGCGATGGAACCATTATATACATCAAGACCAGATTTAGAAAGATCAGGTATGGGTTTTACTGTAATGGAAACATTTATGGATGCGCTAGAGGTTGACAGTGAAAAAGGGATTGGTACAAAGGTGGTAATTAAGAAGAAATTTGACGTGGTAAGTTAGGTGAAATAAGATGGAAAAAGAGGATTTAAGACGAGAGGATTATAATTATGATAAGAATCCAAAGCTATTAGCTCTAGCAAGAAGTGGCGATACTGATGCTATGAATGAATTAATAGCAATGAATTTGCCATTAGTGTCATCTATAAGTAAGAAATTTCTAAATAGAGGATATGATTATGAAGATATATTTCAAATAGGATCTATTGGGTTAGTTAAAGCGATTAACAATTTCGACTTGACTTATAACGTTAAGTTCTCTACTTATGCAGTTCCTATGATTATAGGAGAAATAAAAAGATTCTTAAGAGATGATGGAATGATAAAAGTAAGTCGTAACGTTAAAAGTCTTGCTAGAAAGATACACTTTCAAAAGGAGGTTTTAACAAAGAAGCTTAAGAGATCACCTACTATAGAAGAACTTGCAGAGTATGCAAATGTTGATAAGGAGGAGATTTTATTTGCAATTGAATCTTCTAATAGCTTGCAATATTTATATGATACAATACACCAGGATGATGGAGCTCCAGTTCTTTTAATAGATAAATTAAGCGAGAAAAGTGCAGATGATGAAAATCTTATTGAAAAGATAGCTCTTAAAGAAGCTCTAAATAGTTTAGATAATAAAGCTAAACAGATTATAATGTTACGTTATTTTAAAGATAAAACACAAGTTCAAGTAGCTAAAATGTTAGGTATAAGTCAAGTTCAGGTATCGAGGATTGAAAAGAAGGTTTTATCTGAAATGAGGAAGAAATTAGAAGAATAAAATTTGTTAATCATACATTGGTAAGAAAAATGATAGATATAAAAAATATTATTATGGAATATATATTTGTAAAATTTTTAATTAAATTAGGACAAATATGTATTCTATTTTTTTACATAAAATATATGCCAAAAAATAACACGATTAATCTTAATAATTTTGCAAATGATAGATATACAGGTAAAAAAGGAGAGTGATCATCTTGACTAATAATAAAGAAGTGAGTGAAGAAAATATAAAGCAAAAATATAATGCTATGGCCAATGAAGCTGTCCCAAAATCTAAGATACTTAAAGATTGTTTGAAAGCTTTTTTAGTCGGAGGATTAATTTGCGATGTAGGTCAATTAATTTATAATATTGCAGCAGGATTTGGAATTGCAGAAGAACAAATAATGAATTTGGTTCCAATTATAATGGTATTTTTAGGCGCACTATTAACAGGTACAGGAATATATGCCAAATTAGCCAATTTTGGTGGAGCTGGTACTGTTGTTCCGATAACTGGGTTTTCTAATGCTGTAGTTTCGCCAGCAATAGAATTTAAAAAGGAAGGATTTATATTTGGAGTTGCAGCCAAGATGTTTACAATTGCAGGGCCAGTATTAGTATATGGTATTGGTACGTCAGTAATAATAGGAATAATTTATTATATAATTACAATAATTTAAATTAAAAAAATTTAAATTGAAAAAGGAATTACAATTGAAAATTGGGGTTATATATTTTATTGATAAGCGATCAAGTTGCTTTTAACTCAAAAATGTATAGGAGTGATTAATTTGCAAATGAAGAATAAGAAGATAGGAAGCCAAACTGTAAAATTGGATAATCCACCTAAAATAATATCAACACATTCCATTGTGGGTCCTAAAGAGGGGCAAGGACCACTAGGAGAATATTTTGATGAGATATTAAATGATGACACCTTAGGAAAAGAAAGCTTTGAAAAGGCTGAAAGCGAGATGATGTTTACGGCTATATCACAAGCTTTAAAAAAAGGTAACATTAAAGAAACAGATGTGGATTATTTATTTTCAGGAGACTTATTAAATCAAATTATCTCGTCGAGCTTTGCTGCTAGAGAATTTAGTATTCCATTTTTTGGATTATATGGCGCGTGTTCTACCATGTCCGAATCTTTGAGTTTAGCATCAATAATTATGGATGGAGGATTTGCCGAATATGTAGTTGCAGCGACATCTTCACATTTTAGTTCAGCTGAAAGGCAATTTAGATTTCCACTTGAATATGGGTCCCAGAGACCAGCAACAGCTCAGTGGACAGTAACAGGATCAGGAGCGTTAGTCTTAGGACATGAGGGAAATTATCCTGAAATAACATATGTGACAACTGGAAAAGTTAAAGATTATGGACAAAAAGATGCTAATAATATGGGAGCAGCTATGGCACCAGCGGCGGCTGATACGATTGTAAGTCATTTTAAGGATACAGGAAGAAAACCAGAAGATTATGATGTTATAGCTACAGGAGATTTAGGTGTAATAGGCAAGGAACTTGCTGATAAATTAATTGAAGACTTCGGATATAACATTAGAAATCAACATATAGATTGTGGTGAAATTATATTTGATAATGAAAAGCAAAATACACAGTCAGGCGGAAGTGGATGTGGATGTTCAGCAGTTGTTTTTACAGGTTATTTATACAAGAGACTTGTGAAAAAAGAAATTAAAAAAGTATTGTTAGTTTCAACAGGTGCACTTATGAGCACTACATCTTCTCTTCAAGGCGAGACAATTCCGGGAATAGCCCATGCAGTTGCTATTGAAATGAATTCAAATTAAGCGAAAAGAAAGATTCTTATAAATAAGATATCGATTCGCAAAAAATCTTTTGTTTGAAAGGAATGAAAATTGAATGAATTATATAAGTGCATTCATAATTGGGGGCATTATTTGTGTTATAGGTCAAATACTAATAGATGTTACAAAATTGACTCCAGGGAGAATACTAGTAGTATTTGTTGTACTTGGAGCTGTAGTAGGTGCTTTTGGATGGTATGATAAATTGATTTCAATCGGCGGAGCGGGTGCAACAGTTCCATTGCCGAGCTTTGGGAATGCGTTAGCTAAAGCTACAATAAAGGAAGTAAAGGAAACAGGATTGATAGGAGCTTTTACAGGAGGAATTAAAGGAGCGGCAGCAGGAATTACAGCATCAATATTTTTTGGATATCTTATGGCACTAATCTTTAATCCAAAAACAAAAAAATAAGCAAGTTTATATAAAAAATAATTGAGCCCAATGCAGATTATATAATAGAACCTAGCGTAAATAAAATTAACTTTTATAAATACATATCGAAAAAAATATATAAGATATTAAAGTTTTGCCTTTTAATGTCTTTGAACGTATAATTATACTATAAATGAATGTAAATATATAAGAATGAAAAATATAGTATAATAAAGAAGTTATTAAAGAAGTTATTAAAGAAGTAATTAGAATGGTGGGGTTTTTTTGGAAAAATACTGCAATAACTCTTGGGCTCAAATAGTTGAATTACTAAATAGTAATGTTCAGAATGGAATTAACGAAAATGATTGTGAAGCATTAAGATTAAAATATGGGACCAATAAGATTGATTTGCCGAGTGGAAATAAGGTTTATAAACATATACTAAGTGCCTTAAAGCAAAAAGCTGTAATTATAAATATAATAATTACAATAATTTTATTTCTATTTGAACATTATTTATTTAGTGCATTAATAGGCTTAATATTACTATTAAATTTAATTTTAATAGTAATGCATACTACAAAAAGAGATAAAGAAATTGGAGCTCTAGAAAGGCTTAATTCTGCGGATACAGTAGTTATTAGAGATGGAGCCCAGAAAATTATAAAATCAGAAGAATTGGTAATGGGGGATATAGTAAAAATTAATAGAGATTCTGTTGTTCCAGCCGATATAAGAATAATAAGTGCCAATGAAATTAAAGTAGATGAGAAGAGTATAACAGGAGAAGGGTTTTATAAGGAGAAGTTTGAGAGTAAGATAATAGGAAATATATTTTCTCTAACAGATATGAAAAATATATTGTTTAAGGGATCTATAATAAAATCAGGTAGTGGACTGGGAATAGTAATATCTACCGGTAATTCCACTCAATTGGGTAGAATGCTTACCATGCTTACGTATGCAAGTAATAGAAAACATAATTTTGGGACAATGATATCTAAAATTTTAGAAAAATATTTATTAATTTATTTCCTAGGAATTATATTTATAGGATCATATTTTATATATACAGGACGAGATATAAACAAGAATTACATATGCACAGCTTTATTTGCGCTTGGATGTTTCCCGATTACTATAATAGCAAAGTTAGTTTTTAAAAATATAGTTAAAAACTTTAAGGAAGAAAATATAGAAATAATAAATTTTTCGGTATTTAATTTGATTAAAGATGTGAATATTTTATTTTTAGATAAAGTTGGTGCAATAAGTAAAAAAGAAATGATAGTCAAGAAGTTATTTATTAATGATAATTTGATATCAGCTGAGGAACCTTATGTAAAAGAGACAACATTCGATAGGATAATTGAGATATCATTAATATGTAATAGTGCTATTTATAATCCAAGTGATGATAGTGGAAAAGGTGAGTTGGATGAACTTGCTTTCTTAAGTTATGCTGCTAGAAAAAAGATTTACAAAGCTGCCATAGATAGCAGAAATTCTAAGATTTTAGAAATACCTATGGATTCAGATAAAAGATTCTCTACAGTTGTAAGTAAATTTAATAAAAGATATAGAGCAAATACTAGAGGTAACGTAGATGATGTTTTAGAACAATGTACACATATCATGATAGAGGGCATTGAGAAAGAGATTACAGATGAATATAAAGCAAAAATAAAAGAAATTGATATGAACTTATCTATAGAAGGATTGATAACAGAAGGTTTTGCATATAGAAATTTTACTTATGAACCTTCCAGATCTGAAAATATAGAAAGCAATATGGTTTTTGTTGGAATAATCGGATTAGAAAATCCTCTCGAAGAAAATCTCGAAAATACAATAAATCGAATTAAGGATAAAGCTATAGTGCCAATATTATTTACAGAAGAAAGTAAGCTGAGTGCTATAACTAACGCAAAAATGGCTAATATAATAAGGAATAATAATCAGGTAGTGGCTGGTATAGAACTGGATTCTTTAAATCATCAAGAATTGAAGGATTTGCTTTGCAGAGTAAGAGTTTTTTGCAGAGTGAATCCAGAAATTAAATCAAAGATTGTTTCATTGTTTATAAAAGACGGTCATAAAGTTGCAACCACCGGCGAAACGTTAGGGGATCTCCCGGCACTCAACTTATCGAATGTAGGAATAGGCAAAGGAAAAGCATCTACAATTGTAAAAAAAGTATCGGATGTATATATTAAAGAAAATTATCTAGATGGATTTTTCAAAATAAGAGATTTTTCAAGAGTATTTGATGGAAATATAGATAGAGCATTCAAAATGTATTTTATGGCTTTATTTTCAGAACTTCTAACTTTAATGGGATGTATCATAATAGGACAAACTGAAAGTTTAGATTTCTGGAGTGTGATAACGATAAATGGAATATTATTCATTCCATTATCATTGATAATATTACTGAAAAAAGGACGAGATATTACTACTAATGAAATGATAGTTAGATCATTTGTTCTAAGCATAATTACAATGATTTCAATTTATAAACTTGATGTTAAGGAAGCAACAATAGTGACATTAACTATATTATCAATCGGTATTTTATTATCTACACTATTTAATATCAACATTTCTATAAGAAAATTTTCTAATGAATTGATTATGCCTGCTGTATCATTGTTAATAATAATTACGGCCATAGTTAGTATCGCTCTAATTAATAGAATATTAATTAGAGATATAATAGGAATAGAGTTAGCGGTATCAATAATATTTTTGTTGATTTTTGAAATTTTAGCTAGAAAGTGGCAAAACTCATTAATGAGGTGAGTTGATGTTTTCTAAAAAAATAGGAGATGTAGGAAATCCGTTAATATACATATTTTTAACGCTTGCAATTAGTTGTGTTTTCTATGGAATGGACAAAGAATTTAGAGGGCTTACAATATTCATTGTAGCCTTCTTTTTTATATGTATACTCTATTATTGTGGATTTAGTTTCTTTATTATTATGATTGGGTTTTTTATTGTTGGAATTTTAATTAATTTTTCATATTATAAAATTCCGAGCAAAATAGATGGAGAAGTAAGGATAATTAAAATAGATAATTATAATGTCATAGGAAGCTATGAAGGTAAAAATATCACAATAACAATCAATAATAAGAATTTAAGTATAGGTGAAAAATATAGAATTATAGGAAATGTTAATAGTATACAGGATAGATACAATGGAATAGTTGGAGAAGTAGAACCTAAAGTATTATATAAGATTAATGGAGATTTAATAACAAAGCTTTATGAAATTAAAAGAAATATATATTTAAAATTGGAAGAAAATTTAGGAACTAGAAAGGCTGGATTAATATCATCAATTGCTTTTGGATATTGTGATTATTTAGATTTTGAAGATAAAGATGATATGAAAAACTTTGGAATTATACATAGTATTAGCGTTTCAGGGTTACATGTAGCTATAGTATATGGTTTTTTGAGGATTTTTGTTGGTAGGAATTTAGGCGTTTTGGCGACTATGATATATGTCGTATTCACAGGGCTTAATTATTCTAGTATAAGATCTTTCTTAATGCTTGCATGTGTAGAAGGTGGACATATTTTAAAAAGAAATAATAATTCAATTTCTGCTTTATGTTTTTCAGCAACATTCTTGGTTCTTTATCAGCCTTATAGTATTTTTAATATATCATTTCACTTATCGTATTTGGCTACTCTAGGAATAGCAATATTTAATAAGAAATCGAACTATGCATTATATAAATTAAATGTTAAATTAAGAGAATCATTAAGTTTAACATTAAGTGCTCAGATGTTTACTCTGCCATATCTAATTTTAATTTTTAGAGATTTTTCAGCAAATTTTATTATTGGAAATTTAATTTTAGCTCCGCTTTTAGATGTCATTGTTATTACGGGAAATATATTGGTATTAACATATAAATGTCCTCAATTATTTGATTTTTGCAGTTATATGAACTTGAAAATAATAAATATATTTGATTGGATTCTAAATTATATGGAGAATTTTTCATTGCCAATGTTTTATGGAAATGAAAATGTAGTTTTCTTCTATCTATTTTTAATGTTTAGTGCGTATTTTGTAAACAAAGGATATAAAAAATTTATTTATCTTCCACTTATAGCTATTTTTATTATTACAATTCAAATATACAGTCCAATTCCAAGTATACGATGCTATAAAGAAGGTGCTATTTTGTTTTCTTATAAAGGTGATAGAATATTAATAGCCAATAAAAATCAGATTGACCTAAATAGACTCTCTAAATCAGCACTTGCAACAAGATATTTTAGACAGAGAAAGACAATTGTTATGAATGGAATTTGTAAAATAAGCTTCAAAGGAAAAAATTACGTTTTGGAAACTAGTGATGAAAAATATTTATTAAAAGTAACAAGTGATAAAATTCAATACGGAGAGTATGATATAATAAATTTTAATGATAGGATTACTAATAATATATTTATAATAGATGGAATATTAATATAGGCTTATAGATTTATATCAGAACTAAGTTTAAATTAATATAGCAGCACATTTTTACACGAAAGGAAAATTAAAGTGATTAATTACGAAGTTTATGAGCAAGAAATTGAAAAAGGAAATATAAAAAATGGGTATATATTTTGTGGGTTGGATGAAGAATTTATTAAAGATGGAATAAATCTTATTATAAAAAAAAAGATAGCTGAAGAATTTAAGGATCTTAACTTAATAAGGATAGATGGAATGAATACAAGTTTTGATGCTATTATGAATGCTTGTGAAACAATGCCATTCATGGGAGAAACAAAAGCTGTAATTGTTTATAGATCTAATTTTTTGCAAGATAAAACTGATTCGTCAGGGACTAAAATATACAACGATATTAAGAATTATATATCAAATTTACCTCCGTATACGGTATTAATAATGTATTATTTATTAAATGATAAAAGAGATAGACCAAATAAAAATAAAAAATTAGCTACTATTGGTAAATCTTTAACAATAGTATATTGTGATAAATTAAAAAGGGACAAATATTTAAAGAAAGTGTCTGAGGTATTTAAAGAAAAGGGAAAACAAATTGGAAGAACTGAGTTATCTTATTTCTGTGAGAAAGTCTATAATAATTTTGATATTATAAAAAGAGAAGCTGACAAGCTTATAGCGTATTGTAGTGAAAGAGAGATAAAAAAAGAGGACATTGATATGCTTATTTCAAAATCCAGTGAGGATGATACTTTTGATTTAGTTGAGTTAATAGCTACAAAAAAAATTGATAAAGCTATAGATACGATGAAGGAAATTTTGTATAAATCAGACCAGCATATGCTTATAGTAAGTGCTATTCAAAAGCATTTCTTGAGGTTATATGAGATAAAGATAAAGCTTAGTAATGGAAAAAAAGTAGAGGATTTTATGTCAGACTATAGATTGCCACAGTTTGTTTGTGAAAAGTTAATAATGCAGACGAATAAATTCACTGAAAAGCAATTATCAGAACTAATTAAGCTTTGTGTTAATACAGAAACAAAGTTAAAATCAACTGGAATAGATAAGACTATGGAAATGGAGTTCCTTTTAATAAATACCCTTACAGTTAAAAAATAATATTTATTAATAATATAAAAATAACCCATCTACTTAGATGGGTTTTAAGATTATGCCATAGAGTTTAACTTAGCAGCTAATCTTGATTTCTTTCTAGCAGCCATATTAGTATGAACAACTCCCTTAGTAGCAGCCATATCTAATGACTTAACAACTGATGTAAATAAAGCTTTAGCTTCTTCATTATTCTTAGCTTCTATAGCAGCTTCAAATTTCTTTATAGTAGTCTTTAAAGCAGATTTAATCATTCTGTTCCTTAAAGTCTTAGTTTCAGTAACTTTAATTCTCTTTTTTGCTGATTTTATATTTGCCATTCTTAATTCACCCCCTTAAATTTTTATAGGGTCTCTGCAGCTTTTGGGGAAATCTGCGTACGAGTTCATATTCAACAAACCTTATTATAGCATCAGAAGTTATGTAATTCAAGTATTAAATTCAAAGAAAAAGGAAAAATAAGACTGAGTAAATTTATAAAGAGGTGTTGGTATGATAAATGTTAGAACGGATTTAGTACTTGAAGCAAGAGAAATTTATAAAGAAAGTCACAAGGATGAAGTAGATATAGATGGAATAGAAGTTATAGAAGAAAGTGATGATGATATTAAGGTAACTACAGTAAAAGTAAAAAACGATGAAGGTGCTAAAAAAATTGGAAAGCCAAAGGGAAATTATATAACTATAGGAATGCCAGATTTTACAGCATATGATGGAGAAACTATGGATAGAGTTTCTCAAGTAGTATCAGAGATTTTGCAAAGATTAATTAAAATTGATACAGAGAAAACAGTATTAGTTGTAGGGCTTGGAAATTGGCAAGTGACACCAGATGCTTTAGGTCCGAAAGTAACAGAGAAGATTATGGTAACTAGACATCTACAAACAGTTATGCCTGAAGCAATTGATGAGTCGGTCAGACCTGTTTGCTCAGTGGCACCTGGAGTATTAGGAGTGACAGGTATTGAAACTGTAGAAATAATTAAAGGTGTTGTAGAAAAAATCAAACCAGACTTAGTGATATGTATAGATGCTTTAGCTGCAAGAAAAGTTGAAAGAGTAAATACAACAATCCAAATTGGAGATACTGGAATATCACCAGGTGCTGGAGTTGGAAATAATAGAAAACAGATAAATGAAGAGAATTTAGGCGTTAAAGTTATTGCAGTAGGTATTCCAACAGTTGTAGATGCAACTACAATTGCCAATGATACTATAGATTCTGTCATAGATTCTTTAATAAATAATTCATCAAGTGGAAATGAATTTTATAAAATGCTAAAATCGATTGATAAAAATGAGAAAGAAAGACTCATTAAAGAAGTAATGTCATCAAAAACAAGCATGGATATGATAGTTACACCTAAAGACATTGATTTAATGGTTAATTCTTTATCAAGAATAATAGCCAATGGGATAAACATGGCAGTTCAACCTAATATGGATATGGATGAGATTAATAAGTTTATGGGTTGATTATGAATAATATATTTTGAAAATTTTAGAATGATAATAAGAGGAAAAGGTCTCAAAATAATTTGAATTATTTTGAGACCTTTTCATACTAGATTGATTAGTAATGTATCTTTTAATTTATGCTAAGTTTTAAATAGATGAAATAATATTTATTAGAATAATTATGTAAATTCGTTAATATAAATATAAAAAAAGGGCAAGGGGGGGATTACCGTGATATATATGAGCAGAAGAGGAAAAAAAGGTGAAATTAATAATAGGATAAAAGCAAAACCTAACATTAATATAGGCTTAATAATCCTCATTTTAATTATAGGTGTGTTTTTCATAAGATTAGGTAATGTTTTAAAAAGTAACAAAGAAAGAGGAGCATTTGCCTATGTTCAATTACTAAATTTAGGAATGCCGATAATAGAATCACAAGTTTATGATGAAGGAACCTATGCTGAAAATAAACTTTCATTAAAAAATGTTTGCTTTCAAGTGTTAGGATTAAATAATCTTAGTTATAAAGGAATAATTCAAAATGAACTTAGTTTTTTTGGTGATGGAGAAAGTTCTGATAATACTAAAACAAATTTTATATTTAATCCGTTTCAAATAAGTGAAGACAGTATCTCTAAAGTACAAGTAAACACTGATAGTAAGAATACCCCAATTTATGATCCTAGTTTAAAGAAGGCCTTAGATAAATCTAAACCAGAAGTATTAATATACCACAGTCACACTACAGAAAATTATAATGCATCAGAACCCGATAGTTTAAATGAAGATACTAATGTAGTAGGGGTAGGAGATGTTCTTGCTAATGAATTAGAAGAGAATTATGGAATCTCAGTTATACATGATAAAACCAATAATTGTATTTCTTACAATGATAGCTATACAAGGTCAGGAGAAGTACTTGATAAATATTTAAAACAATATGGAGATTTCAAAATGATTATAGATCTGCATAGAGATTCAGTAGAAGATAAAGCTGCAACAACAACTGAAGTTGATGGAATGAGCGCATCTAAGGTAATGTTTGTAAATGCTGAAAATAGTACGAGATATCCTAAGAATAAAGAACTTACAGAGAAAGTATTTAACAAGACATCTGAATTATTCCCAGGATTGCCTATAAAAATATTGACATATCATAGAGGGAAAAATGCATTTAATCAAAGTAAAAGTGATGGATGTCTCCTTTTTGAAATAGGATCTCATACTAATACACCAGATGAGTCAAAGGTTACGGCAGAATGTATGGCTAGAGTAATTGCAGAGGTTTTGAATAAGAAATAAGTATAAAGTTATATGAAAGAAGTTTTGGAGTTATATTAAGTGCATATGAAAAATTAGATAACACGTGAGTGTGATTTTTAAGCACTAAGTATTTAAATAGATATTTCGAGTTGAGATTTAAACATAATCTTGATGATAAAAATTAAAGGAAAGATTAGAGACTTAAAGCTAGAATTTAGATCTTTAGTCTTTTCTTTATTTTAATTTATTAATACATAATATTGAGATGAGTAGTCAGTAGCTCGGTTGGCTGAGAAAATAGGTAATGAATAATAGTTTTGCTATATGGAAAGAATCTAAATAAAAATCAAAAAAACTTTAAAAAGGGTGTTTCGGCGTTGAAGAAAATTATTAAAAGTAACATTTTAAGAAGAATATCACCAATGATTTTTATATTATTTATTATTTTTCTTGGAATAATCAAAATAGATATGATTAATACTAAAGCATTATCTCCTCTTGGAAATACCAACGAAAATTATAAACTTGTAAGTAATGAATTTGGAGAAGATTTCTCAAACTTTATTAAAGACAATTCATTTCTTAAAATTTATAAGGAGTCTGAAAAAGATGTTTTGGTTAAGATAGGAAATAATGACTTTAGAATAAATAATCAATCTTCTTTTATAAAAAAAATAGAAGAGACAATTGAAAGAATAAAACCATAATATTAGTTAAATTATTTAGTTAATTTTAAAATATATATAAGGCATATTAGACATAGAACATTGAGGGAAAGTTTTGATAGCCTTTCTTTATGGATATATGTTATAATTTAGCTGATTTAATTATAACGGGGGTGAAAGGACTGTTTTTCGTTAATGATAACAGTTATGCGTATGAAAAGTGAAAGACAAAAACATATCAGAAATTTTTCAATTGTAGCACATATTGATCATGGTAAATCAACCCTTGCGGATAGATTACTTGAAACTACAGGAACCTTAACTAAAAGGGAAATGGAAGAACAAGTTCTAGATAATATGGAGATAGAAAAAGAAAGAGGAATTACAATAAAGTCTCAAGCAGCGAGACTTGTATATAGAAGAGATGATGGTGAGGAATACATTCTTAATTTAATTGACACTCCAGGGCATGTAGATTTTAACTATGAGGTTTCAAGAAGTTTAGCGGCTTGCGAAGGAGCAATATTAGTTGTTGATGCAACTCAAGGGATTCAAGCCCAAACTTTAGCTAATTGCTATTTAGCTTTAGATAATGATTTAGAAATTGCACCAGTAATAAATAAAGTTGATTTGCCATCTGCAAGACCAGATGAAGTTAAGAAGGAAATTGAAGATGTAATAGGAATTCCAGCAGAAGAAGCTCCTACTATATCTGCTAAAACAGGGCTTAATATAGGTGATGTACTAGAGTGTGTTGTTAAAACTATACCTTCACCTGATGGCGATGAAGAAGCTTCTTTAAAAGCATTAATTTTTGATTCCTACTACGATAGTTATAAGGGCGTTGTATGTATAGTTAGAGTAGTAGACGGAAGAGTAAAAATTGGAACTAAAATTAAATTGATGGCTACTAATAAAGTTTATGACGTTACTGAAGTCGGAGTGTTTACTCCAGGAGTGCTTCCAATCAGTGAGTTAAGTGCTGGTGATGTTGGATATGTGACAGCATCAATAAAAAATGTTAGAGATGCAAGAGTTGGAGATACTATAACTGAAGCTAATAGGCCAACTGAGACAGCACTGCCAGGTTATAAACCTGCTATACCGATGGTTTACTCAGGAATATATCCAGTTGATGGGGCAAAGTATGATGAATTAAGAGAAGCCCTAGAAAAGCTACAAATAAATGATGCAGCATTAAGCTTTGAACCAGAAACCTCTATTGCTTTAGGTTTTGGATTTAGATGTGGATTCTTAGGATTATTACATATGGAAATAATTCAAGAAAGAGTTGAAAGGGAATTTAATTTAGATATAATTACCACTGCACCATCTGTTATATATAAGGTAATTAAAACTGATGGGGAAATATTAGAAATAACAAATCCGACTAATTTACCACCTTTGACAGAAGTAGATTATATGGAGGAGCCAGTAGTTAAGGCATCGATAATAACCCCAAAAGACTATGTTGGAGCAGTTATGGAGTTGTGTCAAGATAGAAGAGGTATATACATAGATATGCAATACATAGAAGAAACCAGAGCTGTTGTAAATTATGATATACCGTTAAATGAAATCATATATGATTTCTTTGACACATTAAAATCAAGAACTAGAGGATATGCTTCACTAGATTATGAATTTAAAGGCTATATAAGAACTAAATTGGTTAAGTTAGATATATTATTAAATGGAGATGTAGTAGATGCATTATCTATGATAGTTCCAGAGGAAAGAGCATATCATAAAGGAAGAGGAATAGCTGAAAAGCTAAAAGAAATAATTCCACGACAATTATTTGAAATTCCGATTCAAGCAGCTGTAGGATCAAAGATTATAGCTAGGGAAACTGTAAAAGCTATGAGAAAAGATGTATTAGCTAAATGTTATGGTGGAGATATCTCAAGAAAGAAGAAACTACTTGAAAAGCAAAAAGAAGGAAAGAAGAGAATGAGACAGGTTGGTTCTGTTGAAGTTCCACAAGAAGCATTCATGGCGGTATTAAAGGTAGATTAGTTAGTATAAGTAATATAAAATAGAATGCTTTATACAAATAAATTATACTTATTTAAAAAGTAATTCTGAAAAACTAGCGAATGTATAAAATAAAAATATATTATTTTTGAGGAATTATTTGTATAATATTAATTAGTATTATACAAATAATTATTTTAATACCGGTTTGGGAGGGGTTTGAATGTTTTTAAATGAGTTAAAGAAAAATGAAGGAATTGCATTTATGCAATTAGTTAAAATCCTTGCAAATTCAGATAATGCTTTTGCGAGAGAAGAAAAAGAACTTTACAATGACTATTTAAAAGAGCTAAATATACATGAAAGTGAAATATCAGAATCAGATTTAAGTTCTGTATGTGAAACTCTAAAAAGTTCATCTAATAGATCAAAAAACATTATTTATTTTGAATTAATAGGCCTTGCTCTTATTGATGGAGAATATAATGAAGAAGAAGTTGAACTTTTAGAAAAACTAGGTGAAAGCTTAGAGATAACACGTAGCAAGCGAATATCATTTGCTAATTATTTCTACAATTTTGTAGATGTATATGGTTTTTCGGTTGTAGATGCAGAAAGTAAAATTGCTTTATTAAAAGAGCAAGCAGAAAAGTTATTAGCATAGATAAACTTTTATATGAAAAAAGCATGATGTATATTACCTGAAAATAAATAATAAAGAATGAATGATAAAAGTGAGAATATTTATTGAAATTTAAATTAAAGGTGTACGCCACTAATCGGTTTAAATGAAAAGTAAAAGCTCATTTAATTATTCATTCTTTATTTTTGCTTGATTTTAATCAGCAAAATATTTAAAAATATTTGGAGGAAAAATTGATGAAGGATATATCTTTATATATACATATTCCTTTTTGTAAACAGAAATGTCTTTATTGCGATTTTCCATCATATTCAGGAAAAGAAAGATTAATGGATGGATATATAGAGGCATTAAGTAATGAAATATTGCAAAAAGGAAAAGAATACAGAATAAGTAGTATATTTATTGGAGGAGGAACACCATCTTATTTGAATGAGTTAAGTCTACAAAAGCTATTGTATACTTTAAATAAATTGAATTTGAGGGATGGTTTGGAATTTACGGTAGAGTGTAATCCAGGTACATTAAATGAAAAAAATTTAAATATTATGAAAAAGCACAATGTTAATAGAATTAGTATGGGATTGCAATCAACAAAAAATTCTTTATTAAAGGATATTGGAAGAATACATAATTATGAAGAATTTGTAGAGAATTATTTCCTGGCTAGAAAGCTAGGATTCGATAATATAAATGCAGACTTGATGTTTGGATTGCCTAATCAAACGCCTGAAGATTGGGAATGCTCTTTACGGAAAGTAGCAGAACTTGGACTAGATCATATTTCTGCATACAGTTTAATTATAGAAGAAGGAACTTGGTTCTATAATTTATATGAAGAAGATAAATTGAATTTACCCGAAGAAGATAAAGAACGAATTATGTATTTGAAAACTAAAGACATATTGAATGAATATGGATATCATCAGTATGAAATATCTAATTATTCAAAGAAGAACAAGGAGTGCTTTCATAATAAAGTTTATTGGAAATGCAATGAATATCTAGGATTAGGCGCATCAGCTAGTTCGTTTATAAATAAGAAAAGAATTAAAAATATAGATAGTATTGAAGAATATATTAAAAGAATAAATAATGAAGAAAGTGTAATTGAAGAAGTGCACATAAATAATATTAAGGATGACATGGAAGAATTTATTTTTATGGGGCTTAGGATGATTGAGGGAATAAAAGTAGAGGAATTTAAAGAGCGATTTAATAAAGATATATATGAAGTGTATGGAGATATTATTGAAAAAAATATTAAAAAAGAATTATTAATTAATAATTCGGGAAATCTATATCTAACTTCGCATGGCATAGAAATATCTAACTATGTAATGAGTGACTTTATTTTATCTTAGTTAATTCACAGATGAAAAGTTTAAAGATAGATTTAGTATAATTATAAAATTACATTGTGTAGAAAAATCGAGTAAATAGCAGATATAAAGAGTTAAGTTAATAAAATCGCTTTATTATTAACGTTAGATAGCTATAATAAATATAAATAGAATTGACAAAAAACATCATAAATAATATATTAAAAACATAGTCATTAGCACTCGAGGTTAATGAGTGCTAACAAAAAGAGGTGAGGTTATGAGTATTGAAGACAGAAAAATAAGAATACTTCAAGCTATTATCAATGACTATATTCGAACAGGAGATCCTGTAGGGTCAAGAACTATTGCTAAAAATTATAATTTAGGTATTGGATCCGCAACAATAAGGAATGAGATGGCTGACCTTGAAGATATGGGATACTTAGAACAACCTCATGCTTCTGCAGGAAGAATTCCTTCTAGTAAGGGATATAGATTATATGTTGATCAGCTTATGGATAATCAGATGCTAACAGTTGAAGAGGATCTAAGAATAAAGCAATATATAATCGATTCGGCAATGCTTGAAGTAGATAAGATAGTTAAGCAAACCAGCGCCTTATTGTCAGAGCTTACTAAATTAACTTGTGTAATTGAGACACCATCAGTTAAAAGGAGTTTTATAAAGTCAATTCAGTTAATTAAAGTTGATGACCATAATTTAGTATCAGTTTTTTTAACAGATACTGGAGTTATAAAAAATCACATAATGAAGCTAAATAATGGAGTTCCTGAAGTGGAAACTTTAACTCGAATAAATGAAGTTATAAATAATAGGTTGGTAAATCTTTCTATACAAGAAATTAATTTAGAAGTAATTAATAACTTAAAAAAGGATTTAGGGGCATATGAAGAAATATTCAATGCTATATTACCTATTTTATATGAGACGCTAAACTCGGCAGATTCTACAGAAGTATTCATGGAAGGTACGACCAACATATTTAATTATCCAGAATATAACGATATTGATAAGGCTAAAGAAATGTTATCGCTTCTAAATGATAAGGAAGCTTTGATGGAGTTGTTTAATCCTCAAGACAATATAACAGTCAGCATAGGGGATGAAAACTACAAACCACAAGCCAGAGATTGTAGTATAATATCTGCTGAATATTCCTTTAATGATAGGCCTATTGGGAAAATTGGATTAATTGGACCTAGAAGAATTAATTACTCAAAGGTAATAACGATTATGTCAGAAGTTATAAAAGAGCTTAATAATATATTGAGCAATCCAAAATAGATGTTAGATTTGAAGAGAAGAGGTGTGTGTTAGATACATGGAAGAAAATAGAGATGTTAAAAATGAGGAACTAGACAAAGAAGAAATTACAGGTGAAGAAGTAGTAAAGGATAATGAGACTCAAGAACAAGAAAGCAATGAAGCAGTAGAAACAAATGAAGTCAGTGAAGAGGCTTCAGAAAATATAGAAGCTGCGGAAGAAGACCAAGAAGATTTAATAAAAAATCAAGAAGAGGAAAATAAGAAATTGAGAGAAGAATTAGATGCGACAAAAGATAGACTTTTAAGATTAACAGCTGAGTATGACAATTACAGAAAAAGAACAGTTAAAGAAAAAGAAGGAATATATAGCGATGCATATGTTGATGTGTTAAAAGAGATTGTTCCTATTCTTGATAATTTAGAAAGAGCTATTGCGGCTGATGGAAGTATTGAAGATCTAAAAAAAGGAATTGAAATGACAATAAAAGGCTGCAAAGATTCATTTACAAAACTTGGTGTTGAAGAAATAGATGCTTCAGGAGAATTTGATCCTAATCTTCATAATGCAGTAATGCATGTAGAAGATGAAGAATTAGGCAAGAATGTAGTAGCAGAAGTTTTTCAAAAGGGATATAAGAAAGATGATAAGATAATAAGACATACTATGGTTAAAGTTGCTAATTAGAAATAAGAATAAATTTCTTATTAATATATAAATAGGATTCAAAAATAATCAATTGAAAAATTCAAATTTAAATAAACTAATAAAGTTTTAGGAGGAAAATATCATGGGAAAAATTATAGGAATTGATTTAGGTACTACAAATTCATGTGTAGCAGTTATGGAAGGTGGAGAACCAACAGTTATAGCAAACTCAGAAGGTGCTAGAACTACTCCTTCAGTAGTATCATTTCAGGCTAATGGAGAAAGATTAGTTGGGCAAGTTGCTAAAAGACAAGCGATTACTAATCCAGATAAAACAGTTATCTCAATTAAGAGACATATGGGAACTGGATATAAAGTTGATATAGATGGAAAACAATATTCACCACAAGAGATTTCTGCTATGGTTTTACAAAAAATAAAAGCAGATGCTGAAAGTTATTTAGGTGAAACAGTAACTCAAGCAGTTATTACAGTGCCAGCTTACTTTAATGATAGCCAAAGACAAGCGACTAAAGATGCAGGTAAGATTGCAGGACTTGAAGTATTAAGAATAATTAATGAACCAACAGCAGCATCATTAGCTTATGGTTTAGATAAAACAGATTCAGCTCACAAGATTTTAGTTTATGATTTAGGTGGTGGTACTTTCGACGTATCTATTCTAGATCTTGGCGATGGAGTATTTGAAGTATTATCAACTAACGGTGATACAAAGCTTGGTGGAGATGACTTTGATGAGAAGATAATGAAATATATTGCAGATGAGTTTAAAGCTTCAAATGGAATTGACTTAATGCAAGATAAGATGGCAGTTCAAAGATTAAAAGAAGCTTCTGAAAAAGCAAAAATTGAATTATCAGCTTCTCAACAAACAAATATAAATTTGCCATTTATTACAGCTGATGCAACAGGTCCAAAGCATATAGATTTAACATTAAGCAGAGCTAAATTTAATGAAATTACTCACGATTTAGTTCAAAGAAGTATTGAACCTATGAGAAAAGCATTAGCTGATGCTAAACTTTCATTAAATGATATTGATAAGATAATCTTAGTTGGTGGATCAACAAGAATTCCAGCAGTAGTAGAAGCTGTTAAAAACTTTACAGGTAAAGAACCATCTAAGGGTGTTAATCCAGATGAATGTGTTGCAGTTGGTGCAGCTATTCAAGCAGGTGTATTAACAGGGGAAGTTAAAGATGTAGTATTACTTGATGTTACTCCATTAACACTTGGAATTGAAACAGCAGGTGGAATAGCTACTCCATTAATCGAAAGAAACACAACTATTCCAACAAAGAAGAGTCAAGTATTCTCAACTGCTGCAGATAATCAAACATCAGTTGAAATTAATGTAGTTCAAGGTGAAAGACAAATGGCTGTAGATAACAAGTCACTTGGACAATTTACATTATCAGGTATAGCTCCAGCACCAAGAGGAATTCCTCAAATAGAAGTTACATTTGATATAGATGCTAATGGTATTGTTAAAGTATCAGCATTAGACAAAGGAACTGGAAAAGAAGCAAATATTACAATTACTGCTTCAACTAATTTAAGTGATGATGAAGTAGATAAAGCTGTAAAAGAAGCAGAAAAATTTGCAGAAGAAGATAAGAAGAGAAAAGAAAAAGTTGAAGTTGTAAATAACGCAGACCAAACTATATACCAAATAGAAAAAACATTAAGTGAAGTTGGAGATAAAGCTACTGAAGATGAAAAAGAAGCAGTAAGAGCTAAAATTGAAGACTTAAAGAAAGTTAAAGATGGAGAAGATGTTGAAGCAATTAAAGCTGCAATCGAAGCAGTAAATCAATCATTCTATCCAATAGCTACAAAGATGTATCAACAAGCTGGTGGTCAAGACGGAGCAGGATTTGATCCAAATGCAGCAGCTGGAGGAGCAGGAGCTCAAAGTGCACCACATGATGACAATGTAGTAGATGCTGATTTCAAAGTAGATGAAGATAAATAAGATAAAGTGAAGCTTGATTCAGATGGGATATAATCCCATTCTGAATCTTAGTTGAACTTATCCAGGAGCGTGCAGTCGTTAACTACCACTGATAAGAGGGAGTAGTACGAATGCTAGCTATCGGATAATAAATTAGTTGTACTAAACTACAGTTATCTAATATAATAGGATAGGGAAGGCAAGCTCGTCTTCCCTTTTCTACAGTAAATAAAACTAGGTGGTGAATATAAACGAATGGCAAATAAAGACTATTATGAATTGCTTGGCGTTCAAAAGGGTGCAAGTGATGATGAAATAAAAAGAGCCTTTAGAAAATTAGCTGTAAAATATCATCCGGATAGAAATCAAGGAAATACTGAGGCAGAAGAAAAGTTTAAAGAGATAAATGAAGCTTATCAAGTACTTTCAGATCCAGAAAAAAAAGCTAAATATGATCAGTTTGGCTCAGCTGCCTTTGATGGTAGTGGCGGCTTCGGAGGCGGCGGCTTTGGAGGATTTGACGGATTTGATATGGGAGGCTTTGGAGATATTTTTGAGTCATTCTTCGGAGGCGGAGGATCAGGTTCTAGAAGGAGAAATGGTCCAGTAAGAGGAAATGATATTGAGTATACAGTAACATTAACTTTTGAAGAAGCTGTTTTTGGAGTAGAGAAAGAAATTTCTGTTACTAGAAGTGAAAATTGTGAGCATTGTCATGGAAGTGGGGCAGAACCTGGAACTAATGCAAAGACTTGTCCAACTTGTAGCGGATCAGGTCAAGTAAGAGTTCAAAGACAAACTCCTCTTGGAAGTTTTGTTTCGACTTCTACATGTGATACTTGTAGAGGTACTGGTAAAATTATTGAAAAGCCATGCTCAGAGTGTAGAGGAAAAGGTAATGTTAGAAAAACAAGAAAAATAAAAGTTAACATACCGGCAGGTGTAGATACAGGAAATGTAATGCCGCTTAGGGGACAAGGAGAACATGGATTAAGAGGCGGAAGCCCTGGAGACTTATATGTAAGAATTAATGTTACTCCATCAAAAGTCTTCACAAGAAAAGGAAATGATGTATATATAGATGCTCATGTTTCTATGGCTAAAGCAGCATTAGGTACAGAAATAACTGTAGCTACAGTAGATGGAAATGTTAAATATACTGTTCCACCAGGTACACAATCAGGAACAATGTTTAGATTAAAAGGTAAGGGAATACAAAGAGTTAATTCTGGTGGAAAAGGAGATCAATACGTAAAAGTTATTGTTGATATTCCTAAAACTTTAAATAAAGAACAAAGAGATGCTTTATATGATCTTATGAGAGCATCTGGTGAAGAGTTTGATGACGCCAATGTTCCTAAGAAAAAATTATTTGGGAAAAATAAATAAAAAGATATCAAAGAAACTATTTGAATAATGCTTGTAAATTGGCATTATTTTAATAGTTTTTTTTAAAATAAAAATTCCCCGACAAATCCTATAGTTATAGTCATATTTTAAAATATAGGTTATAATATATTAAAATAATTATATTTAGGAGGAGAAAAGGTGAAGGAATTGAAGGAAAAATTATTAATTGAAATAGAAGAGTTCAGGGAATTGGGAAATAAATTCTTATCTGGAGAAGTATCCATTATGGATTTTAAAAAAGTTTCTGGAGGAATGGGTGTATATTCGGAACGTAATAAGAGAGAATTCATGATAAGACTAAGAATTCCTTCTGGAATAAGTAGTTTGGAAAATATGAAATGGTTATGTGATATAGCTGATAAATATAAATTAGATAAATTTCATTTAACTACAAGAGAAGCAGTACAGTATCATAATTTATCAATAGATCAAGTTTGTGGAATAATGAAAGATGGTATAGATCATGGTATATATTCTAGAGGAGGCGGTGGAAACTTCCCAAGAAATGTAGCCATGTCTCCGTTATCAGGAGTAGATAAAGATGAGGATTTTGATGTAACTCCATATGCATTAGCTGTAAATAATCATTTTTTAAGTAAAATAACATCATATAAATTTCCAAGAAAGTTTAAAGTGTCTTTTTCAAGCAGCGACTCAGATCAGGGTCACTGTAATGTTGCAGATTTAGGATTTTTAGCAACTATAAAAGATAATGAAAAATATTTTAGAGTTTTTGTGGGAGGCGGAATTGGAAGAAATCCTCAAATTGCAGTTGAATATGATGAGCTTATAAAGCCAAGTGAAGTACTATATCATGTAGAAGCTATGACAAATCTATTCGTAAAAGAAGGTAATTATGAAGATAGAAATAAAGCTCGTATAAGATATATAGTAGAAAGAATGGGCAAAGAAAAATTCATAGAAACATATAAAGAGAATTTAAAAGATGTATTAGGTAATAATGAGTTAGATTTATTTATAGAATCTAAGGAAATTACTAAAGAAGGTAAAGAAATAGAATTAACTCATTCAAGATTATATTCACAAAAGCAAAAAGGATTATATAGCGTATATTTCCATCCAGTTGGTGGACAAATTTTTGTTAAGACATTAAGAGGAATTTTGGAAAAGTTAAAGTCAGTAGAGGACTTAGAAATAAGACTTACAATGACAGAAGGATTATACTTTAGAAATCTAAACGGTGATGAAGCTAAAGAACTTTTAGATATAACACAAAATATTGGAGGGGAAACAGCTCTTCAGCAAAGTGTATCATGTATAGGAGTGCCAATATGCCAAGTTGGAATTTTAGAAAGTCAAAAAATGCTTAATAGTATAATCAATTACTTTGCAGAAAAAGGCTATAATAAAGATATTCTTCCAAGAGTCCATATTTCAGGATGTGGAAACTCTTGTGCAGTTCATGAAGTTGTTGGTATTGGCTTTACAGGAAAGCGCAAAAAGGTGGATGATGCGGTTGAAGATGTATTTGAATTACATATTAACGGATCATTTAAAACTGGAAGTGCAAGACTTGGAAAAGTTTATGGAGATTTACTTGCTAGTGAAATACCACAATTTTTATATGAGTTATCATTATCGATAGAAAATAAAAGCATGAATTTTCATGAGTTTTTAGAAAATAATGAGGATGAACTATTAAAAATAATAGAGAAATATAAAAAGTAATTCTTAATATATAGTAGTTAAAATAGTACATTTCATTATTATGAGGTGTACTATTTTTTTTTTTATAACAATGGGGTGTTAATTATTAAATAAGATAATTTGCTAAGATGAATAACTTTGGTGACTTAGAAAATTATTGATTAATATTAAAAAGTATGCTTAAAAGTATAGGAATGCTTTTAAATAAAAAGATTCTATATAGGTATTTTGAGAGATCTGAGTTATTTTGCAATACCTGTATATTTTTGAGATAAAAATTGCAATATAAATTTTTATGGGTATAATTATTATGAAGGATACGCTGATTAATAAAATAACAAGGCTTTATGAAAGTCTTGCTTATACAAGATTGTGTCGATGAGTTTAATTATGTAAAGAATCTAATAGCAGTAAGGTGCTATTTTTTAAAGCTTATAAAAGATGGAGTGAACTAACATGAGAATGAGAAAAAAACCGTGGGCAAGATCTGAGCTTGAATGTTGCGATTTTTTTGTTATAAATCCGAAAGAATATAAGGGTAAATGGAAAGAGTTTTTCGGTAATGATAAACCAATATATCTAGAACTTGGATGTGGGAAAGGAACTTTTATGGCAGTTCATGGCTCCGAGAATCCAGATATAAATTATATTGCAATTGACATAAAGGATGAGGTCCTAGGATTAGCAAAAAGAAATATTGAAAAAGCCTATGAAGAAAAAAATAGGAAGGTTGATAATGTAAGGTTAATGGCTCAAGAGATAGGGCTTATTAGCGAAATATTAAGCAAAGAAGATGTTATAAGTAGAATATACATAAATTTTTGTAATCCTTGGCCAAAGGAAAAGCATAAAAAGAGAAGATTAACACATACAAGGCAGCTTGAACAGTATAAGACATTTTTAAAGAGTGACGGCGAAATTTATTTTAAAACTGATGATGATGAATTATTTGAGGAATCACTTGAATATTTTAATGAAGCAGGGTTTAGAATTAAATATATAACATATGATCTTCATAATAGTGACTTTGAAGGAAATGTTCAAACTGAGCATGAGAGGATGTTTAGTGAACAGGGAATAAAGATAAAATTTTTAATAGCTGTAAAGAGTTGATATAACTATAAAACAGGTAATATGCAAGTGTTAGATTTGCAAATCATGATTTCAATAAACTAAGTTTTTAATGAGAAGAATATTAAAAGTTGCTGTAAAAGCGATGTTACTAATAAGAATGTATAAGAATTGTTACTATGAATAAGTGATTTCTTATAATAATGGAAGGATGATAAATTGTGGATGGAATTTGGATTGAAGTTAGTGTAATAACAAAGAGTGAGGCATTAGAGCCTATATCAGGAATATTTTATGGATTAAATTGCCCAAATGTTGCAATTGAGGATCCAGAAGATCTACTTTCTAGAGAGCAAGGACCATTAACATGGGATTTTGCAGACATAAATATTTTAGAACATAAAGGAAATGCGGCCGTAGTTAAGGCATATTTTTCACAAGATGATAAAGTAGAGGAAATTGTTCAGTACGTAAAAGAAAAGCTTTCTGAGATTAAGGAATTTGGAATAGATATAGGCGAAGGCAAAGTGGAAGCTAAAAAGATGCATGAAGAAGACTGGGCAAATAATTGGAAGCAATATTATAAACCAGTTAAAATAACAGATAAAATTGTTATTAAGCCTATTTGGGAAGAATATGAAAAAAAAGATGGAGAATTAATAATAGAATTAGATCCAGGAATGGCGTTTGGAACAGGAACACATGAAACTACTAGAATGTGTATTAAAGCTTTAGACAAATATGTAAAACCAAATACAACAGTATTTGATGTAGGATGTGGATCTGGAATACTTGCTATTGCTGCTGCTAAACTTGGAGCTAAACATGTAGTTGGAGTTGATTTAGATCCAGTAGCTGTTGATTCATCAAAAGAGAATATTTCTTTCAATGATTTAAATAATATTGAAGTATTGGAAGGTAATTTACTAGATGTAGTTGAAGGTAAAGCAGACATAGTGGTTGCAAATATAATTGCAGAAATTATTTGCGTACTAACTGAAGATGTAAAAAAAGCTATAAATGAAGGCGGTTTATTTATAACTTCTGGTATAATACATGATAGAGTTGACATGGTTACAGAAAAGTTTGCTGAATGTGGTTTTGAAGTAATCGAAATTAATAAAGATGGAGAATGGAACTGTATAGTCGCAAAATTATCAAATAATTAATAAAATTGTGCTAGAAAAATTGCTTTAAAGATTTCAAACGTACAATTCGTTTATTAACTGCTAACTGGGCGAAGGGAGTTTATATGCATAAGTTTTTTACGGAACCTTATAATATTAATGAAATTGAAGGTAAAATACTTGGAGATGATGTAAAACATATTTATAAAGTTTTAAGATTATCAGAAGGTGAAAAGGTAGTATTAAATAACTGTGAAGGAATGGAATATTTAGGCGAAATTCAATCTATAACAAAGAATGAGGTTATAGTTAAGATTGTTAAAGAATTAGATATAAATAATGAAAGTGGAATTAAAGTACACCTTTTCCAAGGACTGCCAAAAGGTCAAAAAATGGACTTAATAGTGCAAAAGGGAACAGAGTTAGGGGTGGCGGGATTTATTCCTGTAACAACTGCAAGAGTAGATGTAAAGCTTAAAGGAGAATTTAAAAAGATTGATAGATTAAATAGAATTGCTCTTGAGGCATGTAAACAATCAAAGAGAAGTATTGTTCCACAAGTTAAAGAAGTAATTGATTTTAATGCGGCAATAAATGAACTGAAAAAGATGGATTTGATCATTGTACCTTACGAAAATGCCGAAGATTTTGGAATTAAAACTCTTGTGAGAAAATTAGAGAGAGATAATATAGATTTGAATACTATAAAAAGTGTGGGAATTTTAATAGGTCCTGAAGGTGGATTTGAAGAAACAGAAATTAAAACGCTAAAAGATCAAGGTGCCTATATAGTTACTCTTGGAAATAGAATATTGCGTACAGAAACAGCTGGATTTACAGCTACAGCTTTAATTCAGTATGAATTAGGAGATTTAGGAGGAATGCTATTATAATGGGAGAAAACCAAATGAAATTAGTCAGGGCAGGTAATGATAAGATTAAGCTTAAGAAGTTATCTAATAAAGAACCTATAAAAAATACAGAGGGAAAAAGTCTTGTGGCTTTTGCAACTCTTGGATGCAGGGTAAATCATTATGAAACAGAAGCTATGGCAGAAAAGTTCATAAGAGAAGGTTATGAAGTAACTGATTTTGAAAGTTTTGCTGATGTTTATGTTATAAATACTTGCTCTGTAACTAATATGAGTGATAAAAAATCAAGGCAAATAATTAGCAGAGCTAGAAGAACAAATGAAAATGCAATAATTGCAGCTGTTGGATGCTATTCGCAGGTTGCTCCAGAAGAAGTTTCTAAAATACAAGGGGTAGATGTTGTACTTGGAACTAGAAATAAAGGCGATATTGTTTATTATGTGAATAAGGCAAAAGACGAACAAAGACCTCAGTTAATGGTCGGAGAAGTTTTAAAGAATAAACAGTTTGAAGAATTAAATATAGAAGAGTACCAAGATAAAACAAGAGCGTTTTTAAAGATACAAGATGGTTGCAATAGATTTTGTGCATATTGTTTAATACCTTATACTAGGGGAACGACTTGCTCAAAAGACCCTAAAAAAGTGTTAGATGAAATAAAGAAGTTAAGTGAACATGGATTTAAGGAAATAATATTATCAGGAATACATACAGCATCTTATGGTGTTGACTTAGAGGGAAATGTAACTTTAATAACTTTATTAGAAGAAATAGAAAAAATGGATGGAATAGAAAGAGTTCGGATAGGTTCTATAGAGCCTAGTTTCTTCACAGATGAAGTTATCGAGAAAATGAAGAAAATGAACAAACTATGTCCACAATTCCATTTATCACTTCAAAGCGGATGTGATGCAACTTTAAAAAGAATGAATAGAAGATATACTGCTAAAGAATACGAGGGTGCAGTTAATAGAATAAGAGAAAATCTTAAAGATGCTTCAATAACTACAGATGTAATTGTAGGTTTTCCAGGTGAAACTGATGAGGAATTTAATGAAACTTATGAATACTTAAAGAGAATTAAGCTAACTAAAACACATATATTTAAATTCAGTCCAAGAAAAGGGACGAAGGCGGCAGATATGCTTAATCAAATAGATGGGACTGTGAAGGATAAGAGAAGTAAGGCTTTAATCAAACTAAATGCAAAGAACGAAGGAGACTTTAGTGAATCTTTGGTTGGAAGAGAGTTAGATGTATTAGTTGAGCAGGAAGTTCCAAATAAATTAGGTGTATTTGAAGGATACACAAGAAATTACGTAAAAGTTGAAATTCTAGATGGAAATAGAGATATGATCGGAAAGATAATTTCTTGCAAAATAATCAGCTCAAATGGGGAATATGTTGTTGGAAAAATTATATAGTTTTGGTATAATAAAAATTAACATAAGATCTATTAAGGATTATTTTGGAATTAATTAATCCTAAGAAGAAGAGTAATTTATAGCCAATATTATTCTCGTAGCTTTTAAATAAGTTAGTAATTAAAAACAAAATAATTAACTATTTCAATTAAAAATTAAATTAAAACTCAATTATTAAAAAATATGAAGTTTGAGTAAAAATATAAAAGATTAAGAGGAATTTTTGAAAAAAGAAGTATAAAATTTCAATTTTCATGTGTTGAACTCGAACTTATCAATTAGAAGGAGGTGAATTTATGGAAGGCTGTATATTTTGCAAAATTATAAGTGGGGATATTCCGAGTAAAAAAATATATGAGGATGATAAAGTTTATGCTTTTTATGACATAAATCCTGAAGCACCTACTCATTTTTTGGTTATTCCAAAAGAACATATTGAAAGTGCTAATACTTTAGATGACAGTAATATTAATATTATACCACATATATTTAAAGTTATTAATGAATTAGCAGTAAATCTTGGAATATCAGATAAAGGGTATAGGATTGTAAATAATTGTGGTGAAGATGGAGGACAGACAGTAAAACATATTCATTTCCATGTGCTTGGAGGAAGAAGCTTACAGTGGCCACCAGGCTAAAATTTGAGTTGTTATTTGATCAATAGTAGCTGGGGATTTTTTCTTAAATTCTTGACATTATTAATTTGAATATTGTATAATATACCATGTGTTATTAAGCCCATAGCTGAGTTAATTTAAGCTAGCGGAGGGAGGGATAGTAAATGTCAGAAATTAAAGTTGGAGAAAACGAAACACTTGAAAGTGCGTTAAGAAGATTTAAGAAAAAATGTGCTAGAGCTGGGGTTCTTTCTGAAGTTAGGAAGAGAGAACATTATGAAAAGCCAAGCGTTAAGAAAAAGAAGAAATCAGAAGCTGCTAGAAAGAGAAAGTTCAAATAATGATATTTTCTTTTGAAAGAAGGTAAAAAAATGTCATCAATTAAAGATAGATTACAAGATGATTGGAAAGTTGCTTTAAAGGCAAAAGATAAATTCACATCTAGTGTAATTAGTACAGCTAAAGCTGCAGTATTGTTAGTTGAAAAAACTGATAATAGAAAGCTTGAAGATGATGAAGTTATTACAATATTAGCTAAAGAAATCAAGCAAAGAAGAGAAGCTATGCTTGAATTTGAAAAGGGGAATAGGCAAGATTTAATAGATCAGTCTAAAGCCGAGATTGAAATTTTGTTGAAATACCTTCCTCAGCAGTTAAGTGAAGAAGAGATAAAACAATTAGTAAAAGAATCAGCTGAAGAAGTGGGTGCGAATAGCATTAAAGATATGGGAAAAGTTATGTCAGCTGTTAAACCTAAAGTAGTAGGAAAAGCTGATGGTAAACTTGTAAGTCAGTTTGTTAAGGAATATTTGAATAATAAATAAGAATAGAATTCAAGATTGTTTTGAATTTTATGCTAATATAACAGGACATAGGAGTATAAAGATCATCCTATGTCCCGTTTCATTTTTCTCTAAAATTCGACTATTAATGAAGTGATAATATTTTCTTTATATAAATAGAATATGCTATTGTAAATATATTAGATAAAGCCATAATAGTAATAAGTGGCTTTATTTTTTTAGGAAATTATCATTATTATTAAATTATAGAATTAATTCACAAATCCTATCATAAATTACAATGAGAAAGTTTATG
The DNA here is from genome assembly GCF_000621745.1 of Clostridium beijerinckii HUN142. Lineage (GTDB taxonomy): Bacteria > Bacillota > Clostridia > Clostridiales > Clostridiaceae > Clostridium > Clostridium beijerinckii_A. The sequence goes on along the minus strand of NZ_JHXK01000008.1, from coordinate 256,856 downwards.
TGGGAGGAAAATATGGAGGAAAAATTTCAAAGAGGGAAAGAAAAAATACTTAGTAAGTTAGATTTTCCAAGTGACATTTCATTAGATTTACCGAAGATAATAGTTGTAGGAAACAGAGAAATAACTATTGAAAATCATAAAGGCATTATATTTTTTGAAACTAATATGGTTAAAATAAATTCTAGAATTGGTGCGATTATAATTGAGGGGAAAGAGTTCGAAATACTTTTTATTGCAGAAACAAGTATAACAATAAGCGGAATCTTTAAAGGTATTTCATATGAGAGGTAAAATATTATGTTCAGTAGCTTAAAATCAGGACAAGTAACCATAGAAATCAATGCCTTAATGCCAGAAAAAATATTAAATGCTTTTTGGAATAATCAGATCTATACCTGCAATATAGTAAAAGTAAATTTGACAACGGTGAGGGTCACCATATATTACAGGGATTACAAAGATGCGGAGATATTAATAAAAAAATATAAAGGAAAAGTAAAGATAGTAAAAACCAGTGGAATGATAGTCTTACTTATGAAAATGAGAAGAAAGCTCTCTTTAGTTATAGGAATGGGATTGTTTTTCGTTGTAATATATATATTATCGAATTATATTTGGGCTATAGATATAGAAACACAGAGAAATTTAAGTCCATTTGAAGTTAGACAACAGCTCTCATCAATTGGTATTAAACCAGGACTTAATAAATCTCAAGTAAATGTATATGAAATAGAGAAAAAGATGGAAGACTTAAATGGTCAGATAATGTGGATTAGAGTTAGGATAGAAGGGTCAACATTAAAATTAGTTATAAAAGAAAAAGTAAATCCTCCGGCTACAGAAAAAACATTATATAATCAAGTTGTTGCTAAAATGGATGGAGAAGTAAAAAGAGTATATACGAATTCTGGAAATCCAGCAGTTGTACCAGGAGACATAGTAAAGAAAGGTGATGATTTAATACTACCTATTCAAGGGAGAGAAGGCTTTGAAATGGAAGTGAAGCCAAGTGGAACAATTATAGCAAATACTTTTTATGATAAATTTATGGAGATTCAAATAAGTGGAGAAAAGCTTGAGAGAACTGGTAATAAGAATAGTGATATATACTTGAATTTTTTTGGAAAAAAAGTTTACTTGAAAAAAGCTGTAAATCAATTTGAATCTTATGATAAAATAGAAGAGAAAGATGGTTTCTTTAATAAGATAACATATTTTGAAAAAAAAGGTATAAGTGTAAACTTGGATAAGGAAACTACAGTTAAGGAAGCAGCAGAAAAGTTAGAGAGTTCATTGAAAAAAACACTTAGCAACGATGCAAAGATAATAGATAAAAAAACTACAGTGGAAGATATTGAAGGCGGAAAAATCTTGATTAATGTTATATTTACTGTAGAACAGGATATTGCAAGAAACGTATCATAAGGGGTATTCAAAGTTGTTTTTTATGCCTATTACTTATTATTAAGATGAAAAGGTGAATTACATGGATATAAAACAAAATAATAAATGGAAAAATAATAGGATTCAAAGAATTGTATTATTTATACTTGTATTTAGTATAGGCTATTTATTGCTTGTTACCGCAATAACTCCTAAGCAATATAGCTTGAAAGAAGGAGATATACCAAGAGTAGATATAAAAGCTCCAAGAGATATAGTGGATGAAAAAGCCACAAAGGAAAAAGAAGATCAGGCAGCCGAAAAGGTAGGAAAACAGTATACATCAAAGCCAGAAGTTAAGAAAGAAGCTGAAGATAATATAAGAACATTGTTCGACAAACTTGTATCTTTAAGCAATATGACTAGTGCCACATTAGTAGACAAACAAAGTGAACTAAAGAAATTAACAATATTTCAATTAACAGATGAACAATATAAGGCGTTGCTAGGAATATCAAAAGATACGTTGTCAGGGATAGAAGAAAAAATAGTAAATATAATTGATAGTGCGTATGAAAAAAATATACAAGAAAAGGATGAAGGTGCTTTAAAAGAAGCAAAGGGAATTGTTTCAACTCAAATAGATAATTTAAATTTAGATAAAGATGTATCAAGTACTTTAAAGCAAGTTGTTCAAATGCAAATAAACCCAAATGTTTTTTTTGATGAAGAAAAAACGCAAGAAAAGATACAAGAGGCTAAAAAGAGTGTATCTAAAGTAATAATAAAACAAAATCAGATTATAGTTAAGGAAGGGGAACCTGTAACACAAGATCAAATTGATATTTTATCAGATTTAGGAATGCTTAATGATGAGAACGTAACAGCTTATGTATATATTTATTTAGCACTTGCAGTATTTTTGATGATAATATTATTTCTTCAATATGGATATGTCAGGATAAATTATGGTGAAATATATAAGAGTAATAAAAAACTTATTCTTATAAGTACAATCAATTTGATTTCGCTTGTGCTGGCTAGAACTGTAGGTATTATATCCCCATTTCTAATCCCTTTCGCATGTGCTCCTATGATGCTTACGCTACTGCTAAATTATAAGATATCATTTGTACTTAGCGCTCTAAATGCAATAATTATAGGCGCGCTAAATGGTTTTGATGTTCAAATTATTATTTTAGGGATAGTAAGTTCAGTATTAGGAGCTGCATTTTTAAAAAAGATGCAACAAAGAAATGAATTGCTATATTCAACATTGTATATTGCTGTTGTTACCGTAATACTTACATTGTCTACAGGAATATTAATATCAAGTAATTTTGGGGATGTATTAGTGAAAGGTGGAATCACATTCATTGGTGGACTTTTATCAGGAATATTTGCATTAGGAATATTACCATTTCTGGAAGGTACATTTAATGAGGTTACTACGCTAAAGTTACTGGAATTATCAAATCCTAATACACCACTTTTAAAAAAATTATTAATGGAAGCTCCAGGAACATATCACCATAGTATGCTTGTTGCCAATCTTTCTGAGATGGCAGCAGAGGAAGTTGGTGCTAATTCGGTAATTACAAGGATAGGATCATATTATCATGATATTGGAAAAACAGAGCGACCATATTTCTTTGGAGAAAATCAAATGGGAATAGATAATCCTCATGAGAATATACCTCCAAATTTAAGTGCTATGATAATAAAATCCCATGTTAAAGATGGTTTAGAGTTAGCTGTAAAATATAAGCTACCTAAGGTTATTCAAGACATTATATTAGAACATCATGGGAAAACATTAGTAAAGTATTTTTACTATACCATGAAAAATAGTGCTGAAAATCCAGAGGAAGTAAAAGAAGAAGATTATAGATATGAAGGTCCAATACCAAGCTCAAAAGAAGCTGGAATAGTAATGCTATCTGATAGTGTTGAAGCAGCTGTAAGATCAATTAAGAAACCTACTAAAGATGCAATTAACCAAATGGTTAATTGCATTATAGATGATAAATTATCATCAGGACAATTAAATGATTGCAATTTAACATTAAAAGACATAGAAAAAATAAGATTATGCTTTTTAACTGCATTAAATAGTATATATCATCAAAGAATAGAATACCCTAAAGAGAAAATGAAAGATTTCAATAGAGAAAACAATAAAAATGAATTTAAAACTAAGGAGTAATTTAAACAATGATTTATGTAGATAATAGGCAAAGTAAAGTAGAAGCAAGTGAAAAATTAATAAAAAGATTAACAGAAGTAATAGAATTTACATTAAAAGAAGAGGAAGTCAATATAGATTGTGAAGTTTCATTATTGTTTGTAGATAATAATGAAATTAAAGAAATTAATAATGAAACGAGAGGGATAGATAGAGAAACAGATGTACTATCCTTTCCTATGTTAGAATACGAAAATAAAAAAGTATTTAAGAATATGTATAAAGATTATAAGTTTTCTCAATGTGATTTTGATGGTGATGAACTTGTACTTGGAGATATAGTTCTATCTTTGGAAAAAGCATTAGAGCAGAGTAAAGAATTCAATCATTCGTATGAAAGAGAGGCATCATATTTGGTCGTGCATTCAGTATTGCATCTATTGGGGTATGACCATATGGAGGATGAAGATAAAACGATTATGAGAAGTAGAGAAGAAGAAATTTTAAATAAACTTAACATAATTCGAGTGTAATATTTTTTATTATGTAGAATAGAAGTAGGGGTAAATAATGAAAATGAAAAAAACATTAGAAAGCTTCAATAATGCCATAACTGGGATTATAGATACTGTAAGAACAGAACGAAACATGAAAATACATTTAATTGTGGCCTTAGGAGTACTAATTGCAAGCTTTTTCTTTGACATAACAAAATACGAGTTTCTTATATTGGCTGTTACAATAACAATGGTAATAGCAGCTGAACTAGTAAATACAGCTATAGAGGCAACCATAGACATGACAACTAATTATTACCACCCATTAGCTAAAATAGCTAAGAATGCAGCGGCAGGTGCAGTATTAATAACAGCCATAAATGCATTATTAGTTGGTTATATTATATTTTGGGAAAGATTGAGTAGATTTTCATTTTCTTTAATTAATAAAGTAAAAAATTCAGAGCCATACACAATACTTATTGTTCTAGTAATAGTGTGTATAGTAACGATAATAGCAAAGGCAATATTTGGAGAAGGAACTCCGTTAAAAGGGGGAATGCCAAGCGGACACAGCGCGTTGGGATTTTCAATAGCAACTGCAATATCATTAATAACAGAGGAACCAATTTGTATTCTATTAAGTTTTCTATTGGCGTTTATAACTGCACAAAGTAGAGTTGATTCGGAAGTTCATAGCATTTTAGAGGTAATAGTTGGAGCTATATTTGGTATATTATTAACTTTGGTTATTTTTACATTATTTAGGCTTTAATTAAACATAGAATAATAAAAATAGTATTTATAGGAGAAGATATAAGATGAAATAAAGCTTATATGCTCTCCTATTTCTTGAATTATATGAGTTTTCGATTTGATTCATGAGGAAACAATTAAGATTAATTATTAAATTATTATATAATCAAATTAAGAATAGTAGATTGTCAATTTACTCATAAATAGAGTATACTATTTGTAAAATAGGATAACGTTAGTTAAGCTTTTTTTAAGCTTATTTTGAGGAGGAAAAAATGTTTAAATCAGGATTTGTTACAATAGTTGGAAGGCCTAATGTGGGAAAATCAACTTTACTAAATTATATAATGGGGGAAAAATTATCAATAGTTTCTAATAAACCTCAGACAACAAGGAATAATATACAAACAATATTGACAGGCGATGATTATCAAATGGTATTTGTCGATACGCCAGGTATACACAAACCTAAACATAAGTTAGGGGAATACATGGTAAATTCAGCAAAAGAATCAACTAAAGATGTTGACTTAGTGTTATTCTTAACAAATCCAGATGAGGAGATTGGAAAAGGAGATAAATTCATATTAGAAACTTTAAGGGATAAGAAATGTCCTGTATTCTTAGTTTTAAATAAAGTTGATGAGAGTACACAAGATAGAGTGGCAAAAAGTTTGGAAATGTATTCAAAAGAATTTAAATTTGCAGAGATAGTACCTATTTCGGCAATAAAAGGGAAAAATGTCGATGTATTAGTGGAACTTATGAAGAAAGCAATGCCAGAAGGACCTAAATATTACCCAGATGATATGATAACAGATGTTCAAGAAAAGTTTGTGGTATCAGAAATAATTAGAGAAAAGGCTTTAAGAACTTTGAGAGATGAAGTGCCTCATGGTATAGCGGTAGATATAATTCAAATGAAACAAAATCAAATAGGTACATATCATATAGAGGTAGATTTAATATGTGAAAAAGACTCTCATAAAGGAATCATAATTGGAAAAAATGGTCAAACACTTAAAAGAATAGGGGAAAATTCAAGATATGAATTAGAAAGATTTTTAAGATCTAAGGTTAACTTGAAAATATGGGTGAAAGTTAGAAAAGAATGGAGAGATAATCAGCTTTTATTAAAGGAATTAGGTTATAAAGGGAATTCAAAGAAATAAGGTATTGATTAGAGATATATAATTAACCTAACATATTATTTTTTTAGATATTCCAAATAGGAGATGGTTAGCCTGTCAATAGTTGAAACAAAAGCTGTAATTATAAAAACACAAGACTTTAAAGAAAATGATAAATTGGTTTGGTTTTATACCGAGAAGTTAGGTAAAATTACAGCCATAGTTAGAGGAGCAAAAAAAAGCAAAAGTAAGTTCTTAGCATTAACATTACCGTTATGCTATGGAGAATATATGGTATATAAAGGGAAGAGTTTATACACTCTTCAAGAAGGAAAAATAATTCAATCTTTTCAAGGTCTTTTAAGCAACTTACATAAACTTACATATTCCTCATACCTATGTGAATTAATAGATATTGCTTGTGCTGATAATGAAATTAATGTGGAACTTTTTAGGACATTGATTACAACATTATATTTGTTAAATACAGATGCTCTAGATTATGAATTACTAATAAGAGCATTTGAATTAAAATTATTAAAAACTACTGGATATAATTTAACACTGAATAATTGTAGTGTATGCAGAAAAAAGATACCATCATCAAATTATATAAGTTTATCTCACTATGGAGGTATATGTGATGAGTGTCCTAAGGAGCATGGAGTATTTATTTCAAAAGGTGCATATAATGCTTTAAGGTTTTTGATGAATATGGATATAGATAAATTATATAGATTAAATTTAAATAAGGAAATAAAGAGTGAGATAGAAAAAGTGATTACTTTTTTGGTATCTAATAGCTATGTTAAAAAGCCTAAAAGTTTGGAGATGTTAAAATTTATTAAGGAGTGATGATTTATGGAAAATATAACATTAGAAAAAGTTGATATGATACGTGAAAGAACAGGAGTAAGCTACGAAAAGGCAAAGGAAGCTTTAGAAGTATGTGAAGGCGATGTACTAGAGGCTTTAATATACATTGAAAAGTCTCAAAAATTATTAGAGATTAATGGTGAGTTTGTTGACGAGGAAGCAAATAGGACTCCTATCTCTATAGAAGAATTGAGGGCTTGGCTTAAACAGGTAATAGAAAAGGGTAATGTGACTAGAATAAAGGTTAAGAAAGATGATAAGGAACTTGTAGATATTCCAGTTAATGCAGGAATTGCAGCAGGAGTCGTAGCAATTATAATTCCACCAATACTTGCAGCAGGAGTTATTGCAGCTATAGCAACTCAAATTACAATAGAGGTAACAATGGAAGATGGATCAGTAGAAGTTGTAAACAAATATGTTTCGGAAATAGCAAGCAATGTTAAAATTAAGGCAACTGATTTTGCTGATAAAATTAAGACTAAGGTTAATGAAATGAAGAATGATATAAGCAAACATAATGATGATTCAAAACAAAAAGTATATACTGGTTCAGATACTGTATATACTTATACAGTCAATTTTGAAGAAGAGAAAGAAGATTCGGAAAATTAAATGATATTGGGAGTAATATAAAGAAAAATAGATATATAAGTGATATAAAATTAATATATAAGAAATATTTGGTGAATTTATTTGATTTTTCTGAAAATTAAGTCTAGTCAAACAATAATTACATGATATAATTAGAGAGTAGTAAAAATTAATGAATTTGAACTAGATATTTCTTATATTTACAGAAAGAGGGATAAGATTGAAATTATCACCTAGGCAAGAAGAAATAGTATGCTTAGTAAAGGAAAATGCACCTATAACTAGTGAAGCTCTTGCAGAAAAGATTGGAGTTACTAGAGCTGCGCTCAGGGCTGATTTGGCAGTTCTGACTATGATAGGAACTTTGGATGCTAGACCGAAGGTAGGATATGTATATATAGGAAAGACTTCTAATGGACTAATTCATTCAAATATTAACAAAATTAAAGTATCCGAAATAATGTCAAAACCTGTTACAGTTAGCGAAGATATGATGGTATATGATGCAATCGTATACCTATTTCTCAATGATGTAGGGACATTATTTATAGAGAACAATGGGGTGCTTACAGGTGCAGTCTCTAGAAAAGACTTTCTCAAAATTTCAATAGGGGGAACTGATATACACAGGGTTCCTGTTGGCGTAATTATGACAAGAATGCCGAATATAATTTGTGCAAGCAAGAATGACAACGCATACGATTTAGCTAAGAAAATTATTGAACATGAGATTGATAGTATTCCGGTTGTTGAAATAATAGAAAAGTCTGATGGAAAAGATCAGATGAAGATAATCGGAAAGGTTTCTAAGACTAACATAACAAAGTTATTTGTTAAAATTGGAGAAAATGAGAATTAATTAACAGGGTAGCTACGAAGTCTTTAGATAGGCATCGATAGTAAATATAGTGAGAAATAATAAGAAAAGAGGGAGTATTGAGATGTCAAATAAGTATGTATATCTTTTTAGTGAAGGAAATGCTTCAATGAAGAATCTACTTGGAGGAAAGGGTGCTAACTTGGCAGAAATGACTAGTTTAGGAATTCCAGTACCACAAGGATTTATTGTTACAACAGAAACTTGTAATAAATATTACGAAGATGGTAGAAAGATTTCTGATGAAGTTATAAGCCAAATTTATGATAACTTAGCAAAACTTGAAGAAATAACAGGTAAAAAATTTGGAGATAATTCAAATCCTTTATTAGTATCAGTAAGATCTGGTGCAAGAGTTTCAATGCCGGGTATGATGGATACTATTTTAAATTTAGGATTAAATGATATAGCTGTAGAAGCTATGGCAGGATTAACTAATAATCCAAGATTTGCATATGACTCTTATAGAAGATTTATTCAAATGTTCTCAGACGTTGTTATGGGAATAGAAAAAAGATTATTTGAAAATAAAATTGATGAACTTAAAGAAAAGAAAGGTGTTGAATTTGATACAGATTTAACAGCGGATGATTTAAAGGAATTAGTCAGCGAATTCAAAGAAATCTATAAAAAGGAAAAGGGGGAAGATTTCCCAAGCGATCCTAAAACTCAATTAATTGAAGCAATTACAGCAGTATTTAGATCATGGGATAATCCAAGAGCTATAGTTTATAGAAGGTTAAATGATATTCCAGGGGAATGGGGTACAGCGGTAAATGTACAACAAATGGTATTTGGTAATAAGGGAGAAACATCAGGAACAGGAGTTGCATTTTCAAGAAACCCTGCAAATGGTGACAATGCTATATATGGTGAATATTTAATGAATGCACAAGGTGAAGACGTTGTTGCTGGTATTAGAACACCACTTGAAATTGTAAAATTAAAAGAACAAAATCCAGAAATATATGCTGAATTTGAAGGAATTGTTAATACACTCGAAAATCACTATAAAGATATGCAAGATATGGAATTTACTATAGAGGAAGGTAAATTATATTTCTTACAAACTAGAAATGGTAAGAGAACAGCTCAAGCTGCTTTAAAGATTGCTGTTGATTTAGTTGAAGAAGGAATGCTAAGTAAAGAACAAGCGATATTAAAGGTTGAACCAAAACAATTAGATACATTATTACATCCTGCTTTTTATACTGAAGATTTAAAGAAAGCTACACCAATTGCAAAAGGATTACCTGCATCTCCTGGAGCTGCATGTGGTAAAATTGCATTCACTGCTAATGAAGCTAAAGATAGAGCTGCACTTGGCGAAGATGTTGTACTTGTAAGACTTGAAACTTCACCAGAAGATATAGAAGGTATGATAGCTGCTGAAGGAATCTTAACAGTAAGAGGAGGTATGACTTCTCATGCTGCAGTTGTTGCAAGAGGAATGGGAACTTGCTGTGTAGCTGGATGTGGAACTATTAAGGTTAATGAAGAAAAGAGAACAGTAGAAGTTAACGGAAAAGTTTATACATCTGAAGATTACATTTCAATTGATGGTACTTCAGGTAATGTATATGGAGAAAAAATAAAAACAGTTACACCTGAAATATCAGGACATTTTGCAACATTTATGGGATGGGCTGATGAAATAAGAAAATTGAAAGTTAGAGCTAATGCAGATAGTCCAAGAGATGCAAAACAAGCTGTTGAGTTTGGTGCAGAAGGTATAGGTCTTTGTAGAACAGAGCATATGTTCTTTGCAGAAGATAGAATTATGGCTGTAAGACAAATGATTACATCTAAAGATTTAGAACAAAGAAAAGTAGCTTTAGATAAGATTTTGCCAATGCAAAAATCAGATTTTATAGGAATTTACGAAGCATTAGAAGGAAAAGCAGTTACAATAAGATTATTAGATCCACCTCTACATGAATTCCTACCAACTGTGGATGCAGATATAAAAGAATTAGCAAGAGAAATGGGAATAACTTATGAAGAATTAAAATCTACTGTATCAGAATTACATGAGTTTAATCCTATGATGGGGCATAGAGGATGCCGTCTTGCAGTCTCTTACCCTGAAATTGCTGAAATGCAGGCAAGAGCTATTATAGAAGCTGCAATAGAAGTTAAAACAACTAAAGGATATGATATTGTACCTGAGATAATGATTCCATTAGTTGGAGAAATTAAAGAATTAAAATATGTTAAGGATGTAATTGTATCAACAGTTAAAGCAGTTATGGAAGAAAAAGGAGTAACTTTAGATTATAAAGTTGGAACTATGATTGAGATTCCAAGAGCAGCATTAACAGCTGATGAAATAGCAAAAGAAGCAGAATTCTTCTCATTTGGTACAAATGACTTAACTCAAATGACATTTGGATTCTCAAGAGATGATGCAGCTAAGTTCTTATCTGCTTACTATGAAAAGAAGATTTATGAACAAGATCCATTTGGTAAATTAGATCAAACAGGAGTTGGTTCTCTAATAAAAATAGCAGTAGAAAAAGGAAAATCTACACGTTCAGATATCCATTTGGGAATATGTGGAGAACATGGTGGAGATCCTTCATCAATTGAATTCTGCCATAATATAGGACTTAACTATGTATCATGCTCACCATTTAGAGTACCACTTGCAAGGCTTGCAGCTGCACAAGCACAAGTGAAAAATCCAAGATAAGTCTGGAAATTAAAGAATATAATAAAGTAGAATATAAATCTTAGTAAAAGAAGATTTATAGCTAATAATACTATAAAAATATAAGGCATTGTAATTTAAAATAATTTCTGGTTTTAAGTTATAATGCCTTTTATATTTATACTATTGAAATTCTTATTATAAACTTATTTTAGGGTACAAGTTAGCCGACATTTTACGATATTGAGCAGGTCCAATCCCGTTAACTTTTATAAAGTTTCTAAGAAAAGAAGAGTAGTTTCCAAAACCATAATGATTGCTTATATAAGAAAAAGTTCTATCATAAGATAACAGAAAACATATTTGCGCCTCTTGAGACATTTTTAAAAGTTTGGCCAGGTATAGATTATAATCGTATTTGGGTACCAATGTTCCATATTTATTGTTTTGCTTATCCTGAAAGTTTAGAAGAATGGAGAAGATCAGTTGCTCCACATGAAAGATGCGGCAGAATTGCTATATTATATCCTGATAAACTATATTCATATATTTATCATCATTATGCTATTGTAAAAGAAGGATATTTTAAAGGTGATAAATATCAGTCGATTGCTATACATGAAAATATTGCTTTTTCATATTTCGAAACACCACGTGACAGATATATAACTAGTGTAAAACGAAATGCATCACAAGAATCTATTGAACTGCAGAATTGGACTAATGTAGATCCAGAAAGTCATTTTATTCATTTACCTGGTTCAAATGGACAAAACTTTTTAGAGATTCCATGCTATTTTTCAATTTCTGATAATTAAGTTCTTATTATATGATCACTTTAATATTAAAAGAGTATAGATTAGCCCCTTAAGTTTAAACGTTAAGGGGCCTTTTGCATGTATGTTTACAGAAACAATTTCAAAGTAAAGTCATATTGAATTTTTCCTGCACTTGACTCACTATATTTAGCGCGAAATCATATTGAAGATCTGTTTTTGATGTCGAGTTTAATATTAAAGTTAAGAAAGCAGATTTATTACACTTATGGATATTCCTATAGTAGTCTCTTGATATTCTCCAATATTTCTGAGGAAAACAAATATATGAAATTAAGTAACGTAAATCTGAGTGAGTTAAAGGACACAATTTATTATAGGTATCTAATATAGAGAGAGCTAATTTAACATTCCATTTTGTGTTTTCTCGTTTGAGTAATCTTCGCATAAAATATGCTAAATCTTTTGCGCTGTAATCTACTTTACATTTATCAAAATCTATTATCCAAGGATCTAAATCTGGAGGGAAAATTAAATTTTTGTTTACATAGTCACCATGGCATAAAGATCTACTTAATTCATTGTTATCAATTTTATTTGATATGTCTAGACAAAGTTTAGCAAGCCGTAAATTTGTATCAAAACTTGAAATGAATTGTCTTGAGAATGAGTCTTTATATTTAAATGCCTCATTTGATGCTTTAAGTAAATCTTCAAAATGTTTTAAGGTAGATATGTAATAATCCTCAAATCCTTCTTTTATTGAACTTCCTAAAATAGGTTTAAATTTGCGAGAGACCGAATGAATGTCAGAGAGCTTTCTTACAGATATTAGAACATGATCTAAATTATCGAAGTCACATTTCTCACCCTCAATCCAAGGAGTTAATATAAAAAGCATATTTCGATAAGATACAAATCTATTATTGTCAGTTGTAGGTAAAAGTTTAGAGACTCTAATATTATTTCTATATAGCCATTCAATGGCTGAATAGACATATAGTAAATCGTTTATATTATAATAAACTTTTTTAAGGCAGTAATTCTTGTCTTTATGAGTTACTCTATAAACTGCTCTTTGCTTATCAGTGTCCTTAAATTTGATTATTGAAATCTGAGAGTTTTGCAAGTTATAGTATGGTAAAACATTTTGTTTTATAATTTCTGGAGAAAGATTAGATTCTTGTAAAGATAAAACTTCAGTGCCCATAAATACGCTCCTTTATAAGGTGATTTTTATTAAACTTTTATAATAAAGGCAAACTTTGATTGAAAGTTATACATTTAAATCAAATTAACATATTTTTATACTTCAATTGAAATCTAAAATATATGCAATTAAAGTTTCTATATTAAAGAAAATTCCTAATTATTAAATAATATTAACTTAATTGTAGTATTAGACTAAAAAATAGTAAAAAAATAAAAATTAATTCGTATAGAGATATTATTTTTTAGTTATTTGCAAATAATAAATATAGTTAATAAATAGAGGAATATAATGATAGAGATAGAATACATAAAAAGAGGTGATAATATATGAATGTAAGAGAAAAAATTCAAAATTTTGAAAGCTTGACATTAATTAAAGAAGCTGCTTTTTCAAAAAATTCTATTGGCAGAAAAATTAAGGAAGATGATGATGAGATTAGAACTTGTTATGTGCTTGATAGAGATAGAATTATTCAAAGCAAATCATTCAGACGCCTCAAGCATAAAACACAAGTATATATAAAAACATTTGGAGATCATTATAGAACCAGATTAACGCACACATTAGAAGTGTCTCAAGTTGCAAGAAATATTGGAGCTGGAATCGGACTGAATGAAAATCTAATTGAAGCTATAGCGTTAGGGCACGATCTTGGGCATGTTGCTTTTGCACACAATGGAGAAGAAGTGTTAAATGAATACTTAGAAGATGGATTCCGTCATAATGAACAAAGTGTTAGGGTTGTTACTAAACTTGAAAATAACGGTCTAGGACTTAATCTAACAGAAGAAGTAATAAATGGGATATTAAATCATAGTGGTCTTGGAAGCATTAAAGACATAATTACATTAGAGGGAGTAGTAGTTAAATTTAGTGATAAAATGGCATATTTAAATCATGATATTGATGACTCCATAAGAGCAGGATTGCTAAGAAAAGAAGAGATTCCAAGGGAAATTGTTAAAGTATTGGGGGATACTTCTAATGAGAGATTAAATGTTTTAATTAAAGATTTTATAAGAAAATCAAATGATAATCTTAATAATGGAATAAAGGAAATTGGATTAAGTCCGGAAATAGGTGAAGCAATGACTGAACTTAGACAATTTATGTTTAAAAATATATATTTAGGGGATACATTAAAGGTTGAAAGAAATAAGGCGAAATTTGTTTTGAACCAATTAATTAAACATTTTGAGGAAAATCCTGATGAGATGCCAGAAATTTATTTAAGTATAGCCAAAAACGAGGGGTTGAAACGAGGAGTTGCAGATTATGTAGCCGGAATGAGTGATGATTATTGCTTATCGCTGTTTAATAAAATATTTATCCCTAAGTTTGTAATAGATTAATGAGTTGAGAGCTTTATACATTAATAAATTTAAAATTATATTGTATTTAATAATATGTTCAATAGATAAAGATTTACAATAAAAAAAGAGGATTTTAAGTTAATAAAAAGAATTACTTTAATATATAGTATTATTCAATAAATATTATTTTATAACGAGTGGAACTTTAAATTAAAAGAAATTAATAGTTTTCTAATTATTTTAGAAGGAAAACTCGTTATTATGTCGAATAATATATAATTGCCAAAAAAAGCAGTAGGAAGGAGATGCCTCCTTGCAAATATCAGAAGAAGTTCTTGAAAAAATAAAAGAACAAAATGACATTGTCGATATTATTTCAGAGGATGTAAGGCTAAAAAAATCGGGTAGAAATTTTATGGGATTATGTCCATTCCATAATGATAAATCTCCATCATTTAGTGTTTCTAGTGAAAAGCAGATATACAAATGTTTTTCATGTGGAGAAGCGGGAAATGTGCTTACGTTTGTTATGAAATATAAAAAGCTTACTTTTGTAGAAGCAGCAAAGTATTTAGCAGATAAAGCTAATATTCCGCTACAGATAAAAGATAATGAAAATAGTGCGGTTTCTAGAAAAAAGGAGTTTTTATATAAGATAAATGTTGAAGCAGCTAGATATTATTTTGCTAATTTGCAAAGGATTAAAATGGCAAAAGAATATTTTTTGAAGAGAGGGATAAAAGAAGAGACTATAAAGAGATTTGGTTTAGGATACTCTCAAGATAGCTGGTATGGATTAGCAAACTACTTAAGAACAAAGGGATATAAAGATAATCTATTACTTGAAGCTGGATTGATCTCCAAAAGTGAGAAGTCAGGAAATGTTTATGACAAGTTCAGAAACAGAGTAATGTTTCCAGTGTTTGATGTAAGAGGGAAAGTTATTGGATTTGGAGGTAGGGTTTTAGATGATTCAAAACCAAAATATTTAAATTCGCCAGAGACCATGATTTTTCAAAAAGGGATAAATCTTTATGGATTAAATTTTGCGATTAAGAATAAGCTAAAAGAGGATTACATTATTATAGTTGAAGGGTATATGGATTTAATATCACTTCATCAATATGGTATAACAAATGTTGTAGCATCACTTGGAACTGCACTTACAGTAAACCAAGCAAGACTTCTTAAAAGGTATGTTAACAAGGTAATAATTTCTTATGATGCTGATTTGGCTGGACAGACTGCTACCCTAAGAGGTCTAGAAATTTTAAGAGGCGCTGGATTTGATGTAAAAGTATTAATAGTACCAGATGGAAAAGATCCAGATGAGTTTGTAAGGAATCATGGAAAGGAGTCATTTCTGAAGTTGGCAAAGGAAGCTCTTCCTTTAATTGAGTATAGAATTAAGAAAGCAGCGGAGGGTATAAATCTAAATAATGGAAATGATCTGATAGAATATGGAGAAAAATTTGCAGAAATTTTAGCAGATCTAAACCCTATAGAAAAAGATGTATACATAAGGAAAATTTCAGAAGAAACAGCGATTAAAGAACAGGCGTTATATGACGTACTTTCACAAGTAATAACAAAAAAACAAAAAGAAGACAATTTTGTGAATAAAAAGGAATATTTTGGAACAAAATTATATGTAGAACCCGCATATTTAAAGGCCGAAAGAGCATTATTAAAATTAATGTTCAAAGATGAATTTTATGATGAGATTAAAAGCTCGATAAAATCCGGAGATTTTGTAATAGAATCACATAATAAAATTTATTCATTAATATTACAAGGCAAAAATGAGGATACTAATCATATAGGTAATATAGAATCCTATGTAGAAAGTAGATGTGACGATATAGAAAGTTCTAAAGAGTTGACCAAAATAAGGGAACATGAGATTTTAGATTTTACTGATAGAGAGAGACTAATAAAAGATTATTTAAAAGAGGTAAGAAGCTTTAAACTTAAGCTGCAAATTGAGGATTTAAAGAAAAAGCAAAATAGATTCGAAAAAGAGGGGGAAATTGAAGAATCTATAAACATTGCAATTGAGCTTACTAAATTATCTGAAACACTTAAAAAGGGAGAGAGAGGTTGAAGGTTATGACGGAAGGAGGCAATAATAAGATGGAACAAAAAGCGAATGGAAAAGTAATAAAGCCAAAAGATGATAAAAAAGATAAAAATGCTAAAATGGCGGCTGTAAAAGAATTAATTGATAAGGGTAAAAAGAATGGTTCCCTAACATATAAAGAAATTATGGAAGCTATGGATCATATTGATTTAAGCCCAGAGCAAATAGAAAAGATATATGAAGTTTTGGAAATGACAGGTGTCGAAATAATAGGTGAAGTTGCTGATACCGAGACTGAAGAAGAAATTGATTTATCAGTCCCAGAGGGTATAGCTATAGATGATCCAGTTCGAATGTATTTAAAAGAAATTGGAAAAGTGCCTTTATTGTCTTCTGAACAGGAAATAACTTATGCTAAAGAAATTGAAGAAGGAAACCAAAAAGCTAAGAAAAAATTGGCTGAAGCGAATTTAAGATTAGTTGTAAGTATAGCTAAAAGATATGTTGGAAGAGGTATGTTATTCTTAGATTTAATTCAAGAAGGAAACTTAGGGCTTATTAAAGCTGTTGAAAAATTTGATTATAGAAAAGGATATAAATTTTCGACTTATGCTACATGGTGGATTAGGCAAGCAATAACAAGAGCAATAGCAGATCAAGCGAGAACCATAAGAATACCTGTTCATATGGTAGAAACTATAAATAAACTTATCAGAGTACAAAGGCAATTGCTTCAGGAATTAGGTAGAGACCCATTCCCAGAAGAAATTTCAAAAGTTATGGAGCTCCCTGTAGATAAGGTTCGTGAAATTCAAAAAATAGCACAAGAACCAGTTTCACTAGAAACTCCAATAGGTGAAGAAGAAGATTCGCATTTAGGAGATTTTATCCCAGATGATGAAGCACCAGCACCAGCTGAAGCAGCAGCATTTACAATGCTTAAAGAACAATTAATCAATGTTTTAGATACATTAACTCCTAGAGAAGAAAAAGTATTAAGGTTAAGATTTGGACTTGATGATGGAAGAGCTAGAACACTTGAAGAAGTAGGTAAAGAATTTAATGTTACTAGAGAAAGAATTAGACAAATTGAAGCAAAAGCTTTAAGGAAGTTAAGACATCCATCAAGAAGCAAAAAATTAAAAGATTATTTAGATTAGTAGCTAAAAGCACCTAAAGTTAGGTGCTTCTTTTTAAGTAGAAGATTTAAATTTATAAATAAAATAAAAGAGAGGTAAATATGGAATTAAGTAAAAGACTGAAATGGATTATAGAAAAAATTAATAAAGTAGAAGTAATAATGGATGTCGGAACAGATCATGGATATATACCAATATATCTAGTTAAACATAATATTGTTAATAAAGTTATTGCATCAGATGTTAATAAAGATCCACTGAAAAAAGCAAAAGTTAATGCTGCACTTGATGGAGTACTAGATAAAGTAGATTTAAGATTAGGAAGCGGTTTATCTGTATTAAAAAATAAAGAAGTTCAGGCTGTAATAATTGCTGGGATGGGTGGCAATTTAATTAGAGATATATTGGAAAATGATTTAGATAAGGTAAAAGAATTAGAATATTTATTGCTTCAACCGGCGCAAAATCCAGAAGTATTAAGGGAATATTTATATAGCAGTAATTATGAAATATTAGAAGAGGATATTTGCTTGGATGAAGACAAGTATTATGAGATATTTAAAGTTAAATATAAGAAAGGAGACTATATAAAATTAGAAAATATATTTTATGAGATAAGTCCCTTTATATTAAACAAAAAATTACCTTTATTTAAATCATATATAGAAAGTAAAATTGAAAAAAATGAAAAAGTGATAGATTTTATTAGAGATAATACTGAACATGCAATTTCAAGAAAAAATGAATTGATAGAAAAGAATGAGAAGTTAAAAAAACTATTAAAAAGTTTTTAGGTGGTGAAATTATGGTCAAAGTTAAAGATATAATAAAAGAAATAGAAATATTTGCACCAAAATTTTTGATGGAATCTTATGATAATGTTGGCCTGATGGTTGGAGATGAAGATAAGAATATAAACAAGGTTTTGTTGTCTTTAGATTGTACAAATGAAGTAATTGAAGAAGCAGTAGATTTAAGATGTGAATTAATAATAACTCATCACCCTCTGCTATTCAAAAGGCCTAAAAATATAGTTAAAGGAGATTTATTAGGGAATAAGTTGATACGCTTAATTAAAAAGGATATAGCTTTATATTCTTGCCATACAAACTTAGACAGTGCTAAAGGTGGAATTAACGAAACTATAGTTGGAATTTTAGGCTTTGAATCACAACAAATTATTGAACCCAATGAATCTAATAATTACAAAGATGGCGGAATTGGAAGATTAATTAAATTAGAAGAAGAAATAATGTTAAATGATCTTATAGAAAATATTAAAAAAAATTTAAATATAAAAAATATGAGGATTGTTAGGGGAAAAGATAAAGCAAAAACAATAGCTATAATTAATGGCAGTGGGCAAGATTTCTTTTATAAAGCAAAAGATCTTGGTGCAGATTGTATAGTAACAGGGGATACAACATATCACTTTGCATCAGATTTCAAAGAATTAGGTGTAAGCATAATAGATGCAGGACATTTCTCAACAGAATATCTTGTGTTTTTAAAAACATTAGATTTTTTAAGGGCAAAATTTAAAGGTGTAGAGTTTATTGCTTCAAGAAAATGTGAAGATCCTTATGAGTTTATTTAATAAATAGAGTGATTGGTAGAACTTTATATTAAAATGGTTGATGTACTAAACCATTTTAATATTAGTTCTTAAGAACGATACCTTGAAAAAGAGTTTACTAAAAAATTGAATACATGCATATACTAATATTGAAATAATAATTATGCGGTGGATTATGGGGAAAGATCATGATTTTAATAATAAGGATAGTGAAGAGCTAAAAGATGACTTGAAAAATTTTTTTAAACATAGTAAGAGAACAATACGAAATTTTTTTAGGGGAGGAAGCAGAAAAAGTAAGTATGGTGGATGGAATGGACGGTTTCCGCCATTTTTCCCTAGCAAGAATCCTCTTTTATTTTTACTTTATCCTAAATTAATTGTTGGCGGACTTATATTATTAACGTTATTATTTTGTGGTGTAAGTTTATATGGAATAATAGTAATATTATTATTAACAGTAATATTTTTTTTAATATAACTATAATTTAGAAATGTTGTATGAAAAATATATTTGCATCTTAAAAGGATATATGTTAATATAGATTTTGCGAGTGAGACGTGCAATCGCTGCTAGACGTAGATCTAGGAGAGGAAAGTCCGAGCTCCATAGGGCAGGGTGCTGGATAACGTCCAGTCAAGGTGACTTGAAGGAAAGTGCAACAGAGATATACCGCCTAAGTTTTACTTAGGTAAGGGTGGAAAGGTGATGGTAAGAGCTCACCAGCGTGATGGAGACTTCACGGCTATGTAAACCCCACTTGGAGCAAGACCGAATAGAGAGGCAATTAAAGGGGCTGCCCGTCCCGCCTCTGGGTGCGTCGCTTGAGCTTACTGGCAACAGTAGGCCTAGATAGATGATTGCTTAATACAGAACTCGGCTTATGGCTTATCTCGCAACAAGTAATTGCAAGGATTTGAGGAATACGATATTCGTATTTCCCTTAATTTTCACTTGCTTTTTTTGCGTATAAAATATTTTATAATGCAGAGAAATATTTTATTGAATGAATATTTAAATAATATGTATACTCGTAATAGTGGCAAACACAAAAGTTTAGAAATAAATTTTTGTGTTTTTTTATTTAGTTAAAGTTTACACTTAGATGAATCAAATTAAGGATAAAATAATTAAAAGAAACTTTGTTAAAAATCAAATAAAAGATTTTATTAAAGTTTTTATTTGTACAAAGTTAGATTAAATTTATATAGTAGATAATATTAATTAAATTTTGATTTAGTTAGTAAAGAGGAAAAGAACATAAAATAACAAACAATAAATAGAAAATAGTTTATTTATTATTGTCGCTGAATAACTCATAATTGTAATGTAATCGATGTATAAATTATATAAGGTACTAGTTTAAATATATTTTGTAGGGAAGAGGAAACCTGTTTTTATAATATGTAAGAGATTTGATAACGTTAATTATAAGGAATTGCAGACAGCATTATTTAATATAAAGGCCTATTAATGTTGTGTAAGTATTTACAATTATAAAATCAAATTTAAGATTTTATAGAGTAAATGTTAACGTGTCTAGAAAATTAATTTTCATTACAGGAATAGTAGGTTACATCTAAAATATTAGGAGGTAATTTTATGAAGCAAACTAAAATGATACAGACAAGTATTTCTACAAGAGAAAAAATCGGGTATGATTTTGGAGATTTTGCATGTAATCTTGTATATGCAAGTATCTCTAGTTATTTATTGTTTTTTACACTGATGTTTTTGGGTTGACATCAAGTGCAGCGGCATTTATGTTTTTTATAGTTCGTATTTTAGATGCTGTTTCAGACCCGCTTGTAGTAATGATTATTGATAAAACAAATACTAAATATGGTAAGTTTAGACCATTTTTGTTATACGGCGCAGTACCTTTCGCAATTTTAGCTATATTGTGTTTTAGCACACCACAGCTAAGTGAAGGTGGAAAAATGATATATGCTTATGCAACATACATTGCTCTATCTGTCTGCTATACATTTGTTAATGTTCCTTATGGAGCTTTGACTAGAGATCAGCATGAGTCTGTGTTAGCATGACTACTTATAGAACATTTTTAGCAAATATAGGACAAGTTGTTGCTGCATTTTGTGTGCCATTATTAGCAGGTCAATTCTCAAAAACAATGGGTATTGGACAAAGTTGGCAATTGACTATGGCTATAATGGATATTATTGGAGGAATTTTATATATAAAACCAAGTTATATTTTAAGCAATAAGCATTATAATAAAATGTTTATTGCTTTTTGTAATTATTTCATTATAAATTGTAAAGTAATGAAGGATTTGATTTAAGTATTAAGGAATATCCTAGTTATTAATTTAGGTCAGCAAATAATTTCAATCATCAAATAAACAATATAAAAATATATATAGTATTAATGCAAGTAATATTAGGAGTTAGATATGTCTGATTTACGTGACTGTAATTTATATTATGATCCCGATTCGGCAAATTATTTGATTGAGTATAGAGGGAATTTTAAAGAACAAATAGATAAGTTATCTTATGCTTGTGGGGATATAATTACAGGCAATATCGGAGTAGTATCTGTACGAAACAATGATCTTGATAGACTCCTAAATGATGTGCCAGCAATTGTATTTTATGATTTTAGGACAATTTATGTTTTAGAAGATATTTCACCATCATCTGTAGATAATATAAATAACATAAAGATAAATCCATTTTTAGATTTGAATGGAAGGGGAGTTCTGATAGGGATAGTTGATACAGGTATAGATTATTTAAATGATGAATTTATAAGAGAAGATGATACATCAAGAATAATAAGTATATGGGATCAATCTATTCAAAGTAATACCAGTGACTCTGTATATATAGGCCAGACTTATTCAAATGACCAAATTAATAATGCTATTGCAGCTAAGAGGAATAATGGAGACCCATATCAAATAGTTCCTTCTAGAGATGAAGTTGGACATGGAACAAAAGCTGCTGGGATTATAGGAGCAAGGGGATACAACACTGAATTTCAAGGAATTGCAAATGCAAGTGATTTTGTTATTGTTAAGCTTTTTGAATCTACTAATTTCAAAAGGCAATTGCAAGAAAACGGAGTTCCGCACACTCCAGTATATAATGCATCTGAAATTGTAGCAGGAGTAGAATATTTGAGGAGAGTTGCAGTAGAACGTAAACAACCAATGGTTATTTATCTAGGTGTTGGAAGTACTGAAGGTAGTCATGATGGTAACAATTTAATTTCAAGATATATAACATCTATTGGGAATAGCAGAGGATTGTGCGTAGTAAATGGGGTAGGAAATGAGGGGGATTCTCAAGGTCATGTATCAGGGTATATTAGAAATGTAGGAGATATAAAAGTAATAGAGCTAAGAATACCAAGAGAAATAAAATATCTTCCGATTTATATATGGATACGAAGGCCGAATATTGCATCAATAAATGTAATTTCTCCGACAGGTGAAGCTTCGGCAGTTATACAATCTAAAATAAATAAAGTGCAACCAATAAGATTTGTTTTTTTAAATACAGATATGTTAGTAAGATTCTACTCGCCAGAACATTTTACAGGACATCAAGTAATAAGTCTTACGTTTAGTAATATAAAACCAGGAACATGGACTTTTAATCTTATAGGTGAATATATAACAAATGGTAGGTATGACATATGGCTTCCTCCTAAAAGCACCTTACCAGAAAATACAATATTTCTTGAATCGGATCCATTTACTACTCTAACAATACCATCAACAGCTGTTAATGTTATCACAGTATCTTATTATGGGAATAACAATGCATTAATTGCGGCTTCTGGTAAAGGATTTAATATTAATGGATTGATTAACCCAGATATTTCAACTATAGGCGTAAATATATTAACAACAAAGGTTGCAGGAGGAGTAACAACATTTTCGGGTAGTTCTGCGGCTACAGCTGTAGTGGCTGGAGCATGTGCGCTTTTATTACAATGGGGGATTGTAGATGGTAATGATCCTACCATGTATACTAAGAAAATTAGAACATACATAATGTATGGTGCTAACAGAAATTCAGCTAATAGATATCCTAGCAGAGAAACGGGATATGGTGATTTTGATTTGCTAGGTATTTTCAATGTGATAAGTGGTTTATATAGAAATAACAACCAAGGATTTAGGATGAATATTACTAACAAGAAATATATAAGTAAAGATTATAAGTTTGACGAGTATTATGTAAATAAATTATTTATAAGAATTCCAAAGGCAGGAGATGGAAAATTTAGATGAAGGAAGGTTTTAGAGCTCCAATAAATATTTTTTCTGATGCAAATTACTATCATTATATAGTTCAATACGAAGGTAACATTGAGGATGAAGTTTCAAAACAGCCAGGATATTATGCGACTATAATTAATAATCAATATGCTATATTATCTACACCAGTAGAACTTGATACGGGGACATCAAATCCAGTTTTCTCTACAGTAATATATAGATCTTTTCCAGATATATTTACGCTAGAGGAAGTTTCTCCGATTGAAGCATCTCAAGCTAATTTTCTGCAATTAGAGTTACCATTAAGACTTACTGGGAGAGGAGTAAATGTGGCAATTATAGATTCAGGTATTGATTATTTAAATGATGAATTTATAAGAGAAAATGGACAGACTAAAATAGAATACATTTGGGATCAAACTATAAATTCTGAGCAGCAAACTGGAAAGAATGGAGTTCCGTTCGGAAGTGTATATAATAAAAGTACAATACAACAAGCAATAGATGCTTTTAAGGCAGGACAATCTCCTTATGATATAGTTCCAACCAAAGACGAAATAGGCCATGGAACCAATATGGCAGGAATAATCGGATCAATTGGAAAAAATCCTAATTTAAAGGGTATGGTTCCAGAATGCGATTTTGTAGTAGTAAAACTTCTTCAAAATATTGCCTATAAAGAGCGTTATAATATACAAATACCTATATATAGTATGCTATCTGTTTTCTCAGCATTAGAATTTCTAAACAGATATTCACTAGAAAATAATAAACCCTTGGTAATATATATGCCTTTAGAAAGTAATTTAGGAAGTCATAAAGGAAATGGTTTTCTAGAGCAGTATATGGATTTAATATCTC
Source organism: Clostridium beijerinckii HUN142 (assembly GCF_000621745.1). GTDB lineage: Bacteria > Bacillota > Clostridia > Clostridiales > Clostridiaceae > Clostridium > Clostridium beijerinckii_A. Next base: position 232,694 of record NZ_JHXK01000008.1, on the reverse strand, counting down.
AAAGCAGCGGAATTGCAATAGTCAATGGTTCGGGAAATCAAGGTGCAAGTGGAACACATACATCAGGTACAATATCACAGGTTAACGAATCTAGAACAATACAGTTATATATATCCCCAGAGCAAAAAAATGTAATAATTGACATTTGGATTGAATCGCCAAATATAATGACATTGAATATAACATCACCATCAGGAGAGAGTACTGGAACTATAAATGCAGAAATAACAGCCATAGAAACTTACTCATTTGTGTTTGAAACCACTTCAATGATAGTAAATTACTATGTACCAGAAGAATATACAGGAGATCAATTAATGAGAGTAAGGCTATTAAACATAACAGAAGGAATTTGGCGATTTACACTGACTGGACAGTCTATTCTAAATGGTAGATTTAATGCATGGATACCTCAAGAAGGAGTTAGTGTTGGCGGAACTAGGTTTATTTCCTCGGATCCGTATGGAACTATAAGTAATCCAGCAAGCTCAGAATATACAATTACTGCAGCAGCATACAATCAGTTAAATAATAATGTTCTAGATTATTCGGGAATAGCATTTTTAGAGGATTATCTTAATAGAATTGATGTGGCAGCAGGAGGAATGAATGCCTTAACTGTAGCACCTAATAATCAAACTGCTATTGTAAATGGAACAAGTGTATCAGCAGCTATATTGGCAGGGACTTGTGCCATGCTATTTCAATGGGGAATTGTAGAGGGGAATGATCCTAATATATATTCTCAAACAATAAAAACATATATTCAAAGAGGTGCGGTTCAAAGAAGTGGAGATTTATATCCAAATCCAGTATGGGGATATGGAATATTGAATGTGTTAAAAATGTTCCAAAATATGAGGTGAATTATGATATTAAATTATAGAGCATAATTGTATATTTTTAATTGTTAAAATTCATATTTTAAATAATTTAGAATCCCTAAAGTAAATCTTATGAAAGGCAAGTATACATAGATTTAAATGCACAAAGCAGTTTGAATTTAGGGATTTTAAATTATTTTTTATTGTTTAACAAATTGTTTTTAGATGAAGCGCTTATGAAAGCTTCAAAAAGTTTAAGCATATTCTTATCATTATAAGCAGTCATAATTTCAGGATGAAATTGCACACCAACAACAAAGTTTTTCTCACAACTTTCGATAGCTTCGATTACTTTATCTTTAGAGTAAGCAGTAACTTTAAAACCAGGAGCTAAATCTTTAATTGCTTGGTGATGAAAGGAGTTAATTACGGCAGTATCTCCTAAGATGTTATATAAAATTGAGCCCTCAAGAATCTCTAAAGTATGGCTAGCTGCTCCATCTTTTGTTTGTTGATGGTGCTTTATATAACAACCATTTATATCAGATAGATCTTGATACAATGTGCCGCCAAAAGCCACATTTAGAATCTGATGCCCTCTACAAATTGCTAAAATAGGTTTATTAAGTTCATAAGCTATTTTCACAAGCATCAGATCAAATTCATCTTTAGCTGGATAAATATAACCTAATTTAGGTGACGGCTCTTCATTATATAATAAAGGATTTATATCTATTCCGCCAGAAAGAACAATGCCATCAAGTAATTCAACTTGCTTTCTAATGGAATCTTCATCAGAAAGAATAGGAAGTATAATTGGAATACCACCTGCTTTAATTACAGATTCCACATAATCATTGCCAAGTGATTCTATAACTGAATGCGAATAGTCAGTTTCATGCTTAATAACTCTGCTTGAATTTATACCTACAATTGGTTTCTTCATAAATAATATACCTCCCTTAGCATATATATAAGTTATAATATATATGTATAAATCAAGATTGTCAATTGTGCATAAATGGAAGAAAATAAGAGAAAATCAAGAAGTTATAAATAAAATATAAATTGATGTTTACAAAATAAATAAAGTAAGTACAATATAAGTAGTGATAACTTATTTTTTTATTATCTAAAGAATTATATTGCTGGACAATCAGTGGACATTGTGCCTCTTATGGGTATAAGTTATAAAAAAGATGATTCAGAGTTTTCGTTTTAGAAGAGAATAAAAAAGAAAATATATTCGTCTGCCAGATTTTTATCAAATGCATTTAAAAAGGCAGATTCGCAAAAAAATCTACACCTATGAAAAGAGTGTGAAGCACAATACGGAACTTAATCTTAACCACAGTTTCCTGTTATTTTGATTTACATATGATGAAATTGGAAGTGTTGAAATGACATGGGGGTACATATTATTATGAAAAAATTTTTTAAGACTATAATAATAACTGCTATTATACAAGCTGTTACTATAACAGCATTTGCATATGACAAAGCTAATAATATGAAAAGCATGGAAGATTATATTTATAACCATCTTGAAAATAGAGATGCTGATTTTATAATTTTATATACCGGATTAAGGTCAGAATTTGAAGAGGATATAAGTAATTGTATTAAGGATGCGTATTCAAAAGATGATTATTTAGAAAGATCGTGGTTAGAGATAAAACCCAAAGCAAAGGTAACTGAAGATGGAATAGAGACAACCATAGATGTAACCTATTTGACAACCAAAGAACAGGAAAATTATATAGATAGTGAGTTAAAGAAAATTACTGATTCTTTGATTAGGAAAGATATGTCCGATTTAGAAAAGGTACAAGCTATAAACGATTATATTATAAATAGATATACATATGATTATACATTAAAATCAACAAATGTTTATTCTGCATTGACTACATCATTAGCTGTATGTCAGGGATATTCTATGACTGCTTATAAGATGTTTAACTACGCAGGAATAGAAAATAGAATTGTAGTTGGAAAGATTAAGGATATTTCTCATTCATGGAATACTGTAAAAATTCAAGGTAAGTGGTATCAGATTGATATCACTAATAATGATTCAAGTGATAAGAATAAATACTTTTTAGTTGGAGATAATACTCTACTTGACAATAATTATACTTGGGATAGAGAAAAATATCCTAAATCCTTTAATGGTTATTACAAATAAGCGTTTATTTAAAGAATTGTGACACAATCTGATTGAAGTGTATATGAGTATTAAAAATGTTATAAGGAAAGCATATATCTAGTTTTAATTAGTATATGCTTTTTTGATTATCCTTTTATATTATTTCACAAAAAAGACAAGGCAGTTTTGTGATTTCTCAATATAGAATACAAAGGATTACATATAGTAAAATAGATATATAGAAAACATTAAATAAAATATAAATTGAGATAATTAAAGCAGAAAAGGGAGGAAATAAATATGGCAGATTTGTCACTAAGACATATTTATAAAATTTATGAAGGGGATGTAACAGCAGTAAAAGATTTCAATCTAGAGATTGAAGATAAAGAATTTATAGTTTTTGTTGGACCATCAGGTTGCGGTAAATCTACAACTTTAAGAATGATAGCAGGACTTGAAGAAATATCTAAAGGTGAATTATATATAGGCGGAAAATTAGTTAATGATGTAGAACCTAAGGAAAGAGATATAGCAATGGTGTTTCAAAACTATGCATTATATCCACATATGACAGTATATGATAACATGGCATTTGCTTTGAAGTTAAGAAAAGCACCTAAAGATGAGATAGATAAGAAAGTTAGAGAAGCGGCAAAGAGATTAGATATTGAACATTTGCTAGACAGAAAGCCAAAGGCTTTATCAGGAGGTCAAAGACAAAGAGTTGCATTAGGACGTGCTATTGTTAGAGAACCAAAGGTATTCTTAATGGATGAGCCTTTATCAAATCTTGATGCAAAGTTAAGAGTTCAAATGAGAACAGAAATATCAAAGCTTTATCAAAGTTTAGGAACAACATTTATATACGTTACCCATGATCAGGTTGAAGCTTTGACAATGGGAACTAGAATTGTTGTAATGAAGGACGGAATAATACAACAAGTTGATACTCCTCTTAACATATACAATACGCCAAATAATTTATTTGTTGCAAGCTTTATAGGAAGTCCCCAAATGAATTTAATAAATGGTATTGCCAGTGAAAAGGACGGAAAGCTATATTGTAAATTTGATGAAAATAATATACTATTACCAGAAGAAAAGGCTAAGGTATTAAAAGAAAAAGGATATATTAATAAGGAAGTAGTATTTGGTATAAGACCTGAACATTTAGATGATAATGCTCAAATAATTGAAAACAATCCTGCAGCAACTTTAATTGGAGATGTAGAAGTTGTTGAACGTATGGGTGCTGAAAGTTACATTTACTTTAAGTCAGGAAACAATAATATGACTGCAAGAGTTGATGGAAGTACTAAGGCAGAGCCTAAGGATAAGATTAAATTATATGTGGAACATGAAAATATTCATGTTTTTGACAAAGAAACAGAGTTGAGAATTTGCTAGTATTAAGTTAGTGACAATTGAGGTGAGGGAATGAAAGGATTAGTGAAATATTTACAAGAAATATATGAAGATTGTGAAATACCATTTGAAGTTTATGTGGACGATGAAATTATATTTAAGGCTAATCCTAATTCTTTTAGCGAAAATATACTTGAAGATACATTTTTTATTGGACCAAAAAGTTTCAAAATAAAAACAGAAGGAAATCGCAAGGATTTCATAAGGATATTAGCGTTTTGTATCAAAGGTAGATATAAAGATAATTATAATAAGAAAGAAAAAATAGTTTCCCAATTATTGCAAGGCTTAAGTATATCTAAAGAAAAGATTAAGGAAATTATGCCACCAATAAAAGAAGAAACATTTTTAGTTACTTTAAATTTAAAAGAAAAAATAATAGAGGCATTAGAGGCTCTAAAAAATGTTTATAATAATAATGATATAGCTATTTTTATATTTGAAGATACAATCATTTTAATCGGTATTTTTGAAGATATAAAGGAACATGTATCTAGCATAAGTGAAACAATATACTTCTCGCTTTACGAAAAGTGTTATATAAGCTATTGTCATATTGAGGATTATGAATTATTGAATAAGTTATATGATGAAAATATGTATAAAATTAATTTAGCTAAAAAATATAATGTATCTCAAATGGTATTTGGACATAACAGTCTTTTATTTGAAGAAGTTATGGATAATTTAAATCAGGATATTAAGGAAAAAATACTAAATAATTTTAATGAAAGTTTTTCCAAGTTAGATGAAGATATGTTAAAAACCATAGAGGTTTTCTTTAAATCAGACTTAAATTTAAGTGAAGCTTCCAAAGGATTGTATGTTCACCGAAATACGTTAATTTATAGATTGGATAAGATACAAAAATATACAGGCTACGATATAAGGAAATTTAATGATGCTGCATTATTTAAGATAGCCTTCTTTATTTGGATTCAAAAGAATAAAATTTAATAGATATAGCTAGAAATCTTTTCTGGAGATTGTTAAAAGTAATCTTCAGATGAGATTTTTTATTTTTAGTCATATGAACTTAAATAAGTAGTAATAAATAAAAAATTTGTTGGTCTGTAACTATATAAATTAGTCATAAATTATAAAAAATGGTTAATAAAGCAGTAATTATGTAACCATAAATAGAAAATTAAGAAAATATAATATAATTTCAGGAATTTATTGTATAAACATTCCACGTTTGTTAAAATGTTATTAAAGTTAATTAAATAACATGACTATTATATAAACATGATTAAGAATAAACCGAATATAATATTGTATGCTTAAATATCTATCTAATTAAAATTTGTGAATTAACAGGAAATTGCGGTAACGATACCGAGCTATTATATTTTAATAGTAATTCAGGAGATGAATATGAATATAAAGGATATAGCAAAATTAGCACAGGTTGGAGTCAGCACTGTTTCAAGAGTATTAAATAACCATCCTGATGTTAAGGAAAGTACAAGACAAAAAATTTTGGAAGTAATAAAAGAAAGCAATTATATACCTAATAATAGTGCTAGAATACTAAAACAACAAAATACAAAAAACATAGGAGTTTTAGTAAAAGGAGTATTTAATCCATTTTTTTCTCAAATGGTTAATGTTATAGGAAATATAGTAAATGAAAATGGATATACAATGATATTGCATCAAAATGATTACAAGAATGATCAAGAAGTTGAAACTTTGATAGCGTTTATAAAAGAAAAGAAGTTACAAGGAATTATATGTTTAGGTGGGAATTTTGATGATATTACAGACGATTGTTTTAAAGAAATAAACGTGCCCATAGTATTAACTTCCGTGAATACTGCTTCAAAACAGGGTAAGGAATATTACTCATCAGTAGGTATAGATAATGTTAAAAGTGCATATGATGCAACTTCGTATCTAATAAAAAAAGGTCACAAAAAAATAGCGTTAATTTTGGGGGAAGCGGATGATATGGGTGTAAGCATATTGAGATTGCAAGGATATAAAGAAGCATTGGAAAAAAATAAAATAAAAATTGATGATGATTTAGTTATTGTTGGGGGATATTTAAGCAGAGGTGCATACAGGGAGACACTGGAATTATTAAAAAGAAGAAATGATATTACTGCATTTTTTGCTCTTTCAGATATTATGGCTATAGGTGCCGCTAAAGCAATTCTTGATAGTGGGTTAAGTATTCCAGGGGACATATCAATAATTGGATTTGATGGTATGGATGAAAGTGAATACTATAATCCAAGCATAACAACTGTAAAGCAACCAGACAAGTTAATGGCAACAATGAGTATAAATTTATTACTATCTCAGATTAATGAAAACAAGGAAAATCAACATATATTATTAGATACTAAATTAATTGAGAGGGATTCATGCTTTGATTTATTAAAGGGATGATTATTGAAAGTCAAAGGATATTAAAAATAGAAATAATAGATATAATAATTTAAGTTATTATTATATTCCTAGAGGGTGGAGGAATGAGAATGAAAAGAGGTAGTGGAATTATTATGCATATTGCATCTTTGCCAGGTAAATATGGAATTGGAACATTTGGAAAAGATGCATATGAATTTGCGGATTTTTTGAAGAAGGCAGGTCAAAGTTTTTGGCAGATACTTCCTTTGGGGCAGACTAGTTATGGGGATTCACCATACCAATCGTTTTCGGCATTTGCTGGAAATCCCTATTTTATTGATTTTGATATTTTAGAGTCTGAAGATTTGCTAAAAAAGTCCGATTATAATGAAATAAATTTTGGTGATAATCCAGAGTATATAAATTATGAATTGTTATTTAAAGAAAAATTGAAAGTATTAAAATTGGCATATGAAAACTTTAAGAAAAAAGAGTATGAGGATTTTAAGAACTTTGAAGAAGAAGAAGATATGTGGCTTGATGACTATGCTACATTTATGGCGTTAAAGAGTAAGTTTGATTTAAAAAGTTTTCAAACATGGGACGATGATATTAAATTAAGAAAAGAGAAAGTTTTAAATCAATATAAAGAAGAACTTAAAGAGGAAATTCAATACTGGAAATTTGTCCAATATGAATTTTTTAAACAATGGACAAACTTGAAAAGTTATGTTAACAAACTAGAAATTAAAATAATAGGGGATATACCTATATATGTTGCAGAAGATAGTGCAGACTTATGGAGTAATCCCAAAGTATTTTTAGTAGATGAGAAAACATTAACTCCATTAAAAATCGCAGGTTGTCCTCCTGATGCGTTCTCTGAAACTGGGCAGCTTTGGGGTAATCCCATTTATAATTGGGACCATTTAGAGAGAGAAAACTATAAATGGTGGATAAATAGAATTAGGCAGAGCCTAAAGCTTTACGATGTGATAAGAATAGATCATTTCAGAGGATTTGAGGCATATTGGTCCATACCATATGGAGAAAGAACAGCGGTAAATGGAGAATGGGTAAAAGGGCCAGAAATGAAATTATTTAATGAAATAAGAAAAGAACTTGGAAATATAGAAATTATAGCTGAAGATTTAGGGTTATTAACTGAAGATACTATAAGATTTAGAATTGAGACTAATTTCCCAGGTATGAAAGTATTGGCATTTGCTTTTTCTGGTGATTGTGAAAATCCATATCTACCACATAATTATGAAAGAAATTGTGTTGCGTATACTGGTACGCATGATAATGATACTATAAAAGGTTGGATTCAAACGACAGGAAGTAAGAATGAAATTGAAAATGCAGTTGAATATTTAAAACTTACAGAAGAAGAAGGGTATAATTGGGGGTTTATAAGAGGAATATGGAGCAGTGTTGCAGATACATCTATTGCACTTATGCAAGACTTCTTAAATCTTGGAAATGAAGCTAGAATAAATTTGCCGTCTACTATTGGAGAAAATTGGACTTGGAGAGCAAAAGACGGTGTTTTTACTAATGAGTTAGCAAATAAAATAAATAGATTAACTAGAATTTATGGAAGGTGTGAATAAGTGTGGATGGACAAAGAATAAGAGAAGGTATAGAAAGATATTTGAAAGTAAAACATGCGGTGAAGATGAAAGAGGCTCAAGATTATGAGATTTTTAATGCACTTTCATTAACTATTTTGGAAGAAATAATTGATAACTGGAATGAAACAGCTGAAACTTACAATAAAGGAAGAATGGCATATTATTTGTCAGCAGAATATTTAATGGGAAGAGCCCTAGGAAATAATTTAATGAATTTAGGTTTATACAATGAAGTTAAGGATGTTCTAAAAGAGTTGAATATAGACTTGAATAGAATTGAAGAAATAGAAGAAGATGCAGGGCTTGGTAATGGTGGACTTGGAAGGCTTGCAGCATGTTTTGTGGAATCAGCAGCGACCTTAAACATGCCTTTAGTTGGATATGGAATAAGGTATAGCAACGGGTTATTTAAACAAAATATTGAAAATGGGTTTCAAACTGAATGTGAAGATACATGGTTAAAATATGGAGATTCATGGAGTGTTAGAAAAGATGATGAAATTCAAATAATTAAATATTCAGATATGACAGTAAAAGCAGTTCCTTACGATGTACCTATAATAGGTTATGGAACTAGAAATATAAACACTTTAAGGTTGTGGCAATGTGAGGCTTTGAGAGAGTTTGACTTTAATTTGTTTAATAACCAACAATATATTGAAGCTGTATCTGCAAGAAATAAAGCAGAGGATATATCAAGAGTATTATATCCAAATGATACAGCAGAGGCAGGAAAAATATTAAGGCTTAGGCAACAATATTTCTTCTCAAGTGCGTCTATGAAAGATATACTAAAAAAACACAAGGCAAAATTTGGAGCAGATTTTTCTGAATTTGTAAGATACAATGTAGCACAACTAAATGATACTCATCCAACAATATCAATCCTTGAATTTATGAGAATATTAATTGATGAAGAGTATGTAGAATTTTCGGAAGCATTATCAATAGCTAAAGAATTTTTTGGATACACAAACCACACAATACTTGCTGAGGCACTAGAAAAGTGGGATATAAAATTAATAGAAAGATTATTCCCAAGAATACTTCAAATTGCATATCAGGTTGATGAAGCATTAATGAATGAGCTAAGACAAAAAGGATATGACGAAGGAGCAATATGGAATTTTAGAATTATTGCAAATGATCAGATGAGAATGGCCAATTTAGCTATATTTGTAGGACGAGCTGTAAATGGTGTTGCTGCACTTCATACAGAAATTTTAAAGAATACTGAATTAAATAACTGGTATCATTTATACCCTAATAAATTCCAAAATAAGACTAATGGAATTACCCCAAGAAGATGGCTTAGACTTTGTAATGCTGAATTATCTGAGTTTATAACTGATTTATTAGGAAATGAAGATTGGGTTAAGAATTTAGAGCTGATTAAAGAATTAGAGAAATATAAAGACGATGATGCTGTACTTGAAAAACTTATGGAAATTAAGCATGAAAAGAAAGTTCAATTAGCAGAATATATTAAGCAAGAAGAAGGAATTAATGTTGATCCAGATTCGTTCTTTGATATTCAAATTAAGAGATTACATGAGTATAAGAGACAATTGCTAAATGCTTTGTACATTTTAGACTTGTATTATAGAATTAAAGAAAACCCAAATTTAGATATACCAAAAACTACATTTATATTTGGAGCTAAGGCGTTCCCAGGATATAGAAGAGCTAAAGGAATTGTAAAATTTATCAATGAGATAGCTAGACTTATAGATAAGGATGAAGAGGTTTCTAAAAAGATGAAAGTTGTGTTTGTGCATAACTATAGAGTATCTTATGCTCAAAAACTGTTCCCAGGTTCAGACTTATCTAAGCAAATATCTACTGCAGGAAAAGAAGCATCTGGAACTGGTAATATGAAATTTATGTTAAATGCGACACCTACCTTTGGAACTTATGATGGTGCGAATATAGAAATCGTCCAAGAAAGTGGAGAAGAAAATAATTATATATTCGGGCTTAGAGTTGAGGATATTGAAAGAATTAAGCATAGCTATGATCCAAAATGGCATTATAGAGAAAATCCAAGCATTAAGAGAGTGGTTGATACTTTAATTGATGGTACACTAGATGATGGAAGAACGGGCTATTTTGAGGATTTATATAATGCTTTGCTAGAGGAAAGGGATCAATACTATGTACTTGCAGATTTCGACTTATTTAAGCAGACTCAAGAAAGAGTGTTTGAAGATTATAAGGATAAAAAGAAATGGGCTCAGAAGTGTTTTGCTAACCTTTATAGCTCAGGAACATTTTCAAGTGATAGAACTATAAAGCAATATGCAGATGAGATTTGGTATATAAAACCTGCCCCTATTAAGTAATTATTGATGGAAAAGATAAAATAATTAAGAGTTATGGATATAGAAAATTTTTGTATCCATGACTCTTTAATCTTTTACTTATTATAATTATCATAAGCTAATTAAGTTCACTTTTTAACATATAAATACAGTATCGATTAAGTTGCGAAATAGTTACGTATAAGTTTACATTTAAATTTGTTTACGGTATTATTAATATAGAAAAATAAGGCGTATAATCATAAATCTAGTAAGCAAAATCATAATTGTTGAAAATTTCTTTTTTATCATCATAGAGTAAATCGGATTATTTTAAAGTTGGAAAAGGAGATTGGGTATGAAAAAAATAGTGGTATTGGATGGAAGAACTTTAGGAAATGTAGATTATATTAAATTAAATGAATTTGGCCAAGTGATTTATTATGATTTGACATCGGAAGAGGAAGTTGAAGAAAGAATTAGAGATGCTAATATTGTTTTAACTAATAAAGTTAAGTTAAGCAGAGGAAATTTAAAAGACGCAAGTGAATTGGAATTAATATGCGAAATGGCCACAGGATATAACAATATAGATATAGAATACGCTAAGGAAAGGAAGATTGCGGTAACTAATGTAAGGGGATATTCAACTACTACTGTAGCTCAACATACTTTTGCTATGTTACTTCATTTATATGATAATATAAGCTATTTTGATAATTTTGTTAAATCTGGAGAGTATTCAAGATATAATATGTTTACCAATTTAGAGGTACAATATAAAGATTTATGCGGTAAGATATGGGGAATAATTGGACTTGGAGCTATTGGAAAAAGAGTGGCTAGAATAGCTCAGGCTTTCGGCGCAAGAGTGGTATACTATTCAACTTCAGGAAAAAATTCAGATTCGGATTTTGCTAGGGTTGAGTTTGAGTCATTATTAAAGCAATGTGATATCATTTCAATACACGCCCCTTTAAATGAAAAAACTGAGAGATTAATAAATTATGAAGCTTTCACTAAAATGAAAAAGGATGCTATCTTAATTAACGTTGGAAGAGGCCCTATAGTTGTTGATGAAGATTTATCGAGAGCTTTAGATGAAGGGATAATAGGAGGTGCAGCTCTGGATGTATTTAGAGAGGAGCCTGTTCCAGTAGAAAACCCATTATTAAAGATAAAAAACAAAGATAGGTTAATTCTAACACCTCATGTAGCTTGGGCAAGTGAAGAAGCTAGAAGTAGATTGTTTACAGATTTATTAGAAAATATAAGTGCATATAATAGAGGGGAAAAAAGAAATAGAGTAGATATTTAAAAATTGCCTATTTAAGATAAGTTATAACAATGAACCAATAAAAACTTAAATTAGAGGGAGACTTTAATGAAAAATAATAGGGAAATTTTTTATGGAACATCGGCATTAAGATTTTATAACAAAAAAGATATTATAAATGGAAAAGTTATAAAAATAAATCCTGCATTAATTACTATACTGGATAAATTAGATAAATCACTCGACACTAATACAATTCAGGAGAAGGTAATTGAAGAAGTAGAAATTTTACTAAACCATGGTAATATAAAAACATTGCATGTTGATATAAACTTCGACGATTATAGTAACTTTGGAAGTAATGGTCCAAGCGTCAATTCTCATATTTTTAGCATAAGCTTCCTTGAAAGATTAGATGCACTAGTTAGATTACATGAAGCATTTTTGAATATACATCTTCTTACGGATTATCCTAAAATTCATATAAAAGATATTAAACATATAAAGGTTGGAGCAGTATGCTTTCAGCTAGAGGTAGTGAAGGACTACCAGGAATTGAAGGAAATTATAAATGAGATAATTGAGATTGGAGCCTGTGTAAGTCCTGTGATTGAAGTTGTTGGAACAGACAAATTCATTCCGAAAACTAAGAAAGAAATATTAGAATTCGTATTGCCATTTCAAGATAAAATTGGAATGTTAACATTTCAAGTGGAGGCTACGGGCGCACGTTCAAGTAATTCAAGCGGGATGTTGAATTCAAAAGAAATAGAAGAGTATATTAATTATTTTACTAGAAATTTTGATGGTACAATACAGATACAAGGGGGTATTACGGCTGAAACTATAAGATCAGCTATTAAATTGGGAAGCGAATTTTTAGTCTGCGGTACAGAAATATTTAATAATAAATTAGGATATTCTTCGGTGGATGTTATAGAAAATATGCTTAAAGAAGCAGACAAAGCATTATGTATTGGCAAGAAATAATAAATTAAAATATTATAGGTGAGAAAAGTTTGAAGAATTTAGGTCAAAGGTATAGATGATATATTCATTTATACCTTTTTTAATATGTAATGCAGATTAAAAATGGATAGCATGAGATTACTTGTCTATTTTTTATACTTGATATTCCCATAAAGAACTTCAACTGGTTTTATTTTTTGATTAGTGTTAATATATATAAGTGCTACAAGTAATAACTAAGGCACCTGAAAAGAAATAATAGACCTGAAATGCAGAATATGCAGGTATAATGGTCCATTATTTTTTTTAATTGTGCTTAAAGGAGGATAATAAAATACATCATGGCGAAAGTTATTATTGCGGAAAAACCATCTGTTGCTAAAAATATTGCAGATGCATTTAATGTAAAGACTAGAAGAGATGGTTATTTTGAAGGAAATGGCTATTACATAACGTGGGCGTTTGGACATCTTTTGCAGCTATATGATGCGAAAGATTACGATGAAAATATGAAGGGGTGGAGATTTGAAAAATTTCCTTTTATTCCAGAGAATTTTTTGTATAAGGTGAAATGCGATAGTGTAGATAGAACTGTCGAAGATAAGGGTGCAAAGAAACAGCTTGGAATAATAAAAACTTTAATTGACAAGGAAGATGTTGATGGAATTATCTCAGCTACTGACTACGATCGAGAAGGGCAGGTTATAGCTGATGAATTATTTGATTACTTTAAGGTACAAAAGCCTATATATAGATTGCTTTTAAATGAGTGGACACCTGATGAAGTTAAAGGTGGTATGGAATCATTAAAAAATAACAAGGAAATGCAGCCACTACAAGATGCTGGAATAGGAAGACAATGGAGCGACTGGATTATTGGAATTAATTTAACTTCTGTAAGTACATTAAAATATAAATTTGAAGAAAATAAAACTATTAATATAGGGAGAGTACTTCTTCCAACTTTGAAAATTATTTATGATAGAGATATAGAAATAGAAAACTTTACAGCAACAACTTATTATAAATTAGTATCAAACTTCAAAACTTCTACTAATGAAGAATTTGAGGGCCTTTATTATGAGAATGATTCTGAAAAATTCGAGAAAAAGGAAGATTTGGATAAGTTTATGCCTATGCTTGAAGGAGCAACGGCTAAGATTATTGACAAACAGACAGAATTAAAAAAGGAATATCCACCGTACTTATTCAACTTATCTAACTTGCAAGGACACATAACTAGTAAATATAAAGGGTGGACATCAGATAAGGTTCTTAAAGTGGCACAATCTCTTTATGAAAAGAAGCTTACTACTTATCCGAGAACAGCAAGTGTTGTCTTAGAAGAAAGTTTAAAGGATAGAGCAAAAAAGGTTCTAGATACATTAAAAGCTGGATTACCATATGAAAAAGATATTAAGTTTAGTACGTCTAAAAGAATTTTTGACAGCTCGAAGGTTGAGAGCCACAGCGCTATAACACCAACATATATAAAGCCATCAGGGTTATCAGCAGATGAGAAAATAGTATATGATGCTATTAAAAATAGATTTATAATGCAGTTCATGCCTATAGCTGAATTTGAAGAAACAAAAGTTACATTAAAAGCTAATGTTTCAGAAATGAATGGAATTTTTGTTTCAAAAGGAAAAGTTAAGCTTGTAGAGGGATGGAAGGTAGTAGAGAAAATAGAAAGTAAAGATGTTATTCTGCCAAAAGTTGAAATAGATGAAACTGTAGATATTATAGATTCTAAAGTGAATTCTGTTACTAAGAAGCCGCCTAAATATCACACTGAAAAAACATTACTTAGAGTAATGGAGACTTGTGGAAAGGGTATTGAAGGAAAAGATGAAGACTCAGAAGAAATGATGCAGGCGATTTTAAGTGGATTTAGTATAGGAACTCCAGCAACGAGAGCAGAAACAATAAAGAAATTAAAGGATATAGGATATCTAAAGTCAAAAGGTAAAAATCTTATGTGCACAGAGCTTGGGAGAAATTTAGTAGAAACTTTTCCTGTTAAAGAGTTATTTGATTTGGAGTACACCGGAAGATTGGAGAAAACTCTTTCAGATATTGAGAAAGGAAAGTTTGCTAAAAGTGACTTTATTAAACTTATAATGGATTTCACAATTCAATCTGTAGAATTGATAAAAAAAGATGATGCAGCATTATCAAGATTTAAAGTAGAAATACCTAAGGATAGTGAAAATATAGGACCATGCCCGATTTGTGGAAATCCAGTACTTGAAGGCGAAAAGAGCTTTGGATGCAGCAACTGGAAAAATGGATGCAGATATACGATTTGGAAAGATGACAAATACATAGCATCTTTTGGTAAGAAAATATCTAAAGAAATGGTTGAGCTTCTGCTTAAGAATGGAAAAGTAGGATTTAGAAACCTTAAAAGCAAAAAAGGTAATACATTTTCAGCGTATTTTAAATATGAGAAAAATGAAGAAAGCGGATATTTCAATTGGAAGATTGAATTCATAGATAATAAGTAATTAGGGTACAATCAAAAAATAATATGAAATTTAATAAGAAAACAGATGTTAGTTCAATAGAATTAATATCTGTTTTTTGGTATCTAATATAAGTTAAGGAAAAATTAAGGAAATATAAATTGATAATTAATATATTTTAGCCTAAAATTTAAGTGTACTAATAGTAATAGTACACTTGGAGAAATATGAGATTAAAAGGAGAAAGTTTAGTGGCAGTAAGAAAATTTGAAAACAAAGAATAGATAATACATTAAAAGCTATTAATCATGTAATGTAAGGGGAGAAGTTCATGAAAAAATTTATATTGAATAAATTGCTAGGGATACTGGTTATGATCTGCACATTAATTAGTATAATGCCAACGGTATCTAAAGCAGAAGAAAATGACTTAGTTAAGATGGACGTTACTTATGGTATTGAAGGAAATTTCAAAGGATCAATTGGAATACCTATAAATGTGAGATTAGAGAATAATGGAGAAGACATAAATGGCGAAGTGGAAGTTAGAGTTCCAACTAATATGCCTAATACATACGATGCATTTGTATCAGAAATAAATTTAGCTTCTAAGGAGAAAAGAACAGTTTCGATTCCTATTAACTTGCCAGAAAATTCTTCGAAAATATCGGTAGTTCTTAAACAAGGAGAAAATATTTTAAAAGAGAACACGGTCATCCTAAGCAGCGGAAGGCTTAATGAAGCTGATATGTTTATGGGAGTATTAACTGATGATTTTAATGGACTTAGTATAAGATATCTAGATTTTACTGACTCAAATAATAAGGATAAGGGAGATGAAAGAGTAAATAAAGCTGACAGTGTACCTTTATCTATAGAGAATTTAAAGAGTAATTCAAAGAATATTTCCTCATTAGATGTAATTATAATTAATAACTACAATATTTCAAATTTACAGAAGGAACAATATGAAAATTTATCTGAATGGGTTGATAATGGAGGAGTACTAGTAATAGGAAGTGGAGAAAATGCGTCTAAAACAGTTGGAAATATAAATAAAGAATTTATAGATGCAAGCTATAATGGAATGAAAAATATAAATAATTACACTGTAGCTAATTTAAGTTTTAAAAATGCATCTACTGTATTGCAAGAGGGAGAAGATCCATTAATATATAAAATGGATAAAGGAAAAGGTAAGATATATGTTTCAACCTTTGATTTAGGAAATCAAAATATTGCCCCTAAAGACAATGTCATGAAGACATGGAAGCACTTACTTAGAGATGATTTTCTAAATAAATATAAAAATTCCCATAGACATGGAAATTATGTTCCTTATCAAATAGAAGAGTTGAGCAGTAATATACCTATTGGTGATATTTTTAAAATGAAAAAACTAATAATAGTTTTTCTGATTTATGCATTATCTGTAGGAATAATAGTTTATTTTGTAATGAAAAAACTAAATAAAAGAGAGCTGCTATGGGGAATCATCCCTATTATAGCAGTAGGTTTTTCAATATTCCTATATTTCATTGGAAGTAATACAAGAATTAATGATATTGTATTAAATCAAGTAAATATTATTCAAACTGACAAAAGTGGGACAAGCGATGTTATAGGCTATTTAGGGATTAGTTCTAAATATAAAAATCAATTAAAAGTACAAGAGCCTTCAGGGACAAATCTTCAAAATTATAGCAATGAGCGTTATTCTGACAGAGATCAGGGGGAAAATAATTTTACCAAATTAGCTACCCAAACTGTATATAGAGAAAATGATTCCTATTACGATTTTAAAGATTTGGCAGCATTAGATATGAAAAAGTTTGGAATTTCGGGACATAAAGAAATAGTTCCATTAATTGAAGCAAACTTAAATTATGACTCTAAGAATCTAAAAGGAAGTATTAACAATACTTTAGGATATGATATTAAAAAGCTTTTAGTTGTTTCATCTAATAATGTTTGGGATTTAGGAGAAGTAAAAGCAGATGAAAAGCTAAATGTGGATGAGGATAAGTTTTCTGCAGTTGGGCTAGCAGGATACGGTGATAGTTTAGAAGATGATTATTTTAAAAATTATGTGCGTGGCAAAAACAAAGGAGATATTAAAGAGCAATATAAAAATGTACTTAGAATGAGATCATTAGTATCAACAATAGGAGAGAATAATATTTCAAATAAATCAACATTTTTAGTTGCAATCACTGATATGCCGATAGACTATGGATTTGATTTTGGAAAAAAATCAATATCGAAGTACGATACTACTGCCATAATTCAGGATGTAGATATAGATTTTACTGATAGCGAAGGAAACTTAAATTATCCTTTAGGATATTTCCAAGCTGATATAACTCAATCAGATTCGAGTATTCATATGGAAACTTCGCGAAATGAAGTTTATGGAAGTGGAGATATGATACTTAATTATTCAATCGATAATAACATAGATATCTTAGATCTTAAGGTGGGATATATCGGAAATAAGAAGGCTGCAAAATTCAAAGGGGATATATATATTTATAATTATGAAAAAAATGATTACGATAAGATTAATTATACTGCCAAGGGTGAAAGCTTAGGAAATATCGGTAAATATGTTAAGGATGGAAAGGTATCAATAAAATTTCATGGTAATGATGAGGAAGGTATAGGAATTCCGCAGATTGCTGTAAAGGGGAGGGCTAAATAATGCTGGTAATTAGAGAGTTAGAAAAAACATATGGAAAATTTAAGGCCCTTAATAAATTGGATTTAGAGATAAAACAGGGAGAGATATTTGGTTTTATAGGACCAAATGGAGCAGGTAAAAGTACTACTATGAAAATAGTATCAGGGCTTTTATCTCCTGATAGCGGAGAGGTATATGTTGATGGAATGGATGCCATCAAAAATAATAAAAAGCTAAAAGAGAAAATAGGGTATATGCCTGATTTCTTCGGAGTTTACGATAATTTAAAAGCTTCTGAGTATTTAGAATTTTATGGTTCAATTTATGGAATTACAGGTAAAGAAATTAGAGATTTATCAATGGATTTATTGGAATTAGTTAATCTGCAAGATAAATATGATTCATATGTTGATGGATTATCAAGAGGAATGAAGCAAAGACTATGCCTTGCTAGATGTCTAATTCATAATCCACAGCTAATTATATTAGATGAGCCTGCATCCGGCATGGACCCAAGAGCAAGATTTGAAATGAAGAATATATTAAAGAACCTTAGAGATATGGGAAAGACAATATTAGTTAGTTCACATATTTTATCTGAACTTGGTGAGATATGCACTAATATTGGGGTTATAGAAAGTGGGAAAATGGTATGTCAAGGGACTGTAGAGGAAATAATGAGCGCTGTAAGCGGAAATCATCCAATAATTATTACAGTGACAGAGAAGACTCAAGAAGCCATTAAGCTGCTTAAGGAAATTCCAAGTGTTGGGAGAGTAAAGGCTGAAGATAACAGAATATCAGTTAATTTTAGCGGAAATGATGAGGAATGTGTAGGCCTACTTAAAAATTTAGTTATTAATAATATTCCAATAATCTCTTTCAATAGAGAAATGAGCAGTCTTGAAGATATTTTCATAAAGATAACTGATAGAAGTGAACTAAAGGAGGATTAGAATTTTGAGAATTAATCCAGTTTTAAAAAATGAAACAAAACTTGCTGTAAGAAGCTTTAAATTTACCTTAATGATATTTTTCTATATAGCTGTACTAAGTGCAGGAGCGCTTTTTATATTTAATGTTAATATTGAAGAAGCATATTTTAGAGGGATAAACCTAGAAACTACAGTATATTTTTACATTGGAATGTCAGTAATTCAGGCAATTTTACTGATGTTTATTGTACCATCATTAACATCTACAGCTATTTGTGCAGAAAGAGAAAAGCAGACATTAGAAGTGCTTTTATCAACTAAAATGAGTACATTATCTATAATAATTGGAAAGCTATTAGCATCCATAAGCAGGGTTATAATTTTAATAATCTGTACTATGCCCATATATTCAATTACTTTCTTAATTGGAGGAGTAGATTTAGGAAACATAATAGAGCTAAGCCTTTTCTTTATAGTAACAACAGTTTTTGTTGGTTCAGTAGGTGTATTTATATCTACATGTATAAAGACATCCAAGGCAGCAACGGCAGTAGCTTATGGGGTAGTGCTATTCATTTTTGTAGGGATAATAATACTAACATATATAAGCATATTTTTTAGCATTAGCAGAAGCACTAATATACAAAATATAAAGCTTCCTATTTTCTCGTACCTAAGTCCTACAATTGGTTTTATAAGTTTACTTATTAATCAATTTGGAAATTTAGAAGCTTTTGAATTTTTTAGGATGGGTATGAGTCCAGATATATTTGAAAACGGGGCTATTATATCTATAGTAATACAGATAATATTAAGCGTAATGTTAATCCTAGGAGCAGCGTACAAGCTAAATCCATTAAACAAAGGAATTAGATTTAAAAGAAAAGATAAACAATATTTGAATAGTCAAGCAGCAGGGTATGAGGATAAGTAACTATATTATTTACAGCGAAATGCTTAAGGCTAAAAAGGAGAACTTATGGATATTTTAGATAAAAAGATATTAGAGTTCATAAAAAAATCTGGACGAAGAATAAGACTAAATTTTATTATAAACAAAGTACTAATGGGGCTTCAGGCCTCATTAGTTTTAGTAGCAATTATCTTAATGGTAGCTTTAGTTATACCTTTTGAAAATTGCTATAAAGCAAGTGGTTTAGTTATATCGGCAGCCCTAATAATCAGTTGTGCTTTCGGAATAATGAAAGCACCTGATAATAAGAAAGTAGCATTAATTGCAGATTCAAAGGGATTGGATGAAAGAGTAACTACGGCTTTAGAGTTAATAGGAGATAATAGTGAAATAGCAACAGCTCAAAAAGAGGATACAATAAAATTTATACAAGCATATGATTTGAAAAAGAATTTACCAATAAGTGTGGATAGAAAAGAATTATATAAAATTTTAGCACTAGCTGTTGTGTGCTTTGGAATTATTATAGTTCCCACAAGTGCTAAGAAAGAAGCTGAAAATCTAAGAAAATTTAATGAAATTAAGAGTGAAATTTCAAAAAAAATAGATAAGGAAGAAAAGAAAATCCAAAAAGAAGATAAGTTATCTAATGAAGAAAAGGAAGAATTAAAAAAGATATTAGAGGAAGCTAAAAAAGAATTAAAAGAGACAAAGAAACAAGAAGACACAGATAAATTAATGGATAGATTAGAAAAAAAATTTGACTCACAAAAAGAAAAAGCAGAGTCAGAAAAGGGAAAAGAATTAGTTGAAGAACTAAAAAAGAATCTAACAGAACAACAAAAAAATGAAAAGAAACGTGAAGCTTTGAAAAACTTAAATGAAATTAATAATAGTTTAAGTAATAACAAATTAGGTAAAGAAATTATGGATACCATGAAAAATGGAGACAAGCAGGCGTTAGAAGATAAATTGAAGGAGTTAAATAAATCTTTAGAAAAATTAAGTGATAAAGATAAGAGCGAACTTTCAAACTCATTAGCCAAGGCTGCAGCAAATTTAAGTGATGAAGAGTTAAAAGAGTTGCTACAGAAAGCATCAGATAATGTACTAGATGGGGAAATTGATGCATCAGAACTTGCAGATGCTTTGGCATCATTAAATAATAATTCAAATGGTGGAAATAATGCTGCAAAAGGAAGTGGATCAAACTCAGGTAATGGAAGCGGTTCAGGTTCAGGAGCAGGAAATGGCAGCGGTTCAGGAACAGGCGGAAGTGGCAGTGGAAGCGGATCTGGAGCAGGTAATGGTGGAGGCTGGAATACTGGAAGCAAAAACGGAAAAGAAAATACATCTAGTCCTAGAAGCGGAGAGCAGGTGTTTATTCCAGGAAGAGAAGTTGGAAGTGATGCTAACTTAAAAGGAAACAAAAATAACAGCGGTACATCTCAAAGTATAGAAACTCAGAGTGGATTAAATATTGGTGGAGAAAAGAAAGACTACAATAGCATAATAGGTGATTACAGTAAAGAGGAAATAAATTCTATGAATAGCTCATCATTGCCAGAAAACCTACAAGATGTAGTTAAGGAATATTTCAACAATATTAAGTAGAGATGCGTTAGAAAATATTTTGAATTTGATTAGGAAGGGTGGTGAATTTCGGCAAGAATTAAAAAACATAAGGCACAATCATTTTATCTTATGTCTAGATTCTTGCTGAAAATAACTTATGAATATAAATGAAGAATTAATAAAAGATGTGGCTGATAAATTAGAAATGTGCAAGAGTGAGATTGCAAAAGGGATTATAGGACAAGAGGATATAGTTAAGAGTGTTTTAATTGCCATTTTCTCAGGAGGAAATGTTTTATTAGAAGGTATGCCAGGACTCGGAAAGACACAACTTGTTAAGACAATAGGGAAAGTTTTAAATCTTAACTTTTCTAGAATTCAATTCACACCAGACTTAATGCCAGCAGATGTGGTTGGAACAAACCTTATTATAAAAGAAAATGACTCAACTAAGTTTCAATTTGAGAAGGGTCCTGTTTTTACAAATTTACTACTTGCAGATGAAATTAACAGAGCTACACCTAAAACACAATCTGCTTTACTAGAAGCAATGGGAGAAAAGTGCGTGACAGTAGGTAAAACAACTTATGAACTGCCTAAGCCATTTATGGTTTTAGCAACTCAAAATCCAATTGAGCAGGAAGGAACATATCCCTTGCCGGAAGCACAACTTGATAGATTTCAATTTAAGGTTAAAGTAGAATTTCCGAAGCTGAATGAATTAATGAAAATAATGGACTTAACTTTATCTAATGAGACTGTTTCAATTGAAGCTATTTTAGGAGACGATGAAATTCTTGAAATTAGAAAGATAATTTCAGAGATACCTATGGCAGCTTCGGTAAAAGAGTATGCCTTGAAAATAATACTTGCAACTCACCCAGAAATGGAAGAGGGACATCCGTTAGTAAAAAAACATGTTGAGGCAGGGGCAAGCCCAAGAGCCGCTCAAGGATTATTTAGCGGATCAAAGGTTAGAGCAATAATGGAAGGCAGGCTTAATGTTTCTTTTGATGATATTAAAGTTATTGCATATCCAATACTAAGACATAGAATTATTTTGAATTTTGAAGCAATTACAGAAGGAATAACTGAAGAATTTATAATAGAAAAAATTCTTGAGGATTTAAAAATTATATAGATATAGGGCACAATCAAAAAATAAGAGACCAATATACTTGGCTATTTTCTGTGCCTAAGATAAATGTATAGTTCCAATTAATTAATAATTAAAGGTTGTGCGAAAATGGAAGAGAGAATTTTTAATGAGGACTTTTTTACAAAGTTAAATAAGATAAATTTAAATGTAAGTATGAGATTGTCTAAAGGAGCCCAAGGTGGAAGAAAGTCTAAAGCAAAAGGAGTATCAGTGGAGTTTTCAGACTTTAGAGAATATGCGCCAGGAGATGATTTTAGAAGAGTAGATTGGAATGCCTATGGAAGGTTAGATAAATTATTTATTAAGGTTTTTATGGAAGAAAGAGAAGGTATTTTTAATTTCTTTTTAGATAAAAGCAAGTCAATGGACTATGGGAAAAATAGCAAAAAGATTAAAGCCCTTCAGATTATAGGAGCTTTAAGTTATATTGCATTAAATAATTTAGATAGAGTTTATATAAATGTAGCAGAGGATGCAGCTCTTTCTCTTTTACGTGGAGGAACAGGAAAGAAAGGCTTCCAAATGATTTTAAAGGAGCTTGAGTCAGTAGAATTTGGTGGAGCTACAAAGCTTTCTGAAGCTATTACTAAAAGAAAAATAAATAATAAGGGAGTAAGTATTATTGTCTCAGATTTTTTTAATAATGAGGGGCTGGATTCCATAGAACAAGGATTAAAGTACTTAGCCTATAAAAAACAACAAATTGTTCTGGTTCAAATATTAGCAGAGGAAGAGGAGAATCCATCCCTTGAAGATGAGGTTACTCTAATTGACTGTGAGACAATAGAAAAAATAAAATTAAATCTTAACTATAAGTTAATTGAAGCATATAAAAAAGCTTTAAAAGATTTTAATAATAAACTGGGAGATTTAGCTGTTAAATATGGAGGAACCTTAATAACAGTAAATACTAATAAAAGCTTGGAAGAAATAATTTTAAATGATTTTGGCAAGAAGAGAGTGATTTATTAGAAAACGTAAAAGGAGGAATAGAGGATGGGGATAGGGAGTCTTTGGCCACTAGCGTTGTTAGTAACGATTCCTTTAATAATCGTACTTTACATATTAAAAAAGAAATATAAAGAAGTTGAAGTATCATCTTCACTGCTATGGAAAGAGGCTTATAAAAACACACAAGCAAACACTCCATGGGAAAAACTAAGAATGAATATAATGATGATACTTCAAATTTTAATAGTCTTGTTAGTAATTTTTGCCTTAATGAATCCATTTTTAAAGTTTGGCGGCAAAACTTACAAGAATTTAATAGTGGTAGTGGATACTACAGCAAGCATGAGCACCTTATACGATGGGGAGAAAACTAGACTTGATAAGGGAAAAGAGATAGTTCGTGATTATATTAAGTCAATAAAGGAAGATACAAATAACTATATATTAGCTTTTAACGGAACGACTAATTTAGAGGGTAAGAGTAATATAGATGAAGCTGTCCAAACTTATGGAAGTGGTGATATAAGCAATTCTCTATCATATATAAGGTCTCTAGGAGAACAGTTAGAAGATTATGAAGTTATAGTAGTAACTGATAAGAATATTGATTTAGGGGATATAAATGGTAAAGTAATTACCTTAGCTAATAGTGGGGAAAATGCAGCTATAACAAACTTATCTCATAAATTTATAGATAATAAGATAAAGGTTATAGCGACAATCTCAAACACAGGGAATAGTGATTATAGTGGTGATTTTTCCTTATATGATGGAGATAATTTATTAAAGGTAGACTCTTTAGAGTTATCTAAAGGTGAAAGTAAAACATTAAATTATGAACTTCAGAATTTAGAAGGAAGTTACTTAAAGGGAGAATTATCAAAGAAAGACTTAATAGCTAAAGATAATACTTACTATGACGTAATTAGCAATGATAAAGGAAAGAAAATATTATTAGTAACAGATCAGAATGTTTTCCTTGAGAAAAGCTTTAACACTATAGATAATGTTGAATTATATAAAACAAATGATGTAAATAACATAACGGAAGATTCTTATGATTTATATGTTTTTGATAATGTTATGCCAAAAGTTATGCCGAAAAGTGGAAGTATATTATTTATAAATCCTGTATCAAATGAATTTTTCAAGGTAGAAAATAGAGAAGAAGTTGGACGAGCTACAGGAGTTTCAGAAGAACTATCAAAGTATACAAAAGGTCTTGAGGTTACCCTTTCTAACTATAAGAAAATAGATATGCCATACTTTGGAAAAGCAATTTTAAAGATAAATGAAGAGACAATTGGTTTTTGGGGAGAGGCAAATGGAAGAAAGATTGGCGCTTTAGGCTTTGATATTCATAATAGTGATTTTGCACTAAAAAAAGAATTTCCACTTTTAATACATGAATTAGAAGAAAAATTAATTGAATCTGGGAGTTTATATAAAAATAATTTTAAAGCGGGAGAGGAAATTTTAATTAAAGGAACTCCTTTGAGTGATAAAATTCAAGTTAAGGCTCCAGGTAAAAATTACGAGGATATTGCACAAGGAACAAGATATAGTAGCATTTCTGACCTTGGACTATATAAAGTCAAAGAAACTTTTGAACAGGGTGATAGCAAGGAAGCATTATTTTCTATAAATTTCCCAGCAAGTGAGGAAAGTAATTTATCGCAAGAAAATATTGGGGAAGTTAATAATTTGAAGGATCAAACTAAGATTTTAAGGAAAGGTTTAAGTTTAATTCCAGTATTATTGATGTTAGCATTAATAGGATTGTTAACTGAGTGGATATTATACTTAAAAGGTAATTAGGGGGAGATTATGGGTATAGAAATAACAAGGATATATGCATTACTATTGATACCAATAATTTTAGTATTTATGTATTTAACTCTAAAAAAGCTTAAAGGTATAGTAAGAAAGGACAAGTTAATATTAATTAGCAGAATAATGATCTTAATGCTTATAGTTGTAGGAATTTCTGATATTACTTTGAATCTAAAAGGAAGGAATACTTGCACAGTTTTTTTACTAGATGTTTCAGATAGCATGAGCAATTTTAGAGGTGAGGGAATTAAGTTTATTGATAATGCCTTAAAAGAAATACCTAAGAATAATAAAGCAGGAGTAATCGTCTTTGGAGATAATGCATCAGTAGATAAGTTCATGGATAATAGTAAAGAATATAAGGAAATTAAAGCTGCGCCTATAGTCAATTCTACCAATATTGAGGATGCTGTCAATAGTTCAATTGGATTATTCGATAAAGGTTCTGCTAAGAGAATCGTACTTATTACAGATGGAGAAGAGAACCAAGGAGATTTATTAAAAAGCATTCCTATAATCAATAAGGAAAATATCGATGTAAAAGTATATAAAGTTGATAATGCTATTGGCGATGAAGCATATGTAGAAGAGGTTAAAGTTCCAGATAACATTTCTATTGGAGAAGAATTTTCAGTAATTACGAAAATTCAATCAAATGTTCAAACTAAAGCAAAACTATCTTTATTCTCAGGAAGAGATAAAAAAGGTGAACAAGAAGTCAAGTTAGAAAAAGGCAGCAATACCTTTGTATTTAAGGATGTTCAAACTACAGGAGGTTTTAAATCCTATAGGGTTTTAATTGAACCAGAGAAGGATAGTAATAAAACTAATAATGAGTATAGTTGTTTTACCAATGTCATTTCAAAACCTAAGATTTTAGTTATTGAAGGCAGTCAAGGTGAAAGTTCTGGAGTTATTGAAACCTTAAAAGCAGCTAACAGTGAATTTAATGTAGTATTACCAGCAGGGGCACCAAGGACATTAAATGAGCTTTTAGAATATAAAACTATAGTGCTGTCAGATGTTCACGTAGATGATTTAAACAAAGGTTTCATGGATAATATAGAGACTTATGTTAAAGATTATGGCGGAGGAGTAGTTACTTTTGGAGGGAAAAATTCTTATGCATTAGGAGGCTACAAAGATACCTCTTTAGAAAAAATCCTTCCAGTAAACATGGATAAGAAAGGTAAAAATGAGGTTCCTCAAATAAGTATAAGTTTAGTGATAGATAAGTCCGGAAGTATGTCTGGTGGCGATGGCAGCGTTAGTAAACTTACATTAGCTAAGGAAGCTGCAATGAGATCCTTAGATAATTTAAGAGCTACGGATGAAATCAATGTTATTGCTTTTGATGATAAATACCAAGAAGTAGTTGAAAGGCAGAAGGCAGCAGATAGGGAACAAATTAAAGGAATGATTGCAGGAATTGGAGAAGGTGGAGGTACATCTATTTACCCAGCGTTGGAAGAGGCTTATAAGAATCAATCTGAAAGCACTGCTAAGATTAAACATATTATTCTTTTGACAGATGGACAAGATAATTTTGGAGTGGGTAATTATAGTGATCTACTTGGAGATATAGATAAGGCCGGTATAACATTATCTACAGTTTCAGTAGGCGAAGATGCAGATAGCAAGCTTTTAGAACAATTAGCGGAGATGGGAAAGGGAAGAACTTATCATACTGATAAATACACTGATATACCTAGAATTTTTGCAAAGGAAGTACTCTTATCTGCTGGTACTTATATTATCAATGAAGAATTTACACCTAAAATAGTAGGTAATCATGAAATTTTAAATGGGGTGATGGTAGAGAATTCATTGCCTACATTACTTGGATATGTTGGTACATCCATTAAAGATAAAGCTATAGAAATTTTATCATCCAATCATGACGAACCAATACTTGCAGTTAATCAGTATGGGCTAGGCAAAACTGTAAGCTGGACATCTGATATTAATGGAGAGTGGAGTGGTAATTTCTTAACTTGGAATAAAGGAGCGCAGCTAATAAAAAATGCTATTTATTGGACAATTCCGGATCTTAGTGATGACGGAAAAGTGTCTATAACTCAAAGTGGCAGCGAAGCTGTTGTAGAGTTTTACAGTGATTCAGTTAAAGATGGGTCTAAAATTAAAGCCGTATACAATAGTGAAAGCGGAGAAAATGGCGAATTAGAATTAAGTCAGGAAGAACCGGGAAAATTTGTTGGAAGAGTTAAGCTGAATGATTTAGGATTCTATACTTTCAATATAAGAGAAGATAATAATGGAGAAGTATTAAATAATTATAATGGAGCATTCTCATTTCAGTATTCTGATGAATATAAATTCAATAAGAATAAGAATAAAATAGATACATTGGTAAGTGAAGTAAAAGGAAGCTTTATTAATAAACCTAAAGAAGCATTTGCAGGAGATATTAAAAGCGCATACAAACCTGTAAACCTAACAATCCCAGCTTTGGTTATTGCTATATTCTTATTCCTTTTTGATATAGCATATAGAAGACTGAACTTAAGTTTTGATAAGTATTTCAAAAGTTTTATAGCTAAATTAACTGCGCTTAAAGGTCGGAAGAATTTAGATAAGAATCATTATTCAGAGAAAAGGAAAAATTCTACTTTGGATAATAAAAATGATAAATTTGCTAATAATCCTGAACATGCAAGCAAGCTAAAGGGAAAAGAAAGCACAAGTGTGAATAAAGAAAAAGATATGAAAGTGGAAAAGCTAAGAAAGAAAACTAAAGAAGGCAACAGAAATAGAGATAAAGGCCAAAGATTAGATACGTCTGCATTGCTAAAAAATAAAAAGCAACGGGAAGAATAGTATAGATAAATAACGTGTAGCATACCGGAATAAGTAACATATTGTGTTTCGGTTTTTAGGAATTTTGATGGATGATTCTAAGACTAGAAATTGTACCCACAATGCTTGCCTCAACGACATGTGTTGAACAAGCATTGTGGAATTTTAAAGGAAACTTGACTCACTACGTTCACTGAGTAAGTTCAATTTACCAAATCATAGATTTTGAATTTCACTTAAGAATCATTACCATCACAGTTCTCTAGAAACCGAAACAACAGAGTACCCATTCTTTCGGTGAGTTATAAGCATAAGTTTAAGCTGAACATATATTTTAGCTGCTTACCATAGTTCCACCATTTACATGAAGTACTTGTCCAGTAACATAGGAGGAGTCATTAGATGCAAGATATACATATGCTGGAGCCAATTCGAAAGGTTGGCCAGCTCTTTTCATAGGAACGTCAGATCCAAATTTAGCAACTTCTTCAGCAGAAAAGCTTGATACTATAAGTGGCGTCCAAATGGGGCCTGGAGCTACGGCATTAACTCTAATTCCTTTAGTCACTACGGATTGGGAAAGAGAACGAGTGAAGGTTACGATTGCGCCTTTGGTTGAAGAATAATCAATCAAGGTTTTGTGGCCTTGGTAGGCTGTGACGGAGGCAGTATTTACAATTGCACTTCCTCGCTTCATGTGTGGTAATGCTGCTTGGGTTAGATAAAACATTGGAAATATATTAATTGAATATGTTGTTTTTAATTGGGAAGATGATATTTCTTCTATGCTATCTTGAGGAAATTGAACACCAGCATTGTTTATTAGAATATCAATCTTTCCTAGCTTTTCAATTGTACATTCAACTAGTTTTGTACAGAAATCTTTGTAGGCAATATCACCAGGCATGAGAAAACAACGTCTGCCGTATTTTTCAACATATTCCTTGGTTTTTATTGCATCTTGGTGTTCATATAAATATGAAATTACTACATCAGCTCCTTCTTTAGCAAAAGCAACGGCAACGGCTCTGCCAATTCCACTATCACCACCAGTAATTAGTGCCACTTTATCTTTTAATTTGTCACTCCCTTTATAATCAGGATTATCAAATATAGGAGGTGGATCCATAAGTGATTCAATTCCAGGCTGACAATCCTGATGTTGTGGAGGAAAGTTTTTGGGTAATTTGTCAAAGTTTATATGGTTTTTGCATTTTAAGGGCATAGCTTTCTCCTTGAATATCTCTATACTATTAATAATATTATGGATTTATTAAACTATTTGTGAATGAATTAATCTGCAAATTAAATGAAAAATGAAAGAGGTAAAAATAATTATAAAAATGTATACAGTTTAAATGAATATATATTAAATTTAGATATATTATGTTATAATAAATAAATATTTACATAGACAAAGCTGTCTCAAAATTAATTATGTTTTGAGGCAGCTTTTTTATTTGGAGCAAAGAATAAAGAATTTATTTTAATTAAAATTAAAAAATAAGAAAGAAGGTTGGTATAAAATGAAAAGATATGAAGTAAGTAAAAATGGAAAATTAGAAAATGTAGCTGATGCTTTTTCGGAAATATATAGTGTTGAACTTTTGATGAAAGAAAAGCCTGTTATTTTGGAAAATGAGTTACTAAAAAATATACAAAAATATTTTAAAAATGTTAAAGTTACATCTAATAGAGATAACAATATTTCGTTTGCATTTATGGACTATATGTTAGAATATAAAAATGTAAATGCTCCTGTTGGAATTGTTATTAGTATCATTGAAGAAAAGCCTGAAATTAATAAATTGAGAAAATCATTAGGACAATCATTTAACTATGCAAATAAAGAAGAATTTGAAAAATGTAAGGTTAGAGTTTTGGTTACAGATATAATGGCCATAGGATTAAATTATACTGAAAGAATAGGACTTTTTCAAAAAACGCTTTATTCTATAGTTGAACTAATTCAATGTGAAGGCATTCATTTTGATATTACTGAACAAGTAATAAGCAGGGAAGAGTATCTAAAAAATAATCCTCTAAATGATGATTATGATGTTTTACTTGGTATATTAAATGTAAGATTATTTAACATTGAAAATAATGCGAATGAGTATGTAATGGATACATTAGGATTATCAGCAGTAGGTTTATGTGATTTACAATGTCATTTTAAAAATTTAGATCCAGACAAAATATCTAATATTTTATATTCTTATGGATATTATATTTTTGAAAATAGCGATGTTCTTGAAGAAATAGAGACTATAGAAGGAATTACGGAAAATAGTAAGTGGAAATGTCGACATGAAGTTGCACTTGTGGAACCCGAACGAGTTGTATTAGATATAAATCCTGGAGAAGATTTTTCATGTGGATATAGAAATTAATTAGTAATATGTATATAAGAATTCTATTTTTAATTAGAACTCTCTTGATTTTATGCAAAAACAAGAGAGTTTTTTTACATACGTTTAAAAAGGCAGACGCTTAAAAATCTTTGGCTCACAGTCGCCTGAGATTTTGTTATTTTATCTGGCCCATATGTATAATGAAAAAAATAATTCATATTGAAAAATAATTAATAATAAATTATCATTTTATATTGACATATAAAACATGGGATAGTAAACTAATAAAAGTAATTTAAAAATTTAAAGAAATATGTAGAAAACAATGGCGTTTTCATTTCAAAAAAGGATATATTCAGTATGGGTATACCTTGTTTGGAGTGGAAGCGTCTTTTTTATTTTTTAACAACTTAGAATAAGCAATTGTACTCAAAATTTAATTAACTTTGTTCAAGGGGGAATAGAAAATGGAATTATTAAACGGCGCAGATATGGGATTTGTAATTATTAGTGCAGCGTTAGTAATGTTAATGGTGCCAGGGTTAGCTTTGTTTTATGGAGGTATGGTTAAAAGCAAAAATGTATTAAGTATTACAGTACATAGTTATGCAGCTCTTGTTATTATATCTTTACAATGGATTTTTATAGGCTATACTCTAGCTTTTGGTCCAGATGTAAAAGGGGTAATAGGAGGTTTAGATTGGAGCTTTCTAAAAGGTATAGGAATGGCGCCTAATGCGGATTATGCGGGCACAATACCACATTTAGAATTTGTAGTATTTCAGTTAATGTTTTCTGCGATTACTGCAGCTGTAATCTCAGGGTCTGTTGCTGAACGTATGAATTTCCCAGCGTTTATAATATTGATTATTTTGTGGAGTACATTTGTTTATGATCCTATTTCTCATTGGGTGTGGGGAGCTAATGGATGGTTAAAGAACTTAGGTGTTCTTGATTTTGCTGGAGGAAATCCAGTAGAAATAAATTCTGGTGTTTCTGGACTTGTTGCAGCAATTGTTGTTGGTAAAAGAAAGAGAGCAATTCCTGAACCACACCATATACCTATGGCAATATTGGGTGGAGGACTCTTATGGTTTGGATGGTTTGGGTTCAATGCAGGAAGTGCCCTTGCAATGAATTATGTAGCTGTAAATGCATTCTTTACAACTAATACTTCAGCTGCTGCGGGAGCAGTTGCATGGGTATTTTGTGAATGGTTACTTTATAAAAAACCTACAGCATTAGGAACAGTAAGTGGAGCTATAGCTGGGTTAGTTGCAATAACTCAGGGGGCAGGATTTGTGAGCCCTATATCAGCTGTACTTATTGGAGCAGTCGGCGGAGCATTAAGCTTTTTTGCGATAGCGATATTAAAGAGAAAATTAGGATATGATGATGCGTTAGATGCTTTTGGCTGTCATGGAGTAGCAGGAATATGGGGATCAATAGCTACAGCTATCTTTGCATCAAAGGCAATTAATCCAGCAGGTGCTGATGGTTTAATATATGGTAACTTTGCACTTTTGAAAGCTCATTTAATTTCGACTTGTGCAACTGCCTTATATGCAGCAGTTGTGACATTTGTAATACTTAAGGTCATGAATTTAGTAATGGATCTAAGAGCTACTTCGGAACAAGAAGCAGAGGGGCTAGATATTTCTTTACATGGAGAAGAAGCTTATTCAGGATTAAATATGTAGAAGCATTAAAATAAAGAATATACGAGTTGAGTGAAAGCAAAATCTAAGTTAATGATATAACTTGGATTTTGTTTTTTTATTCTCTAGGAATTTATATTCAAATTAAATTCAGAAATGTGATAACATTTGTGGAAATAAATTATGAAAAGGGATAATTCAGAAGGTTATATTTAAAAAGAGAAAAGAAAATATATCCGTCTGACCAATTTTTTCTACATACACTTAAAAATGCACATGTAGGAAAAAGTCTCGGTTACATGTTAACCTGCTAATTTGATCTAGTAAAAATAAATATAAATTTAAGGATTTAAGTGGAAGTATGATAATTAATAAGTTAGTTTGTTAAAATGTTGCTAATAAGTATAACAAATTAAAATGAAAATGATATTTGTAAGCAAGATTTCATAAAAAATAATGTTAAATGAGATATTTTGGCATATTTTGCGATATAATATGAACTGGAATTAATTATGAAATTATGAGGTGGAGGAAAATATGCATAAAGCACAAAATCAAATTAAAGCGGTGAGCATAAGATTATATTTGCTTATTACAATTGCTATGTTAGCAATAATACCAGTAGTTATTCTAGGTATTATTTCTACAACGACATCAAGGAGGAGTAATGAAAAGAGTTTTGATGAAAATAGAACCGTACTATCAAATGTAGGGCAGGAAATAATAAATAATAAGATTACATATTATGAGGATATATTAAAAACATTAATTGAGGGTAATGATCTTAATATTAAAGAATCCCCATATAATAAATTAAATGGAGATATGAAATTAATTAAAAAGACTGATGAAAGTATTTTAAACATATACTATTCAGATAATACTGGAAAAGTATTTCAAATACTTGACACTAAATTGCCTGATGATTATAATGCTACAGAAAAACCGTGGTTTAAAGAGACTATAGAAAATCCCAGTAAGTATATTATTCATAGCCCTTACCAAGATAAGATAACGGGAAAAAGTGCAATAACAATATATAGGGCTGTAATTAAAGATAATGTACCGATAGGTGTTATAGCTATAGATGTAGAGCTAAGTGCTTTAGCGGATCAGTTATCAGGTATAAAATATGGACAAACTGGAGAGTTTATTATTACTGATAAAGATGGTGTAGTTATTTCAGACAATGACAAAGCTAAGATTGCTGGAACAGAGCCAACTGAATACAATTGTTGGAATGAGATATCAACTAGTGATAAGGGAAAAATTAAATTTAATTATAATAATAATACATATGAGGGGTACTTTGAGACCTCAGAACTTACTGGATGGAAGTTAATACTAAATATTCCATCTAGTGAATTAAGGAAATCGGAAAATGATTCTACTATAGCATCAATTATAATTATTTTTGCAATAGCTATAATCACACTACTGATAACTGTGGCCATTGCTAGAAGAATAAGTAAAGGAGTAAATGCCTTAAAAGATGGAATGGAAAGAACCGCTAATGGGGAATTTAACAAAGAAATTATTATAAATAATCATATTCGTGAATTTATCATTCTAGAAAATAGTTTTAATAAGATGAAAAATAATATTGCAAAACTAATTAAGAGCGTTGATAATTCAGCAATAAATGTAAATAAAAATGCTATAAATTCAGCTAATATGAGCAAAGAAGTAGCAATATCTATGAATCAGGTAAGTGAGACAATAAATCAAATATCAAGTGGAACTATGGAGTCTTCTAGCAATTTGGAAATGATATCACACAGCATGGATTTACTATCTCAAGCTATGAATAAGATAGAAGAAGCGACGGAAAGTGTAAATGACATGGCAATAAAAGCAAATGATTTAGGTAAAGATGGGATAAAGATTGTAAAGACTGTTATACATAAATCATATGAAACTAAAAAAAGTACTGAATCAGTAAAAGATGTTGTAAGTGAAGTTTCAGAAAGCATCATGAAAATAGGTACAATGAATAAAGCAATAAGTGCAATTACAGAACAAACAAATCTTTTAGCTTTAAATGCAGCAATAGAAGCAGCTAGAGCAGGGGAATCAGGAAAGGGATTTGCAGTAGTTGCTGATGAAATAAGAAAGCTTGCAGAAGAGACATCAGTTTCGGCAAAACAAATAGATGAAATAATAAAAGAAATAAGAAGTAAATCAGAATTAGCAGTTGGCAGAGTATTAGAAACAAGTGGAACAGTAGATGATCAAGAGCATGCAGTCAAGGAATCAGAAGTTATATTTACAGAAATAGTAACATCTATAGAAAGTTTAACAGAAAAGGTAAGTAAAATAGCTGAAGGTGTAAGTTCTATAAATAATATGAAGGATGATGTTGTTGAAAAAGTGGAAAACTTATCAGCAATATTAGAAGAAACAGCGTCTGGAACAGAGGAAGTTTCAGCAACAGCGCAAGAAGTAACAGCTTCAACAGATAACTTTGTTAATAATTTTAATAATTTAAAAGATATGGCGGAGGAATTAAAAGAAAAGATAGAAGAATTTAAGCTATAAAAATATAAAATCATTATTATATTTAATGTTTCATAAGGTGTAGAGGACTGTTGCAAAATTCAATAGTCCTTTTACAATACAAAATAAGGTTTGATTAGTAAATAGTTAGTGTCAGATACAACCTAGGTTTCATATAATATTATATTTTAAGAAAGGTGAGTATATATGAAAAATAACCTTAGGTTTGATACTAATGGGAAGTTTAAAATCGTCCAATTTACTGACATACACGAAGGACCAAGCAGAGACAAGTCTATAAATCTTATGAATAAGATCTTGGATTATGAAAATCCTAATATGGTCATATTATCAGGAGATATCATTGATGGTAAATGCCAGACAGTAGAAGATGTAAAGAAAGCTATAAACCATATAGCGGAGCCAATGGAAAATAGAAATGTGCCTTGGTGTATAGTTTTTGGTAATCATGATGATGAACATAATATGATGACGAAAGAAGAGATGATGAATTTATATATGAGCTTTGAACATAATATGAGTCAAGTTGGTTACAAGACTTTTGATAGGATAGGCAATTACAATATTCTTATAGAAAGTTCAAAAGATAAAACTCCCAAATTTAATATATATATGATTGATTCAGGGAAATATGCTCCTAGTATTATTGGAGGGTATGATTGGATAAAACTTACTCAAATATGGTGGTATAAAAAGACATCAATAAACTTGAAGAAAAAATACAAGAGATCAATACCGGCACTTATGTTTTTTCACATACCCTTAAAGAAGTTTAAAAAGGCATGGGAGACTGGATTAGTAAATGGTGAAAGGCTTGAAGATGAGAGTTGCGCCAAGATAAATTTATGCTTATTTAATAAAATAGTTAAAATAGGTGATGTGAAAGGCATATTTGTAGGGCATGATCATTTCAATAATTATTGTGCTGTTTTAGATGGGGTTAAGCTTGGGTATGCTGGATATACTGGCTACGGAGGATATGGAGATGACAATATTCCTCGTGGTGCGAGAGTATTTCTAATTGATGAAAAGAATCCAGCTGATTTTAGAACTTGGACAAGAAGAGAGTTTGACACAGAACTTAAAAAGTAAACTCTATAAAAAAATGATTTTAGGAGATATATTTTCATGAATTAATATATATATGGAATTACAAAGTTTATGGATTTTCAAATTAATTTATCAATATAGTAATAAGAAAAATATCTTTAATATATTTTAATTAATGAATATATATTATTGAATAAGTGGAAGTATATTGAATTAAATGATAAAATAATATCCATTTTTACAATATAATAACCTAAATTTGGTGTATATAAGTTGAAAAATGTTGTAAAAGATGTAATAATAGAATAAAAATGAAAAAAATATAATATCAATAGGCACACTTATTGAAAAATAGGGTCGCAAAGCTATGAGTCTAAGGAAAAATTTAATTTTCTATGATTGTCAGGTTGCCAAAATGTATTTATAATAATAAATTTTATATTTTAATTTTGGTGTCCACAATTATGTAGACACCTTTTTTATGTTCTAAAACTTACAATAAGAAGGCTATTTTTATTATTTTTTTCGTGTGCAAAGTATTTGCTGCTAAATATTCGAAGTTTGAATTATAAATAATATTAAAAGCTGCGGAGGGAGTGAAAGAATTAATAAAATATAATCATGATAATTAATAGCAAAGCTAAAATAAGTTGGACAACCAGTACAACATAGTGTTGTTTGTAAAATCGCATTAAAATTTTGACTATAAAGGAGGGAAGAAGATTATTTTTAGCGGTTTTAATAATCTGAAACGATATGAGTAAAATAGACGAATTATTAAATGAAGTAGAAGTTATAGTAAATAAAGGTATAAATAAAGAAGGCGTAATAGAAATTTTAAATTCTCTAAAATGCTATTTTCCATATGAAATATTAGATGAAATGAAATTATATGGCGACTATCTACCTAAAAATAATGAATTGGGGTTTTCTGAAGAAAAAAGATACCTTCATTTTTTATGGGATGTGCTAGATAAGTCACCTATGTGCCTTATATCTAATTTTGCTATTCTGTATAGACAGATGCTAGCGAAAAAGTTATTTAAATCTTGTGGGAAGAATTTTATAGCAGAAGAAAATGTACGTTTCAATGTGCCGGATAATATTGAAATAGGAGATAACGTGTTTCTAAATAGAGGAACGTTTTTAGATTCAAAAGGTGGAGTTGTGTTAGGAAATTCGGTTACATTAACTGAGGGAGTAACAATATTTACTCATTCCCACGAGGAACATGATCATGAATCAAGGACATATGCAAAGGTCACAATTAAAGATTATGCCAAAATATATTCTAATTCAACTATATTACCGGGTATAACAGTTGGAAAACAAAGCATAGTAGCAGCCTGTTCTTTAGTTAGTGAAAATGTAAAAGAAAATACAATGGTTGCGGGAGTACCTGCAAAGCCAATTAGAGAAAGAAAAACATTAAATAGAAGTGATGAAGAACTAAAACATATATGGTTAAATAATAGTGAGTTTCAAGATTAAAAGATCTGTATATTTTAAGGGGGGAATACTTAATTATGAAAATGTCTTTTAAAACAAAGTTTATGGCAATAATTTTGCCACTCGTTGTAATTGGTCTGTTATCATTAACTGGATTTGCATATATAAATTTTAGAAATATAATAGAAACAGAATTAGTCAACTCTATGTTAACGAGAACAACAGAATCAACAAATCATATAAATACTTGGTTAAAGGGTAGGCTTGGAGAAGTTCAGGAAACAGTTCAAAGTCCTGTACTTAAAGAATTTTTGGATAAAAATCCGAATTTAGATTTAAATAGTACAAATGGATCTTTAGCTTTAGTAGATGGACTGAATTTATCAAGATTTAATTTCATCAAGAATACTTATCCAGATGAATATGCAGCAGTACATATATTAAATAATATAGAACCTAGTGAATGGAGTAATAAGGATAGCTTAAGTAAGCTTCAAGCAAGATATTATAATGTTAGCAATGGTCAATTTAATACTGCTAATTGGGCTAAAGGTGTCGCAACAGAAGCTTCAGAAAGATATTCAAAGACAAATGGGGTACCTTATGATACCATATTTAAGCCTACATATTCGGAAGCATATAATAAGAATGTTGTAATGATGTTTGCATGGCAAAAAGATGATCAAGGAAAAGTAAGAATAGGAGCAGCTTCTAGTTTAGCTATTGAAGCAGTGGAAGATCAAGTGAAAAACTTGAAATATGGACAAAAAGGTTATGGAATATTATTAGGAAGTGATGGAACTTTTATAGTTCATCCAAATAAAGATTGGGCTATGAAAGAGAAAATAAATACAGTTAACGATTCGGAGCTTACTAAACTTAATGAAGCAATTCAAGGCGATAAACCGGGAGTTTTTAAATTTGGAAGTGGATCGGAGAAAAAAATTGCATTCTATGCAAAGTCGCCAATTTCTGGTTGGACAGTTATAAATATTGTTTATGAGGATGAACTTTTTGCTTCATCTAATCACTTGATACTAATTATGATTGGAATAGCTATAGCCATTACTGTAATTTTATCAGTAGCTATATTTACTGCATCAACTAA
Source organism: Clostridium beijerinckii HUN142 (assembly GCF_000621745.1). GTDB lineage: Bacteria > Bacillota > Clostridia > Clostridiales > Clostridiaceae > Clostridium > Clostridium beijerinckii_A. Next base: position 194,286 of record NZ_JHXK01000008.1, on the reverse strand, counting down.
GTTAATTAGACCTTTAGTACAACTTAATGAATTTGCAGAAGTCATATCTACTGGAGACTTAAGTGGTTCAATAGAAGTGAAATCTAAAGATGAGTTTGGAAATCTTGCTAGAGCATTTAACCATACAATAGAGGCATTAAGAGGCATAATTATGGATATAACTAGTGAATCGTCAAAGGTAAATGAAGTTTCTACTAACCTTGCAAACTCGTGTGATGATAGCATTAAGGTTACTGGAGAGGTTGCCAAAGCAATACAAGTAATAGCAGAAAATACAACTGAACAGTCAAGACAAGTAACTTTAGCCAGCGAGAAAACAATTGAAATGGAAGAAGTAAGTAGAGCTGTTGTTAATAAGTGTAATGATATGCTTGAAACAGCTGAAGAGTCACATAACATAAGCGCAGTTGCGTTTGAAGCTGTGGATAAAGCTGTTGAAAGTATGAAGTTAATTGTTGAAAATAATAAAACCAATTTGGAAGAAAGTAAAATGTTACTTGAGAAATCAAATGAAATTGGTAAGATTGTTGAAGTTATAACTAACATTGCAAGCCAGACCAATTTGCTTGCTTTGAATGCAGCAATAGAAGCAGCAAGAGCAGGAGAACAAGGAAAAGGATTTGCCGTCGTTGCAGATGAAGTAAGAACTCTTGCGGAACAGTCTGCTACTGCCGCTAGTCAGATTTCCTCTTTAATAAGCGGAATACAGAATCAAATTGAGACAATTAGTAATAGTATGGATGAAGGTTCTAAGGAAATTACTGTTGGCATGGAAACAGCATTAAAAGCTGAAACTCATTTTGATAATATAGAAAAAGCTATAAGAAATATTTTTGATGTAGTTCGTGATGTATATAATTCTACAGAATCTATGATTAAAACAGCTAAAGATACAGTAGTAGAAATGCAAGAAACATCAATTGTATCAGAACACACAGCATCAGCAACAGAAGAGGTATCAGCATCAGCTGAAGAACAGGCTGTTACTATGGACGAAATAGGTGATTCAGCTAATCAATTAGCAAAATTGGCTCATAGATTAAATGAGTTAGTATCACGATTTAAGATAAGTAAATAAAGATAAAAAATAATAGTAAGACTATGAATATTAGTCTTACTATTATTTTTTTATTTATAAGTTAAAGGTATAGTCTTAATAGAATCTTATACCTTTAAAAATATAAAGATACTATTTCATATCTGTTAATATATTTTCCATTTTATTAAACTGGTTACTAACCTCACTATCTGGCTTTTTAGTTAAAAGACTAACTATAATTACAGATAGAAGCGATAATGAGAAACCAGGAATCATTTCATATAGAAAACTAGATAAACCTAAAACAATCCATAAAATAACTGTTAAACCGCCAACAATCATTCCTGATAAAGCACCCCATTTAGTCATTCTTTTCCAGTACAGACTTAATAAAAGAACTGGACCAAAAGACGAGCCAAAACCAGCCCATGCTTGACCAACAATATCTAAAATTGTTTTATTTGGAAGGTATGCAAGTACTGTAGCAAAGGCTGCTATGACTAATACAGCTAATTTACCTATTACCATTTGTTGCTTTTCAGAAGCTTCTTTATTAAAGAAAGCTAGATAAAAATCTTTTGTAATAGAACTTGAACAAACTAAAAGCTGAGATGAGATAGTACTCATAATAGCAGCTAGTACTGCAGATAATATAATTCCTGTAATAAATGGGTGAAATAATATATCGCCAAGACGAAGGAATACTGTTTCCGGATCACTTAATGGACTGTTATGCTCAGTAAAATACACAAGACCTATAATACCACTTACAACAGCACCTAAAAGACCTATTGCCATCCAGCCAATACCAATCCTTCTTGCTGATTTCAACTCTTTAGCAGATTTTATGGCCATAAAACGAACAATGATGTGTGGCTGTCCAAAATAACCTAATCCCCAAGCCAGAAGGCTAATAATACTAGCTATGCTAGTCCCTCTAAATATATCAAACAATTTAGGATCGATGGCTTTTACTTTATTTATAAATGTACCTGCGTCTACACCTATATTCATATATGCTACAATTGGAACTGTAATCAAACATATAAACATTAAAGTTCCTTGGAAGAAGTCAGTAAGACTAACTGCTAAGAATCCACCGTAGTACGTATAAAGAACAACAACAGATAGAGTAACAACCACGCCCATTGTATAAGTTAATTTATATGTATCAACAAATAATTTTCCTCCAGCCACAAGTCCTGATGAAACATAAAGAATAAAGAAAACAAGTATTACTATACCAGATACAAGCCTAAGTATGTTGGATTTATCTTTAAAACGATTTTCTAAATAGTCTGGAATTGTCATAGAGTCATTTGCGATCTCTGTGTAGACTCTAAATCTTGGAGCCAGCAGAAGGTAGTTAAAGTAAGCACCTACGGTCAAGCCAATTCCTATCCAAATGTTAGAGATACCGGTTAGATATACTGCACCAGGAAGTCCCATGAGCATCCAACCACTCATATCACTTGCACCTGCAGATAGCGCGGTAACAAGAGGGCCGAGGCCTCTTCCTCCTATCATATAATCTGAAAGATTAGATGTTTTTTTGTAAGAGTAGTATCCTATTGTAAGCAAAATAAGTAAATATACTCCTATTGCTATAATGGACCATAGTTTCATATTAAATTCCCCTTTCATGATATACAAAATAACAATACTAGCAAAAGAATTATGTATAATTAATTTTTAATAAAAATAATAAAGATATATTATCATATTATTTGAAAAAGAACAAATAAATTAAAAAGATAGCATGAATTATGTAACATTTTTGAATTAATGCTAAAAGCTTAAATATTAAAAATATTATTACAGTAATATATATTTGATAATAATAAAGCTTAATATATTACAAGGAATATTTATGTATATTGGGTAAGTAATAAATTAAGAAGTATAAAAGTTTTTATGGATTTTAAAATAAATTTAGTTTATTATGTTGAATCTGTATACAAAAGGTGCAATAATTATATAAAAAGTAATATATTGCATAATGATGATGTAACAATTTAAGTAATAAAAATTAGAATCAGATTGAAACTAATTAGCCATGGATATAATTAGTTTCAATCTGATTCTAATTATTAATTTATATATAATAATGAGATATTTTTAGAATTATAAAAAAAGAGGAGGGAAAAGATTACTTTTATAGTTTTAGTAATCATATGAGGTATGGATAAAATAGAGGAATTATTAGGAAAGATAGAATCTAGGTTGGATAAAGGAATAAATAAAGAAGTAGTAATAGAAATATTGAATTCTATAAAATGCCCTTTTCCTTTTGAGATATTGGATGAGATTAAATTATATGGTGATTATTTACCTAAAAATAGAGAATTGGGCTTTTCGGATGAAAAGAGATATTTTCATTTCTTATGGGATGTATTAGATAAGTCTCCAATGTCTCTAGTAGCTAATTTTGCTATTTATTATAGACAAATATTAGCAAAAAGGTTGTTTAAGTCCTGTGGAAAGAACTTTGTAGCAGAGGAAAATGTACGTTTTAATGTTCCTGATAATATAGAAATAGGTGATAATGTATTTATAAACAGAGGAACGTATATTGATTCAAAAGGTGGGGTAGTAATTGGTAACTCTGTTGGAATAGGTGAAAGAGCTATAATATTTACCCACTCCCATGCGGAACATGATCATTCTATAAGAACTTATGAACCAGTAGTAATAGAGGATTATGCTAAGATATATTCAAGTGTAACTATATTAGGAGGAGTAACAATTGAAAAGCAAGGTATAATAGGAGCATGTTCACTAGTGAATAGAGATGTAAGGAGAAATACTGTAGTGGTGGGAACTCCTGCACGGGAATTAAGAAATAGAAGAAACCTTAATAGAAATGGGGAAGAACTAACACTTAGATTCGGCTAAGATATATACTATAGAATTTTAGTAGTGATTTAAAATAGTATAGAATTGTAAAAATATTTTTTCACAATTGTAGAATGATTAGACCTCTTATACAAAGATAATTGTAGCAGTAAACTATATGTGAAAACTAATATATTATTATTAAAGCTGTCACAAAATAAATTTTTGATACAATATATTGATCGTATAATTATGAAATCAATGTATTGTATTAATCTTTTTGTTTTGTAACGGCTTTTTATTATTTAATTAGAATTTAAAAGATGAACACAACTAAATAATGAAGAGATAACTAAATAATAAAATTTTAACAGACCAATTATTCCTGTGCTGCAAACAGATATTAGAACAATATTCTGTTAAATATCATATGATACATCATAAAACAGTATTAGGAGATGCTTTGTTCATGAAGAAAAAATTAAAAGTATTAACTGCTTTATTGATTTCGAGTGTAACTGCCATATCTATGTTTGGCTGTAGTAGTAATAGTAAAACTAAGGAAGGCAAAGTAACTGTACGTTTAAATGAAGTTACACGTTCAGTTTTTTACGCCCCTATGTATGTTGCGATGAAGGAAGGTTATTTTGCTGAGAATGGAATCGAAATTGATTTACAAACAGGTCAAGGTGCCGACAAAACTATGCAAGCAGTTTTAAGTAAATCAGCAGACATCGGTTTCTGTGGACCAGAACAAACTATTTACATTAATAATCAAGGAAGAGAAGACTACCCGGTACTTTTCGGACAGCTTACTCAAAAAGATGGTTCCTTTTTAGTTGGACGAACTAAGGAAGATAATTTTAAGTGGCAAAATATTAAAGGAAAAAATATTATAGGAGGAAGACCAGGTGGTGTCCCTGAAATGGCTTTTGAATATGCTATGAAACACAATAATATTAATCCAAAAACAGATGTCAATATGGTAACTAATATAGATTTTGCTGCAACTGCAGGCGCATTTGGGCGCTACATTAAAGAGCGCCTTTTTTTTTATTAGTGCAAAATGGCTTTATAACTACTTCTTGAGTATCTGAGTTATAAGAAATATAATCAATAAAAGAATTTATAAGAAGCTTTCTCATAGAATAATCAGCATTTTCCCATAGCTTTTTAAAATTCAAAAGCATAGAAGTAGAAGCATTGATTTCTTTAATAGCTGTTTTTAAATTACTATTAGTATTTTCTAATTCAAACTTTTTGAATTTCAATTCTTTAATCTCTTTATTCAATTCTTCAATTCTAGAAGAAAGTAAATCATATATGTTAGGATTTAAAGAAAGCTTATCAATTAAGTTTTTTACCTGTAGCTCCTTTTGGGATATTTGCTTTTCATATGATTTAATACTGCTTTTATCTACAGCTTCAGATTCTAAAGATTTTTTATATTCCTCAATGGCTTTAATAAGTGAGCCTTTATCATCAGTAGCCTTAAAGAGTTCTTTCATAACACTCTTTTCTAATTTATCAAGCCTTATGTTTTTAGAATCACAAGTATTATCACTTGGGTTAATTTTATTTATACATATATAATAACGAAGAATTTCTCCAGTCTTTCTAGAAACATGACCTTGCTTTTGAATCATTTTTCCACCACATTTAGCACAATGAAGTACTGAATTAAATACACCATATTCGCTGCCATTAACAAGTCTAGGTGCAAGATCTTTATTCTTATCTAATTGCCTTTGAACTTTAATCCATAAATTATCATCAATGACACCTTCATGTTTTGAAACAGAGAGGATCCATTCACTAATATCTTTATATTTATCCTTAGAATCTTTTTTGTTATAACTTAATATTCCATTACCATTTGGATCGCCAAATACAGTTGCACCTTTAATTGAAAGATAACTTATAACAAGTTCAGAAGATTTAACATAAACAGGATTTCTAAGTAATAGCTGCAAGGCTTTTATATCCCAAGCAGAATTTCTTTTGGTTTTAATATCATTTTGAATAAGATATTTTTGAAGCTTTCCAAGGCTTCCAAGAGTTAAATATTGTTCAAATAAAAGTTTCACTAGAGAAATTTCTTCATTAATAGGAGATAATTTCATCATCTTTTTTTGCTTAGAATTATTATCTAAATAATATATAGGTTCAGAAGAAAAACCAAAAGGGGGAGTGCCACCAAGCCAACGACCAGTTTTAGCAAGTTCATACATATTATCTTTGATACGCTCAGCTATAGTTTCACGCTCCAACTGGGCAAACACGCTGCTAATAAACATCATGGCAGTACCCATAGGACTAGAAGTGTCAAACTGTTCACGTATTGAAATAAAATCAATGCCGAGGACTTTTAATTCATCAATTAGGGTAGAGAAGTCAGAAACATTTCTGCTAATTCTATCAAGTCTATAACAAATAATTGCATTAAACTTTTTTGCCGCAGCATCCTTCATCATAGATTTAAATTCAGGTCTGTTTATATTACCACCTGAAAAGCCTTCATCTTCATATATATAAATATCATCATAGCCGTTATTTTTAGCATAAGATTTACATAGCTCTATTTGGTTCTCTACACTTTCACCTTTACCAGTAAATTTTGATTTTCTAGAATAAATAGCTGCTTTCATAGTATACCTCCAAAGTGTTATACATTGATTGTAGTTTTATAAATAGGTTAAGTTAATTGAATATAGCTACATATATTTATTAAAAAGTAGTAGGAAAAATACTATATTTCACAACTATTATATGGGACTTCCTTTCTCTTTAATGCAGATCTTATATGATTATATCTATTTTCATCAACAACTATAGAATGTATCTTATATTGTAGCATTTCATTAGTTATATTAAAAAAATCACATATCTCACAAGGAGTAGATATGCAATTACATAGTGCTTGCAGGAATTCATCATCACTTACAAGAAAATTAGCAGCCCAAGATTTTGCTCTATGCTCTTGTTTGTTTTTCATAAGTTTTTCAGAATAATTTTTAGATTCAATAGTTAAATTACCCAAACTAGTAAAGTAATGTCCTAACTCTTCAGCGAGAATAGATAAATATTTACACCTATCATTAACAATAGATTTTTCTACTATTATAACTGGAGGAAGCTCTGGAGCTTTAAAGTAAATTCCATTAAATGAATACGAATTAAGATTTCTTTCTTCAAAATATATTTTCTCTTTTTCAATAACGCAAAAAATATCATTTAATTTTCTCATTAGTTTATCACCACCATTATCAGTATTAATGATATTATTATAGAGCAATAAGAACATATGTTCAAGGGCGAGGTGATTATTTAAATTCTATCTTAAAAATTTACAAAATATAATATAATTAAAATGTATTTGTATATATTAGATTAAAATAGAAGTTCTATATTTATTATAAATTGTAAGTTAATCGATAATAGTGTCTATAATCAAGGAGGATATATGCTAGAGAAATTGATTTAAAGAACTTTAGATGTTTTGAAAATTCCAAAATGATAATAAAGGATCTAAACATTCCCCAATAGAAGAGCAATATAGAAAATACAGGCGAGAAGTACTCAAATTTTATAGAAAAATATGAAATCCTTGTAGGCACTTTTAAGCAATATGTAATAGATTGTTATACAACAAAATTTCAAGAACAAGATAGAAAAATTTCAGCAGGGACGGCTGCTTCTCGCGCTAGAGATTACATAAATCAACAATGGACAAGTTTAGAAGAAAAATTACATATTGTTTCAGGAAAAGATTTATTAAAGTCTACAAATCGTTGGATTAAGGAAAACTACAAAATTAACTGTTCAATGAAAAGTATATTTAATGCTATGAAGCCTGAGGATATAGATAGGGAGATGGTTGAAGTACTGAATTTATTAACTAATTCTTAAAAATAAGGTGTTCTTTATGAACACCTTATTTATTATCTTTATATTTTTTTGAAAGAGCATCATAATCAGCATCATGATAAAGAGTAATTTTAGTTTGTATTATTTATCATTTTTGAGTATCTTACATTTACAAAAAGGCTTGCAACGACAGAAGTACTAAAAATAATTAAAAGGAATAGTTTCATTATAGAATATGGGCAAACTATAATAAAATAAGTCAATATAATTGGTAAGAAAACAAATAAAATAAATAGTAGCGACCTTTTGTAATGCTTTCTAAGTAATAATTCCATAGAAATTGAAATTGAAAACAGCCAAAAAATAAATGTAAGTACATATATAATAAGCATCATTACATTTAGAGCATTTAACGTAATAAATTTTAGGCTAATAATTAGCAAAATAAGAGAAACAGTTAAAATCGATATAGAATATAAAAAGGCATTCCAATATACATCAAAATGATTTCTACTTAACATATCAAATATTCCAAATGTTGAAAAAGCATAATTCTTATCTATAATAGAATGCAATTGTTTGGTTTTTAATAACTGTAATTTATTTTTAATTTCCTTTGATAGCTCTGTAAGCAACTGACTTTTCTTTTCTGGAGTTATAATAAAACTATGAGATGTAAAATAATCTATTTTATCTATAATAGATTTATCAAAATACTTATATGACAAGTACATATTGTTTATTAAATCATGTTCATCAGTAGAATTGTTTAAATAGGAGTATATTGTTTTTAAAACTTGTGCATAGGAATTAATTGACTGGTCTAAAAAATCTAAATCCTGATTTTTTGTTTCAAGTAAAGATTTCTTTATATCTTTAAATAGCCAAACAAAGATAATCATTGATGCTAAGACAATGAACAGAGTATAATTGCCTTCCACAAGTAAATTAAGCAAATCTTTCATTATTAATCACCCCATTCAAAAATAGTTATATAATTATTCAAATATATATTTAAAAATAAAGGTGTTCGTGATGAACACCTTTATTAACTAGCAAATTCTTCAGAGTTTTTCATTTCATTTTCAATAGCTAAACTTTCTCTATACTCTTTAGCCTCAGCTAGCATTGTCCATTTTGATTGAATACCCATTTTCTCTATTTGTGATTTAACATCATTAATATTAACTTTAAAGAATTCTTTTTTAGGATTAACTTTATTAACTTGATTTTTGTTAAAAATTTTATGTAATTCAGTTTCAAGTTTTGGCGCATCATCGCTAAAAATCATGCTATGAACATCAAAAGTGAAAGGTACACTTGCATCACCTAGTTCTTTTACTCTATCTAATGGATCTAAACGTCTAGTCATACCAATTTTATAAACATCTTCACCAAACGAACCGACATTTGAGATTATATATACATGTCCAGATTTTGTTTGCTGTGCCATAGATAAAGCTCTTTGATTCTTTTCTTCAGCTTCTTGTAATTTCTTTTGTAAGTCTATAAGTTTAGATTCATATTCTGCTTTTTGCTGATCGTTAGCTTCTTGCAATTGTAACTGAGCTTTTTCCATAAGCTTCTTTAACATCTCTTCTTCTTTAGCGGCTTCCTTTATAGCTTTTTCATAATCTCGTCTAGCTCTTTCTTCTTCTCTAATTTGTTCCTTGATAAGGCGTTGTTCTTCTTTTTCTTTTTCTTTCAATTCAAAGGCAGCAACAGCCCATTTTAGTTCATCAAGTCTAGCTTGTAAATATTCTGGAGTAATTACAGCGTTTCTGAAAGCTTCACCTAAATTGTTAACAAGTATATATGAATCAGTAATTTTTTGTTTTAAAATACCGTAGTTTGTACTTTTTACTGTTGATAAAATTGTATCAACTTTACCATTAAAAGCATCAGTAACAAAATTAATAGCAGTAGTCTTTCTATTATTTTCAACATAATCACATTTTGCAGTTAGTCCGTTTTCAACCATAAATTTTGATTTTTGTCGTGATTTCTTTAGTTCAATTCCAGCTTCGGTATAACCAAAATCATCTGCAAGTTCATCAAGGATTCCATGAGTTGGGATAATATATTTATTGCCATAACCCTCTATAACATTTTTCATTGCCTTGGCCTTTTGTTCCAACTCTTTATGGTTATTTAAAGCTTTGTAAGCATCCCCTGCAATTTCTTCTGCTTTTATATTTGCATCTGAAATTATTTGTTTACTTTGTTCTACCGCAGTGGATAAAATGTTATCATATTCTACTTTTCTTATTTTTATTTGTTCATCCATTTGCTTTTTTGCAGATAATGATTTTTCTTTAATCTTTTCAGCTTCTATTTGAGCAAAGGTTAATAATGTTTCATATCTTTTCTTTATTAACTCCGCTTTATTTTGAGCATTAGATAGAAGTTCATCACATTTTGATTGTACGTCGATAATATCTTGATATTTAGAAAGTTCAGATATTATATCATCTTTCTCTCTTATTGTTTTATTTAAGTTAGATACAGTTTCAGTTAGTGTTTTCTGCAATTTAGTTTTAGATTTTTTAATAACAAATATTGTTATAATTAGAGCTAGTATAATAAAAATTAGCATGATAAAAATCTCCTTTTATATTGATATTTTGATAAAATATAACAATCTATATTTAAAAATATAGATGTTCATAAAGAACACCTTATTTTTTATCTTTATATTTTTGTTTTATATATTCAATAAAATTATTAATCTCTTCTTTAGCTTCTTTTGGAAGTTCATCATAATCAGTATCACTATGAAGTGCAATAGTGATATTAGGATCTTCAGTATAATTTTTTGCATCAGTTTTTCCAAGGAGATAATCTAACGACACATTGAAATATTCTGAAATTTTTAATTTAATTTCGTCACTAGGAGTACTATTGCCAGTTTCATACATAGAAACTGTGGTTTTTCCTACACCAAGTATTTTACCTAATTCAGCTTGCGTTAAATTATTAGATTTTCTTAATTCTTTTAATCTATCTGATAATGTATCCATCTCATAATCTCCTTTATTAATAGTTCAATATAATTGTACATATTTACATAAATAAATAAAAGTCATATCCAAGAAAATTGGTTTTTTATTTTGAAAAGCATTGACAATCCAGCAACCTTGGATTATTATAAAAATATAGTAGTCCAAGATTATTGGATTTTAGGAGGTGTGTAGAATGAATCAATTGTTAAAAAAACTTAGGTTAGAAAGTGGAAAAACGCAAAAAGAAATTGCAGAAATTCTTGGATATAGTAGTAAAAGTGGATATTCTATGCTTGAAAATGGAAGTGTAGAACTCACTATTTCAAAAGCGAAGGTATTATCTAATTTTTATAAAATTGATCCAAAAATTTTTTTTGAAAAATAGTCCAATAAACTTGGATACATATATTTTAATTTATACATTGGAGGAAAGAAATGGAACAATACTACAGAAATATTTACCAAATAGCGAGAGAATGTACAAGCTTAACTCAAGAAAAATCATCAGAACTACTAGATATATCTGTTGATAGTTTAAGAGCATATGAAGGTGGGAAGAGAACACCACCAGAGAACATAGTAATTGAAATGGCTAAGATATATAATCGTCCATATTTAATTTTGCAGCATTATCAAAATACTTTGATAGGGAAAGAACTTTTTCCAAAGATAGAAGTTAAACATTTAGCTGAAGCAGTATTAACATTTTTAGATGAGCTTGAAGATCTAGAGAGCATTAAGAAGTTAATGATTAAGATTTCACGTGATGGTCAAGTTGATGAAGATGAAAAAGAAGATTGGCAAATGATAATGAAAACACTTGATGAAATGGTATGTGCAATTATAACTATAAAGTTTGCGAGGTAACACATTGTGATAAGAAAACATATTATGAAATGATTTATATTTACGGGGGAATGGATATGAAAGGCGATGAATTAAAGGTAACCATTATAGGATTAGAAGATAAAAAAGGCTTTGATGAGCTTATGGCAGAGTTACAAGTTGCTGCTGTTATGAAAATGTGTCCTCCAGAGCTAAGACTTCAGGTTTTAAATAATGCTCTAAAGATATTAAAAGCAAATTAACTTATTTTAAACATATTAAAGGAGAAATTCAGAAGATGAATATAATAGAAATCTTATGGAAAATAGGCTATGACGTTATTAAAAGTGATTCTGAAGAATGTGAATACACAATAATGTATGCTCCAGAAAGAAAAAGACGTATGTGGAAGCAAATAAAAGATGGGACTATTACAGTTGAAAATGATTTGCTTAATGATATCTATACAGTAACTGCTGGGGAAGTTTGTTTTAATCAATGTGGAGATTTATATGTTGAATTTACTGATGTGAATACAAAAAAATGTATTGATTTTTATGAATATAAGAACATGAAAGAAGATGAACTTTATAAATAAAAAAAGAACCTTAATTAAAGGTTCACAAGTGTTTGAGATACGGATGGCGATCCGTATCTCCATTATAAATTGAAATGGAGGAAAAGTAAATGGTTTTAGAATTCTTAAATGATTTAAAATCAAAAGTCAGCAAAAAAGATTTTAATATTATTTTTGCTATGACAAGAGAAGACATAAGGTTTAATAGGAAAAGTTTTAATAAAAAGACTACACCTGAAGAATTTATTGAAATATTTAAAAGGTGCTGTGTTGCTTTAAGTAGATGCAGCTGAGTTTTTTAGTTAATAGAAATTATAAATAATGAAAGTGAGGCGAGACTGTGGAAAGAGATTTTAAAGGCATATGGATACCAAAAGAAATTTGGCTGAATACTCATTTAACTATGAATGAAAAATTATTTTTAGTTGAAATAGATAGCTTAGATAATGAAAAAGGATGTTTTGCGTCTAATGACTATTTTGCTGAGTTTTTTGGCTTATCTAAAAACAGGTGTAGTGAAATAATAAAATCCTTAGAGAAAAAAGGATTTTTAAGTGTTTCTTATAAATACAAAGCTGGTACAAAAGCAATAGAAATTAGAATAATTAAGCTACTCGAAATATCGATAGGGGGTACTCGGAATATCGACTGCGGTGTTCGAAATATCGATAGAGGTACTCGAGATATCGACAGAGGGTATTCGGAAAACTGTGAAGATAATAATACAATACTTAATAATACAATTAATAATATAAATACTATATCTAAAGATATAGTTAGTAGCACTAAAGTGCAACCCATAATAGATAAGTGGAATGAACTTGGACTTCAAAAGCTCATATCCATAAATAAAGGCACTAACAGATATAAATTACTTCAAGCAAGGCTTAAAGAATATGGACAAGATAAAATGCTTCAAGCCATAGAAAACATAAAATGCAGCAGTTTCTTAAAAGGTCAAAATAATAAGAACTGGACAGTAACCTTTGATTGGTTAGTAAAGCCAAATAATTTTATTAAGATCTTAGAAGGTAATTATGTAGATAAAGAAAATCCAGTTAAGATATCTAAGAATAAAGAGGTGCAGGCACTCAGATTTAATAATTTCGAGCCAAGAAACTATGACTATGACAACTTAGAAAAGAAGCTCCTTGGGTGGGATAACGATGATTAAAAATAAAATGGATGAAGTTTTAGATGGTCAAATAAGTATATTTGATTTAGTGCTTAATGAAGTTAAAGAGCCCAAAAAAGAGAATGCACCAGTAGTCAAAAGTCATAAAGATAAATTTGCAGAAATTATTAATCTATATAAACCCAATGCAGCAAGAATGGTTAAAAGAATATATGGAGCATTGCTTGTGGAGCTTGAAGAAAAGACACTGTACTTTAACAGTGATGGAGTAAAAGAACTGGAGTTAAAAAAAGATATAGACCTGCTTCCAGCTGATGAAATTCTATTTGTAAATCAAGATAGAAAGTTAAATGATATGCAGCTTAAAAAACTTAAGGACATGCACGTTACAGAATACATTAAACGTAAAGGTGATGCTAATATAATAATTCAAAAGCAGGATAAGACAATTGTTATAAATCCTAAAGGATGGATCTTAGAATACTTACAAAAACCAAAATATCATGAAGATGAATTATATAGAATTGAGATTCCTAAAGAAAAAATAGACTTGCATATCTTAAGCGCAGAAACAGATATTGATGAGAAGGAAAGCTATATTAAACCATCAACCTTTGCTCATAATGTTATAGATTTTGAGGAAAATGATCTGGTAGAAATAGAGTATAAAGGCACAAGACATATAGGCAAGGTAGTAAGTATTTACAACAACGGTGAAACCTTGAATGTTAAATGGGATGGCAAGCAGACAGCTTTTTATTATAAAGCAGTAAAGAAGCTTAAAGAAATAAATATGAAAAATGCTATTTAATTAATTGGTGGGAATATGAAGGAAGCCCCTAAAAAGGGGCTTAAAAATCACAAGGTAAAAGCAAAAAAATGACTATGAATGAAAGCGTAAGTAAAGGAGCAATAAAGTAATAGCGAAGAGACTACATTTAATTATATGAAGACTAACTTCAAATAATTCTAAATTTTGATAAATAATTTTTTACATTAAAAAGCCCCAATTAATGGGGCAAAAAAAATATTATAAATAATAGTCTATTGAGATCATTATATTTTATGCAATTTGAAAATATCTATTCTGTTATTGTTACAGTACCAGGGCCTAATATTACAATTTTATCAACATATTTAAAGGGACCAATATTATATTTTGTTGAGTTTTCTAATAAACGGTGTGATTCCATTACCTGCTGATCGCCATCTATTCTCATCATAAAAATAGTTCCAGCAGAGGTATTTTGAATATTGTATTTGGTATTTTCCATTAAATTTAAAGCCTTTATATTATAAATACCTTCATGTAATTGTATATTTAGTGTATCAGCTTTAACGGTTAAATTATTCATGCTAAAGGATAAAAGTAAAAGAGAAGAAAGTATAAGGAATATTTTTTTCATTTGATAAGCCACCTTTCAGAATTTAAGAAAAAGTTAAAAGAATATCATTATATATTATAAATCTATAGTCATTCTTAAGAGACGTAATAGGAATTTGAGCGGCGCTAGCTGGTATTCTTACAAGTTGTTGTATTTTTCTATCAGGATCAAGAATTATTAATAAGCCCTCAACATGGGGGTGATGGTTTTGGACTTTGTAAGTAACATCTTCACCTAAATTCAAATCTTTCATGTCATAAAAGCCTTGTGAGTACATTTTTGGCTGAGCCACGGCAGTTACTGCATTGAAAGTAAATAATAAAAGTAAGGATATAGAAAGAATATATATAAATTTTTTCATTCGATTAGCCTTCTTTCTTATGTGCTAGAGAATACATTGAATGACTAAAATTATTATGTGGAAATATGACAGAAATATTCATTAATGCATTGCGGGACTGGAAGGGGCATTAGTAGGGATTACAATGTTAATGTTAAGGTTCTGCAAAAGATAAATAAGAAGAGAGTTAATTAAAGCTCTCTTCCTAAAAAGGAGCTATAAGGATGGGAATTATTAAAGATATAGTTGATATAGTGGTTCCAAGAGTACAAAAGAGAATGGAGGAGGAAGGATTAGATATTAAAGAAGCTTTGAATAAGGAACTTAGGGAAATGGGATATATTCAGAAGGATGATAAAGTGGGGAAGAAGTTTAGAGAGTAAATCGTAGTATGTATGGTGGAGGGATTTTAAGGATGAATAGACCAAAGGACTTACCTAACCGATTAGAATGTGCGTATTGTAAGCGAAGTTATAGAAATGGTGGAGAATGCCATGGGAAGGATATAAATAGAAATGAAACTGGATGTTTATTCTTCAGTATGGATTCAAGAGGATGCATAAGAACACAAGATTTAATACTTCCTTTTAATTTGTATATGGATATTCCGCCATTAAATATGTGGGATGATAGTTGGACAGTATGTGGAAATGATACAGAAGTAAGAATAAATAAAATATATGCTTTAAGTTGGGATAAGCAAAAAGGGTTATTAAAAGTAAAAGCAAATGTTGATTACTATATTAATGAGTTCAGCGAAGAATATATAAACAGTAAAAATAAATCTATTTTAAAAGTTATTAAATAATGCACAAATTGTAGATATGACATAGTAAATTATAAAAATGTTCTTTGAAAACTGAATAATGTGGTGTTTTATGATTATTTTAACAGATAGGCAGTAATTACCTAAAAAACATGTGTTTAATCAGAAAAGCTTTAGCAAATACTAACCTAGAATAAATAATAAAGGAGGAATCATATATGCCAACAGTAACTCTTGATTTTCAAAAAATGTTACAAACTCTAAATGATTTGTTAAAGATGGGTCCTTCAGATGAAGGTACAGAAGGTAGTCTAAATGACTTTAAATCAGGTGTGAAGAAAAATTATCTTACATATCCAGAAGCATCTGAAGTAGTTTATGTTGAAGAAGGGATTGGTACGATTCGTTATCCATACAGTTGTAGGATTAGAACCGAGGTTTACGATTTAGGTGTAAAAACCAGTAATAAAGATGAAACCTGTCGAGGAACTATAACTGCGGATTTTGAGTTTACTATCAGAGGAAAAGTTCTGATAACTAATATTAGAGCTGAAGGTGATAGACCAGGTCGAGCAGCTAATTCTATTGTAGAAAGAATAAAGTCGTTAAATGGAAAAGAGATTGGATAACATAATATATATTTTACTTTTATTATAATAAAAGTAAAATAAGTTAGGATACCGCATTATTCACAATATGAATTTGCGGTATTTTTTATGTTATAAATAATTCGCAATATTAATATTAAATTCGAAATATGCTTCAATTAAGGGGAATACAATGGATTTTATAAATAATAATATAATAAACAACCAAGTATATTATTATTTGAAAAAAAGTATTCAAGTAATTTAATTTATAACACTAATATTAAAAAATAAAAGGTGTTCGTAATGAACACCTATCTCAATTAGAGAACGAATCATGGAAAGAAGATTCTCTAATCAATCTATCTAAATTATAACATATTTTATAAAGGATAGGTGGAAAAATATGAGCGAGAGAGTAAAAAAGGAATTAGCATTATATAGACTAAGAGAAATTGAAATCGATGATATGAAGTTGAAAGTTGAAGAATTAAAAATTGGCGAGCAACTTGGAGCAATGAATTATGAGGAAAAAGTTCAAAGCTCTATGAAATGCAAAAATAATGATTATGTTATGAATGAAATAGAAACTTTGGAAAAGAAAATAAGATTTAATGAAATTGCTAATAAGAGAATTGATAATGCATTAAAAAGATTGGATATAGATGAAGTAGTAGTTATACAAAAAGTATTTGTAGAAAAGAAAAGTATAACACGAGCATCACAAGAGTTATTTAAATCAAGAAAAAGCATTAAAAACTCCATAGATAGGGCGTTTCAAAAGTTGAAATTAGCTTAAGAGGGTATCGGTAGGGGTAGCAGGAAAGGTACCATAAAGGTAGCAGTTAGGGTAGCAAGAAAGGTATCACGAAGGTATCAGGAAAAGTACCTATGCAGTACCAAAAAAATATTATATACTGTATGTGGTTAAAGGAATAACCTCTTGTAATTTTTAGATGACATTTTAGATTTTTAAAGCACTTATTTTTAGGTGCTTTTTTATTATGCAATTTTTCATAGGTAAGGAGGTTGAATCATGAGAAAGAAGGTTGAGTTAAATATTAGATTTATGGGGAATAAAGTTTTATGTGCTAAATCACCTACAAATTGCAAAGGCTGTGTTCATAAAAGTAATTGTGAAGAATTAGAATTATTTTATTATCCCTATAATAAAAAAGAAATAGAAGAATGCTTTAAAAATGATGAAAGGATCAGGTGAGGTGGGTGAAATAGTATGGGAAGGAAAAGACCTGCTAAGCCAATTACAAATACAGAAAGGGTTCTTGATATTCAGGATTATTTAAAGTATAAAAATGAACGTGATTATGTTTTATTCGTAGTTGGTATAACTACTGGATATAGAGCAGGTGATTTAGTAAAATTGAAAGCCAGAGACATAAGGGAAGCTCTTAGGAGAAGTGAGTTTACTATTTTTGAAGGTAAGAAAAAGAATTCAAAAAATATTAGAGAAAAAAACAGAAAGCCTAGAACAGTTGAAGTAATACCTAAAGTCACAAAGCTCCTTAAAGAATATACTAGAGATAAAAAGGATTATGAGTATATATTTCAATCTAGGAAAGGTATTAATAAACCAATTGGAGTACAAGCCGTTAGTAATATCTTAAAAGAAGCAGGAGAGTATTTTGGTTTATATGATATTTCAGCTCATAGCATGAGAAAAACTTACGCCTATAAGATCTATGTTGAAAGTGGTAAGGATATTGTAGCAGTGCAAAAGTTATTAGGCCATAGAACTACTCAGGAAACAGAATTATACATAGGATTAGATAAAGAAAAATATCATCAATATTCAAAGTCATTAAGTGATTTTGTGAGGTGATATTTTTTATTTTTGCATATGAATGTTTGATTTTCGAAGGCATTAACATTCGAGGTTAAAAAATAAAGGTATATAGAAGAAGAGAACTTTTAAAATGAATGTGTGATTCTCCTATATAATTAAACATTCAAATTGAAAAACACGAACGTTTAAATTGAATTTATTCTTGTCATTAGTAAGTTCTTTATTTAAATATTGAAGAGTAGGTAAATAGCAAATTAATCGGATATGTTATTAAAGATTAATTAATAGATTAAATTAGGAATAAAAAGAAACTGTTGGTTAATAATTTGATAGTTCAATTAAATATCTTAATAATGAATTTTTTAGGATAATAATTAACTACTATGAAATGTAGATTTGTGTATATATTAATATATATCGTATACGTAATGTTCATAATATGTTATTATAAATTCAATAAATAACTAATTAATAATAATATTACTTATGGGGGACAAAAATGGAATTTATAGTAGGAATTGCTGTAACATGCGCAATAATTGTAATAGCACTATTTTTAGTTGTAGGATATTTTGTGCGTCAACGTATAATAGGAGAAGTAGAATCAGGAAAAGAGAATATGCCTAGATATGGAACTGGTGTTGTAATATTCATGATTTTATCGGTATTAATACTCTTTGGATTTGTTATGACATATTATATGAATCCTAATAATAATGATATTTCTCAGAGTGGGCTCTCATTCTCAGTATATTCAGTTTTGATTGGAATGCTTATTCAAATAATTTATATATTAATAACTAAAATAGTAAACAAAATATTTAAAAGAACTGTTTTATATGGTTTAAGTCCAGAAGAAATTAAATGGACATTCATATTAATATGCCTTGCATTATCATTTTTATGTTATAAGTTTAATATTCTATTATTGTCATATACTTTTTGGGTTATGATATTAGGAAAAGTAGTATGGCTAGATTTTAATTGTGATAAATTTAAAGAAGAAGTGAAATCATTTAAGAAATTAAAAGCATCCTATTGGTATGTAATTATATTGGTTGGCGTATATATATTTGCATTTTGGAGATATAACACTATTGTTGAGATTATTTCTGCTGAAGTTGGTATTTTTATTGGTTACTTTGGAGGAATAATTTTACAACATTTAATATATAATAGAAAAAATAATAACATATAAAGAAATATTTAGTATTATAACTTGATATACAGTTATTAAAAAGTCTTGTTAATGATGGAATTATGATATTTTTTATGGAAGTAATATCGAATTTAGCACTTACTATTGTAAGTGCTTTTATTATGCACTTAATTTGATAAGGAGATATAAACGAATGGCTAAAATTTTTGCTAAAAGATTTTATAACAGCAAGGAATGGAAGAAATGCAAAGCATCATATATAAAATCAGTAAATGGATTGTGTGAAAGATGCGAGAGACCAGGTTACATTGTCCATCATAAGAAAGGCTTAACACCTAACAATATAAATAATCCTAACATAACTCTTAATCATAATAACTTAGAGTATCTATGTTTGGATTGTCATAATGCCGAGCATGACTTTAATAGAGAAAAGAGAAGTGCAACTAAGAAAGGTTACAAGTTTAATGACAAAGGAGAATTGATTCCAAGTACATAGCCCCCCCATAAAAACTTGCAGGGAGTGGCTTTGGGAGACCGTATAGGGGACAACAATTTTCCTCCGAACGAAATTTTGAAAATAGGAGGGGGTATATTTTTGAGCATTTCCGAACAATTGGAAAGAGATAAAAAAATAAAGCAGGAGATAAATAAAATTAAAAAGATATTTAAGGATTTTCCAAAAGATAAAACTAAGGTCCTTGAAGGTTTAATTAATGAAGCTGCATTTATGAAAGTATTACTTGAAGATACGAGAGCAGATCTTATTAAAAAAGGATTGACTGAATTATTTGAACAGGGAGAACAATCTTTTAACAGGGAAAGACCAGAGGTTAAAATTTATACGACTTTCATGCAACGATATTCAGGAGTAATGAAACAATTAATTGACTTGCTGCCAATTGAAGTAAAAAAACAAGAAGCAGATGCACTTATGGAATTTATTAAAAAAGGTAAATTAAAATAATGAATTATATAGAAGAATACTATAGCAAAATTGAATCAGGTGAAATTTTTGCATGTAAAAGAATTAAGCAAGTGTATGAAATGCTGGTTGATAAATTACATAATCCAGAAAAATATTATCCTTGGATATTTGATGAAGAATTAGGAAATAGACCTATTGAGTTTATAGAAACTTTTTGTAAGCAAGCTCAAGGTGAGCTTGGTGGAGCTTTGAAGTTAGAATTATTTCAGAAAGCAAAACATCAAGCAGTTTTTGGATTCGTTCATAAAGATACTAGATTTAGACAATATCAAGAGGTACTTGATATTAGAGGTCGGAAGAACGGAAAAACTACAGAGCTTGCAGCGGATGAAACTTATATGCTGGTTGGTGATGGAGAAGGATCTCCAGAATGCTATATTATAGCTACTAAATTGGATCAATCAAAAAAGGGATTTAATGAATGCTATAAAATGATTCAACAGTCGCCAGATTTAAATAAACATCTTAAGAAAAGAAAATCCGATATATATTGTCCTTTTAATTATGGAAGCATTCAAGCATTAGCAAGTAATTCTAATGGTCTTGATGGCTTAAATGCGCATATGGTTACTATTGATGAATTAGCAGCCATAAAGAACAGAGACATATATGATTTAATGAAGCAGTCAATGAGTAGTAGAAGACAGCCACTTTTAGATTGTATAACTACTAATGGTTTTATTAGAGGCTCAATATTTGATTCTCAATATGATTATGCATGTGGTGTACTTGATGGAAAGATAAAGGATGATAGATTTATAGCATTTATATATGAGCTTGATGATAAGGAAGAATGGGACAAAGAAGAAATGTGGATTAAAGCTAATCCAGGATTAGGTCCAATTAAAAAGGTTGAATTTTTAAGGGATTGTGTAAATAAAGCCAAATCAGATCCAGCCTTTAAAGCTACTGTAATGGTTAAAGATTTTAACATGAAGGAAAACTCAGCATCAGCATGGTTGCGTTGGGATGAGCTTAACAATGAAGCTATTTTTAGTCTTAAAGAAATGGGATTCAGATATGGAATTGGATGCTTTGACTTAGCAGAAACAACAGATTTAGCATCAGCTAAAGTTTTATGTATGAGACGCGATGATCCTAAGATTTATGTTATTCAAATGTACTTTGTACCAGAAGAAAAATTAAATCAAGAAGAAACTAATAAAGAGGATGATAATGTTCCATATAAGTTATGGGAGCAGCAAGGGTTAATAAGAGTTTGTCCAGGTAATAAAGTAAATAAGTATGACATGCTTGAATGGTTTAAGGAAGTAAGGGACCTTTATGATATTTATATACCTTGGATTGGCTACGATCCTTGGCATGTGGATGATAGTTTGCTTCAAGCATATGAAGATGAATTTGGAAAAGATGCAATGATTTCAGTTAGGCAAGGAGCTTATACATTAAGCTTTCCAATGAAGGAATTAAAAGCAGATTTAATTGCTGATAGAATTATTTATAATAATAATCCAATAGATAAATGGTGTTTATCTAATATGGAAATTAAAACTGATATAAATAACAATATTCAGCCAATAAAAGGTACTGATAATAGAAAGCGTATTGATGGAGGCGTTTCTCTTATTATTGGATATGTAGTACTTTTGGATAAAATGAGTGAATATGAAAATATGGTTTAAAAGAGAGGTGAAAATATTTGGGCCTATTTCAAAATATCTTTGGAAATAAAAGCTCTCCACAGCCTACTACGAGATTTGAAATGATTACTGATTCAGGAAATGGGTTTTATGCCTGGGATGGAAATTTATATAAAAGTGATTTAGTTAGATCAGCAATAAGGCCAAAGGCACAGGCTATAGGGAAACTGAATCCTAAACATATACTAGATTTTAATGGTAACTTTAAAATTAATCCGCAGCCATATATTAGGTTTATTCTTGAGGAACCTAATCCATATATGACTATGCAAATGATGTTAGAAAAGGTAACAACTCAGTTGATGCTTAACCACAATGCTTTTATTTATATTAAGCGTGATGAACTTGGATATGCAACTGAATTGTATCCAATTCCAGCAACGTCTGTGGAATTAATAGAAGGGAAAGAAGGAGATCTGTTCTTAAGATATACATTTATGACAGGTAAGAGAATGACAGTCCCTTATTCAGATATAATTCATTTAAGAAGAGATTTTAATGAAAGTGACTTTTTTGGCGATACACCACAAGAGACATTAAAGAATCTTATGGAAGTAGTAAATACTACTGATCAAGGAATGGTAAAGGCTATAAAAAATTCTATGGTTATTAAGTGGATTATGAAATTTAAATCTACTTTAAGGCCAGAAGATAGAGATATAGAAGTAAGTAAATTTGTTGATACATTCTTAAGCATTAATAAAGGAAAAGGTGTAGCAGCAACAGATCCAAGATATGATTTAGAGCAAATAAAGAATGAAAGCTATGTACCTAATGCAGCTCAAATGGATAGAGCAGTATTGAGGATATATAGCTTTTTTAATACCAATGAAAATATAATTCAAAGCAAATATACAGAAGATGAATGGAATGCTTATTATGAAGCTGAAATAGAACCTTTATCAAAGCAACTAAGTGGAGAGTTTACGAGGCGTCTATTTAGTAAAAAAGAAAGAGGATTTGGCAATTATATAATCTTTGAAGCTAATAGTCTGCAATATGCATCCATGGCAACGAAGCTTAATTTAGTACAAATGGTGGACAGAAGTGCAATGACTCCTAATGAATGGAGAGATGTTATGAATCTTGGACCAATTGAAGGTGGAGATAAACCTTTAAGAAGGTTAGATACAACAACAGTTGGTGATGACTTGGGAGGAGGTGAAGATATAGATGAAGGAGAAGGAAGTAAGGCAACTGACGACTGAAAAGATAGAAATTAGATCAGTTTCAGAAGGGCAAAAAAAGACTATTGGAGGCTATGCAGTAAAGTATAATTCACCAACATTAATGAGAGATAGATGGGGAGATGAATTTCTTGAAGAAATAGCTTCAGGAGCTTTTGATAAATCACTTCAAAATAGAAATCAAAAAGCATTATGGAATCATGATACTTCAAAGCCACTAGGAAGTGTTTCAGCAGGAACACTAAGATTTAATTCGGATATGAGTGGATTAAATTATGATATTGATTTGCCTAATAATACTTATGGAAATGATGCATATGAAAGCGTACAGCGTGGAGATGTTGATGGTTCATCCTTTGGATTCAGATGTAATGATGATGTATGGTCAAAGGTTCAGTATGAAGGTAAAGAAATATATAAGAGAAGCATTGTGGAAGCAGATTTATTTGAAGTAAGTCCATGTACATTCCCTGCGTATGACAGCAGTGATATGTGTTGTAGGAGTTTAGAAACATTTAAGGAAAGCTTAAATCAAAAAGAAGATCTAAGAAAAAAGTTAGTTATTGAAACTTTATTATAAAGAAGGAAGTGTTTATAAATGAAAACATTAAAAGAAATAGCATCAAGAAAAGCAGAATTAAGAACAATGTTAGAAGATCCTAAAGCTGATTTAGTAGCAATAGAAAAGGAATTAAGAGAATTAAATGAAGTTCAAAGCCAAATCGAAACAAGGGAAAGATTAATTAAGGAAGCAGGACAAATAAATGCAGGTAAAGCTGGAGAAAAGAGAGAAACTTTTATTCCAGGAGTTAAAAGAGAAGAAGTTGAAGAAAGAGAAGATAAATATTCTACTCTTGAATATAGAAAAGCATTTATGAATTATGCAAGAACTGGAGTTATATCAGAGGAATTAAGAGCAGATTCAACAACTATGACTACTGATATAGGAGCTGTTATTCCAACTACTATAATGAATGAGGTTGTTCAGAAGTTAAAATCTTATGGCCAAATTTATAGCAGAATTAGAAAAACTGCATTTAAAGGTGGAGTTAAAATTCCTACTGCGAGTGTTAAGCCAAAAGCAACTTGGAAATCAGAGGGCGCTTTATCAGAGAAGCAAAAGAAAGAAATAAAAACATACATTGAGTTTAGTTACTATAAGCTACAATGCAGAGTTGCCACAAGTTTAGAAGCTGATACAGTATCATTACCAGTATTTGAAGCAACTATAGCATCAGATATGGCAGAAGCAATAGTTGTAGCAATAGAAATCTCAGTTATTAAAGGGGATGGAGTTGGAGAGCCTAAAGGAATCTTAGCACATACAACAGAAATACCTGAAGCTCAACAAATAACAATCTCATCAACTGATATTGGTAAGTGGGATAAATGGAAAAAGAACATTTTTGCTAAAATCCCACTTGCATATGAAGGTAATGGAATTTGGATTATGACAAAAGCAACTTTTGAAGGATATATTGATGGAATGGTTGATAACAATGGACAACCTATAGCAAGAACTAACTATGGAATAACAGGATCACCAGTAAGAAGATTTGGAGGATATGATGTGCTATGTGTTGAAGCTGATTATTTGCCAAACTATGAAAATGCAGATGCAGATGCCGTTTTTGCTTTATTCGTAGATTTAAATGAGTATATATTTAACTCTAATTTACAAATGACAATGAAAAGATATTTTGATGAAAACACAGATGAATGGATAGATAAGGCTACTTTAATTGGTGATGGAAAGTTAAGAGATGCAAATGGAGTTCTTTTAATTAAGAAGGGGGCTTAAAAGAATAAGGGGATTTTTTATTAAAGTTTTAATTATTAGAACAGATAATGTGCAGAATATGTGTATAAAAATGGAATGGAGAACTTATTATGTGCATAAAGGAAAATTATTGAATGACGATAATTAAATATGGTTATATATGAAGGAGTTGTTAGGGGAGTGAAAGTAGATAATTTCAATATGCACATATCTAATAATATTTTATTAGGTTCAACAAACGCTAAAGCAAAAGGCATTAAAGCAGGAAATACAAGTTTAGGATCGAATGATAAAAAAAATAATCATATTACATCTATGATTGAGCAAAAACAGCAAATGGAAAAAAGATTGGATGAGATGAAAGATAATCAGAGGAAACATATTTTGGATTTGGAAAATCAAATTTCAGGTATTCAAAGTCAAATTTCCGATGTAAAAAAACAAATTACGGATATAAGTGTTCAAATCCAAGGTGTGGATGGAGAAATTTATGGTACAAATAATAAAATTGATAATTTAACAAATAAAATTGAAGATTCACAAAGTAACGATGAAAATTCAACTAATTCAGAAGAAAATACAGTTACAGAATCTAAAGGGGATTTGAAAAAAGGT
The DNA here is from genome assembly GCF_000621745.1 of Clostridium beijerinckii HUN142. GTDB lineage: Bacteria > Bacillota > Clostridia > Clostridiales > Clostridiaceae > Clostridium > Clostridium beijerinckii_A. The sequence continues at coordinate 168,734 of NZ_JHXK01000008.1, read as the reverse complement.
GATAAAGTTACATCAACTAAAGAAGCGTTTTGTGATGACGATAAAGTAACATCTATAGATGGAGACGTAGAGGATGAAAAAGCTAAATCTATCAATAAGAAATCTAAAGAAGATTCATTAGAAGGTAGCAAGGCTGCATCTTCTAATGTAGATCCAGAGTTATCTAAAGCTTTAGAGGATCTTAAAAAAACTAAATCTTCGTTAGAAGCTACTAAATCTTCTTTAGAGAATACTAGAGATTCATTAAATTCCATTTTAAAAATGTTATGTGGGAATTTAGATATGTATAAAGCACGACTTGAAGAGTACAGAAAAACAAGTGAAGAAGAAATTGAAGATTATAAAAAGGAAATTGAAGAAAAAAATAAAAAAAATGGGGAGTTAAAAACTGACACTGATGGTCAAATTGTAGATTTATATGCCTAATATTATTAAATGCTCAATTAAAATAAAAAATATTTAACATAATTAAAAGAACCAGTATATAATATGCTGGTTTTTTGTGTTTAAATTTCAGAATTATAAGATAGAAATCAATTATAAGGGGGAGAGTGTATGATATTAGATAAAATCAAGTTAGCATTAAGAATAGATGATGACGATCTAGATGAAGAAATACAAGATTCCATTGATGCAGCTAAGGCAGATTTAAAGTTAAGTGGAATATTAGAAAGTAAGATAGTTGAAACTGATCCTTTAATAATTAGAGCTATTAAAACTTTTTGTAAATGTGAATTTAGCACAGATGATAAAGAAGCCGAAAGGTATAGAGATTCTTATGAAATGATAAGAGCTCACTTATCTTTATCTAATGAACATACAACAGAGGACACGCTATGAGTATAGAGGCTTTAAATAAAAGAATAGAAGTCTGGGGAAATGTAGAATTTGAAAATGAACTTGAGGAAAAAGATTTTAGACCAGGTAAAGTTAAGGATAAGCCTATATGGGCATCAATCATACCACAAACAGGTTCATTGCAAAAACAACAAGCTAATACAATGTTATCCAATGTAACACATAAAATTAAGGTTAGATATAGTGCGGGTAAGGATATTACCCAAGACATGTGGCTAATACATCAAGGGCGTAGGTTTGATATTAAATATATATTAGATCCTTATTTTGCTCACCAGTTTCTTGAAATATTCTGTGAAGAAATCATAGGAGGATAGATATATGAGTAATGATGGATTTGATTTCAGTGAATTAACTAAATTTGAGAAAAAACTAACTGAAAAAGTTAATGATACTATGCCAAAAGAGAGTAGAAAATTCATAAAAAAAGAAGCTAATAATCTTAACAAAAAAAATAAAGCGGTTTTTAAAAGTAAAGGAATAGGGCAAGAAACAGGAAATTTACTTAAAGGATTCAAGGCAGGTAAAGCTTATAAATATAGAGGTGTGTGGTCTGCAAGAGCTTTTAATAATAGTCCACATGCTCATTTACTTAATGATGGCTTTATGTGGGAACCTCATAAAAATGTTGCTAAAGGACAATCGAATAAGCAAAATGGTGAAGAAAAATTTATTCCTGGATTTCATTTTATGGAAGAGGCAGCAAAAGCATTTGAAAGTGGTTTTTATTCAGATGTTGAAGAATGGTTACATGAAGTATTTATAAAGGGGCTGTAATATGGTTACATTGAAACAAATAAATAAGACTATAAATAATACAGTAAAATCTGCATTAGTAGATACTGAGTTTGTTGATGTTGAAATTGTATCAGAAGATACCACAGAAGCATTAAAAAAAGAGACAGATGGATCATATATAAATGTTATAAGACCCTCTATAAAAGTTACATTTGATACTACACAATCAGGAAAATTTAATAGTCAATTAAAAGAAAGAACCCTTCCAGTGAGGGTTTATTTTTTTGCAAAAGATAAGAATAAACCTAAACTAGATAATTTGGCAATGCAGGATTTATTAGAGAATGCATTTCTAGAGGATGTAAAAGTCACAGATACATTTTATATGCCGATTGCTGAAGATATAGAATGCAGCACAACTGATGGAGTATTACAAGTTACTTTTGATTTATATTCTCTTGAGGAAATATATGATGATTCTAACTTAGAACCAATAGAAGAATTAAACTTCAATTTAAATTTAGAAGAGTAGGAGTGATGATATGACAGTTACAATGCCAAATATTGATGTGTCATTCAGTCAAAAGGCAGCTTCGCTTCCTGAGAGAAGTGAAAGAGGTTATGCAATATTAATAGTTAAAGATGATACAAGCGCAATGTTTAATTATAAAGAATATTCCGATATAACTGAGATAGACACTGATAAAGAATTATATACGGAAGATAATTTACAATATTTAAAAGATATATTTACATTTGCTCCATATAAGGCTTGTGTAGTAAAAATTGGTGGATCTGCAACTATTTCTGATGCATTAAAGATTGTTATCGAGAATGTAAAAACAGGATGGATAACAATGGCAGATGGTGAAACAGAAGATTTTACAACTTTATCAAGTTGGATAAAATCGCAAGTAGCTAATAAAAAAACTTATAAAGCGGTAGTATACAATGTAACTTCACCAGATGAAAAACATGTAGTTAATTTTGTTAATACAAAGATAACTTTTAGTGATAGCAGGCGCGAACAAACAGGAGAAAAATATTGTCCAAGTCTTATTGGGATTTTAGCGAAATGTAATATTACACAAGGATGCAATAACTTTAAATGTACAAATCTTAGTAAGGTTTCAGAGGTTGATGATAGAAATGAGGCTCTAGGTGCTGGTAAGTTTATTTTAATTAATGATGGTGCAGATGTTAGAATTGCACGTGGAATTAACAGTTTAACTACTACAAATGGGAAATCAGCTACAGAAGATATGAAAGAGATAGAAGTGGTTGAAGCAATGGATCTTATGCAAGATGATATTTCAACTACATTTAAAGAAGATTATCTAGGAGGTGGATATAAGAATAAATATGATAATCAAATTTTATTTATAAGTGCTGTTAATGGGTATTTCAAGAACTTGGCTAGTATTGATGTACTTGATATGGAATACGAAAATAAAAGCGATATAAATGTTGAAGCACAAAGAGCAGCATGGATAGATGCGGGAACAACTGAAGCTAAGGATTGGACAGATCTTCAAGTCAAAAAAAATACATTTAAGAGAAGTTTATTTAGCAAAGCAAATGTAAAAATACTACAAAGCATGGTTGATTTAGACTTTGAAATAAATTTAGCGTAATAAGGAGGCTGAATAAATTATGGGAAATCAAGCGTTAGCAAATAAAGTTTTGACAGGTAGCAGCGGTAATCTTTGGTTTAATGGACAACTTTTAGCTAATTTAAGCAAGATTGAAGCTAAAGTAAAAGGTAATTTTGAAACGGTTGAGTTTTGCGGAGATAATGCAACATATAGTAGATATAATGGGTGGTCAGGAGAAGGTACGCTTACAGTAAAAAAAGTTGATAGTACAATATGGAAGATTTGTGCTGATGCATATAAAAGTGGGGTCATGCCAGATATAAAATTAATATCAAGCTTAACTGATAAAGCAACAGGAAAAAGTGAAAAGGCAAGTATAGAGGGAGTGGTAATAACTGAATTCTTACTTGCTGGATTTGAATCTAAAAAAATAATTGAAGAGGAGTTTCCGTTTAACTTTGGAGACTTCGATGCCATTGAAACTATTTAATATTAAGATGCTTTTAATTAAGCATCTTTTCAATTTTAAAATAAAATTTTGGAGGAATATTATGAACAAAATGTCATTAGAGGATTTTATTAAAAAGGGATTAGAGAAAAGTGAAGGAATAAGGAAAGAAGCTGATATAGAGATAGAAGGATATGGACCTATAACCTTTATAAGACCTACAGAAGATAATATTTTAGAGTATTTAGATGCACAGGCAAATGCAATTAAAATGAATAAAAATGAAGAGATAATAGGTACAGATTATAAATTATTGGCCAATGCGTCTAAAGAATTTATTTATTTTTCTTGCCCATTTTTACAAAATCCAGAACTGCATAAAGCATGGGGAATAAAAGATCCTTTAGATGCACCAGTTAAGGCTTTTGGAGTTGAAAATTTAGCTGGTATAGCTAAAAAGATAAAGGAAGCTTTTGGTGATGGCAAAAAGACTAAAGAAAAATTAAAAAACTAATAAGAGGGAATGGCAAAGGAGAAATAGGACCATTATTTTGGCTAGGTTATTTCTTTGAATGTGGTCATTCCCTCGAATATTTATGGAGTTTACCTAAGTCTCAAAAAGAGCTTTTAATGGAATATGTTATTTATAAAAATGAATTAATGAATACTAAACCACAGAAAAATTAATATGGGGGTGATAATTTGTCATCAAAAGTAATTAATACCATATTAAATTTGAAAGATAATTTTAGTGATACTATTCAAAATGTTGCTAAAAATACTCAGGGATTTAAGTCTGGTATGAAGGATACAGAAGACCAGGCTGTTAAAATGAAAAAAACTGTTAGTGAAGCTTTTAATACTGTTAAAGAATCTATGCTCAGGGGAATTGGATTTGGTGCTGGTATGGATATATGGGAGTTTATGAAAGAAGGTATAGTTGAAACTGTTACTTTCGGAAATGAACTTCAAAAATCTCTAAATGGAGTTATGACATCTAGCGGACTTGCTGAAACTGGCATGGATAGAATGAAGAATGTCATGCTGGATATATACAATGATAATTTTGGAGAGAATTTCGAAGAGATAGGTGAAGCGTTAAAAGCAGTAGGAGAGCAGACAGGATATACTGGTGATGATTTAAAAGGACTAACTGAAAATGCAATAGCATTAAAAGACACTTTTGGATATGAGGTAAAAGAATCTGTTAGATCAGCATCAACTTTAATGAAACAATTTGGAATAGATGGTGATGAAGCATTTAATTTAATTGCACAAGGAAAACAAGGGGGATTAGATTTTAGTGGAGAAATGTTAGATTCTATCAATGAATACAGTGTGCAATTCAAAAAACTCGGATTAAATGCTGAAGATATGTTTAATATTCTTTCGGCCGGATCAGCAGAAGGTGCATTCAATTTAGATAAAGTCGGTGATGCAATTAAAGAATTCTCCATTAGAGCAATAGATGGAAGCAAAACAACAGCAGATGGATTCACTCAGCTTGGATTTAACGCTGATGATTTAGCATCTAAATTTGCTCAAGGTGGTGACAGTGCAAAAGATACTTTTGAGGATGTTATTACAGCTTTATCAAATATGAAAGATCCTTTAAAACAAAGCCAAATAGGTGTTGAATTATTTGGTACTCAGTTTGAAGATTTAGGTATAAACGTAATTGAAAGTTTAGGAAATGTTGATGGAGAGATAAGCAACACATATGATGCATTAGCACAAATAAATAAAATAAAATATAACGATGTAGGTAGTGCATTTGAGGGAATTAAACGTAATATTCAAACAAGCGTATTAATTCCAATTTCGGATGCTGCATTACCTCGTTTAAATGATTTTGCAAATTGGTTTAGAAATAATATTCCTGAAATAAAAGAAGATGTAAGTGGAGTAACTGACACTTTTTTAAGTGTTGGAGGTTCAATTATAGATAAAGTCGTGCCTTCACTTGGCGATTTAATAGGCTCTGCATCTAATTTGGAAAGAACCATTTATAATAGTGTTGTACCATCATTTTCAGCTGTAACACCTGATAGTTGGGATTCTGTAAGTGATGCAATTAAAGATATAATTGACGGAGCTACAGGAGTAGTTAATTTCGTAAATGATAATTGGCCAACAATTGAACCTATTGTATATAGCATAATTGGAGCAATTGCTGCATGGCAGTTAGCTATTGTTGGAGTTAATACTTGGATTGGGATTACAACATTCGCGACTAGTGCATGGGGAACAATAGAACTTATGATTTGGGGAATACAAAATGCTACTACAGCGTGGGAAGGAGCACAGTGGCTGTTAAATGTGGCGATGGATGCAAATCCAATTGGAGTTGTAACACTTGCAATAGCTGGTTTAGGATTTGCTATCTATGAAGTTGTAAAGCATTTTCAAGAAATATGTGATTGGGCAGAAAATGCATGGGGGAAGCTTAAAAAATTCCTTGGTTTAGATGGAGCTACAGTTGATATAACAACAAATGAAACAGTTACATCTGTAACTAATGAAAGTGGAAATACAGTATATTCAAGAACACCTATGAATGCAACAGGAACACATTATTGGTCTGGTGGCCCTACTAGAATGAATGAGTTTGGTAATGGTGAAATGGCAATACTTCCAAGTGGATCAAAAGTTATTCCAGCAGGTCAAACAGATAAGATATTGAATAATAGTGGTGCTTCAATAATTGTGCAATTGACAGTTCAAGGAAATATGATAGGTAATGAAGAGTTTGCAGATCAAGTAGGACAACATATTTTTAATAAATTATACTATCAAATGGTTAATTCTTAGAAAGGAAAGTAGGCTATGAGTAATTATAATATCTATATAAGTGATTACAACAGAACAAAAGTGTTGCAATTCCCAACAATACCAAGCAAACTGCCTGCATTTTCTAGTGAGAGTAAGAATGAAGAGTTTGAAACGTATTGGGATATTCCATATAACTTCATAGAGAAAAAGGGACTGCTTCAAGGATCATGGAGTGATTGGCTCCCAAGAGATGCGAGCAAGTATTATTTTTCTAAAAGTAAAGTTAATGCAAAGGAAATAATCGACTTAATTGAAAATGCTAAAACAAATACTGAGCCTATTCGCTTAGTTATAAATACTCCAGATGGTTACAATGTGAATGATACTTTTAGTATTGAAAAATTTGAACCTCAAATAATGAAAAATGGAGATTATGAATATACTTTAGGACTTAAACAATGGAGAGATTACAATACTACTATTGCTAAAGTTTATGCGGTTGGTTGGCAACAAGATTCAACTGGATGGTATTACTACACGGATACATCAGGAAATTATTATAAAGACTCTTGGCAGTTAATAGATAATGAGTGGTATAGCTTCAATACTGCCGGTTATGCTAGGCAATCTAGTTGGTTGCAAGACGGAGGATATTGGTACTATCTAAAAGATAATTGTATGATGGCTAGGAATGAGTGGATTAAATACAATGATAAATGGTATTACTTTGGTTCAGATGGCGCGATGTATTTTAGTGGAACGGCTACAATAGATGATGTTCAATATACATTTGGTGATGATGGTGCTTGGATTGAAAGTTAGGTGGTGTTATGTATAGACTTGTTGTTAATAATCAAGACATAATAAAAGATAGCAATACTATTTCATGGGGTGGAGACACTGATAATATAGGTAGTCAATTAACTTTTGATAGCATAAAAGAAATTCCAACAGGGACAGTCATACAACTGTTTAATGATTCATTAGAAATATTTAGAGGAATTGCATTCAAGCCAGTTCAAAGGAGATGGGCATGGAGCTATACATGCCAGGATTATAGTTTTTATTTAAAAAATAATAAGATATCAGTTAAGCAGTTTTATAATATAAGAGCAGATGAAGCAATGAAATCATTAGCTGGCGAAGCTTATTTAACTTGCGTTATAGCAGATATTCCTACTCAGATAAGTAAAACATATGTTAATACTACTATGGCACAAATAATTGATGATATTTTAGATCAAGCACAAAGTGACCAAGGAACAACATATTTTAAAGAAATTGAAGGTAATGTTTTATATGTTAGAAAACTTTCAGAAATGAAAATAACTCCTAGATTAATTTTACCTAAAGATATAGATATAGAAATGTCTATGGAGAATATGAAAAATAAAATAACTGTTACTAGCGGAAATGATGATAATGCAAAAGTAGAAGCAGTCGCAGAAGATACAAGTAAACAAGGCTTTTATGGTATTTTAAGCGATAATTTAACTGTAGATGATAAGAATGTTGCTCAGGCTCAAAATATTGCAAATAACACATTAGCTAATAGTAATAAAATAGAGTATTCATGTTCTTTAAATGATATGTTTGTTGTTGAAAATGGTGACTTAGTAAAACCAAATAGAATGATTTATTTAACTGCTGGTAAGAGATTAAATGGGTACTATAAAATAAAAAATGTAAATCATAAATTAGAAAATGGGATTCACAAAGTTAGTATTACAGTTGTTTGGTAGGTGATAAAATGGATAGATATGATACAGGCTTAATGAAATTATTAAGGGAAAGAGACAATAGAGATCCTAATGAGGCGAGGATTGGAAAAATAATTGCTTTAGATCCTATTAAAGTTTCTTTATTTGGCGGTGCTGCTATATTTACAGAAGATGATATTAATGCGCAGCTATATATATGTGAAAGCTTAAAAGGTATAGAAGGAAAAATCACTATAGAGGATCAGGTGCAAAAAAGTTTTTCTATTAATAGAGATTTAGGTGTAAATGATAAAGTTTTATGTATTCCTATTTCGAACGGTCAAGCTTATGTGGCAGTGGATAAAGTTTAAAGGCAGGTGATATCATTTGTTTCCAAATCAAGAGGCGGTTACTACAATAACTCAATTAAACAATGAAAATATAATAAATAGTGGTGGTAAATCTCCTAGTTTCAATTTTGAGCTAGGAGATTTTAATGTTAAAGATGGAAAAGTCGAAACAGTAAGCAAATATGAAGCTTTAAAGCAATGGATACAAAAAACTATAAGAACTGATAAGAATAAATACAAAATATATAATACAAATGGTTCTGAAAAATATGGCGTTGATTCATTACTAGATCTAATAATGAGTGAATATCCTTTGCCTTATAAGCAAGCACAGATTCAAACAATAATTACAGAAGCATTACTAAGAAATTCTGATATAAAATCTGTAAATAATTTTGTATTTAAAAAAGATAAAACGTTACTTAATTGTAATTTTGATGTTATAAGTGTTTATGGTACGAGCACGGAAAGTGTGGTGACGTAAAATGAGTGATAGCAGAGCTGTTATACAAGCTAGATTACTTAGCAATATAAGTGATGAATATAACAAAAGCGAAGGCGAGTTCATGTATGATGCTGAGAAACCAGTTGCTATTGAATTAGAAAATGCATATACAGAAATTGAAGGCGTATTAGATAAGAGATTTGCAGAAACAGCGACTGGAAAGGATCTTGATAAAGTAGTAAAAGATGTTGGATTAACACGTAAATTAACAACTCAATCTATTGGGAAAGTTACAATTATTGGAGTAGTCGGCTCCCCTATAAATAAAGGTGAACTCGTAGCCAGCGATAGTGTTAGCTTTGAATTTACAGAAACATTGGTTGTACCTGAAAGTGGGATTATAGATGTTTCAGTAAAATGTGTAAAGTACGGTGAAGTAGGTAATATACCAGTTGGAGCCATTAAATATTTTCCAAAGACACTTTCAGGACTACAAAAAGTAATTAATAAAGAAGCTATTTCTAATGGATATAATGAAGAGACAGATGAAGAGTTAAGAAAAAGATATTATGCCAAAATTCAGACTCCTGCAACGTCTGGAAATAAATATCATTATAGAAATTGGGCATTAGAGGTAACAGGCGTTGGAGATGCAAGAGTTGTACCACTTTGGGCAGGAAACGGAACTGTAAGAGTCGTTATTATAAATGCTAATAAGACTGGAGCTGATAAAACATTAGTGGATAGTGTTAAAAAGTATATCGATCCAGTTGATGGAATGGGTGAAGGACAAGCACCGATTGGGGCAACTGTAACAGTTGTTTCAGCGATTGAAAAAGCAATAAATATAACTGCAAATGTGAGTATAACTAATGGATTTAATCTTGGAATAATACAAACAACTTTTAAGACATTGGTACTAGAGCATTTACAAAGTATTTCATTCAATGCTTCATATATAAGTATAGCAAAGATAGGAAAAATATTATTAAGCACTGAAGGAGTTATGGATTATTCTGATTTAAAAATTAATGGTGCAACATCAAATATTAATTTAGCTGATGAAGAAATTGCAGTAATGGGAAATTTAAATTTGGGGGTGATGTGATTTGAATGTAACTCAATTTCATGAGAAGCTCAATAAACTTGAAAATAATATATATGTAATTGAAGAAGTTGTTAAAGTATTAAACGGCGTTTATGAATCAGAGCTACAACATGATAATGTAAATCTAAAGACTTTGAATGTTTATACAGGAAGTAAACTTACAGGAAATAAGATTGAAGCATATTTTACATCAACTCCATCATTAACTCCATGGAAAACAATAATTAAAATTTACTCTAATGTAAGCCCGATTTATATAAGCTATGAAACATTAGGAGATCAAGTTGAGGCAGAAGATGTTAATAAACTTCAGGATGCAGTCGTTGAGACTCAAGAAAATCTTAATAGTGAAATTAATAGAGCTACTGGGGCCGAAAAAGTTCTGACTGATAATTTAAATACAGAAATATCAAGAGCAAAAAGCGCTGAGTCTATTTTAACAACAAATCTGGATTTTGAGATAAATAGAGCTAAAACCAAAGAAAGCTCTATAGATGCAGAATTATCTAATAGATATACAAAGGATGAAGTATTACAAAAGATATCAGAATTAATAAATAACGCGCCTAATGTTTTAGATACATTTAAAGAAATTGCAGATGCACTTGGAAATGATCCTAATTTTGCTACGACTATGACTACAATGTTAGCTGGTAAAGTTGATAAAGTTTCAGGAAAGGGACTTAGCACCAATGATTATACAGATACAGAAAAAGCAAATTTAGCAGATACAAATAATAAGAAGCATGAGCATGGAAATAAATCTGTAATAGATGGAATAACAGCCACATTAATTGGATATTGGAATGCTGCTTACACTCATATTAGTGATAGTGTTAAACATATTACAAGTGATGAGAGAACCTTATGGAATACTGTGAGTAATAAGGTAGATAAAATGACTGGAAAGAGTTTATCTACAAATGATTTTGATAATAACTATAAAGGCAAAATTGATGGGATTAGTAGTAATGCTAACAAAGTTGAAGTAAGCACAACTAACGGAAATATAAAGATAGATGGTGCTGAAAAAACAGTTTATATACATCCCAGTGGAACTAATCCACATGGCACAACTAAAACTGATGTTGGATTGGGGAATGTAACTAACGACCCTCAAGTAAAAAGAAGTGAAATGGGAGCTGCTAGTGGAGTGGCCACTCTTGATAGTTATGGTGTAAATAGTCAAGCTCCAAAGCCTCATACTCATGATGATAGATATTATACAGAATCAGAAGCAAATTCAAAATTTGCAACTAAGGACGAAATATCTAATGCTGGATATGGTGATATGCTTAAAAGCATATATGATACTAATAGCGATGGGATCATAGATAATGCAGATAAATTAGATGGAAAACATTCCAGTGATTTTGCACCTAGTGGATATGGATTAGGAGGAAAAGGTCAAAGACTAAATACAAGTACTGATTTGAATAATATAGTAGCTAATGGATGGTATGATGTACAAAATCCTGTAAATGGACCTTATTCGAGTGGGTGGTTTAATTTTATGGTTATATGTAGCGGTGATGAAAGCTATTTAACACAATTAGGTTTTGGAATGACAGTGAATGTAGGTCATGTTTATATACGAACTAAAAGTGGAAGTTCGTGGTCAACATGGATAGAACTATACTCTAACTCAGTGAAGCCAACTCCATTTGATATTGGAGCAAGTCCAAGCACACATAATCATGATTCGGTTTATCTAAAAAAAGGATTGTCGTGGAATGATTTAGAGGGGGTATAGCATGAATTATGGTACAACCCAATATGGAATTAATGAAGAAGATAACATAGATGAAATAAAACTAATATCTCCTGATCTTATGCGATATATGCCTGATTATTATATTACATCTAAAGTTATGAAGGAATTAGAACATTCTAATTCGCTGGAGCTTGGAAGATTAAATTATAAAATTAATGATATAAAGAATCAACTTTGGATAGATACTGCAACATGGGGGCTTACCTATTGGGAAAATGAATATGGAATTGAAACTAATCTGAATCAAAGCTATGAACAAAGAAGAGAAGTTTTAAAAGCTAAAAAACGTGGACAGGGAACAGCAACGAAAGTAATGTTAAAAAATGCAGCTGAAGCCTTTAGTGGTGGAGAAGTAAATATACTAGAAGATAATGCTAATTATTCTTTTACAGTGCAGTTCATAGGAGTTAAAGGAATTCCGCGTAATATGCAAGCTTTCATCAATATGTTAGAGGATATTAAACCAGCTCATTTAGGATATGTATTTAAGTATACTTATACATCTTGGGATTATTTAGATAACAAAAGCCTATCTTATAACAATGCTGAAAGTATTAAGTGGGATGAAATAGAAGTATACGATTAAGGAGGAGGATTAAATGCAATTATCAACTAATTATGGCTTAAAATTGCCTGAAGGAACTGATAATGTAAAAAGGCAAGATTTTATAGATAATTTTTCAAAAATTGATTCTGTAATGAAAGAACATGATACGCACTTGTCAGATATGGTGTATCAAACAGCAGGAGGTTCAGCTACAGCAATAACACTTGCAATCAAAGGAACGTTAGTAAATGGATATCCAATAACTTTTATATCAAGTGCAAACAATGGGGGAGCTGCAACCACTATAAGTGGAAAAAAATTATATAAACCAGGAACGACAACATCACCAAGTTTAATATCAGGAAAGGCGTATACAGTTTGGTATAACTCAACTGGTGACTGTTTTTTTATCAAAGCTAGTGCGGAAGGAACTGCACTAGCGAAAGATGTGCGTAAGAATACGACCTTTAGTAATGATAATGATACTGGTATAACTGGAGGTCTTGATTTATCTTTATTAGTTCCAGGAAATATAAGAGCTGGCATTACTGTAGATGGAGTTACTGGTAAATCTTCAGTTGTAGATACAGTTGATGCATTAGCTACAACGTCTCAGTTATTGTCTGGTACAACTGCTTATGTTAATGGTATTAAAGTAACTGGAAACCTACCTGATTTAGGGGCATCACAGCACGCACCTGATACGTGGACAGATGGTAATGGGACATTGGTTTTTAGGGTTCCATCAATTGGAGCTTTTACCAGTGCGGTAAATGGCTATAAGCCTGAGCTATCTACCTGGGATGGAAATTTTGTGGCGAGTAATATTATCAGCGGAAAAAGTATATTGGGGGTAGCTGGGACAACGCAACAATTACATATTGCAGACGGTTCTTTTAGCAATGCCTGGTCTAATAATTATGCAACAGTAAATTTAGGATTTCAGCCTAAGGCTTTAGTTATTAAAACTTCAGATGGTGGCTGTTATATGTACACAGATAAATATGGTTGGATGTGGACTGTATATGCTGGAGATAAGTTGACAATAGGCTCTCAAAATATTTTTGGTATAACATCAACTGGGTTTAATTACCTTCAAAATGTTACATCAGGCACTTATTTTGCTGTAGGATAGGAGGGAAAATATGACTAAATTTAATCAAATATGTTCGAAGGTATATTATCAAATAGTAACAGGAGAAGTTCTGGTAATTACAACAGAATGTGAAAGTACTGAGTTGGAGACAACTAAAGAACAGGACGTTAATATTTACAATGAACTTAAAGATAAACAAATCAGTGACATTGATTTTATAAAATTAGAATATGGAACTTTGGCTAGTACATTAAATAATTCTAAATCTTATAAAGTTAATGTCACTGCAAAGAAACTCGAAGTAATCTATTATGCACAAGAAGAATTGAATGCAATACAGCAACAAGCCCAGCGAAATGATGATTTAAATGCTAGGGTTTCTGATATATCAACATATTTGGGCAACAATGTAACAACAATAGCTGATGTAGAAGATTTAATTCTACAATCAGAACAAAATAAAATTATAAACGGGGGAATGTAAAAATGAACGAAATAATAGTGAGAATTTTAAAAAGCAAAATAACAAGGGACAAAGCTAATAATACACTAAAGGTAGATGAGACTACAGCTAGGATAAAGATATTTTTAGCAGGCGGAGATATCACAGCAGAACAATATGGAGAATTTGTGGAAATGATAACACCAGTAACTGAAGACAATAAGTTGAATACAGAGAGTACCGCATCATAGGAAAAATATGCGGAATAAAATATTTTTGTCATAATTATTAAATACTGTGGATGTGATGTAGAAACTAATAAAAAGTATTTAAAATAACAAAAAAAAATGTTACCATAATATTGATATAAAGTATAATGTATGAAAAAATTAAAATTAAGTTAAATATAACTAAGCGATATAACATTTTAGGAGGCGATTTTATGAAAAAAATAAAGAAATTATTCTTAATTGCAGTTTTAGGAGTAATGGCTGCATCGGGAAGTTTATTTTTTAACAATTTACCCGTTTATGCAAGTAACACTATAGATGTTAGTAATTCAGGAACTTCTTTATCAAATGCATTAGCTTCAGCTAAATCTGGAGATATTATTAATATTATTGGAACTGTAAAATCAAATTCAGTAGATGTACCTGCAGGAGTAACAATAACAGGAAAGTCAGGTAATGGGAAAATAGATTTTTCTCAAACTTCTGAAGGCTGTGGGAAGGGATTTACAATTAAAACCGATGGTTCTACTATTATAGATTTAGAGATCTATGATGCTGTAGGTAATGGAATCTACATTGAAGGTTCAAATAATAATCTTGCAAACTTAAAGGTGCATAATAACCAAGATTCAGGAGTACAATTATCAAATGGAGCAGCTAATAATACCTTAACAAATGTTTCTTCTTATGGCAATGTAGACATAAGAAGAAATAGTGCTGATGGATTTGCAATTATCTCCTATGCAAGTGTATTAAATAAGTTAATAGACTGCACAGCAGAGGGAAATGCAAATGATGGATATGATTTAACTAATGCAGGTGGCGCTGTAACATTTACAAGATGCAAGGCTATAAATAATGGGATTTCAAACGGAATAAGAGGTGAGGGTGATGGATTTAAACTTGGAGGTAGAGGAACTGATGATGGTAAACTAAGCGTATCTCCATTAAGTCATGTACTTAATAATTGTACAGCAGAAGGAAATACCGAGATTGGATTTGATGGAAGATGGCAGACAGCGGATATTACATTAACAGAATGTATTAGCAGAAAAAATGATCAAGGGAATTATAGTTTCCCTAATGACAATGTTGTAATAAATTAATTACATTATAAAAGAGATATATGAATTTTTGTATTAAAATGAGGAGACGATAGTTTTGAATAAAAAGCTTAAACGAACAATGACCTTTGCATTTGCAGTAGGAATGCTTTTTACCATGAGGCCAGCAACAAAGCATACTAATTTATTTACTACAGAAGCATATGCTGCGTCAGAAAATGCTGATAAATTAAAAAGTTTGGAATTAGAAACTTTAGATGCAGATAGTTTAGATCTTTACGAAGATAGTAATTATAATGATAAATTATCTGATAATTTATATGTTGGAGATATATATTTTGTAAAAACTTCAGCAGATGATATTAAAATTACTGGTATAAGAGGAGCAAATACTAGTAATGTAAGAATCTTTGTGGGAAATTCTGATAAAGCGTATAATATAGGTAGTGATATTAGTCTTTCAAAAGGAACAACAACTATACTAAAGGTAAGAGTATATGATGAGAAGTATTATAAAGATCAATACCATTCTAAGTCTAATTATAATCCATATACAATCATTGTAAAAAATACTAATGCTGAAGTAGTACAACAAGCTAATCAGTTTAGCAGAAATTAGAAACTCAGCAATAATAATAGTAATGTAAAAAACAAGTTTGGCAGTAAATGTATGGATTGTGGTATTTATAAGCATAAGAAGCTATATGGTTTCAAATACAATGACAGGTGGCTATAAGTTAAGAACTGATGGGCTTAGATTTACATTAAATATGAAAAATACAAATTTAAATATCGTATTATTCAATAAAATGAATTTACGGTATTTTTGCTACGCCCTAGGAAACTAGGCGGTAATAACTAAGCAAAAAGGCCAGTAATGTATTTATATTAAAATTTTAGAAATCCTAAATAATAACTATAAAAAATTAATATTAGAATGATTTATAATATTAAGTGGGGTAAAAGACATCTACAACAATGTAGGTGTCTTTTGCTATATGAAAATAACTAATAAAAAGAGGTGTAATATGAATGAAGAATTAGTAAAAGACAAAATTGAAACTCACGAAAGAAGGCTTAATAATCATGGGGATAGGATTGATAAGCTTGAACAGGATGGGAGAGAACTAAAGACAGAGCTTAAAAATCTATGTGAAAATCTTAAAAACTTAACTAGCATGATGAAGTGGTTTATAACTGCAATGGGAGGATCTTTAATAAGCTTCTTTTTTTATGCAGTTCAAACAGGAATATTTAATAAATAATTGGAGGTATGTAAAATGATAAAACAAATTTTAGGACTAGTAATAAGTATATTAAAAAATAAAACATACATGACAGCAGCTAGAGAGGCATGGAGCATTGTAGATGAGAACTTTAGGATTACAGAAAAAATTGAAGATACATTTAGAAGTAAAACTGAAGAATTCGATAAATTATTGCTTGCTAAATTTCCAGAACTAACTAAGGAAGATGTTATATATTTTAGGCAAGCAGTTGCAGGAAGCGTTAATGTGGGGAAGGAAGCAGTATTAGATAATTCCGTAATTATGAAGGAATTGCAAGAATCAAATACTAAATTACAAGCAGAAAACGCAAGTCTAAAAGATCAATTAAGCAAATTTCAATCGCTTGCAGCAGCAACAGTAAACGTAGATGTGCAGCAAACAGTGCAAGCGTAATTTTGGAGTAGCCTTTAAGGTTGTTCTTATTTTTTTATTATAGAAAGGAAGATATAAATGAAAGGTATAGATATAAGTAATCATAACGGAAATATAAATTTTAACCAAGTAAAAACAGCAGGAGTAGAAGCTGTTTATATTAAAGCTACAGGAGGAACAACGTTTAAAGATAGCTATTTAGATACAAATTATTCTAACGCACATTACGCAGGATTAAAAACAGGGTTCTACCATTTCTTAGTTGGAACTAGTGAGCCAGAAACTCAAGCCAATAGTTTTTATAATGCTATAAAAGATAAAACCAGTGATCTCATTCCGATGCTAGATATAGAAACTAATTTTGATGGACCAGTGGATTATATTTTAAGATTTATTTCTAGATTTAAAGAGCTATCTAATATGCAAATAGGTATTTATACTTATACTAGTTTTATGGATAACTTAGATAATAGAATTGCTGATTATCCATTATGGGAAGCAAACTATAATAATGATCCATGGAAATTAAATTCTAATTTATTCACTAATAGAGTAGGACACCAATATAGCGAAACAGGATCTGTAAGCGGAATAAATACCGACTGCGATATGAATGAGTTTAATGAAGGAATATTTAATAAAAACACTGGATATGTTGTTACAAACTATTTACCTAATGGCTATCAAGGAGATAATAGTTTTAATGGTGTTGATGCTGATTATGTGCTCCAATATTTTAAAGGAGTTAGATGTTATTTTAGGGGAAACGAAAAAGGGGTATGGATTGAAACTCAGAATCTATCTATGAGCAAATGCCTAGAGCTAAAAGAAACTTTGGGAAGCTGGTTTTATGATATAAAGTAATATGGTATAATGATTATTACTAAATTGCATATACTCTGTTTAGTAAAGGTAGAATACTTAGTCTACCTTTTTGTTTTAATATAATAATTCTTATAAATCAGATAAAAATAGTCTTGTATAATTTATGAAATTATGGTATTATAATGTTACACACAAAGCTAACAGCGATAGTAGATAGCGTTAGACTCCCAAGATAATTACAAGATTCTTTTTTAAGCATTAAGTCTTGTAGGGTAGTAAAGAGAAATCTTTATTACCCTTATTTTTTGCACAAAAAAAGAGATAGCAAAAAAATATTAGGAGAGTAATGTCCAAAGCTATCTCTTTATTTATTAAAAAATAGGAAATCGTATCTTAATTCTTAACACTATTAAGATAAAATATACATGAAGTTATAAAAATATATTCCAATAAAATAATTGATTAACACGATTTTAAGAGAATAAATATTAATTTTAAGTATTCAAATAACTCCTCATCTTTTCAAATACATTTCTAGATGGCACATTATTTTCATAACAATATCTATATAAAGTTCTTTTAGATATACCCAAAGATTTACACAGCTTATACTTATTAATGTGGATATTTTTATTAAGTAAAGTGGATAAATATTGATGAAAGTTATCCATAGATTCTAGATACGGATCATAAAAATATTTACTATTAATATTGAAATAACTGGCTAGCCTCATTGATTGTTCTTTTGTGGGGAACAGCTCTCCACGCTCATATTTTGATATACTTGATTTGCTAATACCTATAATTAGTGACAATTCTTTTTGAGTTAAATTATTTAACTTTCTTAATCTAATCAAATTTTCAGCAATCGTATTTGCTGGCAGATCTTTAAATTCATTTTTTAAATCAATTCTCAAAATACAGTTTTCTAAAATCGCTTTTTCATGTACCGAGCATTTAAAGGTGGTACAGGAGATTATGTGGCTCTCTTTGAACCTACAGCTTCTGCTATTCAAAAAGAAGGAACTGGATATATTCTTACATCAGTTGGTGAAGAATCAGGTTTAATTCCTTATACTTGTTATTTTACAACAAAATCTTATATGGATAAAAATCCACAAGTAATACAAGGCTTTACAAATGCTATTTATAAAGGTCAACAGTGGTTTTTTAGTCATAGTACAGAAGAAGTTGCAAATAGCATAATTGACTACTTCCCAGGTACAGATAAAGACACAATTATGACAGTTATAGATAACTATAAAAAGATTGACGCTATAGCTCATACACCAGAAATTAAAGAAGAAAATCTAAATAGACTTATGGATATTATTACTGATTACGATTCAAGCTTAATGCCGCAAAGACCTGAATTTAGCAAGATTGTAGATAATTCTTTTGCTGAAAAAGCAGCTAAATAAAGGTCACATAAAGATGAAAAGGTGGTGATTTTATTTGAGCTTGTTAGAAATATTAAATATATCAATGAATTATCATTCTATTAAAGGAGAAACACAAGCTTTAAATAATGTTAATTTTCAAGTGGATGATGGCAAGTTTATTTCTATTTTAGGACCGTCAGGATGTGGAAAATCTACATTATTAAATATAATGAGTGGACTGTTAGAACCATCAAATGGTGGCGTGTTATACAAGGGGGAAGATGTAAAGAAGAACTTAGATAAAATAGGATATATGTTTCAAAAAGATCATTTATTCGAATGGAATACGGTTTGGGAAAATGTAATCTTGGGGCTAAAGATAAAAAAGCAGCTAAATAATGAATCAAAGGAAAGAGTAAGCGGATTATTAGATGCTTATGGGTTAACGAGATTTAAGAACCATCATCCGAGTGAACTCTCGGGTGGTATGCGGCAAAGAGTTGCACTTATAAGAACTTTAGCATTAAATCCAGAGATACTATTTTTAGATGAACCATTTTCAGCACTAGATTATCAGTCAAGGCTTTTAGTATGTGACGATGTTTATAAGATAATAAAAACAGAAAAAAAGACAGCAATAATGGTTACACATGATATAGCAGAGGCGATTTCTTTATCTGAAAAAGTAATAGTATTATCTAAGAGGCCGTCTAGTGTGAAAGTAGAAATTCCTATACATTTTAATGGTGAAGAATTAACTCCTTTTCAAAAGAGAAGAGCTCCAGAGTTTAGTGAGTATTTTAATAGATTATGGAAGGAGTTGAATGATGGAAATGGTTAAAAAACGCGTGAATGCGAATGAAGTAAGTAAGATGTCCAAGGAACATGAAATATATTTAAATAAGGTAAAGAGAACAAAAAGAAAAATTGTAATTACTAGAATTCTCATATTAGTTATCTTTATAGCCTTGTGGCAAATAGCTGCAAATCTAAAGTGGATTGATCCGTTTCTTACTTCTAGTCCAGTTAGAGTAATTGAATCTCTTGTATCTTTATATGAAAGTGGAGGCTTAATTAAGCATATTGCAGTCACTTGCTATGAAACTATATTAGGATTTTCCTTAGGAACAATAATGGGTTCGCTAATTGCAGTAATTTTATGGTGGAGTCCTTTGGTATCAAAAATACTAGATCCATATTTAGTAGTGTTAAATGCACTTCCTAAAGTTGCTTTGGCTCCAATAATAATATTTTGGATTGGAAATGGTATTCCAGCAATAATAGTGATTGCTCTTTTAATTTCAGTAATAACAACAATTATAAGCGTATTAACTGGATTTAATGAAATAGATAAAGAGAAAATTATGCTTATGAGAACTTTTAGAGCGACAAAGATACAGATATTAAGATATTTAATATTCCCGTACTCCATTCCTATCCTTATATCAGCTCTAAAGATAAATGTTGGTCTATCTTGGGTCGGAGTAATAATGGGAGAATTTTTAGTAGCTAAGAATGGACTCGGATTTTTGATAGTATATGGAGGACAAGTGGCTCAGTTAGATATGGTAATGATGAGCATTGTAATTTTATCAGCAATTGCATTTATCATGTATGAGGTGGTTGCAATAGTAGAAAATAAGCTTGTAAAGGATAGAAGTTGAAAATATACTATTAAAATCTACAAGTACCATCTTAAAACGACTTATTTATTAAAAAAATAAGTCGTTTTAATTTTTATAATGAATAAATTTAAACATATTTCTAGAAACTTATATTTAAAGTGCAATTGATATATAATACTGAAAATATAAGGATGTTTAACAAAAAGGTAACCTTTACTTAAAGTATAAGGGAATTTTACTTATCCATGTAATGATGGTAAATTAAATTGTAAAGGGCATATTAAGAATAGAGAGAAGTTGGTTTTTAAACAAATATGATTAAATAATTGGAGTGTGATGAAATTGAAGTTATTTAGAGAAGCATTAATTATATTTGGAATTTATCTGTTAGGAGAATTTATATCATCAATGCTTCATCTACCGATACCGGGAAACATATTAGGAATGATAATATTATTTATATTATTATATATAAAGGTAATTAAGGTGGATAGTATTTCAAATATAACGAATTTTTTACTGGACCATTTGGCTTTTTTCTTTATTCCGGCAGGAGTGGGTCTAATGACGTCACTTGGTATAATAAAATCGACATGGTGGCAATTATTATTAGTATGTATATTGACGACTACGATAGTAATTGGAGTGACTGGTATTGTCGTTCAGGCTATTTCAAGAAAGCCAAAGAAAAATATTTAGTTTACGTAAAGATAAAGTGATAAGAAAAGAGGAAGATATATGCAAATATTAATAAACAATGTTTTATTTGGACTAGTACTTTCACTTGCGGCTTTTGAAGTTGGTATATTTATTAACAGAAATACAAGAGTACCAATTTTAAATCCACTTCTAATTGCAATAGGAATTATAATATGTTTTTTGTTTGCATTTCATATTGATTTTGATACATATAATAAAGGTGGCCAATTTATAAATATGTTTCTTGGACCATCAACTGTCGTACTGGCAGTACCTTTATATAAACAGCTAGATCTTTTAAAAAAGAATGCTAAGGCTATTTTGACAGGTATATTTGTTGGAAGTGCTATAGGGATAATTTCTATAATAGGAATATCATATCTAGTTGGACTTAATGCAAGTGTAATAAAATCATTAGTGCCAAAATCAGTGACAACTCCTATAGGAATATCAATAAGTAGCCAATTAGGAGGAGTTGTTCCAATAACGGTCCTTGCAATTATAGTTACAGGTATAATTGGTGCTGTGTTTGGACCTACAATATGTAAGATTTTTAGGATAAAAGATAAGGTTGCAGTTGGCGTATCCATAGGAACGGCATCTCATGCTGTTGGAACTAGTAAGGCTTTAGAACTTGGAGAAGTAGAAGGGGCAATGAGTAGTCTTTCAATTGGCATTGCGGGAATAATGACAGTGATAATTGCTCCGCTAGCATATAATTTAGCATTATACATATATCATATAGTAAAATAGAAGCTTATAAATACTGCCAAAAGTATATATTAAAAGTAACGGATTATTTCGAAGAAATTATTTAGAAATAATCCGTTATTTTCTTATAAGTGGCAATATATGAACTAGAATAGGTAGATTATAAGGTAAATATAAGTATTAGAATTTACAAAAAATATATTTATACATGTATATTATAAATAATGGGACTATAAAAGAGGTTTAGCAATATTTACTTGTTGATTATGAGAAGAGAAGCAAATTATAATTAGGTAAGATAGAGTAATTATGAATAATTTAAAAAATTAATGCTGGTGTAGGAGAAGAATAAATATGGCTCACGATGATGAAGTACTTATAACTTATGGACTGGGGTATGCTTTTGAAAGAAGTAAATTGCTGATTATATCTGAAGTTGAAGAAAAGATTGTATCCAAAAAAGAAGTGGATATTATGGAAGAAATAAATATAGTTAACAAATTTAAAGAAAAGTTAGATAATAAATGTGCTTTGAAGTTTCCCAAAAGCTACTTAACTAATGTGGAAGAAGTTTTAGAGGAAAAAGTATCAAAGACTATACCTATAATTACATCAATAAAAGCTAAAGATATTGACAAACAGGATCATCTTATGGATGAGTATATAAAAAAAGATTTAAGCCAAATGAGGCTTAGAAAAGAAGGGTATATTCAAAAGGATTCAACTTTGATTAAAGAATATTTAGATAGTTGTAGTGAAAATACATATGCTAAGAATATTAAAGAAAAATCCTTAAAGTATAACAAAATGATTCTTAAGATAATTTTAACAAGCAGTTTCGGAGATGAATTTGGAGATTTTTTGAATAAACAAGGACAAGCTGCTATTTTAGAAGAAATAGATAAGAATGTGGGTGAGCAGTTAGAGAATTTGCTTAAGAATGACTATTTAGTAAAAAAGAAGTACGGTGAACTAGATTTTTTGAATATGTTATTATTTCTTGAGGAATGGCAAAGGAAATATTTTAAATGGAATGGAAAGTATACAGATTTAATGTTCTCAATAAACAAGGATGGAAGAAAATATAAGGGGAGAAAAGATGAAATAAAGGATTCTGTTATTTCATTCATTAAGGAAAAAAGATACTTATATCTTCCATTTGGAAAATATAACGATGATAATATTTTTATAAATTTAAGTGATGAAAGATATTGCAATATCACTGAAAGTAATGAGGATAGATTACAATATGTTGTCTTAGAAAAAAAGAAAGCTAATTTATATCAAATAGTATCTAATGAGTATAAAAAAATAGATTTGGAAGACAATTCAGAACTAGGATACTTACTTTCTTATAACAATGATACTGTTTATATTTCATTAGCTGTATACGACAAAAAAAATGAAAAAGTAATTTGTAAAAATAACAATAAGTTTGATACTTTTAAATCGAAAATGATTGAGGAATTAGAAAAACATTTTATATTATAAATAAGTTCATTAGTTCATATTAACTAGTTGCTCAGCGAACGCATGTGGTGAGTTGAGTTTAATTTAATTATCGAAATTTATAAGTTTTAAGTTACATAATTAGACTGCTTTAAAATAATTAAGATATATTCCTAATTATTTTAAAGCAGTCTTGCTAATTTAATAGAATAAGCCATTATTTTTGAGGAGTATATTCTTGATAGGGCATTTGGATTGTAACTCCTGTTTCGTCGAATTTATAATTTGTATTTTCAAGAGGATTTTTATTAGAAACTAAGTTCATTCCTACTGAATAAAGAGCTTCAGCTGTTTGGTCAGGATCTTGAAAAACAGTACCTGCCATAACACCTTTATTAATTAAGTCCTTAGCAGCTGGTATTCCGTCAATTCCGAAAACAGGTATATACTTTGACTTATCTTCTTTATTGTATCCATATTTCTGCAATGCTTCAATGGCACCTATAGCCATTGCATCATTATTTGAAATTATTGCTTCGATTTTATCTCCATACCTCAAAAATAGTAATTCAGTAGAATCTTTAGCGCATATTTGATCCCAATAGCAGAATTTAGATAAAATTTCTTGTGTTTTAATTCCAGCATTATTAATAGTTGATATAGAGTATGTGCTTCTTGCATTTGTTACAGTACTATTATTGGGGCCTTTTAACATGAAATATTGCAATACGTTATCACCATTTCTATCCATAGTTTTTTTATTAGAAGTCCATTCGCTAACAATTAAGTTTCCCTGTAAAATGCCTGATTGATCAGCATTTGTTGATATGACAAGAGATCTATTATAAGATTTAATAGGCTCAGTTTCAAATGGTACTGTATTAAATAGAATAACAGGGATATTTTTTTGTTTGGATTTTCTAACAACTGATTCCACAGTATTTTTATCTAAGCTGACTAAATTTATCAATAAAAGATCATAGTCACTTTGGAGAGCTGAATCTAATAGAGCATTTTGTATGCCTTGATTTCTTCTGCCATCCAGAAACGTAAAGTTAACAGAATCTTTATTTTTATTTTGAATCTCTTCTAAGCTATTTCTCACTAAAGAAATATATGGATCATCGAAAGTAAATAAAAGTGTGGCTACTTTTACTGGCTTTTTTGGAAGGACCTGTGCGCTTGTATATACAGTAGTTTTAATGTTATAAGTAGGTATAATAACTAATAAAATTATAAACGATAATATCTTTTTTAATATTCTCATTGCAATCCTCCATATGACAATTTCAAGTTGTAACATTTATTATTAGGTTGCCTTTTTATATTAAATTTATTCTACATTGAAAATATATTACACAAATAAGAAAGCAGTTACATAGCAAAAGACAATGTAACTGCTTTAAATTTAATGATATATATGAAAATAAATTGAAGATGATTATTTTTTATATGTCTTCTTTTTCTTTTTTACTGAATAACCAAATGTGCCTAAAGGCTTAGCGTTTAAGCCATAATACTCACCATGGCTATAACAAATCAAGTTAGCCTTATTAAAACATATCTTACCGTTTGAATCTATTAAGTCTTCATCAACCTTTACATTTATTACTTCAAGCAGGAATAGATCATGTGTACCTAGAGGTGTAATTGATTTTACTTTACATTCTAACGCTATTGGTGATCTTTCCAATGAAGGCGTGGATATAAGCTCGCCTTTATTAAGCTGTAAACCAAAATGTTTGATTTTATCTTCTTTCTTTCCAGAGCGAACTCCGCAATAATCAACAATCTTAACCATTTCTCTTGTTGGTAAATTGATAACGCATTCGCCACTTTCTTTTATGTAATCATAAGATAATCTCTCAGGGCGTATTCCCATAGCTATCATAGGTTCTTTAGTACAAACAGTGCTTACCCAGCCAACTGTAAATGCATTCACTTTATCATCTTTGTTTTTTGACGTAACAAGTACTACAGGTGTAGGATTAAGCATAACACTGCCTTTAAAATTTAATTTATTCATGTTAATTACTCCTTAAACAAAAGCATCTTCAAATATCTAGGAAGAATACAACCTATTTTTGAAGATGCTTAGATATATTATAGAAATTAAATAAGTTAAAGTTATTTAATTATCTTCTTCTTCTGTTAGAACGGCTATAGTAATTTTTATTCTTGCGTCTTGAATTAGATGCAGCATTTTTAATAAGAGCAATAAGAGTTACGATAATAGCCAAACCTACTAAAGTAGAAATGTAGATAATTAAATTATCTTTAATTATTGAACCTAGTGAAATATCAACTGAACCTGTAACTTCTTCAGAATGATTTCTTGTACTATAAGTAAGTTTAGTATTTTTATTGAATAGTAAACTCCATGCAGTAGAATCTGTTCCTTTATAAGCAATCTGAGATTCAGAATCGTTTATAGCATTTTTATAATAGTTCACATCTTGAGTCAATTTAATTGGAACAGAGATAGTTTTTGTAGGCCCAAATAATATAAATGGTTTATATTTTACATCAGCGGTTCCAACACTTTCACCATTTGCTTTATAAACTTCTTTTTTAGCACCATAGCTATAATCCATAATAGCATCCATATCATTAAATTTTGTCATATCTGCATTATCAATTTGTCTACTTTTAAGAACAATACCAATTAACTGACGCCCATCTCTGTCATAAACAGTCGCTAAACAACCGCCAGCTTCATTAGTTGTACCAGTTTTACCAGCAAGGTTACCATTTTTACCAAGTGTTAAGTTTCTATTTTCTAAAATTATTCTAGAATTCTTTAAAGTTATAGGAGCTTTTTCAAGTTCCATTGTTTCGCGTTCCCAAGGATTCGCAAAAGCTGCTTTCATGATTAATGAAAGGTCATATGCTGTAGTGTAATGATTTGGATCATGGAGTCCATTAGGAGTAACAAAGTTACTATTAGTAGCTCCAAGTTCCTTTGCCTTTTTATTCATTAATTCAGCAAATGATTTAACATCTCCGGAAATATTGTCTGCTATTACATATGCAGTATCATTACCAGAAAAAAGTAGCAAACCTTTCATTATATCGTCAGCAGTTACTTTGTCACCAGGCTGCATAGTATTATGCATATAATTTAAATTTAAAGAATATTCAGGTTGTTCCTTTGCAGATTTAGTATATTCAAGCTGATCTGCTTTATCTTTGCTTTCAGCTAATAATAAGCCAGTTAAAAGTTTTGTTGTACTAGCAGGATATCTCTTGCCATCAGCATCTTTGCAATAAATTATCTCTCCAGTTTCTAAATCCATAGTTAAAGCAGCTTCAGCTTTAATGTTTGGTAAGTTCTCTGATGAAGTTTCAGTCTTAGGTTTTGCAGAATTGCTTGCTGCATAACTTGCCATACTTAATGGACTAAATAAAGAAAGAGAAAGGGTTAATGCAAATGCTTTT
The DNA here is from genome assembly GCF_000621745.1 of Clostridium beijerinckii HUN142. Classification (GTDB taxonomy): domain Bacteria; phylum Bacillota; class Clostridia; order Clostridiales; family Clostridiaceae; genus Clostridium; species Clostridium beijerinckii_A. Next base: position 141,777 of record NZ_JHXK01000008.1, on the reverse strand, counting down.
AAAATTAAATTTTTTTTCAAGTCAAATCTCTCCACTTCTTTTAAGCATATAAAAAAATAATCGTTTTTAGACATGCCTTAAGTATAATAAAACATTTTAAGTATAACATTTATGTAATGCTATAACAATAAATGTTATGTAAAAAGTTACAAACAATATATGACAATTTACAATATTGCAATATTTACTTTAATCTTTGTATTATAGAACTTTTTGCTTTTAATTCAAAATTATCATTTAAGTTTTCTAATTTTACATCTTCTCCATACTTGTTCTTCAAAGCTAAAGTTAGAAGTCTATCTGCAAATTCTGGATTTTTTGAAAGGAAAGAACCATGAAAATATGAACCAAATGTATTTTTATAGATACATCCTTCATATCCATCTTCACCATTATTGCCATATCCGTGAATGCATTTTCCAAGGGGAGTATGGTCATTTATATATGTTCTTCCTGAATGATTTTCAAATCCCACATAAGTTTCATTAAATTCTTCGTTAAATATTTCTGTGTTTCCAATAAATCTAGTATCGCCACCTTCAGTATAGAGGTTTAAAATACCAAGTCCATCTATTTTTTCTCCATTTGGGGCAGTGTAGTATTTACCTAATAATTGATATCCACCGCATATAGCTAGCATAACTTTCCCATCTTCAATATAACTTGTTAAAGCATCTTTCTTTATCTCATTTAAATCAGTAGAGACTATAGATTGTTCATAATCCTGACCACCACCGAAAAAGATGATGTCCACATTTTCTTTATCTATATTTTCACCTATTGAAGTGTTTATTATATCTACATCAATTCCTCTAAGGGCTGCTCTATGTTTTAAAATGAGTACATTACCTACGTCACCATATACATTTAATAAATCCGGATATAAATGACAGATAGTTAATTCCATAATCTTATTCTCCTTATCTTACCAAAGTTTTTTAATATAACCTTTTGAATGAAGATATTTTCTATAGTTAATCATTGCAGTATAAGTGGCTAATATATATACTTTTTTAGAAGTAGATCCCTTAATTTTATCTGTAAGTTCTTCATAATCTTCTTTTAAAATAAATTTATCTACATTTAATCCAGCAACCTTTAATCTTACAGCCATATCATACATTCTAATTCCAGATACAAAAATATCTTCTATCTTTAAAGTAGATATTTTTTCGAAGTCTACATCCCAAATCCAAGAAACATCACGTCCGTCAGCGTAATTATCATTTAACATGAAAACTGCAGAAAATTCACTTGTATTAAGAGCGAGAGTGTCTAAAGCTTGGTTATATCCAGCAGGATTTTTTACTAATATAATTTGTACATCTTTATTGTCAATAGATATTTGCTCCTGTCTTCCGAAGCTTGAACTTTGATTTTGAAGAGAGGCTTTAATTATTGAGTCTTCTACTCCAAGTTCTTTTGAGATTGCAAATGCACATAAAGCATTGTAAATATTATAAGCACCTGATTGACTTATGAAAACTTCAGTGTCATTAATTAATACAGAAGAGTTTTCAGGTGTTAAGTCAAAAATTTTATTTACAGCATAATCAAGTTCGGAACGCTTGTAACCACATTCGGGACAGTAAAAATCTCCTAAGTGATTATAAGTAACTAGGTTATATGAATAAGGTGCCTTACAGAACTTGCAGAATTTTGCATCAGCATTTATTTCTAATTTAGTATCTTCTTTAATAGGTGTATTAAAACCATAATATACTACTGGATTTCTAACATCTAGCTTTCCAAGTAAAGATTCATCACCATTCAAAACCAGCTTTGACTCAGGAACTTTAGCTACACCTTCTAAAATTTTAACGAGAGTTGTATAAACTTCTCCATATCTATCTAGCTGGTCCCTAAATAAATTAGTTACAGTTATTATTTCAGGGGTTATATGTTCTGTAATGAATTTTACATTAGCTTCATCGACTTCTATTACAGCGTAAGGATTTTCTTTTTTCTTAAAAAAAGAATAGTTGGAAATAAAACAAGCTACGATACCTGGATACAAATTGGCCCCAGTACTATTTGTTATAACATGTAATTTATTTTCCTTTAGGATATTGTAAATCATGCTTGTAGTTGTTGTTTTTCCGTTAGTTCCGGTAACTAAAATTACTTTGTATCCCTTACTAACATGTTTTAAGATTGATTTATCAATTTTTAAAGCTATTTTACCAGGAAAATTACTCCCACCTTTTACAATATGTTTTGCAGAAAATGCAGTAATTTTTGATAGTAATATGCTTAAAATAGATTTAATATTAATTTCACTCACCGCCCAATTCTAGTTATATATAAGAATGATTAACACAATAAAGTAATATTAATCATTTTTATACAATTAAACAATAAAATAATCAAAATAAGTATAGCATAAAATTTAAGAAGTACGAAAACTTTTTTAGCAATTGAATAGATACAGGTTTTTTTTCGTAAATTTGAAGAAAAAGTGCAAGAATTCAAGGTTCAGTTAGTCTAACATAATTGTTTTATTGATGAATATACCCTATAATTAGAAGTAATAAAGAATTTTACGAGGTGCTATTATTATGATTAGGGTAACAGTTAATATAAATGGTATGAATTATAACTTAAAAGGGGAAAAAGACGAAAAATATTTGCTTGGGGTAGCAAATTTTGTTGATACAAGAATTAAAGAAATTCTGTCTAAGAAAGCTAGTTTTAGTACAACAGATGCTTCTGTTTTAGCAGCAGTAAATATAGCCGATGAACTTTACGAGTGTGATTTGCAATTAGACAAAGCGATTAAAGTCAAAGAAACTATTAGTAATGAAAATTCTTCATTAAAGAAGAAAGTGGACGAACTCAGTCTGAAGTTAGAAAATATAAATAAGGAAAAATCGGAACTTCAAAATAATTTCCAGAAGAAAGAAGAAGAACTGCATGGAAAATATAATAATGTAGAAGTAAGATTTAGTTCATTAAGTGATGAAATTAATAAACTTAAAATTGAGAATGAAAATCTGAAAAAAGAAAATAAATTAATAAATGATGAGAATAAGAGAAATAAGAATAGTAATGAGACTTTAACTAAAGACATTGCAGATTATAAAGAGAAGAGCAAAATACTTTATAAGAAGATAGATGAGGCTAAAAATAAGGAGCATAGATTAAACAAGCAAGTGCAACAAGCTAATGAACAAATAAGTAGTTTAACTAGTGATATTACTAAAGCTAATAAAGAAAAGGATATGGTAACTGAGCAATTAAATGAAATGACTGCTGTAAATTTTGAGTTAGATAAACAAATCAAAGAACTTACTCAAGCTAAGTTGAATTTAGATAATAAGATGCTTTTATTACAAGAAAAGAATATTTCATTAGAAGCTGATTATAACAATGTTTGTGAAGAATTGAAAAAAGTAGGCGAGAGTTTAAAATATGAAATTAATAATAAAGAAGTTATAAGTAAAGAATATACTTTATGTAAAGCAAATTTAGAAAAAATAAATGAAGACCATTATAAATGTACTAAAGAACTTTCGGAGTATAAGGAAAAGTTAGAAAATCAGATTACTACTAATAATGCAATAACTTCTAAAGCTAGAGAAGAAAAAGAAATACTAAAAAATAAAATTACAGAGTTGTTATTAAGTGAAGAAGAATTAAATAAGAAGATTAAAAATTTACTTGCAAGAGAGCAGGAATTAAGTAATAGTCTAAAACTTGAAAAAGATAATATTGTCAAGTTAACAAAAGAAATTCAAGATAACAATATGGAAAAAGCTGACCTTAATAAACAGCTTAATGATTTATTTGAAGAATCAGAAAAAGAAATTACGGAGTGTAAGCAAAAGTTAAGTAGGCTAAATAAAGAAAATGAAGTATTGGTAAATCAATTTGATGTACTAAATGAGGAAAAGGATAATTTACTAAGCGAAATCAATAAGCTAAAAAAAGAACAAGAGATTTTAAATAGTGAAATTAAAAATATCAATGATACTAACGATAAGTTATCACAAGAAATAGAAAATTCTGATAGAGAAAAAGAGCGATTAGAAGAAGAACTTAAAATAGTAAGAAATGATAACGAAAAGCTAAAACTTGAGCTTAAAGAAGTTCATGAAGAAAAAGAAGCAGAAGTTAATATCAGGATAAAAGAGATTGAAGACGTAAGCAATACATTAGAAAGTAAAGAGAATGACTTAAGAAGAATTAAAGAAGAATTGGCAAGTAGAGAGAGAGCTTTAGTTAGATTAGAAAAAGAATTGGAAGATAAAGAGGGAATTTTCCTAAAATTAAAAAGAGAAATAGAAGCTAAGGAAAAAGATTTGAATACAAGTAAGGAATCAATAGAGGATTTACGAGGAAAGATGTCGATACTATCTAAAGAGAAAGAAGAAATAGCTAATGAAAATGATAAACTTAATCAAGAAGCAAGGACTTTTCACAATAGGTTATTTGAACTACAAGCAGAAATAATAAATAAAGAAATAGAAATAGCAAAAGCTAAAAAAGAACAAGTAGGTCCTATTGTAAAAAAGAAAAGATAAAATGAAGGAGAAATATGAATAAGATAGAATTACTGGCTCCAGCAGGAAGCATGGAGAGTTTAATTGCTGCTATAAATAATGGAGCAGATGCAATATATCTTGGTGGAAATAAATTTTCAGCTAGAGCTTATGCATCAAATTTTGATAATGAAACAATGATGAAGGCTGTTGATTATGCTCATAGCTATAATATAAAAGTGTATGTTACTATAAATACAATTTTAAAACAAAATGAATTAAAGGAAGCTTTAAAATATGCTGGATACCTTTATGAAATTGGAGTAGATGCGATAATAATACAAGATTTAGGATTAGTAAAATTAATAAGAGATGTATACCCAGATTTTGAACTTCACGCATCAACACAAATGACAATTCATAATGCAGAAGGAGCTTTATACTTTAGAGAAAAAGGAATGCAGAGAATAGTTTTATCTAGAGAACTTACATTAGATGAAATTAGATATATTTCAAAAGATTTAGGAATTGAGACAGAAATATTTGTACATGGCGCTTTATGCGTATGTTATTCAGGACAATGCTTGATGAGTTCTATGATTGGTGGAAGAAGCGGAAATAGAGGAAGATGTGCACAACCTTGTAGAATGCAGTATACATTAAAAGGAGAGAATTTTGGAGAAAAAAAGGCTTATCTTTTGAGTCCTAAGGATACATGCTTTATTGATGATATGGACGCTATTATAAAGAGCGGAACAGCGTCATTAAAAGTTGAGGGAAGAATGAAAAAGCCAGAATATGTTGCTGGGGTTACAAGGAATTATAGAAAAGCCATTGATAAAGTAGTAATAAATACAAAGTTTGATTTACAAAAGGGAAGACAGGAATTAGCGCAACTGTTTAATAGAGAAGGTTTTGCTAAAGCATATCTATATAAAAATGTAGGAAAAGATATGATGAGTTATAATTACCCTAAAAATACTGGTGTATATATAGGGCAGGTATCAAACAATGGAGAAATTAAACTAGAATCTAGCGTATCTTTAGGTGATGGTATAAGGTTCAATGACGATGGATTTACTTTAAGCAAAATTCTAAATAACAATAATGAAGTCAAAGAAGCTTTTAGGGGTGAAACAGTCAAATTATTTCCAACTGGTGGATATAAAAAAGGCTATAAGCTATATAAGATGTCTGATAAAAAACTTTATGATGAGTTAAATGAGGATTTAAAACCTTATAAAAGGAAAATAAATTTAACTGGAGAAGTTGAATTTAAAGTTAATTCGCCTCTTTGTATTAAAGCAAAATACAATAAAAAAGAATACAGAGTTTACGGGGAAATAGTTGAAGAAGCAACTAATAAACCATTAACAAGGGAAAGAGTTGAGGAATCTTTAAGAAAATCAGGAGAAATTCCATATAAATTTGATAAGATAATTTTCGATATTTTTGATGATGGATTCATAAGAATTTCAGCTATAAATAATCTAAGGAGAGAATTATTTGAAAAGATTTTAAAAGAAGAGGTAAGTTCATATAGAAGGAAAAGAACTGAAGGAACTATGAAGGAAAACAATGCAAAATGTCAGGAAAACTTAGGCTATATTTATAGTTGTATTACAAAAGATCAACTAAAGGCATTACTTGAGGATAATAAAGCTCAAAATATAGCGCTAGAGATATTTTTCAGCAGACAAAAACATGCATTGAATAAAAATGACTTAAAGAATCTACATGAAAATTCAAAAGATAAAAATATATATTTAAAAGTTCCAAGTATTATTAAGCAGGAATTTAATAGTATAGTGAAGATAATAGATGAACTAAAACCTTATATAAAGGGAATAATTACATCCAATGCTGGAATAATAAAAATCTATAAAGATAAACTATTTATAATAGGAGATTATAAATTAAATATCTTTAATAAAGATGCAGCTGAATTTTATGCACAAGATGTTGATATTCCATTTTTAAGTATGGAATTAAATAGAAAAGAAATAAAAGAATTAATGAAAAATGTTAACTGTAATATAGGAATAAATATTTATGGAAAAACTGAGCTTATGGTTAGTGAGTATTGTCCTATAGGAAGTACTTTTGGTAATAAATCATCTAAAAAAGAATGCAGTGGTGCGTGCATGAAAGATAACTTTAAGCTAATTGATAGAATGAACGAAAGTTTTACTGTCTTAGGTGATAATAGCTGTAGAAGTTATATTTTAAATTCAATATCTACTAATTTAATTGATGAAATGGAAGAACTTAAGTCTTTTAATATTTCAAATTTTAGAGTAGACTTTAAAGATGAAAGTTATGATGAAGTAAAAGATGTTTTAAATCAAATTGCTCATAATGCAAAAAACGAAAATAATAAGTACACTAAGGGCCACTATAGACGTGGAGTAGAATAATACCAAGAAATAGTTGACGGCTTATAATTGATAATTAAGATGTAAATTACTTTGAGACTTCTTATATAGATTATTTTAAGTTTTATAAGTATGAACTCCTAATTATCTCTTATATGCTGTCAATTGTTGATTGATTGTTAGGATGTGGGATATATGAATGAAAGATCTCTAAGAATTTTAGAGTTTAATAAGATAAAAGAAAAAATTAAGAAATATGCAAGAACAAATGCTGCTAAGGCAAAAGTTGAAGAGCTTGAGCCTTACGACAATTTATATGAAATAAATAATAAGTTAGAAGAGACAAACGAAGCTCTTGAAATTTTAATATCAAAGGGAAATCCCCCACTTGAAGGATTATTTGATATACATGAAGGTATAGAAAGAGCTAAAAAGGGTGGGACTTTATCACCAGGACAATTATTAAAAGTTGGGGGAATGCTTAAGGCTACAAGAAATATAAAGGAATTCTTTAAAAGAGAAGAATTTGAAAAGGCATATCCAAGACTTGAAGACTTAGCTTATATATTAGTTCCAGTAAAAGCGCTAGAGGATGAAATAGAAAGAGCTATAGTATCAGAGGATGAAATTAGTGATAAAGCTAGCCAAACTTTGTATAATATCAGACGAAGCTTAAAAGAAAAGAATTCTTCAGTTAGAGAAAAAATAAGTTCTATTGTTAGAAGTAACTCAAAATATTTACAAGATGACTTGTATACTATGAGAGGCGATAGATATGTGATTCCTGTAAAATCAGAATATAAAAGCCAAGTTCCAGGACTTGTACATGACCAAAGTTCAACTGGAGCAACGTTTTTTATTGAACCTATGAGCTTAGTTAATCTAAACAATGAAATAAGGGAATTGTTTTTAAAAGAAAAAGCTGAAATAGAAAGAATACTTTCTGATCTTTCGTTGAAAGTAAAAATTAATGCAGACTCATGTTTAAGTAATTTAAAGGTACTTGTTGAGTTTGATTTCATATTTGCAAAAGGAAGATATGCATCTGCATTAAACGCTGTAAAGCCAATAGTTAGAGAAGATGGAGTATTTAGCATATTATCTGGAAGGCATCCATTAATAGAAAGTGATAAAGTTGTGCCATCAGATATATATCTAGGAGAAGAATTTCAAACATTAATGATAACAGGTCCAAATACCGGCGGTAAGACTGTTACAATAAAAACCGTTGGTTTACTTCATATTATGGGATTAAGTGGATTATTGATTCCAGCTAGAGATAACTCATCTATAGCCTTCTTTAAAGAAATATTTGCAGATATAGGTGATGAACAAAGTATTGAGCAAAGTTTATCTACTTTTTCATCTCATATGACTAATATAGTTAATATTATGAAGCACGTAGATGACAAGTCTTTAGCGTTATTTGATGAGCTTGGTGCTGGTACAGATCCAGCAGAAGGAGCAGCTCTTGCAGTATCTATATTAGAAACTTTAAGAAATAGAGGTGCAAAACTAATTGCAACTACTCACTATAGTGAACTTAAAGCTTATGCATTAAAAACAGAGGGGGTAGAAAATGCTTCTGTTGAATTTGATATAGAGACCTTGAGACCAACGTATAGATTATTAATTGGTGTTCCAGGTAAATCAAATGCCTTTGAGATTTCTAAGAGATTAGGACTTGTAGAAGGTGTCATTAAACGCGCAAAAGAATATATGTCTGAAGAAAATCTTCAATTTGAAAATTTAATTAGAGAGCTTCAAGAAAAAAGTATAATAGCTAAAAAAGAAGCAAGGGAAGCTAAGATGCTTAGAGATCAAGCAGAAGATCTTAAAAAGAAGTATGAAGAAAAACTTGAAAAATTAGAAAATACTAGAGAAAAAGCTTATATGGATGCTAGGCGTGAGGCAAAAGAGATAATTGAAAATGCTAAAGATGAAGCGGACGAGATCTTAAAAGCTATGAGAGAGCTTGAAAAGTTTGGCATAGCAGGTGGTGGAAGACAAAGGCTTGAAGAAGAAAGAAAGAAACTTAAAGATAGTTTAGAAGAAAGAGAAAAAGGAATTCATAAGATGAAGGAAAACGAAGGGGAATCTATAACTAGTGTAACCCTTGGTATGGAAGCATATCTGCCTTCATTAAACCAAAAAGTAATTATTGTTTCTATGCCAGATAATAGGGGCGAAGTTCAAGTTGAAGCTGGAATAATGAAAATAAATGTTAAGCTTAAAGAGCTAAGAAAAACTCAAATCACTAAAGAAGAAAAAGTAAGAAGAAAACGAGAAGTGAAGCTTAATCTAAGTAACGTGGAATCAAGGGTAGATTTAAGGGGATTAGATTCAGAAGAAGCATGCTACAAAGCAGATAAATATTTAGATGATGCATATATGGCTAATCTAGGAGAGGTGACAATAGTTCACGGTAAAGGAACAGGAGTACTTAGGAAAGCAATAAATGATATGCTTAAAAGACATCCACATGTAAAATCATATAGACTAGGCGCATATGGTGAAGGTGGAGATGGTGTTACTATGGTGGAGCTTAAGGGGTAATTAATATTTTTTACTTATTTAAGTTAAAAATGCTATTAAAATTATTATTAGTAAGAATATTATACAAATAATAATGTATAATTAAGTAAAGCTATAATTAAATTTCTCTTAAGGTTGTTTTATAGCGTTAAGTGTACGTTAGATAAGAGGTGATAATATGTACATAATAAGTGCATGCTTGTGTGGAGTTAATTGTAAATACAGTGGTAAAAATAATCTAAGTGATAGATGTTTAAAATTATTTAGAGAAGGAAAAGCAGTTTTAGTTTGTCCAGAACAATTAGGAGGATTACAAACTCCAAGAAATCCTGTTGAACTAAATAATACGGCAAGTGAAGTATTAGAGGGGAATGGAAAGGCACTAAGCAATAAAGGTGAAGATGTTACTAAGCAATTTATAGACGGTGCATATGAAACATTAAAGATTGCCAAAGAACTTGGAGCTACAAAAGCTATATTAAAAGAAGGAAGTCCTTCATGTGGATCTAACTTTGTCTATGATGGTACTTTTACAGGTAATAAAATAAAAGGGAAAGGAATTACAGCTCTTTTATTGGAGAATGAAGGTATAACTGTATTTTCAGATGAAGATTTAGAAGTGAATAATAGTAAGTTAGTATATCTTGATGAGTTTGATAGAGAGAAAGCTAAGAAAAGAAGACTTTTTGAACTAGGAGAAGAAGAAGAGTCTTATGGAGAAGAATATTTTGATTTAACAGAAAATTTAACTGATATGTCTGAACTCCCTCCAAGTGTTGAAGAAAATGTGAAAAAACTTATGATTTCCTTAGCTCGTGATTTAATGGGCTTTGAAGAAATTGATGAAATTGCAGAAGCTACAGGGCTGAGTGTAGAGGAAGTAGAAGAAATTTTAGAGGAAGAGTAATAAGAATCAAATATATATTAATTTATATATGTTAATTTTGTTAATTCAGATATTACTAGTATTTGTTTAATCACCATGATAGATTAAATTATCATGGTGATTTTTAGTGTGTGTAAGTTTTTGTATGTCTAATAAGGATTATAATGAATAATTAAGAATCGTGTTTAAAAAGTACTTTAATGTTATTTAAAAGAAAAGTTAAGCTGTTACATAAAGAATTCCTTTGTGATGTAACAGCTTTTTTTAGATCTTTTAGATGGAGTATAAAAACTAAGAAATATTTTTAATTTATCTTACATCAGTGTTATTGCAAGAATACTGAAATTCAGGTTGAGTTTGAAGATAAAATCCGTTTCTTACTTGGGATATCCAATTTTGAAATATTTCTAGCCACGCATTACTTGTAAAGAAATCTTCAAGTGGCCTTGTAGGATCCCACTCTAAAATTAGAAATGGACCTATACCAAAAGACCAAATCCCACTCTGTTCTACTCCAGCTTCTCTGATAAGAAGAATAGGAAGTCCAGATTGATAAGCCATGGCTGGTTCAATTTGAGCAAAAGGACTACCCTCAAGAGCAAACTGATTTTGAGGTTGACCAAGATTATTTTGAATTATATATACTTGTCGTTGATTAAGATTAAGTGAAATAAATCCATAACTAGATAGCATCATTCTTCTGATATTTGTTAATGGAGTTTCGGGATATTGTTCAGTTACTGGTAAGGTACGTGGAAATAATAAGGCCTCTCTTATTTTAGCAATTATGGCATCAACAAATTCTTGTTGAATAGAATTTAATCTACTTGGATGGCTTAGGAATACAGGAATTCTAAATAAAAGATTTGATGATTCCTGCATTAATTCGGTTGGCTTTACACTGGCATATTCGTTTATGGTTTCTCCTTCACATAATTTAGTCATTTGTTTTCCTCCATAATATTATTTTATCTTAAGATATATATTATTGAACTATTACTATGCATTATTATATGTAAACCAAAGTGGTAACGTTACGATAAAGTTTTTATTCTAGATGAAAATCTATGTTGAAAAATTCAAATATTATAACTGATATTATGGATGAGTGGAAAAATATTATATTGTAATAACTAAGTTTTGTGTTGAATTAATGAGACTTCAACGTATTCAGTAATTTAATATGAAGCTTTTGCTTTTTAGAACTATATACTATGGATACATTCTGTAATTAATACATGTATGTGTATCATTCATGTATTTTTAGAATACACATTAGATAATATGTATTATTTATCCATAAAAACATCTGTTTTCAATATGCATTATTTGTATTTTATAATTGGCATAATATTTGCTTTGTATATAGTTAAGGTAAAATAATTATTAGGGGGGATATTTTAATGAAGAGAAATAGTAGTCATCTTACCTCATTAGTTTTACTAGGAATAGTAACTCTATCATCATTTTCAACTTATTTTAATATGTCAACTGTTACTGCTAAAGCGGATACAGTTAATTCTATGATATCAGCTGAAAAGGGTGGAATCTACTGGTTAACAAAAGAACAAAAGCATAGGGCAGAAGAACTCACCAGTGTATTTGAAAATAGCACTACTGAATTAGATTATGCATATGGAGAAAACCTAGGGGATGGACGTGGAATAACTTGCGGAAGAGCTGGATTTTGTACTGGCACTGGGGATGCAATTTTAGTAGTAAAAAAATACACAGATAAAAAACCAGACAACATACTTGCTAAATATTTGCCAGCACTAACAGCGTTAGAGAGTAATAGGATACAAACAAAGCATGATCAGGAAGACGTAAGTAGCTTAGATAAAATAGGTGATTTTATTTCTGACTGGACTACAGCCGCAAAAGACTCGGATTTTAGAGCAATTCAAGATTCAATTGTAGATGAACTATATTATATACCATCTGCAAAAAAAGCTGATTTACTTGGACTTAAGTTTCCACTATCTAGAGCAGAATTATATGATGCAATAATTCAACATGGTAATGAACAAAATGATTTAGACTCTATAGATTCGCTTATTGCAAGAGCTACGGAAATGTCAGGCGGAACTCCTAGATCAAATGTAGATGAAAAAGTTTGGCTAGATAATTTTTTGAATATTAGAAAAGCCTGCTTATCATACTGCTATAAGGAGGGAAGTAGAGAAGAATGGGCTGATTCTTTTGGAAGAGTAGATGTATTTAAGAAACTTGTTAAAGAGGGAAATTATTATTTAGACAAGCCAATAACTATTGAGGGTACAGATTGGGATGGAATTGTTGTTCCTTAGAAAACTTAAATAACATACTAAATAACTTTATAGGAGGAATTTTTATATGAAAAATTTACGAAAATTAATTACCTTAGCAGTATCTTTGACTATGTGTATTTCATTTTCTTCAGCAGCATTAGCTATTACTGCAAATTCTGAACAAAAAGCAGTAGATCTTCAATTAACGACTGCATGTGAAAACAGTAAAACAAAATTTGTTTACAATTATGCAGAAAAACTTGGCTCTTTTGATGGAAGAGGAATTACATTTGGATGTATAGGATTTACTACAGGAACTTACGATGGAAATATATTAATACATTATTATACAAAGCTAAATCCAAATAACAGTTTAGCAAAGTATATTCCAGCATTAGATAGAATAGACAAAGAAGAGCATGATGAGGATGGCAAGAATAATGATATTAAAGGCTTAGATAATTTTATAAAAGATGTAAAGGCATGTAATGATCCGTTGTTTAAGAAAGCTCAATTATATGAACTTGATGAAATGTATTGGAACCCAGCAGTATCTTTAGCAACTTCTATTGGAGCTAAAAACCAACTTACGTTAGCATTCATATATGATATGTGTGTAAATCATGGAGAAGATGGGGCAAAAGAATATATTAATTCAGCTAAGAAGAAGCTGGGTGGGTTACCTAAGGATGGTATAGATGAAAATAAATTTCTTTCTAGTGTAATGGATTATAGATACGCATTCCTTAAAAATGATGATCCAGAGGGTTCAGATAGAGTTAATGCATATAGAAAATTACTAAAAGCAGGTAATGTAGATTTAAAAACAGATTTCAAGTTTACAGTTTATGGAGAAACTTTTAATATAGATGGTGATGTTTATTAGTATCAACTAATGGTTAAAAATAGTTTTTCTTAGATTAACGTATAATTGTTACTAAAATTAATGTAAAGAGCATAATGAGTATACCTTTATCTAGAAAACAAAATTGTATAAATAAAAATAAAAAACAGTATTAATATGGACAAGTATTAATACTGTTTTCTGGTGTATAAGGAGTTAAGTTTGAGTATTTTAAAGTAGTAATTTGTATGTACATATGTTGTGATAATAAATTTACATTTAAAGCTCTAGCAAGCCAAGTAATCAATTGAGACCATAATGTAGAGACTTAATTGTGCATAGCATATATATTTAGGCTTTTTATATTGTAAAAACGAAATATAGAAAAAATATAATACACATATGTGTATTATATTTAAAGAAAACTGTAAAATGTGTATTGATTTTATATTTAAGCACTTAAGTTTAAGGTTTATCAGTATTTTAGAGTATTGGCATAGTAATTGCTTATATAATTTATGTAAAAATAAATTCATTCTGTGAGTTGTCAGTAGGAAATAGTTTAATGTTTCATAAAAATTTTGCTATTTAGAAATTATATAATTTTGGTTTGATCTTACTTAAGCACTAAATCTAATAAACAATATTAGTTATTCATTATAAGCCTCAAATCTCTTGTATTTTATAGAAAATAAACTTAATATTTGTCTATATATTGAGTAAAAGTTTATATTCTGATAGTAATAAACAATGATTTAATTAAATATGTATTCCATATTTATAAAGATTAAAGTTATACTAGAACATATAAAAACGATTACTATTAGATACTGGAAATAATTATGGGATTTAATAATAATTATTTTTGAGTATTAACAATATTACGCAAGAGGTATGGAACTCATTTTTCATAATATATTGTTTGAATAATCATGTTTATTAAAATTAGTCTTATATAACTGTCGTAAGGTAGAAAATTTTTATGTCTGTTTTCTTCAGTTCTATTATTTAATACTTTAGCAGAGAGATTCGATGCTTAGCAAGCTTGGGATTACTACTTAAATAGAATTGATGATACTTATGCAGCTTAACAGAACGAAAAAATTATGGAGGAGAAAAAGTTATGGAAAGATTTATGGATTTTTTTCAAGAGAAGATGATACCGCCATTAGTTAAGGTTGGTAATCAAAGACACCTAATGGCAATTCGTAATGGTTTAGCTATCACAATTCCGTTCATTATTGTAGGAAGTATATTTCTTATTTTAGGTAATTTGCCATTTGAATGGTGGGCAGATTATATTGGAGAGCTTGGCCCAAAGATGAATGTGGTTGTAAATTCTTCATTTGGAGTTCTAGGAGTTTTAGCAGCTCTTGGAATAGGGTATCATTTATCTAAAAGCTATAAATTAGATCCAATTACAGGATCAGTAATATCTTTTGTAGCATTTTTGCTTACACAAGTTACAGAAGATCTCCAATTAGATACTAGTAAATTTGGAGCGGAAGGACTTTTCACTGCTATAATAGTTTGTATTTTTGCAGTAGAAGTATTAAGATTTTTCGTAAAGAGAAATATTGTTATCAAATTACCAGAGGGCGTTCCACCAGCAGTTGGAAATTCATTTATTGCATTAATACCTGCTTTTGTAGTTGTGATTACAGTTTGGGTAATAAGAGTAGTTCTAGGATTTAATATAACTGATTTTATTACTATGATATTTAGTCCAGTTGTATTTGCCCTTAATACTCTTCCGGGAATATTAATATATAGTGCATTAGTTACATTACTTTGGTCAGCAGGCATTCATGGGGATATGACACTTGAAGGTATAGCCGATCCTATATACATTCAATTTTTAACTGTTAATACAGCAGCTTTTATAGCACATGAGAAGATCCCATATATTACAGCATCAGGATTTTACTCATTATTTGTTAATGTAGGAGGAACAGGTGCAACTCTTTGTTTAGTTTTATTAATGATTCGTTCAAAGAGCAAACTTTATAAATCACTTGGAAAAGTTTCATTTCCATCTGCATGCTTTGAAATAAACGAGCCAGTTATATTTGGTTTTCCAGTAGTTTTAAATCCAGTTATTCTAGTTCCATTTACAGTGGTACCATTAGTACTTACTACTTTGTCTTATTTTATGATGTATTTTGACATAATTGGTAGACCAGTAGCCATGGTTCCATGGACAATGCCTCCTATAATAGGACCATTTATTGCAACTGGTGGAGATTGGAGGGCAGCAGTTTGGTCTGCTGTAGAAATGATTATAGCAGCAATAATTTACTATCCATTCTTTAAATTTGCTGAAAAACAACAATTAGAAGTTGAAGGAAAAGAAGAAAATCTAAATGCAGTACAAGCTTAGTATATTAATCAAAAAATATTTATAGAATAAAATTTAGGAGGAACTTAGCATGAAGATATTATTAATGTGCGCAGCAGGTATGTCAACAAGTTTGCTAGTGACAAAAATGCAAAAATACGCAGAGGAAATAGGGTGCAAGGATTTAATTATTAATGCTGAACCAGTAGAAGATTTGGATCAAAACGTCGATGATTATGATGTATTTTTACTTGGACCACAAGTTAAATATAAAGAAAAATGGGTCAAAGAAATAGTTGATGAAAAAGGCAAGCCCTATGCATGCATACCAGTACAACTTTATGGAAGAATAGATGGAAAAAGTGTTCTAGAACTTGCACTAAACTTAATGGATAAATAATGGAGGATTTGAAATGAATATGGAGTTAGAGGAAATAGTTTTCACTATAATTAGTCATGCAGGCAATTCACGCTCAGCTTGTTTTGAGGCCTTAAATTTAGCTAGAAGCGGTGATTTTGATAAAGCCAACTTATGTATGCAACAAGCTAAAGAAGAACTTTCATTAGTTCACAATATACAGACTGGACTAATTCAAGAAGAGGCTGCAGGTAATAAACAAGAATTATCTTTATTATTGATGCATGCAGAAGATCATTTAATGACTGCATCTTTAGCTAAAGATCTTATCTGTGAACTTATTAAAATGTATGAAGAAAAGTTTAAAGAAAAAGAAGTAACGTTCAATGTATAATAAGTCAAAATAGCAAATAATAAAAATAGAGTGGGTTATTTAATAAAACTTGAATAATCCACTCTTTGATATCTTTATTCAAATTCTATGGTAAATCATGTATAATAAGCTTATTAGTTAAAGATATTTAAGATTAACTTACATACACCTGGTGTTAACGTTAAGAGTTATGCAAATAGGATATGAGGTGAAAAGCAATGAGAAGGGTCGATAACATTTATAAAGTTTTAAGAAATATGTGTAGTAAGGAATATAATGAATGCGGATGCGTTAATGGTTTCTCAGCTACAGAAATTTCATTAATAATGAATATTCAAAGAACAAACGTATCTAGTGATTTAAATAAACTTTATAGAGATGGAAAAATAGAAAAAATAGTGAAGAAACCAGTACTGTACAAAATAAAGGATGAGGATATTGAGATAGAGGAATGTAATGAAAAAATTTTAAAAGATGCTTTTGACAGTATTATTGGAACAAGCTTTAGCTTAAAAAATGTATCACAACAGGCAAGAGCTGCCATAATATATCCTCCAAATGGACTTCATACTCTTCTTTTGGGAGAAACTGGTACAGGAAAATCAATGTTTGCAGAAGTTATGTATAAATACGCTAAAGAAATTGGAAAAATAAAAGCTAATGCGCCATTTATTTCTTTTAACTGTGCAGATTATGCAAACAATCCACAGCTATTAGTAAGCCATATTTTTGGTGTGAAGAAAGGTGCATATACTGGTGCCAGCAGGGATACCATAGGATTAGTTGAAAAAGCTAATGAAGGAATACTGTTTTTAGATGAAGTTCATAGATTACCATCAGAAGGTCAAGAAATGTTATTTTCTATAATTGATAAGGGCATATATAGGAGGCTTGGAGATTCTGAGGAAGAGTATAAAGTTAATCTCCTTATAATATGTGCTACTACTGAAAATGTTGAATCGGCATTATTGAAAACATTTACCAGAAGAATTCCTATGATTATTCGATTGCCAGCATTAAAAGATAGAACCATAGAAGAAAGGTACCAACTTATTAAAAATTTTTTAAAGATAGAAGTGAGCTGTATTAAGCAGAGTATCAGTATTACGGCAAATGCTCTGAAAGCATTCCTACTATACAACTGTTCTAATAATATTGGACAGCTTAAAAGCGATATAAAGCTAAGCTGCTCAAAGGCTTTTCTTGAGAATATGATGAAAAGAGATAAGAACATATGCATTCATAGTCAATACTTGCCTCAGTATGTACTTAGCGGATTATTTAAGTATAAGGAAAAAAGAAATGAGATTGATAGGTTTGTAAATCAAGATGTCATAAAGTTTTGTCTGGATGAAAATAATGTAAGAGAAGAAGAAGATATAAAAATAGTTGATTTTTATGGCGCATTAGAAGAAAAAAGAAAACTTTTGGAGTCTAATGGAATAAGTGAAAAGGACATAAAACTTATAATGAGTCTTGATATAGATACGTATTTTAAAAAATATATATTGAATATAGATAAAGATAATTTAGAAGAGCTATATAAGGTTGTTGATAGAAAAATTGTAGATCTAGTTAGCGAATTTTTGAATAAGGCTAGTGAAAAATTGTTAATGCAGTTTGATAGTAAAATTTTATATGGATTATCAATGCATGTAGCAAGTACAGTTGAAAGAATTTTAAAGGGAAAAGAAATTAAAAATCATCAACTTGAAGATATAAAAAAATTGCATTCTAAGGAATATGAAATTTCATGTGATTTGAAAGCAAAAGTTGAAAGTGCATTTCATATTAGAATACCAGAAGATGAAGTCGGATTTATAACTATGTTTTTATGTATAGATGAAGAGGATTATGAGAATGAGAGTAGTGTCGGAATTATTGTTGCTATGCATGGAGAGTATACAGCAAGTTCAATGGCTGATGTAGCTAATAGACTTTTAGGTGAGAAATATGCGATAGGTTATGATATGCCATTGGATCAAAAACCAGAGACTGCACTGGAGAATTTAACAGAAATAGTAAAAGAAATGGATAAAGGCAGGGGTGTATTGCTATTAGTAGATATGGGATCTCTTGTTTTATTTGGGGATATGATTTACGAAAAGACAAAGGTGCCGGTAAAAACAATAGAAATGGTATCTACCCCTATTGTTCTTGAAGCCACAAGAAAAGCAACATTAAAAGCCTCATTAGAGGAAATTTATGATTGCTGCATAAATTTAAATCCACATATAGTAAGAAGTTATGCAGATAACTTCAGTATAAATTCAACGCTTAAAAAGAAGGTAATTATAACAGCTTGCATTACAGGGCAAGGAACGGCTATAAAACTTAAGCCAATTGTGGAAAAGAAACTAGAAATCGCTAGCAATGACATAGACATACTTAATATTGATATAGTAAATAAGAAGAAATTCAATCATAATATACAGAAAATAAAGGAAGAAAAGGATATATTGGCAGTGGTAAGTGCTGTAAAACCAGATGATGACTCTTTATTATATATATCAACATCAGATATCTTTGATAAGGAAAAAATAGAACTACTAAAATCACGATTAAATCTAATAGAAGAGATATATGATATGAGAGAAGTAATTGGAGAAAATGTAAATATAGATTCATATAAGTATATTGAGTTCTTTAGAGGCTTTTATATACGTCT
The DNA here is from genome assembly GCF_000621745.1 of Clostridium beijerinckii HUN142. Classification (GTDB taxonomy): domain Bacteria; phylum Bacillota; class Clostridia; order Clostridiales; family Clostridiaceae; genus Clostridium; species Clostridium beijerinckii_A. The sequence continues at coordinate 122,649 of NZ_JHXK01000008.1, read as the reverse complement.
TGTAAATAATCAAGTTGAACTTAATAGTTCTGCTCTAATAGGGCTAATATTACACATTGGTTGTGTAATAGAGCGCATGTTAAGTGGAGAAAAAATTGTATATCGTAAGTATAGTGAGAAAATGCTAGATGATAATAAAGAAAAATATAATTTTCTTAGAGAAATACTAAAACCAATGGAAGAAGCATTTAATATAAAAATATCTGTAAAGGAATACTTGATTATTCTTGAAACTATATATTTCTTGTAAATTTCATAATATTAATTAGGATAATGCTTATAAGTTTATTAAACAAGGAAGAAAATAATATACATGAGCATGCATAAAAGAATCCCAATAAAAATGATTATACATTTAATGTTGGCTAGGAGGTATTGTTGAGCAGAACTCTAAAACATTTAAATGCTTTGGAGTTCTACCTTTCAGTGATTATTTTACTTAATTATAAAATTCTATATAGCCCTTTGATTATATAAAAATTTTAATTTTTTAAAGACTATGCTTAATAATCCAAAGAATACATTATCTCTTGTTGCTATAAGAATTATAAAGTAAATACTGCAACAAGCAAGTATATCAAGTATACATGATAATATAGTTCCATATATAAAGTTATTTATAACAAAGGTTATTGGGATGAATATTAAAGAGTAACATAAATACTTAAAATTCTCAAAAGCAAATAATTTTATATTTATGTTAAGTTCATTTTTTACTAATCTATATTCTAAAGCCATAACTACTAAATTTGAAACTAAAGTTGTTGCGATTACTTTTGTTGGTGTGAACATATTGGTAAATATTAAAAGCGCATTCAAGATTAAATTTAATATCCCTCCAATGAAAACTAACTTAGCATCTGTTTTTTCTCTCCCGAAAATATAAATTATCTGATCTGAAATAATTCTATCAATTCCAATAGTCAGCATATATATTGAAAACACCATTAGTATTGGTACAGCTGGAAGATAGATATCAGTACCTTTGCCCATAATTATAATAACTTGTTTAGAAACTCCAAGTAATCCTATTGAAGCTGGAAATAAGAATAAGAAATATATTTTAATTACCTTATTTAATAAATTCAAATATACTTTTTTTGAATGATTTTCTAAATAGTTTGAAAGTCTAGCCATGGAAACTTGAACTATTGTAAACATTAAGATATCTATCATTGACATTATCTTTTGGGCCACTCCATAATATCCTGCTTCTGTTGATCCTAAATTGCTATTTAGCATGTTTTTATCAAGCCAAGTATATAAAATATATGTGTTGGCAAGTATTACAACTGAAAACATAGGTTTTATATGTTTTTTTATCTGTAAATCTGAAAAGTCAAAGTGTATCTTCTTTTTTATATATATAAAACTGGATATGTTATTAATAAAATTTATACCACAAGTAAGATATATGTAAAATAAAAAATCACCCTGAGTCTTTACAAAACATATTGTTAATAAATTATATATTATTTTAATTAGCATAGTTTTTAATGCTATAAAATCATAATTTTCTAGAGCTTCATTAATCCATTCAACATTGAACATATTAAAGACTATGTTTAATCCCATAACCATGCAAGTATAAAAATATGCATCATTTCTATGGAATATAGTTAAAAAGATAGCATAAAAAATAGAAGTCACAGCTGTTGTTGTGGTGGTAATTACAAATAGACTAGTAATTGTTCTGGTTAGTTTATCCTTATCATCTCTTACTTTGCTTACTTCTCTTAAACCATATTGATAAACTCCAAAGCTTGCAAAAATCATAAAAACTGCAGTCCAGGTTTCCCCCATGGTCATATATCCATTTAATTTATCTTGAATTGCACTAAGAACTATTGGCATAACTATTATAGGCAAAATTATATTTGAAACATTTAATACTGCCTTAAAAAAAGCATTTTTAGATATTGATCTAGACATAAGTATCTCCTTAAAATATATTGTATTTTGAAGTTTGCAATATTATGGTAATATAGTAATTGAATTGTTTCAATTACTATATATAAATGTCTAAGATAATTGAAAAATATAAAATATTGAGTTGAATATGATTCAACTTACTTGATTATCATAATATGATAACAATATGGAGTGAGGAATTTGAATAAAGATTTATATGAATTTAAAGAAATAAATGAAAAGATAAAGAAGAAATTAAATTATATTAAAGCTGATTCAGATATTATGTATAACAATATTAATGAAGTAAAAGCATTAAAAAATGATATATATGAAAAGACATCTAAGGTTTTTACGTACAATCTAAGAAAATTAATTCAATTGGAATCAACACAAAAAAAGTTGGCTGGTAAAATTGGTATATCTGAGGATTTATTATCTAAATACAAATCAGGAGATGCTTTCCCATCTATAGAAACATTACTATATATTTCTGAAGTATATAATATAATAATTGAAAAGCTTATTTCTATACCGCTAACAGCAGAAGATATTGAGAACTTAGAAAATAATAATGAAATTGGATCCTATATTTTTGAAGAGAAATACTATGTTTATTTTTTTGTTACTAATATAGCTAAAGAAGGGTCTTTGCATGAAGGAATCATAGAAATTAAGAATGAAAATGTAAATTTTAAGATTTGTTCAGATGACAAGGTAATTAAATATTTTACGGGGAAGTATATTGTATCCGATAAAATGATATTTTTTAATTTAAGTAGCTCAAATGATGGGGTTACGTATATAAATATGATTAAACCAAACCTAAATAAAAATAAGTATACTGGTGGAGTTGCTATGATGATGCTTCCCTCAGATGCGAATAGTAAACCATGTGTTCAAAAGATTTTATTTAGCAAAATCAAGTTGGACAGAGAATTATATTACAATAACCTAAAAGAGATTTTAAATTTTAAAATTGATGGAGTTAATTTAGGTCATGTTAAGTTATCTCAGTGGGAAGATGAGGCGGCATATAATTTTATATTGAAAGTATTATTAACATAGCTTATTATACTCGTAATAAGCTAATATATTTTTATACGACAAAAAAGGGAGAAATAATGCATAGTTAAAAAGGTATTGAATTAACGCAATACCTTTTCAAACTATTTATTTTTTGTAATAAAAATATGATAGGAGATATTGATATATATTTTTGAAAGTAAGGAAATTATATTCTAATCTATAGGATTAGAAGTAATAAATTCTTTGGCTATTTCATCCGAATTACCAGTGTTGCCAAAAAAACATACGGAGTAGTAAATATTATTTTCTTTCCAGAAATATTCTCCATTGCTGACAGAAGTGCCATCAGGATAGTTTTCATCATATAAGTATTTAAATACGTCATTATTATTTATAGTTAATTTTTGAACGTTGATTTGTTCGGTTTTATTATTTTCGTTATTATATATAGTGGTATATCCATTTTCTTTCATATCTTCATACTCTTTTGAAGTTTTTTTCTGGTTGAAAGTTATTGAACCATTCTTATTTAAATATATGTTATTAAGTTCATAACTAATATTATTATTTTTTATATCTGAGTCGTCTGAAATTCCTACTGCTGACTGATTAATAGTTATATCTTCATTTATTTTTAACGGAAATTTAGGGTTAAAGCCTAGGTATTTTTTTGCGGACTCCAAATCTTCTTTGTCATAAATCATCATTGTAGCAATTTCTGTTGAAGGGGCATCTTTTTCTACAGAATATTTTACGTTCTTTATTTCGTCTGGATATACTATAGATTTCGCTATTTTTTCTATATTATCTTGCGAAATATTAGAGCCTTGATTAGCGTTTTTTCCTGAACTTTTAAATGTTGAATCATATCTTATGCTATACCATAATCCTTCATTTCTCCATGCGAAATATTTATCTACATCTTTTAGTTCAGGAGTTATATGGCCATCTTTTAAAGTTTGAGAAGGAGATGTTTGTGTTAAAGTTACATTGAATCCGTCTATATCTCCTAGCTTCATAGATTCTTCTTTACTTTCAATATAATTTTTTGATCCACCTTTTACAGTAGCTATTTTCTTCAAATATTCTAGTGGGTCTTTTTCAGAAACTTGAAATGTAAACTTAGAATCACCATCTAAGTATATAAGTAAAACATTATCTTGATCAGAAAGTTTTATAAGTTGAAGGCTGCTAGCTCTACTAAGCTGAGGAGAATCAGGTAGTTTAAATTTGAATCCAGCTACTTTTTCTACTTTTTCTATATCATAGTAAGATTTTTCAGGTGTATCAACAATAAATTTAGGGGGAGTATTTATTGCTGTACTGCTCTCAGTAGCTAATTTATTGGTGTTAATATCTAAAGCGTTAACATTTATGCTATTTGTAAGCATGATGATTGTGATTAATACACAACCTAATACACCAATTATTGAGATTCTATAAGAACCAGTTTTAAATTTTTTTATCATTTCAATTCGTCCTTTCATTTGATTGTTTGTTTCAAAAAAAATTGCTAAATTAGAGTGGTTAGTTTTATTTAAAAATATTTTTGAAAGATTTATTAGGCTCATACCATACTTTATTGCTTCTTTTTCTCCTAGTAATTCAAGAACGCAAGCATCACAGGCATATTCTCTATAAAGTTTTATTTTATTAAGAAGGAACCAAACAATAGGATTAAACCAATGTATTGAAAATACAATTGTGCTCAAAAAGTTACATAATAAATCTTTTCTTTTATAATGTAATAATTCATGCAAAAATATATGTGAAAGTAGATTATTATCATTTATATTTAAAATATGTTTAGGAAGATAAATCTTAGGTTTTGTAATTCCCAAGATACAAGGACTATTAAGGTTATCACATACGTAAAAGGAAATATTAGAACTTACATTAGCTTTATCTTTACATAAGTCTATTACTGATTGAATTTCGGGATACATATCTGTCTCTAAATGCTTAGTTTTGCGTTTAAAATTAAGCATAGATAAAAATAATATCAGATCTATGATTAATACACTTATTATCCAAATGCATGAGATTATTTCTAAAATAGAATTTTGTTTATTAGTGCTTTGAGTTTTATCTTCTGTCTCTATTTGAGTTTTTTCGTTATAGATGTTATTTTCTATACTTTTCTTAGAAACCTCTGAATCAAATTTTGCTAATTCCAAGTTAGTATTACCCTTGGATAGATTTAGAGTGTTTTCACATTTTTGATACAAAGTATTAAGAAAATTAGTATTCATGTCCGGAGTAATAGGCACAAGAAACCTTATAAGTAATAAAATAAGCAATATATTCTTAACTCTTATGCCAATATATTTATTAAATAATTTTAAAATAAAAATGATCAATAGTGCAGAAATACTAGCTGATAAAGAAATCTGTAAAGTACATAAAAAAATCTTTTCTAAGATTTCCACAAAAATATCACCTCCATGTAATTTGAATTTTTAAATATAAAGTTTAATTTTATAGGCTTTACCATACTAAATATGAATATTAATATTTAAAAAATATACGTGTTCTGTAGCTTAGTATCTTCTTTAAAATATCTTAATCATATTTGTTACTTATCTTTATTAGAGTTTTTTTCTTTTTTGTTTTTAAGAAGATTTTCGAGTTCTTCGATTTCATCATTAGATAAATTTTTTTCTTCTAAAAATTTAGTGAAAAGGATGCCTAATGCTCCATCATAAACCTTTTTTAGAAATGTTTCATTTTCAGATTTTATACATTCATTTTCAGAAATTAATGGATAGTAATTATAAACTCTTCCTGATTTTTCAAAACCTATTGCACCTTTTTTGATAAGTCTAGTTATAAAGGTTTTTATAGTTTGCGTTGACCAATTCATTTTATCTGATAATGAATTGATTATTTGCTCAGAAGTTAAAGGATTTGTTTTCCATATAAGTTTCATAACTTCCCATTCTGACTCTGATATTTTAGGAAAGATTTTCATTAAAAAACTCCTTTCATTTTTTAATCTACAATTGTAATCACTATTTCAGTTTACAATTGTAGATTAAATATGTCAATATAAATATTTACATCAAAACCAATTAATTACTTTAGGTGAAAGTTGGCCTAGTACTATTTGATAAAAAATCTAAACTACTATGCTATAATATATTTTATGTAAAAATAGCATTATTTGAATGCAACGATTAGATGTAAAAGCAATATTTAATTTATAATTTATAATTTATAGATTAAATAAATGGCTAGAATTTTATTTGTGCTTGTCATGAAAGAGGTGATTACTTGAAACTAGAAGAATTAAAGTCAATATTATTTAAATCAGTTTCATCTACTATGAAAAGAGAAGGAGCGGTTAAATTTAATAATGGTTTAGTCACTTATTTTAAGGGGAAAAAGATAGATAACATATATCATATTTATGGAAAAGTTACGGATAAAAATAAAATTAACGAATTTAGTACACATATTAAAATTAATCTTCAGAAGAAAAAACTAGAGAGTGCTAACTGTTCTTGTGATGAGTTTAAAGAATTTACTTCAAGTGGATATACATTAATGTGTAGTCATATAACTGCTACTGAATATAAATTTATTAGCTTACTTGAAAATGATAACAATAAAGAAGAAAATTCTGAAAAGAAAACTGCAGAAAAATATAAAATATGGGGAAATAATCATAGCACAAGGCTCATTCGTAAAATAGAAAATGATTCTCTATATTATGAGGTACAAACACCTTCGAGAGGTGGAAAGCTTATACTTAAGCCAGAGGAACTTAGAAAATTTTTAAAAGGTATAGAGGATAGAAAAATAAAATTTAAGTTTGATTATATTGAAATTACAGCACCAATATTACACAAAGATTTACCTATAACCTTTAATGTTAAGGAAGATAACGGAATGATAGTCTTGACGACTCATAAGCAGATTCCCATTTCATTAAATTCAAACAATGATGTTTATTATTTTAGGAATGAACTCTATTTACCTTCAAAAAATCAAATTGATAATTATGCTAGTCTGCATGAAAGATTATTAGTTAATGGCAGAATTACCTATAGAAAAGATATAGATACTTACACTAAACTAATATCTCATTTAAGTAGAATTTCGAGTAACATAAATATTGCGGAAAACTTAAGGAATTATGCATCTAATTTATCAAGAAATGAATTCTTTTTATATGAAGGGAACGGAAAAATTTATTGTGATATATTTCTTAGCTATGGTAATACAAAAATCAATATATTAGATGAGAGAAATGTTTCACATACGTTCATAAGAGATGATAAAAAAGAAGAAAAGCTTCTTATGGAAGTTGAAAAACTAAGTTTTGTAAAAATGGATAACAGACTTGTGTTTATAGGTAAAGATGAAGAGCTGTTTAATATACTAAGCAAAAAAGGAGAGACAATCCACTCGTTGGGAAATGTTGTGTTAGGAAACGGCCTTAGCAATAAAAAAATATATAATCTGGATTCAATTAGAGTTGATTTATATGAAGTGGACGGAAGTTATAATTTCTCTTATAGTATAGGGGAGTTAGGAACAAAGGAATTAAATAGTGCATTAGAGGCATATAAAGATAAAAATAAATTTTACAAAACAAGAAATAATAACTTTTTAGATTTTGAAGATAATGGTGTGAGAAGTTTTTTTAATCTAATTGAAGTGTTAAATATAAATCTGGATTCAAATAATGAAAAAGTTAAAATCGAAAAGAATAAAGCTTTATGTCTATATGAAAATATGAAGAATATAGGTTTAGGGATTATAGAAAATTCGAATGAATTAGATGATATAGAAAATAAGTTAGACAACATAAATAATAAAAATATATCAATCCCAAGTGATTTTAAAGGAATCCTTAGAGAATATCAAATTAATGGATTTAAGTGGCTCAAGACCTTAAGTGAAGTGGGATTTGGAGGAATATTAGCAGATGAGATGGGATTAGGTAAGACAATACAAGTTATAGCATTCTTATTATTAGAGAAGAACAAAAAGACTTGCATAATTTGTCCGACATCATTGCTTTATAATTGGAAAGATGAAATTTTAAGATTTGCACCAAGTTTAAGAGTTGTGCTGGTTCATGGAAGTCAAAGAGATAAAATTATGGAAGATATATGTGAATATGATGTAGTGCTAACTACCTATGGAACATTGAGATTAGATATAGATAATTATAAAGATATTATTTTTGATTATTGCATAATTGATGAGGGGCAGAGTATTAAGAATTCGGAAGCTCAGAATTCAAGAGCTGTAAAAGAAATTCAGGCAAAAATTAGATTTGCTTTAACTGGAACACCTATTGAAAATAATTTGACAGAGCTTTGGTCTATATTTGACTTTATAATGCCAGGCTATCTCTACGTTAAAGAAAAGTTTGAGGAAAAATTTATTTCAAGAAGGGAAGAGAATTTAGAGAATCTTAAGACTATGATAAAGCCTTTTATTTTAAGGAGAACTAAGAAAGAAGTAATGAATGAATTACCAGATAAAATAGAAAAAAATTTATTAGTTGAAATGACACCTTCTCAAAAAGCTGTGTATAGTAATTATGTAAAAAGAGTAAAAGCTGCAATGAAGAATAACAAAGATGGTAGAATCGAGATATTCTCATACTTAACTAAGCTAAGGGAGATATGTTTAGATCCTTCACTTATACTTGAAGACTATAATGGAGGAAGTGGGAAAATAGAAAAAGTGGCAGAAATCATTAAAAATCATATTGATTCTTGTGGGAAGATACTTCTATTTTCACAATTTACTTCTGCATTAGATAGGATTGGGGAACGCTTAAATAAGGAGAAAATAGAATTTTTCCATTTGAGCGGAAAAACAAGCCCTAAAAATAGAATAAAAATGGTTAAAGATTTTAATACTAATGAGTTTGTGAATGTCTTTTTGATTTCATTAAAGGCTGGAGGAACCGGACTTAACTTAACATCAGCTAATTTAGTCATTCATTTTGATCCATGGTGGAATCCAGCAGTTGAGGCCCAGGCAACGGATAGAGCTCATAGAATCGGTCAAAGAGATGTAGTAGAGGTGATTAAATTAGTATCTAAAGGAACTATAGAGGAGAAAATCATTTTGCTTCAAGAAGATAAAAAACAACTTATTGACAGTATTTTAACAGGAGAACTTAAAAATAGCGGTTTATTAGGCAGTTTATCAAAAGAAGATTTACAACAATTGTTTGAGAGAGATTAAATAGCTGTAATATAAATATAAAATTATCTGAAAAATATTTTCAGATAATTTTATTATTTAAAGCAATATTTGAAAATAAGTACCTGTTTTAAGTGCATGTATATAATTATCAATAGTTATCTACTATAATGTAAATGAACAAAATGTAATGCTAAGTACGAAGCATAAACGTCTAAAGATTAGGTTATTCTTCTACTTGTCGATGATCTAACTTATTAAATTCGTTTAGGCGATACTCCATATTTTTTTCATAATCTTTGTTAAAGATACAAGAGAATATGACATCTAAAACATATTGTGTAGCAATATGAGAAGAATAGTGAGAAATTTTCTTTTTTAAATTTTCTTTACTAGAAACAAATATATGATATTTAAATAACTTAGTTAAATAGTTTTCTTGAGCTGAACAGATAACTAAGGTTTCTATTTCCTTACGTTTTAGAACTAAAGCAATTTCTTTAATTTCAGGTGTCTTACCCGAATAAGAAAGAATAATTGCAACTTGCTTATTTTTATTATTGGAAGCGGCAGCACGGTATACTTGGTTCATTGGAATTAGTGAAACATTAACGTATCTACCGATGCTTTGCATCTTATCTTGAAAGTTCAATGCCGTTTGTATGTTATTTGTAACAGCATAAACATCGACTATCTCGGCATTATAAATTAGATCAACAGCATCTTCTAGCTGTTCGGAATTAAAGAAGGAAAAAGTGCTGGTTAAGGTATCAATATAAAGCTGCTTAATGTTGCTAGCAATTTGAAATTGTGTATCGTCTTTCTTGAAAGGAAAATTTATATCAATATTTTCTGGTCTATTCATTTTGGAGTATAGTTCTTCAACAAACTTAATTTTAAATTCTTTGAAACCAGTTAATCCAATTTTTTTACATAGTCTGTGTATAGTTGAGATTGATGAAAAAGATACTTTGGCTAATTCATCTAGTGACATACCAGCAACTTGCTCTTGATTTTCCAATATGTAATTTGCAAGTAATTTCTCTGTTTCAGTTAAATTATTAGCATATAAAAGTAAATTATAAATTGTCATGATGATAATTATCTCCTTGGTGAAGTTTACATTTTTAGATGAATTATTTTATTGATAAGTGTCGTGAATAAACAATTAAATTTGTCATTAATACTTTTTAAGGAAAAGTATTATGTATGTTGATAAAATAATTACTCATCATAATTCTAAAAATAATTAAAGAATTTTAGCTGCAATTATGAAATATGCATTAAGAATTGCAACATATATATTTATTTTAGCATTAATAAAAATTATTATCATCAAATTGAACTGAAGAATTATAAACTTAAAATATCAATGGAGTTAGAATATAAATTATATTGTGGAAATTATAACTGGATTTGAGCATCTATTATAAAGATGACTTTTAAAGAGTACAAGCAGTTTATTTTTTTATGAAGAAAATTATTAAGTAGAGTATATATTCACAGCACAAGATTCATACATTATTTAATTCTTTGGAGAATTACAATAAAATCAATTCTGCAAGTGACTTTTGAAAGTATTATAAATACACAGTCTTAGAAGCAGATTTTGTTTTAAATATTTTAGAAAAGTATATATAAAAATGCGCAATATAGGAGGAGGCAAAATTATGGCATATAAACTAATAGCTTGTGATATGGATGAGACATTATTAAATGATAATCATATAATTTGTCAAAGAAATATTGATTTAATAAAAAGAGCAAAGAAAGAGTATGGAGTAAAATTTGTACCAGCTACAGGAAGAGGTTATTCTTCTATTCAGAATGACTTGAAAATTTTAGACTTGTATGATCAGGCTGGGGAATATATTATTTCTTTTAATGGTGGCGCTTTAACAGAAAATAAGGATAACAAGCTACTGCAATTTAAAGGATTAAGATTCGATAAGATGAAAGAAATTTTTGAGTATGGATTAAATAAGGATGTTTGTATACATGTTTATACAAAAGATAAATTATATATTTATAATTTATCACAAAGTGAAAAAGAAAGAATTAAAAATCAAAAATTAGAGTGTACTATTATGAAAGAAAATACAGTGGATTTTCTTGAAGAGGAACCAATTGCAAAGATTATATATCAAAATATAAATGTTCCATATTTGATGGGTATTGAGCCAGATATGAGAAGTATTACAGAGGGGCATTGTGCTGTAAGTTATTCGTCAAATCGATATATGGAATTTAATTCATTAGGGGTAGATAAATGTAGTGGTCTAATTAATTTAGCAAAAATTTTAGATATAGATATTAAAGACACAATTGCTGTAGGCGATAACTACAACGATATGTCTATGTTAAAAGTAGCAGGCCTATCAGTAGCGGCGGGAAATGCAGTTGAAGATGTAAAAAGAGCTTGTGATTATACAACAGAAGCCGATAATAATGAAGGCGTTGTCGCCGAATTAATTGAGAAGTTTATATTAAAGAAATAGTAATAATAGTTGTAATAATATTTTAGGAGGAAATTTAATTATGTTAGCTGATTATCATATGCATACAAGTTTTAGCGATGATTCCACTTATCCTATGGAAGATGAGATCAAAAAGGCAATATCTTTGGGAATTGATGAAATATGCTTTACAGAGCATGTTGATTATGGAGTGAAAGTAGATATAAATTGCAATTATATAGATTATATAAATGAATTTAATAGGTGCAGAGAAAAATATAAAGATAAAATTACTATGAAACTTGGAATCGAATTTGGGATGCAAGAACATACTATTGATGAATTTCAAAAGGATTTTAATGAATATGACTTTGATTTTGTTATTCTCTCTTGTCATCAGGTAGATAATAAGGCATTTTGGACACAGGATTTTCAAAAAGGAAAGACACAAAAGGAATATAATGAGAAATATTATGAGGAAATATTAAAAGTAATAAAGAAATATAATGATTATAGTGTTTTAGGCCATTTAGATATGATTAATAGATATGATAAGATGGGAAAATATCCTTTTGAAAAGGTAAGAGATATTGTAAAAGAAATCTTAGTTCACGTAATTTCTCATGGAAAAGGAATTGAAATTAACACATCTTGTTTTAGATATGGGTTAGATGATTTGACACCTTCTAGAGAAATATTAAAGTTATACAGAGAATTAGGAGGAACTATTATTACAATAGGATCTGATTCGCATAAGGAAGATGATGTAGGATGCAAGATTTCTTATGTAAAAAATGAACTTAAGGAACTGGGATATAAAGAATTTTGTACATATAAGAAAATGGAACCAATCTTTCATTGCTTATGATAATAGGTGAATAATTAAAAATATTAGTAAGGTTCAGCGTACATGGACTATAGGTAAATAAGTTCATGTATGCTGTTTTTAGTTTAATTTTTTATTATTTAATTATTTATGATTTTGGGTTGTTTTATCACTATAAAAATTAATAAAATGGAGCTATTAAAAAAATAATTTTACATATTGCACATAGGTGTTAAAATATAGGAAGATTAGTTTATTTTGAAAGGGATATGAAAAATGATAAGAGAAGCAACGGAAAAAGATTTAGCAGATATTTTAGAGATCTACAATGATGCTATATTAAATACAACAGCGATTTATGATTATACTGCGCATAATCTTAAGGAAAGAAAACAGTGGTTTGATGAAAAGAAAAAAGATGGATGTCCACTATTGGTGTTTGAAAAAGATGACAAAGCTGTAGGATTTGCTACATACGGATCGTTTAGAACTTATCCAGCTTTTAAGTACACAATAGAACATTCTGTATATGTTCATAAAGACTATAGAAATTTAGGAATAGGGAAGATATTGTTAAAGGAATTAATTGATGCTGCTAATAGAGATGAGTACGCAACTATGGTTGCTTGCATTGATAGTTTAAATGACGGTAGTATCAAAATTCATGAGAAATTCGGGTTTAAATACTCTGGCACAGTAACTAAAGCAGGTTATAAATTTGGTAAATGGTTGGACTTAGTTTTTTATCAACTAGATTTAACAGGTCCTAAGCATCCAGTAGAAAAGTAATGATTTTTATATTTTTGAAATAAATAGAGGTATTTTAAGAATAATAAAGCACCACCAGATGTCATAATTTATAACATCTAGTGGTGCTTTTTCACTTTTCTATTCTGCTGAATCTATTTCCCTACTCATTGAGGTATTAAATATCAATGAAGTAAGCATTGCACCTATTAGAAAAAGTATGCCGGCTGAGATGTAGAGAATAGTAAGGGAAAATTGGCTTTTAAGCCATCCTGTAATTGACATTGTAATAACCATGAATCCCATAAACATTGGATTTAATACTCCGTTTACTCTTCCAACAAACTCAGATTTCGTTAATTGAAGAATTAGTGTGTTAATACCAATTTGGATGCAAGGCATAAAAAATCCATTAAGGAATTGGAATAATAGAATTATAATCCAGCTTGAAGATAATCCCATGCCAATCATTGAAATGGTGTTAACTATAAGTCCTATTGCAAGAAGCTTTTGAGGCATAACTTTCTTTGATATTGTCATAACTAATCCGCCACCAATAAACATTGCTGCTCCATTTACCATAAGTAATAATTGAAGATTTTCTTTAGGAAGACCAAGTCTTTCAACAATTAAGAAAACCCCAAGTGGTTGTATGATACCAACAGCAAGGCCTGATACCGCAAAAACAGATCCAAGTATAGTTAACTCTCTTTGCTGCCAAACATAGGCGAAACCTTCTTTTAATTCTTCTAAGAAATGATTTGTTTCTTTCTTCTCAATTATCTCATCAGCGGGTAATAGAGTTAATACTGAAGCTGATAGTAAGAAAGCTACACCCATTACTGATATAGAAATATCTATTCCAAACTTTTGAAAAACAATAGTACCTAATGCAGGTCCTATAATCATAAAAATAGACATAAGAGTTTGGAAAATAGCCATTCCAGTTTGCATAAACTCTTCAGGAACATGGACTTTAAATAATTTCATTGCAGAGGGCTGAGAAAACTGAGACAAAATAGATGAAATAAATGTTACAAAAAATACAGCTTCCCAAGTTGCAAAGATTATTGTAAGCAGAACGGCAAAAACAGAAATAGCACTTAGTAAATCACACCAAACCATAGTACGCTTCGGTCGCCATCTATCTGCAAAGGTTCCACCAATAAATGAGAATATAAATATTGGAGCAAATTCTGCAACTGAAATTAAAGAAACAGCAATGGGATTGTTATTAGTCTTCTCCATTACAAATAACAATATGGCGAAATTACGAACCCATATTCCTATTTGTAGAAAAATAGAAGAAGCTATAATTACTCGAACAAATCTATTGCGAAAAAATGAAGACATTGACATTGTCGATTTTGTCATATAATTACCCCTCTTAAATTATTGAATATTTTATTATATACTATATCATAAATCAGTAGCACATCAAGTTAAAATATTATTATAATGTTGTATAAATAGCTAAGTATATATATAATTATAAAGTTGACCTTAAAACAAACAAAGGAAATTTATAAGGAAGTGATTTAAAGATGAATTCAAGAAAAAGAAGCATTGCAGCAGCATTAATGGTAGCAATGTTTTTAGGAGCAGTCGAAGGAACTGTTGTAACGACAGCTATACCAACAATAGTGAAGGATTTACAAGGATTTGAAATTATTAGTTCAGTTTTTTCAGTATATTTACTAACTTCTGCCATTACTACTCCTATATATGGGAAACTATCAGATCTATATGGAAGAAAAAATATGCTTTCAATTGGAATAATAATATTTTTAATTGGAAGCTTTTTATGTGGATTATCGCAAACCATGTACATGCTTATAGGAGCTAGAGGCATACAAGGAATAGGTGCTGGAGCAATATTTACAGTTACATATACAATTATTGGAGATGTATTTACATTAGAGGAAAGACCAAAGATCCAAGGAATAATAAGTTCCGTTTGGGGAATTGCAAGTTTAGTAGGGCCATTTTTGGGAGGGATCTTAATAGATTTATTATCTTGGCATTGGATATTTTTTATAAACCTTCCCTTTGGAATAATATCAGTTGTACTTATTCA
This sequence comes from Clostridium beijerinckii HUN142, assembly GCF_000621745.1. Taxonomy (GTDB): domain Bacteria; phylum Bacillota; class Clostridia; order Clostridiales; family Clostridiaceae; genus Clostridium; species Clostridium beijerinckii_A. The sequence continues at coordinate 107,432 of NZ_JHXK01000008.1, read as the reverse complement.
AAGAAATTTGGATGAAGTTTTCGAAAAGAAAAAACATAGCATAGATTTTGCTGGAATTATAACTTTATCACTGGCGATGGTTATATTTTTGAATATCTTCTTATCAAATGAAGATATGAGTTCTAGCAATAACATATTTATTTTATTATCGGTTATTGCAACAGTTATATTACTAGTTGCATTCTGTATAATTGAAAGAAAAGCAAAAGAGCCAATTATTCCTTTTGATATATTTACAAAGACAAGTTCAATTGTGAATTTAGTAAGCTTCTTGGCTTCAGCTATATTAATGGGTTCGAATGTTTACCTCCCAATATACATACAAAATGTACTTGGATATAGTGCTAAGATATCAGGCTTGTCACTAGCTCCCATGTCATTTGCTTGGCTTATAGCTGCAGTAATTTTAGGAAAGTGTATAGTAAAGTTTGGTGGGAAAATAGTAATACTTATATCTAATGTTATTTTACTAATTAGTACAGCGTTATTGCCTACATTGAATGCAGAATCTTCTATATTATTAGTAATAATATATGCTTCCATAATGGGATTTGGATTTGGTGGAGCATTTACAACTTTAACAATAATAATTCAAGAGTCAGTAGAATATAACAAGAGAGGTGCTGCGACTGCAGCTAATTCATTACTTAAAACAATAGGTCAAACTATAGGAGTAAGCATATTTGGTAGTATATTTAATATATATATAATTAAGTATTTTACTCAATTAGGAGTAAATGGAGTTGATCCGAGTAATTTGTATAATTCAGTGGTAACTGATGAACAGATAAAACTCTCATTAAATAGTTCATTACACTTTTTATTTATAATACTTATAGGAATAGCTGTTATATCGTTACTTTCATCAATGTTAATGCCTAAAATAATGGAAAGTTCTAAGACAGAGGAGAACAGAGCATAAAATAGAGGTTGAAAATTTATGAATTACCGTGACTGTATCATATTAAGTTTTTTAATTATTATGATATAGTCACTTTTTTATTATATAAGAGTTTGAATTGGAGTAAAATAGGTGGCATCTAGGTCACCCTGAAGCATAAATTATTAATAAATCTAATTCAGAAGGGGACATTTTAAAAGAGAACAAAAAGGAAAATATATTCATCACCTAGATATTTCTTAGTTGAATTTGAAAATGCAGATAAAGAAATCTCAGGATACGGAATCACCTGAGACTTTTAGTGATAGAAAATTTTAAAAATTTCTGTTATAAAAATTTCAATGATTTGTAGAAGCTAAATCTAATGAGCAAATACAGCTTGTTTTGCTTTTGATACAACTGCACTTAATGGTAATGCTATTATTACACCAGTAGATACTTGAATTATATTTCCAACTATATCTTTAGCTGAATATGCTATTCCTTGTATTAGCCCAATTTTTTCTGTTAAAAAGCCTGATATTATTATTCCAGCAAAAAAATATGCAATCACCATAAATATACCACTGGATACAAATGCAATTGTATACCTTACAGTAACTTTGTTTTCTGACATTTTTTCTAATATGGATCCTGCAATATAAGCCATTCCCCATTTAATAATTAGCGTAAAGGGTGCCCAAAAATAATATCCACCTAATGCATCAACAAGAAACATACCAAGAGCACTTGAAATTGCTCCTTTTTTCTTACCTAGAACTATTACTGATAAGAATACCATGCAGTCGCCTATTTGGACGAAGCCCCCAACTGATGGAATTTTAATTATGCTTCCTGCTATATAGGTTAAAGCAATCATTAGCCCCATTAATACTAGTTCACTAGTATTTAAAGATTTACTTCTTTCCATAAATATTACCTACCTTTTTTATAAATTACTTGCTGTATATGAATACAGGTTTTTATAGTCTTTGTTTTTTATATCTAGCATGCTTTATACAATAAAACTCAATACAAATGATAAAATCATTATATTAATATATCTAAAATTTATCAAATGTATGGGTACACCTAGAAATGATTAGAATAATTCAATCTAGACATATATATCCACAAAATAGTATTGGAAAAAATCTATTTAAGTAGGCTATAATGTAAATATAAATTGGGCCTAATGGGAGGAGATATAATTTGAGAATATTGCATACAGCTGATTGGCATTTAGGCAAGAATTTAGAGGGACAAAGCCGAATGGATGAGCAAGAAGAGTTTTTAAATGATTTTGTTAAGATTGTAGAAGATAATAATATAGATTTAATAATGATTGCGGGAGACGTTTATGATAATCCAAATCCTCCGGCAAGAGCAGAAAAAATGTTTTATGATACTTTAAAGAGATTATCGAAAAATGGAGAGAGACTTACTTTGGTTATATCAGGAAATCATGATAATCCAGAGAGATTGGTTGCGGCAGGTCCACTTGCTCGTGATCATGGAATCATTATGGTTGGAACTCCAAAAACTATAGTTCCTTGTGGGGAGTATGGAAAACACAAAGTTTTGTCATCGGGAGAAGGATATGTAGAAGTTGAAATCAATAATGAAAAAGCAGTTATCTTAACTGTACCTTATCCAAGTGAGAAAAGATTGAATGAAGTTATATATAACTATATGGAAGATGATGAGGAAAAAGCTAAATCCTATAGTGATAAGATATTTTCTTTATTCAATTCATTAAAAAGTCATTTTAGAGAGGATACAATTAATCTTGTAATGTCGCATTTGTTTGCAATGGGAAGTGAGGAAGGTGGTTCTGAAAGAAGTATTCAATTAGGCGGTACCTATATAGTAGATGGAAGTTGTTTTCCTGAGGAAGCACAGTATATAGCATTAGGGCATGTGCATAAACCACAAATAGTTCCAGGAACGGATAAAAGAGCAAGATACTGCGGATCGCCAATTCACTACAACAAGAAAGAGGTTAGCTTTGAAAAGAAATGTTATATAGTTGATGCAAAAGCTAATGAAGAATGTGACATACAAGAAATAAACTTAAGGGTATATAAACCAATAGAAATTTGGAAATGCTCAAGTATTGAAGATGCAATATTACGATGTGCTGAAAATAAAGACAAAGATTGCTGGGTGTATTTAGAAATAAGTACAGATAGATACATAAGAGAAGATGAAATAAAACAAATGAAAGAATTAAAAGCAGATATATTAGAAATAATGCCTAAGGTTAAAGGATTGGAAGAAGAGAGTGAATTAAACTTAAGTGAAAAATCGTTTGAGGAAATATTTAAGGAGTTTTATATTAAAGAAAGGGGGACTCCTCCAGAAGATGAAGTTATGGAAGTGCTTTTATCAATTATAAACGAAGAGGGTGAAACAGATGAGACCAATCAAATTGAGGATTAAGGGCTTAAATAGCTTCATGGATGAACAAATTATAGATTTTGATAAATTAACAGATAGAGGATTTTTTGGAATCTTTGGACCAACTGGAAGTGGGAAATCAACTATATTAGATGGAATAACTCTAGCCTTATATGGAAATGTATCAAGAAAAAGCTCCAATTTTATAAATACTAATTGTGACAGGTTAAATGTAAATTTTGAGTTCCAAATATCAGGTAGTGAAATAAGAAAATATATCATTGATAGGGAGTTTAAAAGAAAAAAAGATGGTGGAATAAGTTCTGGAAAGTGTAAAATTGTTGAAGTAACAAGTTCAGAAGAAGAAATTTTAGCAGATGGAGTTAAAACTATAAATAAGAAAGTTGAGGAGATAGTAGGTCTTAATTTAGAAGATTTCTCAAGAACTGTTGTTTTACCTCAGGGGAAGTTTAGTGAATTCTTAAAGCTTGAAGGCAAAGATAGGCGTGACATGCTTGAAAGGTTGTTTAATCTTCAACAGTTTGGAGACAATTTATCCAGAAAACTTAGTGCGAAGATAAGCAAAGAGCGAACTGATAGCAATATTTTGGCTGGACAATTAAGTGGATACAACGATGTAAGTCCAGAAAAATTAAAAGAAAAGGAAGATGCTTTTAAGGAATTAAAAAATAATCTAGAAGCTTTGAAAAAGGAATTAGATATAATAGAAAAGAAGCATAAAGAAAATGAAGAAATATGGAAGCTACAGCTTGATTTATTAGAGTATAAAAATAAAGAACAAACATTAAAGGAAAAAGAGGAAAAGGTAAATGCATATTTAGAAAAGATAAAGCTAGGTGAAGCAAGCGCAAAGGTGCTACCTTATTTAAATGCATTTGAAAGCACTAGAAAAGCCTTTGATAAAAATGAGATTGAGTTAGAAGAATTAAAATTAAAGATAGATAAGATAAAAGAAGAAAAAGAAAAAATCGAGCAACTTTGGGGTATAGCAAAAGATAAAAAAGAGAATAAACTTCCTCAATTAATGATGAAGGAACAAAAAGTTAAAGATGCTATTGAAGAAAAGAATTTGATACGTGAGATAGAAAATAAAATAGATTTATTAAAGGCACAAATTAAAGAATGTGATGCTAAAAATAATAATATACAGAGTGAGCTCATTAAAATAGAAGAAGAAATAAGTAATAAAAATAAATTAATAAAAGAAGACGAAAAAACATATGATAATTTGAAAATTGAAGAAAGTTTAAAGGAAGCAGTTCAAGAAGGAATAATTGTAGAAGAAAAGTTAGAAAAAATAAATGGAATTCTAGTTAAGGATAAGCAAAAGAAAGCAGTTATTGAAAAAGAAAATAGTGAAACTATACTTAAAGGAAAAGCTTTAAGAGAAGTTTTAGATAAAGAAAAAAAGAGTTTGGAATATAAAGATAAACAATATGAGTTTTTACTTAAAAATTCGCCAGGTGAACAAAAAGATTTAGTTAATTTAAAACAGTTGATAGTGGAAAATGAGCAAAAATGGAGCAGTTATGTAAAGCTGAACAAAGAAATAGATTTCTCTAGAGAAGAGATAAAAAACTTACAAATAGATATATTAAGTAGAAGAGAAGAAGAAAAGCAACTTGAAAAAGAACTAGAGGAAATAAAAAATACTCAAAAGGAGATTATGAGAGAAAATTTAGCACATACTCTTAGACAGGAACTTAAAGATGGAGATACATGTCCTGTATGTGGTTCAACTCATCATATGAAAGAAAATATCAGGATTTTTGAAGTTCAAGATGTGAAGAATGTAGAGGAAAAAATAAAACTAAAAGAAAATTCAATAAAGATTATTAGTAGCAAAATAACTCAAGGTGAAACTAAGGTAAATAGTTTTAACGAAAAAATTAAAGTTAATCTTGAAGAAATTGAAAAGCTCGGAACTGCGTTTAATGAAAAACCTTTGGAAGAGTTAAAACAGGAATTTATAAATTTAGAAAAAGCTTTAGAAAGTTATTCTAAAGATAAAGAAGAAATTGAAAAAAGTGTTAATAAGCTGAGGAATGAAATTAATATTAAAACCGGAGAAATAAATGAATTACGAGCAGTAGTTAGAACTAACCAAAGACAGCTTGAAGATCTGGAGAAGAGTATTACAGAAAATACAGAAGAATTTAATATTCTAAAAAATAGAGTGCATTCTCTAAGAGCAAAGACATTAGTAACTGATTTTAATAAAAAAAGCGAAGAAATTAAAGCTGTTGAAAAAGAGAGAGAAAGATTATCAGAGGTTACTAAAGTTAACAGGGAGCTAATAGAAAAGTTAGAAAAGAATAAAGAAAATTTAACTAGTGAAGTCATTTTAGCAAAAGAAAACTTAACTAGGTATAATACAGAATTAAGTAATTATGAAAAAAGTAAAGAAGAAAAAATACAAGCGATAAAGAACAAAGTCGATAATACAGATGATCTGGTTTCACTATTACATAAAATTCAGGAGAATATTGAAAATATTAATAGTGAGTTTAAGGAAAATGAAAACAATAAAAATAAAATAGAGAAAGAATTTAATGAAAACAATGAGCGATTAATTTCTGCAATCAGTAAATATAAAGAATTAAGTAAACGAAAAAAAGATGAAGAAGCTCAGTTAGAAGTTGCAATAGACAGTGAAGGTTTTAATTCCCTTGACGATGTCAAAAAAAATATAATTGGAAAAGAAGAAATTAATGATTATAAATTAAAAGTAGAAAGTTATAAAAGTGAAGTATCAAAAGTAAATGGAGCAATTGAAAGTTTACTTAATAAAATAGATGGTAAAGAGTTAAGTGAAGAAGAATATACAGAAATAAAACTCTTGAAAGATATTAAAGAAAAAGAGTTCAATGAAATTAATGAAGAAAAAATTAAGGTAGATGAAGAATTAAAAAACATAAAAAATAAGCTGGAAGAACAGAAAGATCTCTTAGATAAGAAGATGAAACTAGAACATAAATTGGCTCTTCTTGGTGATTTGGAAAAGTTATTTAAGGGAAAGAAATTTGTTGAGTTTGTAGCAGTAAGTAAGCTTAAGTATGTTTCAGTTGAAGCATCTAAGAGATTAAAAGAGATAACTCATGGAAATTATGGACTAGAGGTTGATGACAATAGCAGATTTATAATTAGAGATTATAAAAATGGTGGAGCCAAAAGAGATTCTACTACTTTATCAGGAGGAGAAACATTTTTAGCATCTTTATCATTAGCTTTGGCATTATCAGCACAGATTCAGCTTAAGGGAACAGCACCATTAGAATTATTTTTCCTTGATGAAGGATTTGGTACTTTAGATGATGATCTACTTGAAGTTGTTATGAATTCGCTAGAAAGGATTCATAATGAAAAATTAAAGGTTGGTATAATAAGCCACGTTGAAGCAATAAAGAATAGAGTACCAGTGAAACTTATGATTACTCCTGCAGAATCAGGTATGGGTGGAAGTAAAGTTAGAATTGAAAGAAACTAAATTTATAAAAAATAATAAGTTATTGTATTAATCTATAACTTGTTATTTTTTGTGTTAATTGGTGATTAAGTGCTATAATATAAATTGTAATTAAATTACGGAAATAAAAATTCAATAAATATCAGAGGCGATTTTAAATGTTTAATTGTAAGTCTAACTTGATTTTATCTTTTCATAATTCTTCAGATAAAATTAATATTAGAAAAACTATTAGACCTTGTAAATGTAATAGGCCTATTTATTTTATTCCAACGTGAATGTACATTCCTAAAATGTGAATTAAGCACATTGTAAGAAAATGAAAAATAAATTTTTAGGAGGTACTTATAATGGAGGAATTAAATTTAACTAAAAGAATAAAAACAGCTAGCCATGGCGCTAGAAAGGTAAGAAGAGAAGGTAAGATTCCAGGTGTAATTTATGGAAAAGAAATAGGAAATGAAATATTTACTGTAGATGAATCAGCATTACTAAAAGAAATTTCGGCTAGTGGAGAGCATGGAATAGTAAAATTTAATCTTGATGGAAGGAAAGGAAACGCTGTAATTAAGGAAATTCAAAGAAATGCTTTGGGAAATAAAGCAATTCATGTTGATTTTGAAGAAGTAGCAGCAAATGATACAATGCATACTGAAGTCTTAATTAAGATTGTTGGTAAAGGCATTTTAGAAAGCAAGGGATTAATATTACAAACTCAAAGAGATTTAGTAAAGGTATCTTGTAAAGCAAAAGATTTACCAAAGGATGTTGAATTAGATGTTTCTAATGGACAAGCTGGGACAGTTTATACTTTTAAAGATCTAAAATTTGCTGAAGGAATTGAAGTTTTAGATGATTTATCAACGGTTATAGGATCAATAAGTGAAGAAGAAAAGGCTAAGGAAGAAGAAACAGAATAGAATTATAGATAAACAGAGTTAAATTTTAAATATTATAATCAACCATTTTAATTGAGCATTAGATGGTTGATTTTTTGTTTTTTAGAGTATGTATAGTGAATTTATGATCATTATGAAAAATGACAGTGTTTCAAAGATATATTTTAGGATAATTTTAATTATTAGAGTTAATATTATAGATTAGAAGTGTAAAATGCTTGGCAATACATCCAAGTTTTTATATATGATGCAAAATATATAAAAGTGTTTTTATATTATGGATAAATATTGTATAATGTATAGGAGAAAAAACACAGAGAGGGGATCAGAAAATGAATTATAAGGAAAAGTATAACGTGTGGATTAACTCTGATTTTATTAATGAGGAAACTAAGAATGAATTAAAGAGCATATCTGACGAAAAGGAGATTGAAGATAGATTTTACCAAGATTTAGATTTTGGGACTGGTGGATTAAGAGGGGTAATAGGTGCAGGAAGCAATAGAATGAATATATATACTGTTGCTCAATCTACTCAGGGATTTGCTAATTACTTAAATGATAATTTTAAAGATCCTTCAGTTGCAATTGCATATGATTCAAGAAATATGTCTAAGGAATTTGCAAAAGCAGCTGCACTTAACTTATGTGCAAATAATATAAAAGTATATTTATATGAAAGTTTAAGACCAACTCCTGTATTGTCTTTTACAGTTAGAGAATTAAAATGTAATGGTGGTATAGTAATTACTGCATCACATAATCCGAAAATTTATAATGGATATAAAGTTTATGATGAATTTGGCGGCCAAGTAACAGATGAAAAAGCAAAAATGATAATTAACTCTGTTAAAGCGGTAGATGATTTCTCAAAGATTAAAAGCATAGATGAAAATGTTGCCTTAGAGAAAGGGCTATTAAAATATATTGGAGAAGATGTAGATAAGATCTACTATGAAAAAGTTAAGGGATTAACTATAAGGACAGATTTAGTTAAGGAAAAAGCTAGTAATTTAAATGTAATATATACTCCAATTCATGGTTCTGGTAATGTTCCAGTAAGAACTGTATTAAAAGAATTAGGTTATAGTAACGTTAAAGTTGTTAAGGAACAAGAAGCTCCAGATGGAAATTTCCCAACAGCATCTTACCCTAACCCAGAAAATCCGGACGTGTTTGAATTAGCATTAAAGATGGCTAAAACAGAAAATCCAGATATAATTTTTGGAACTGATCCAGATTGCGATAGAATAGGTCTTGTAGTTAAAGATAGTACTGGAGAATATAAGGTATTAACTGGTAATCAAACAGGATTACTATTAACTAATTATATATTAAGTTCAATGAAGGAAACTAATAAATTGCCACAAAATGGTGTTGTAATTAAAACAATAGTAACAACAGAAGGTGCTAGAAGTATCGCTGAAGATTTTGATATTGAACTTATGGATGTATTAACAGGATTTAAATACATTGGAGAAAAAATAAGAGAATTTGAAGATGCAGGAGATAGAAATTATATTTTCGGTTTTGAAGAAAGCTATGGATATCTTGCTGGAAACTTTGTACGAGATAAAGATGCTGTTATTGCAGCAATGTTAGTATGTGAAATGTGCTTATATTATAAAGAACAAGGCAAGAGTCTTTATGATGCATTAATAGATTTATATGAAAAGTATGGATATTTTAAAGAAACTCTTGTATCATTAGAACTAAAAGGAAAAGAAGGTCAAGAGAAGATAGCAAACTGCATTGAAGCATTAAGAAATAATCCAGCAAGTGAAGTTAATGGTGTGAAAATAGTTACAAGATTGGATTACAAATTAAGTGTTGAGGAAAACACTGTAAATAATACTAAGGCTCCTATTGACTTACCTAAGTCGAATGTATTAAAGTACATCTTAGAGGATGGTTCATATTTTGTAGTAAGACCATCAGGAACAGAGCCAAAGATGAAAGTTTATTTAGCAGTTAAGAGTAACAGCTTAGACAATGCTGAGAAAGATATTGCTACATTTAAAGAAAAAGTAATGGAAATAATTAATTCACAATTAAACTAAGTTTTCATAAGTAGATCACAAAACTACGATTTGGTGTTAATAAGTTAAGCAGACATCGAAATCTGTGATTTGATGATGGTCGCTTACTCTGTGAGTACTCAGCGAACGAATGTGAGTCGAGTTTCCTTAGAAATTGCTATCATCTTTTGGTGATAGCAATTTCTTTAATTATGAAATCAAAAAGTGAATGTCCACCAATTATTATTAATGAATACTTAAACAATTGATAAATTTAATGTAAACTGCACAATTAAGAAATAAATTCTTTTAAGAAATTTATAGAATTGTATTATTACAAATTTCCTGGGAAATCTGCTCAATAATTGTGCATTCTCAATTTTAGAATTATAAATTGATTAAGTATTGATAATGATAATTAAATATTTGACTTATTAGATAAACATATTTACTAGAACTTTAAGTTATAACATAAGTCTAAGTTATATGCTGTTTATCTATAAAGTGAGATTTAAATAAGAGGTGTAAAATGAGTAATTACAAGACAATGTATAAAGATAAATTAAGTAAGTTATTATTTTTGGAAATGAACAAAGAAGGATTTAAAAGAAGTCTTAACATACCAGAGTATGTTAACTTTAAGAATGATGATCTGTATTTGCCTATAAGTTCAGATTATGTTGTATCCAATGTTAATGATGAAGTTAAATTAAGTAATCTTCCTATATATTACTTTGTGGAGGGTATCTTTATTACTTTTGGTGCAGATAAAAATGTTAAATATAATGATGATTATGGAACCATTCTATCTTACATACCAGATGCAGAAGAATGTGTGAAGAGTCTTATTGCAGATAGAATAAAGAAAGATAGATTAGAAGATGCGTATCTTCTGTTAAAAGGTCTTTATAGGTATACAAGAGAAGAAGAAATTTTAACTAAACTTCTAGCTGTAGGTGAGACAATAAGAGAAAAGGATTCTGGATTTTCGGAAATTTTGTTAGAAGATATTGAAGAATTTAAGGAAAAATTTGAAAAATCTCCAGATCCACATCTTTATAATGCGTTAATACTTAAAGATGATGGTGATTATAAAGGTGCAGAAGTGGAAATAAATGAGTATATAAATAAGGGTGGTAAAAAAACGGATGAAATTGATAAGATAATAGGGGATATTACTAATATAAGTCATTTTGAGAAAGCGGTTGAATATTTAAAAGATGAACCTAAGAAAGCAATAGAATTGTTATTACCACTAAGTGAAGAATTCAATGAAAATCCTTTAGTTTATTACTATCTAGGTGTAGGTTATAGAAGAATTGAAAACTACAATAAAGCTATTCATTACTTGAATAAAAGTCTTACTATAGAATCAGGAAGCCTTGAAACAGTTAATGAACTTGGGATGAATTATGCATGTATTGGTGAATATGAGGAGGCAATAAAATATTTTAGAAAAGCCTTTGAAGCTTCTAAAGAAGTTGAAGTTTGTACCAATATAGTAATGTGCTATATAAACTTGGGGGATAAAGAGCAAGCAAAAATCCATTTAGAACTTGCAAAAAAAATAGCGCCAGAAGATGATATCGTAGTAGAAATAGATCAAATGTTAAATAGAACTGTAAAATAACATGGCAATTTATGTTTTGCAATTTTGAATTTTGGTTAACATAATTTTTTGGATGTTATTAGCCTTTAATTAATAATTGTAAATTCTATACTTTATATTGCTTAAAATTTAGGAGATAAATATGTTTACAAAAATACTTGAGTTTAATATTTTTAATAGGGATAAAAATGATTTGATGAACTATATTGAAAATTTTGAAAAGGTAAATATAATATCTGGAAATCCAGAAGTTCTCTTTAACGGATTAAGTAATCCTGTGCTTAAAAAGAATTTTGAAAGCGAAAGTTCAATTATTATACCTGATGGAGTTGGAACTGTTATTGCTTCAAAGATATTAAGAGAACCTGTTAAGGAAAAGATAGCAGGAATAGATATCTTTAGAGAGATATTAATTAAAGCAAATTCAGAAGAAAGATCTATCTATTTATTAGGTTCAAAAGAGGAGACTATTAAGAAATGTGTTGAAAATATAAAGAATGAGTTTCCTAAACTAAAGATATCTGGTTTTCATAATGGTTTTTTTGATTTAAACAATTGTAGTGATATAATTGAAGATGTAAAAAGTGGGGACCCATGGGCTGTTTTTGTTGCAATGGGGTCCCCAAGGCAAGAGATATTTATTGAAAAGATTATTGACAATTCAAACGTTCATATATTTATGGGTGTAGGTGGTGTTTTTGATATATTTGCAGGTGAGCTCAAAAGGGCGCCCAAATGGATGATATCTCTAGGCTTAGAATGGTTATATAGGGTTGCAAAAGAACCTTTTAGAATAAAGAGATTAACTGCTATTCCTAAGTTTTTATTATTAGTATTAAAATATAGGAATAAGCAAATTAGTATTTAATAGAAAAGCTTAAGATTATAACACAGAAATAAATAGGTGATTAAATGAAACAAAAAAGTAGCTTAATAAAATCTACATTTGTAATAATGATAGTATCATTGGTTAGTAGATTTTTAGGTTTTGCCAGAGATATGCTTATTGCTAAAAATTTTGGCGCTGGAATATATACTGATGCTTATAATATTGCAGTATCGATACCAGAAACAATATTCACTTTAGTTGGACTTGCAATTTCAACTGCATTTTTACCAATGCTTAGTAAAGTTCGAGCTGAAAAGGGACAAAAAGAGATGTACCATTTTGCGAACAATATAATAAATATACTTTTTATTATATCATTGTTTCTTTTTGTTATAACAAGTATTTTTTCGAAAGAAATAGTTCAAATATTAGGACCAGCTGAAGAAACAGGACTAATTGCAATAAAGTTATTAAGGATTACGCTTATAAATATTTTATTTTTATCAGTTAATGCATGTTTTACGGCATTATTACAAGTAAATGAAGATTTTGTAATTCCATCCATTTTGGGATTGTTTTTTAACTTACCTATGATATTATATTTATTGTTGTTTCGAAATTATGATATTTTAGGATTAACTATTGCTAATGTAATAGGGAATTTTTTCAGAGTAGCAGTTCAGGTACCATCGCTAATTACACACGAGTATAAATACAAACTTTTTATAAATCTTAAAGATGAGAGATTAAAAACAATTATGGTATTAATTCTCCCAGTAATTATCGGAGCAGGAGCCAACTCATTAAATATGGCAGTTGATCAATATATTGCATTGAAGCTCCCGGAAGGTTCAGTTTCAGCTTTAAATTATGCTCAGAAGCTGATTATATTTATAAATGCAATTATAACGACATCGGTTACCAGCGTAGCATATCCACTTATGGCTAATATGAGAAATAGGGGAGATGTGTTTGGATTTTTAGAGATTTTAAAGAAATCAATCATATATTTGTCCATATTATTAATTCCAATTACTGTTGGTGTTATGATATTTAGTAGACATATAATAACAATTGTTTATGCTAGGGGCGAGTTTACTGGTTATGCAATAAATATTACAACACTTGCATTGTTAGGATATGGAGCGGGAATATTCTTTACAGGGGTAAGAGATATTTTAAATTCAACTTTATTTTCTAGTGGAAAAACAAAAGTAACAGCAATAAATGGTATAATTGGAGTTGTTATTAACATAATATTTAGCATAACTTTATCTAAGTATATGGGAATTATGGGAATAGCATTAGCTTCAGTTATAGCTATGATAGTAACATCCGCACTGTTATTTATAAATATAACCAAATTAGAAAAAAGCTTTAACATAATAGAGATATTAAAAAAAGTAAGTACAATAATAATGAATTCAATAGTAATGGGAGTTATACTCTTAACGTTATTGATTTACTTTAAAGATAAATTTAGCCCAATTATCACCCTATTACTGGGAACAAGTATTGGAGCAGCTATATATCTTAGTTTATGTTATTTGTTCAAAGTTGAAGAACTAATGGAAATAAAAGAATTAATTTTAAAAAAGATAAAGAGATAGGAGGATGGTATATGAAGATATTATTTATTGCCTGCTATTCACCATTGATAAATAATTCAGCAGCTATTGAAACTTTACAATATCTAAATAAGTTAAGTGAGATTAATAATAATGAAGTACATCTTCTAACTGTTAATTTTCCTAAAGATTCAATATATTATGATGAAGTATTACGTTCTATGATGAATGATAAAATCAAAACTCATATTATTGATGGTGGACTTATCTTTAAAAAGTTTATGCCAAGGAATAGCGAAAGCTACAATAATTCGAATTCAAAAATAGGAAATACTAATAGAAGAAAAGTATTACGGAAAATAAAAAATGCATTAGCAATACCAGATATGTATTATTCATGGGCTAGGAAAGCGGGAAAGTATGGAATAGAGTTAATGGAGAAAGAAAAGTTTGATGTTATATTTTCTATGCATGAACCACCATCTTCCCATTTATGCGCTTATTATATAAAAAAGCATTATCCCAAGGTACCTTGGATTACTTATTGGAGTGATCCTTGGCTTAAAGATTCAACAAGAGAAAAATCTTTTATTGTAAAAAAGGTTCTAGAAAAGAATATGGAAAGAGATATTGTTAATCTAGCAGATAAATTTATATTTGTAACTGATGCAAATAGAGATGAGTATTTAAAGGATTATAATATTTTAGATAACAATAAGACTTTTATATTAAATAGAGGTTTTGATGCGAAATTATACGATAAATTATTTCATGAGGAAGCGCCTAAGCTTATAAAGAAAGACAAACTTAACATAATCTATACAGGAGAAATATTTTCTAAACTCAGAGATATAAGGCCTTTTGTTAAAGCACTTGAGGAAATAAAAGAAGAGAACTTAAAAATATATAATCAGTTAAATGTATTATTTTTTGGAAATATAGATGATATAGATGCTAGGAAGAAATTGCAAAACTTAGAAATAGCGAATGTATCCCCTAGAATACCATTTGATGAGGCACTTAAATATATGTTGAATGGAGAGGCATTGCTTTTATTTGGTAATAAGAATTCAAAGCAAATACCAGCTAAAATTTATGATTATTTTGGAGCAAGAGGTAGGATATTCGTTATTTATGGAGATAAGAATGATCCGATTAAAAGAGTGGTAGAAAATCATAAGAAATGTATTGTAACTGAAAATAATAGCGGAGAAATAAAAAATAAAATTTATAAATTAATAGAAATGCATAAAAATAATGAGGTATATTGTGAGCCAGATGTAAATTATGAATGGAATTCAATTGTGGAAAGGTTAAACAATATATTAGAAGGAAGTGAATAAATGCACATAATGGTTATTCCATCTTGGTATTCATCTCCAAGGAACAAAGTTCATGGAAGCTTTTTTAAGGAACAGTTTAAGGCTCTTTCAAATAGTGGAGAGAAGATTACTGTTGCATATAATGAAATTTGGCCTATTACTATGTTTGGAAAGATTCATGAGAAGAGAGGCATAAATTTTAATATAGAGGATAATCTCAGAACTTATAGATATAAAGATTATAATTATTTACCTAAAAGTCCATTAATGTTTAAGAGTTTCAATAAAAGAATGGATAAGATGTATCAAGAAATTGTTAAAAACGAAGGAGAGGTTGATATTATCCATGCTCACTCAGCTTTTTGGGGGGGAATAGCAGCTTCATATATAAGTAAGAAATACAATGTTCCATTAGTATTAACAGAACATTCATCTCTTAAGTATGCCAAATATGCTAGAGAAAGTTATAAAAAATATATTTATAATGCTTATGAGAATTCGGATTATTTAATTGCTGTTGGATCTGGATTAAAGAGAGAAATTCAAGAATATGTAAACAAACCTGTTGAAGTTATTCACAATATGGTAGATTTAGAATTATTTTTTGTGGATGAAAATGCTAAAAATAATTCAAATATCGATAAAGAATTTAGATTTTTTTCATGTGCTTTTCTTGAAGAAGGAAAGGGGATTGAATGCTTAATTAAAGCTTTTTCTAGAGCTTTCAAAAATGAAAATGCAAGCTTAAGAATTGGCGGAGATGGGACAATTAAATCATCTTTGGAATTACTTATTAGAGAATTAGGTATTGAAAAACAGGTAAAACTTCTAGGCGCTTTATCGAGGGAAGAAGTTTCAGAGGAAATGAAAGAATGTGATGCTTTTGCATTGCCATCTGAACATGAGACATTTGGAGTTGTATATATTGAAGCACTTGCATGTGGGAAACCAGTAATTGGAGCCGATAACGGAGGTGCAGAAGATATTATAAAGGAATATAATGGAATAATAGCTAAAAAGAATGATGTGGAGGATTTAGCCAAAGCATTAAAAAGAATAAAGGAAAATCATAAAATGTATGATAAATATAAAATTAGAGAACAAACAATTTTTAGCTATTCAGAAAAAGTATTAGTTGAAAAGCTAAAAGGAGTGTATAAAGAAGTATATGAGAGAAGCAATTAAAAAAATATATGATTTTTTAGATAATAAATTTTATTTTAAGTTATTGTACTTATTCGTAAGCTTAACAGTTGTAACTATGCTCAAGGATGTACCAGGCATAAAGATTCTAAATGCTATAACATTAGCATGGGGGATGCTTTTAATTTTATTCATGGTTATCGAAGGTTATAAAAGAAGAAAAATTTATAAATTTGATATTCCGCTAGCATTATTTATGATATTAACCTTAATATTTAATGTTTTTATTTATAGAAGTATTTATAACATTAAAGTTTGGATAGTTAATCTAATCATATTTGCAGTAATATTTACAGTTGATGTATTTAAATCAAAAAAGAAACTCATTAAAGAGATGAATATAATTACTTATTCTTATGTGACTTTTATGTTAGTTGCCTCTATTATATCACTGGTAATGAGATATTCGGGAATAAATATAGAAATAGGACAAGTGATATTTGGAAATACAAAAGGAGTTTTTGAAAATGAGAATGCTCTTTCAATAGCATCTTCACTAACTATAGTTATGTGTGTATACCTTAATTATATATCAAGAAGTCACAAGTTTAAGATGTTTTGGATAGGAAATATAATATTACAAGCAGTAACTATGATTGGTTCACATGGAAGAAGTGCATATTTGGTAATAATAGCTGTGATATATTTATCTATTTTTGTATACAGCAAAAGCAAGTATATTAGAGTTGCACTTGTTTTAATACCAATATTGTTTTGTGGAGTATTTTTTGAAATGGTTAAAAGTCATTTGGAGGCATTTACAACAGAGAGAAATATTATTTGGAATTCAGCATCTGTAGTGATAGAAAAAAATCCTTTGACTGGTGTGGGAAATAGCAATCTTATAGAAGCGGTGAGAAATGCAAGAATAGGGAGTTATTTACCGGGAATTGAATTTGGAGGGATGCACAATATATACGTGCAGATAGCAGCGGTAAATGGAATTATTTCGTTGCTCTTATTTCTTATGTTTATAGGAATGATTGTGATGTTTATAATACAACATTTGGATAAGTTAAATAGAAGAGAAAAAAATCAGATGACAATAATAACTTCGATTGTAGCAGGTATTCTTGCAGTAAACTTATTTGAAAGTGTATTAATATATACAATAAGTTTTATTTCAATGATATTTTGGATATACTTAGGGTATCTAGTGTCGATTCTGGATAATAAAAATATAGATTAGGGATAAGCAATAAGGAATATAAAAAATACGATTATAGATAGGGGAATAATATTATATGAAATTTTGTGACGAAACTATAAAACAATTTTTAGGTGAATTAGAATCAGATTTGCCAGCTCCAGGTGGCGGGAGTGTAGCAGGTCTTATTGCAGCATTATCTGGCGCATTAAATTCGATGGTTTATTCTCTGACAGTAGACAAAAAAGCATATATGAGTCTTCAAGATGATGAAAAAGAAAGTATAACAAAATTTCAAAAGGAATCCAAAGAGTTCACTGTAAGAAGTTTAGAGCTTATGGAAGAAGATAGAGAAAACTTTTTGAAGTTAATGGATTCTTATAAGTTGCCTAAAGATACTGAAGAAGAGAAGGAAAAGAGAAAATTAGCTATAAAAGAGAACACTATAAAGTCCATGGAAGCGCCTTTAATTTTAGCTAGAGAAAGCTTAGAGTTTTATAAGAATCTTAACGTTATGGCACAGTATGGAAATAAGATGTTGTTATCAGATTTAGCAATTTCAGCAATCTTGCTTCATTGTTCTATAGAAAGTTCTATAATAAATGTTAAAGTGAATTTAAATGGACTTAGAAATGAAGAATTTTTTGATAGACTTGATAATGAACTAGATACTATTATAGAGAAATCATCTAAGGAAAAAGAGCTAATCACAGAAACAGTAAATAAAATAATTTACCCCAAAATGTAGTGAGGCATAATCAAAAAAATAACTAGTGTATCCGCCAAGCCTATTTCCTACCATGCTGTGTCAGTAGACTGGTCTAATAGATCACTAGGAGACTAATTTACTTTCTTGCTTGATGGAAAATAATCATGGTATTTGGGATTTGTTATTTTCTTTCACATGACTAATGTAAAATAATTAATTATAATAAGAGATACTTACTAAAGGTTCAATTAAAGTAAGTATCTCTTATGTATTTTTATTCTACTGGTTCTCCATCAAAATTTTCATATTCTGGTCTATTTTTTGGATCACCCACATTATCTTGATTAGCATGAAGTCTTCTTCTTCTTACACCTTTTTGCATTGGATTACTTGATCCTGGTTTGTGCGGTCCATCTTTACGTGGCATATAATACACCTCCTTTTTTAATATTTTGTGCTTATATCAGGTTTTGATACGTTTAATTTTTTGGGCTTTATGGATTAATAAATGACTAAGGAATAATATTAACAAGTATTGAAAAAGATTGCATATATACTGTATAATATTTATCAGTATAAGATATATATTTTTAATATAAAAAGTATATAGAATGCTCTAGCTAATTATATATTGTAATTGATTTTCTAAGTTATATGTCGTTTATATATATATTGTTCAAACATATATTATAGTAATTTTAAGGAGGAATTAGCATTGGAAAACACAAAATTTCCTATTGTTTTAAAGAAAAAAAATGGTGTTATGATAGGTGTAGCAATAATAGAGATAGTTATAGGAATAATCTTTGGAGCATTGCAAGGTGGATTAAAGAGTGCTCCTATGTGGGTGCTTTTTTTTGCGGGAATAGTAACTGGGCTTTCAGTTTTTGTGGAATATAGTCAGGACATATTAATTAAAGAGGATGCAATAGAGTTTTATAGGAATAATGATTTGATAAAATCTATTAAGTATAGTAATGTAAAATCTATTTTCATAGGTAAAGGAAATGAGCCTAAAAATAAAAGAAAAGATTTTTTTGCAATTAGTTTTTATAAAAATGAAAAGAAGAAAAATAAGAATTCCGAGGATGATACATATTTAATTAATCCTATGTCATATAGTGCAGAGGATTTTAGGGTAATAAAAAATATTATTGTATCAAAAAATTCTTCTGTTAAGGTAAGCGAAGATGTAAGCAAATTTATAAAATAATAATTATATAAACGAGCAGGATAGGAGATATTTCTGAAAAAGTTCTTAACTTGCACTAATAACGAATAAATGACTATGGATTAAAAAATAAAAGTTAACACATTTTAGCATGTAACTAACAGTTACTTTAAACATGCTAAAATGTTATAACTTTTATAATAAAATATCTATAGTCATTCTTGTTTTGAAAGTATTTAAATAAATTCATCTATTTCATATCATATATATAAGAATACAATTATATTCTATTCTATATCTAAATTTACTATTCTACAGGTAAATCATTAAGTGATTTAAATTCATAACCTTCTTGCTGAAGTGTTTTAATAACTGATGACAATACCTTTGTATTTGTGCTTGAGACAGCGTGTAAAAGCATTATAGAACCTGGATGGGCACCTTTGCATATCTTCTCTACAGCATAACTTTCAGATGGCTGATTATTCACTAACCAATCTTTATAAGCAAAACTCCAGAATATAGTTTTATATCCCAAGTCCTTTGTCATTCCTAAAGATTTTTTTGAATACTTACCCATTGGAGGTCTAAAAAACTTAGGCATATCCTGACCAGTGAGTTCTTTAAAAGCATTCTCTACTCCAGTAAATTCAGCTTCAAATTTTTCTTTATCACGTATTTGAGCTATAGAAGGATGATGAACTGTATGATTACCAACTACATGTCCTTCGTCGACCATACGTTTAATTAACTCTGGTTGCGTGTCTATATATGGTTTTACAACAAAAAAGGCTGCAGGTACTTGACATTCTTTTAGTATATCCAAAATCTTTCCGGTGTTGCCATTTTCATATCCTTCATCAAAAGTAAGATATAGAACTTTTTTTGAAGTATCACCTAGATAATAAGCAGAATTTTCTTTTAGAAAACTAACAGATTCTTTTGGGCCTTCTGCAACTTGATCTTTTCCCTTGCCAACGTAATACCAGTTAAGTTCATCTTCATCACTAAAAGAAGAAAAAATATCTCTTATGTTATCAATATCTGAAATGTCCCCAAACACACCATCTTCTTGAAAACATTCATCTGAATCAGTCGCATTATCACTTGCAGCAATTGCAGGTTTTGGAGGAACAAGAGTAATTATATTTATTGCTAAAGAAAGAGCAATTAAAGATTTTATAGACTTATTCATTTTCTCACCTTCAATCTTAAAAATATATAAATTTAATGCAAATTTATTCAAGGAAAATATAAAGTGAATATTAGTTGAACTCATATAGGGTCGTGCAATTGTTATCTACCACTTAAAGAAGTAGTAATGTTACAGTCTCTAGACATCAGATAAAGTTCACTTGAAGACATTGAATAAATGTTTAACCAAGTATAGTATTCGAATCTTGTCTAGTAATAACCGTGGTAAATTATATATAATTTTAGTTCAAAAGGAATACTTGGTACATATGTAGCTTATCAGGTAAATCATATAATAATTAAATATGTAGTTTTGAATACCAATGTTTAATTATATAGCTGAAATTAGTTTTTTACAGTTTATTCGTAATTAAATACCTAATTCAATAGCATCCTAGATGTAAATATATTATTGAAATATATAAATAGTTATAAGCATTTTTACATTATAATATGTGTAGTATTTTTTTATTTTATTTTTTTAGCAATTTGATTATTACAAATCCCTGAATATGCCTTTTGTGATAATATAAAGTTGAAATAAAAAAGGTTCTAGAGTATAATTTTTAAAGGTATATTAAAAGTTAGAAGTTAAAAGTGAGAAAGGATGTACATAGATGAAATTAGGTATGGTAGGTTTACCGAATGTAGGTAAAAGTACGTTGTTTAATGCAATAACAAAGGCTGGGGCTGAATCAGCTAATTATCCATTCTGTACAATTGAGCCAAATGTTGGTGTCGTAAGTGTTCCGGATAAAAGATTAGATGTTTTAGAAAAAATGTATAATACAAAGAAAAAGGTTTATACAGCAATAGAATTTTATGATATAGCAGGATTAGTTAAAGGAGCTTCAAAGGGTGAAGGTTTAGGAAATAAGTTTTTATCTCATATTAGAGAAGTTGCAGCAATCGTTCATGTTGTAAGATGCTTTGATGATGGAAATGTTGTTCACGTTGAAGGTTCTGTTGATCCTATAAGAGATATAGAAACTATAAATTTAGAATTAATATTTTCAGATTTAGAAGTTTTAGAAAGAAGAATGGAAAAATCTATAAAGCTTGCAAGATCAGGTGATAAGACTGCTAAGTTTGAATATGGAGTAATGGAAAGAATCAAAGAACATTTAGAAGCAAGTAAACCAGTTAGAACTTTAGAAGTTACTGATGAAGAAGAAGCTTTTATAAAGAGTTTATTCTTAATTACATCAAAGCCAGTTTTATATGCTTGTAACATCTCTGAGGATGATGTTATGGAAGGCAATTTTGATAATGACTATGTTACAAGAGTTAAAGAATATGCAGTTAGTGAAAGTTCAGAAGTTATGGTTGTAAGTGCCAAGATTGAAGAAGAATTATCAGGTCTTGATGATGAAGAAAAAGCTGAAATGTTAGGCGAATATGGATTAGATGAATCAGGCTTAGATAAATTAATTGAAGCTAGCTACAAATTACTTGGACTTATGAGTTTCTTAACAGCTGGAGTACAAGAAGTAAGAGCTTGGACGATAAAGGAAGGAACTAAGGCACCAGCAGCAGCTGGGAAGATTCACTCTGATATTGAAAGAGGATTTATAAGAGCAGAAGTGGTTTCTTATAATGATTTAGTTGAATGTGGTTCAGAAGCTGCAGCTAAAGAAAAAGGTAAGTTTAGACTAGAAGGAAAAGACTATATAATGCAAGATGGAGATGTTGTTAATTTTAGATTTAATGTTTAATATCTAAAAAACAATATTTGAAGTATTTAGAGAGTAGGATTAATATCCTGCTCTTTTTTAGAATTATCGAATCCAGGCTAAGATTGTTTGATGTTTAAATTGAATATGTGGTAATATTTTGAAGGCGGAAGCTTCAGTTATATTTTCATGGTTTTTCGGAATTAAAATATTTATAAATCCGGTAGCTTATATGCCGTTTAGCTTATTTATTTAAAATGTAAAAGTTTTAATATATTTATGAATATATAGTTACAATTTAATGAATGTTAGTCAAAAAGTAGATTTTTATATCAAAGTTTGTTAAAATAGAGGACAAGTATGAATTGATTATAAAAGTAAGGTGTGATTTATTCGTGAAGAAATCAGTTATAGAATATATAAGCGATTTTAAAAAGAGCAAATATTTTACGTACATAAGTGATTTGAAAAAAAGTAAGTATTTTAAATACATAAGCGACTTGAAGAAAGACAGATATTTTACTCCACCTGTAATTATAGTAATTTGCTTAAGTGCAGTTATGATAACTAATGTAATCTCTAAATCTAGACTTGAGACATCAAAAGATAAGCTTACTATTGCAGCTAATAGTGCTGAAGAGAATTTTTACAATGATAAATATGATGCTGCAATTGAAGAATATAATAAGTATCAAGAAAAAGATGAATGGCCAATATGGAATTTAAAGATTGCAGAAATTTATTCTGTAAAAGGAAACTTTGCAGATTCAAATGAACTTCTTACCAAAGTTTATTTAGCTAGAAACAAGGTAATTGATAGTAAGAAGCAAAAAAATATAGATAATTTTGAGGCTAAAGATAGAGAACTTACCAATTATATAGTGTTTACATCTTTCATGAACGGAGATTATGACAAGGCTTTGCAATATGGTGAATTATTTTTGATGGACTATCCAACAGATAAGAATTTATTAAAAACAATGTTTACTATTTATATGGCAAATGACAAGAAAGATAAAATGAAAGAAATAGTTGATAATTATCCAAAGGATGATGAAAGTGCATCTGATCTGGCAGATTTGGCTAGAATGAATATGATGATGAATAATTTAGATCAAGGACTTTCGTTGTTAAAGGATGCTTGGCATAAAGATAAAAATGAAGTTAAGGTTTTTGATGTAATAACACAAATTGCAGAATATAATAAGAATGATATTTTAAATAAAATTTCAGCAATTGAGAAAAAGGATTCAAGTGAACTTGCATATAAGATGTGGCAAGCAGAGATTTATTCTAAGGATAAGGATTCGGCTAAAAAGGCTAATGATTTAATTAGTGAATTAGAAGATAAAGATGTTGGAAGTATAAATTTAGCACTTATTAAATCTAACACATATCAAAATTTAGGTGAATCAGAAAAAGCCAGAGATGTTTTAAATGAAATGATAAAGAACGATCAAAACTCATTTATAGGATATCACGCAATGGCATTGGAGGATTATAGTGATGAAAATTATGATGATGCGCTTAAGAACTGCGAGAAGAGTATATCCTTAAACAAAGATTATGCTGATAACTATGGATTTTTGATGCCTGAGATAATGGAGAAGCAAGATAAGAGTGAAAATGCAGAGCCATATTTTAGAACTGCTTTGTATAAGGAACCTTTTAATTATAATATATTAATTAAATTAGCAGAGTACTATGGAAATACAGTTAAGGATAGTTCTAGGGCATTATATTATTATACTCTGGCATCTAAAATGAATACTAACGACGCAGAAGTATATTATAATATGGCATTAATTAAAGTGGCGAATCAAAGACAAGATGAAGCTATAGATTTATTAAAAAAGAGCATAGCGATAAATGGAAAAGAGATCAAATATCATAGGGCTCTTGGAACTGTATACTTAAATAAAGAAAAAGGTGAGGATGCTCTTAAGGAAATAAAGTCTGCATATGCTATTGATAAAAATGATATATTAACTTTAAACAATGCTGGCTGTTATTATGTAGCTATAGAAGGAGATTTAAGCAGAGGTCTAGTTAATTTTAAAGCAGCGTATGATGGCATGAATGATAAAACAAGCGAAGAAGATAGAGATATAATAACTGAAAATTATAACAGGGTTAAAAATTTATCTGATGCATATAACAAAAGGAACGGGGCAACATTAAAAATACCAGATTTAAAATTATTTTATTAAGATAAATTATTTATATAATATAAACTTGTAAATAAATATAAGATAGTCATTTGATAGGGGGAGAGTAGTATGTATCCAATTAAGTTTGAAAACCTATATTACGAGAGAATATGGGGAGGAAAGCACCTAGAGAAATTTAGAGATAATGTGCCAGAAGGCGTAATAGGAGAAAGCTGGGATATAGCTTGTCATAAAAATGGAACTGGTAAAGTAGAAAATGGCAAATTAAAAGGAAAAACATTTGATGAAATAATAAATTTATATGGTGAGAAACTTTTAGGTACTGAAATAAGCACTAAAGAATTTCCACTTTTAATTAAATTAATAACAGCGGAAGATAAACTTTCAGTCCAAGTTCATCCTGATGATAAGTATGCAAATAGAGTTGAAAAAGATTCAGGAAAGACAGAAGCTTGGTATGTGGTTGATGCAGAAGAAAATGCTTCATTAATAGTAGGAACAAAAGATTGCGACAAGGAAAAATTTAAGAAAGCAATAGAAGAAGGGGAATTAGATAAGTATTTAAATAAAATTCCAGTTAAAAAAGGTGATTTTTTCTTTGTGCAAAGTGGATTAGTTCATGCTATATGTGAAGGGGTATTAATTGCTGAAATTCAACAAAATAGCGACACCACATATAGAGTTTACGACTATAATAGAGGACGTGAAATTCATGTAGAAAAGGCATTAGATGTAATAGATTTTTCTCTTAAGGGAGAAAATTCAAAAGGAATTCTAATTGAAAGAGATGGTTATTATAAATCATATCTTTGTTTAGATGAATACTTTACAATACAAAAATACAAAATTACCACATATGTAAAAGAAAAGAGCGATGAGGAAAGATTTTATCTATTCACATGTGTAGATGGAAATGGTCTAATTAAATATAATGGTGGAGAAGAAAAAATAGTTATGGGAGATAGTATATTCATTCCAGCAACTCTTGGAGATTACGAATTGGTTGGTGATTTTACAGTATTGAAGAGCTATGTACCAAATATAAAAAATGAAGAAAAAAATATAATGAGTGTAATAGAAAAATAATGATGATAAAGATTAAGGGGGAGCTATTAAGTTGCTCCTTAATTGTTTGAATAACCTTTAAGACAAGAATTTAATTAAAAAATAGTTACTATATATTGCAATAATAAATTTGTGTTTATAACTCTAGTAAGTTAAGAACAGAACGTAAAAACAAAATTTCAAGATATATTCTGAAAAAAATCTATAAAAAAACCTAATACTTATCCTTAGAAATATCTATATTTATATATAATAATTTTGCAAGCTATAAATTTAGCTAATTAGAATTATTATATAAATTTAATTTATAAGGAGTTTATAAGTATTGAAATTGGACAAGACGTTATTTATCTTAGAGATAGAAAATAAGGTAAACTGAGATTGGAAGTAAAGAGAAATATAGTAAGCTTATAAAAAATTAATAAATTTTTAATATGAAATAGAGTCTAATAGGTTTAAAATATATTAATGTGGTTAAAAAAGTAAATAAATAAACAAAATAGAAAGAGAGTGAAAATTAAGTGGGATTTGATATTTTATTTATAGTCAAAGCTATAATAATAGCAATAGTTGAAGGATTAACAGAATTTATTCCAGTGTCATCAACAGGACATATGATACTAGCATCAAGCATAATTGATTTTAAAGGTGACTTTGTTAAAATGTATGAAGTTGTAATTCAATTAGGCGCAATATTAGCTGTTGTAGTTTTATACTGGAAGAAGATAAAGGATAGTGTGATTGATTTTTTTAGATATATATTCACAAAAGGAAAAGAAGGTAAAACAGGTTTTGATTTTGGTATAAACGTAATAATAGGATGTATACCAATGTTGATTATAGGAGTGTTATTTTATAAAAAGATAAAAAGCCTATTTAATCCTGAAGCTGTGGTCATAGGCTTTATAGTTGGAGGTATTCTATTAATAGTAATTGAAAACATGTTTAGAAAAAGTAAAAAACATGCAATAAAGAGTTTAGATAGTATAACTCCGATGCAAGCTCTAAAAGTAGGAGTCTTTCAAGTACTTTCAGTATGGCCAGGAATGTCAAGAAGTGCATCCACTATAATGGGAGGATGGATTGCAGGTTTTTCAACACCAATAGCTGCGGAATTTTCCTTCTTTTTAGCTATTCCAGCTATGATAGGAGCGTCTGCAAAGGATCTTATGGAATTTGACTACTCAGGTATGAATTTGACTTTGTGGATTTCATTAATAGTAGGTTTTATCGTAGCATTTGTAGTGTCAGTCATTGTTATGGATAAGTTCGTTTCTTATTTAAAGAAAAGGCCAATGCGTGTATTTGCAGTGTACAGAATAGGCGCAGGTATAGTATTTGGAATACTTATGTTCTTTGGATTTTTAAATTTTACATTATAAAGAAAGAGTTGAATTAGCTATATGCTAATTCAACTTTTTTATTAATAAAAAAATCTTTAAAATTAACTGATAAAAATAAAATATGCGTGTTTAAATAATAGTTATTTAAATAGGTTAAGAGTTCGATTATGACCAAAATATAGAAATTCAATTGAAGCATATAATTAAAGATAAATGTAAATAAAGGGTATATTTAAGATTAATTATTGTAAGAAGTTAATTATAAGCTAAAATTTGATAGGATGCGGAATTTATTAATAAAAATAGAAATAAGACTTCTAAATATTGATTTATAAAATATAATACTTAATGTAAGTTTGGGTATAGTAAATAATGTAGGTAAAGTTCAAAAAAATTTTAAAATAATAAATTCGGATTAAGATTCCTAGGAATAATAATGAAAATTCGATAAAAACAACTAAATATTAAAATTAAAAATTTCAATTCTTATTTAAAGAATGAATATATTGTAAATTAATACTTTTCATAAATTAAAGTTTGTGATATCATTAAGTAAATAGTCAGAAAATAATGATAATTTAATCGGAACGATAATTTCCAATGAAGATTATGGTATAGGGGGATTAGAAGATGTCCAAAGATATTAAAAAGATAGCTCTATTAACTGGAGGAGGAGATTGCCCAGGCTTAAATGCAGTAATAAGTGCAGTAACGAAATCAGCAATTTTAAATTATGGATGTGAAGTTATTGGATATAAATTCGGTTACAGAGGATTATATAACAATGATTTTATTTCATTAGATTTAGCAACTGTATCAGGCCTTATATCAAGAGGAGGAACAATTCTTTATAGTTCAAATAAAGATAATTTGTTTGATTACTCAGTAGAAGAAAATGGTCAAATAGTAAAAAAAGATGTGTCAGATGTGGCAGTTGAGAATTTAAAAAAAGAGGGTGTAGACGTTTTAGTTGTAGTTGGTGGTGATGGAACATTAACATCAGCTAGAGATTTTTCGAGAAAGGGAGTAAATGTTATTGGTGTTCCAAAGACTATAGATAATGATCTAGGGTCAACAGATGTAACGTTTGGCTTTAATACAGCTATAGGTATAGCAACGGAAGCGTTGGATAGACTGCATACAACTGCAGAATCTCATCATAGAATTATGATTTTAGAAGTTATGGGAAGAAATGCAGGTTTTATAGCGTTAGAATCAGGAATAGCTGGTTCAGCGGATGTAATACTTTTACCTGAATTGCCATATGATATAAATAAAGTTGTAGAAAAGATTGAAGATAGAAAAAAACATGGAAAGTTATTTACTATAATTGTTGTAGCAGAGGGTGCAAAACCTAAGAATGGTGATGTTATAGTATCTAAGATAGTTGAGGATAGTCCAGATCCAATTAGGCTTGGTGGCATTGGAAACAAGATAGCTGCAGATTTGGAAAAGTTAGTTAAGGATAGAGAAGTTAGATGTACAGTTCTTGGTCATATTCAAAGAGGTGGAACCACATCAACATATGATAGAATATTATCAACAAGGTATGGTGTTGAAGCAGTAGAGCTTATTAATAAAGGTAAGTTCGGAAGCATGGTATGCTTAAAAGGTAATGAAATTACTTATGATAGTTTAGAAAATGTCATTGGTAATAACAAAAAAGTAGAGCCAGATGGAGAATTAGTAGCTGTAGCCAAGAGAATAGGTATATCATTTGCCGATTAGTTAACTTAGTATGGGTGCTAGATTATATTAATGATTTAGTACCCATAAGATACCTAATGACATTTAGTAGTATTTTTAGAAAGCGGTGGGTATTATGAAAGAAATAAAAAGATATTTAGAGTCCAGAATAGGAACATATTCATTTTTCTTTGAGGATTTAGAAAGTGGTTTTAGTTATGGATACAATGAAAATGTTCAGATGACAAGTGCAGGTTGTATGAAACTGCCAATAGCAGTATCTATAATAAAGCATGTTCAAGAAGGAAACAGCACATTTTTAGATAAAATAAAAATTGAAGAAGAAGATAAAGTTTATGGAACAGGAATACTCCATGAATTTGATAATAGAGAGTATACTATATTTGAATTATTAGTTGCAATGCTTATACAAAGTGATAATACTGCAGCAAACAAACTTATAGATATAGTTGGTATTGATAAGATAAATGATGATATAGAAGCACAAGGATTAAAAAATACCAGATTAAATAGAAAAACTTCAGATGAAAGAGCCGTAAGTAATGGAATTGAAAATATAACAAGTGCATTAGATTTATCAAAAATATGGAAACACTTATATAATTCAAACTTTTTAGATGAGAAAAATAGCAAAATGCTTATGGATATATTACAAAGACAACAAATGAAAAACAAATTAGCTCTTTATATACCTGATGATTTAAAATATGAAATATCAAGTAAGACAGGAGATAAGGCTAGTGTTGAAAACGATACAGCTTTGATCCACTCACCAAAAGGATCATTTACATTTACTGTTCTCTCAATGGGAATTCCTAATAGTGTTTATGGAACAGTTACTCTTGCTAAATGTGGAAAAATGATGTGGGATAACATAATAAACAACTTTTAGAAACATAATTAATAACTCCTAGAAAACTAGGAGTTATTTTTATAACAGAATTAAAATTTGAACTAATTTAGTTGAATTTTTTATAAAATAATTTTTATTGACACAACCTCAAAGAAATGTTATTCTTACACAAAGAATAACCTTTAATTTGATTCAGAGAAATCAATAAGGAAGTTATATAATACCAATCATCTAGGATTATTATGCCTTCCTTTATTTTAAGGAAGGTTTTTTTATTCTCTAGGAAATTATATTGTTGGATAATCTGTGGATAACTTATAAGAAAGGCTGATTTAGAAGGTTGGCTTTTAAAAGAGAATAAAAAAGAAAATATATTCGCCTGCATAAAATGTTCTTATATGCAGCATAGCTGCCAATTCTGATGTGCAGATTTTTCTCACATGCGTTCGAAAAGGCAGATGCGTAAAAAAATCTCCGGCTCCACAGTCGCCTACGATTTTGTCCTTATATAGTATTATATAATTTTTCCCTTTAAATTAACACAGAGAGGTTAAGAAGGAGTGATAATAAAATGATAAAAGATATTAAACATCTAATAGAACCTATGGATTTTACAGTAGAGGAATTAGATGAAATATTCAATTTAGCACATCAAATAATAGCACATCCAAAGGAATTTTCTCATATTTGTGATGGGAAAATTTTAGCTACATTATTTTATGAACCAAGTACAAGAACAAGATTGAGCTTTGAAGCTGCAATGATGAGACTTGGTGGTAAAATTCTCGGGTTTTCAGAACCAAATTCAACATCAATTTCTAAAGGAGAAACTTTAGCTGACACAATTAAAATGGTGTCAATATATTCAGATATAATAACAATGAGACATCCAAAAGAAGGTGCAGCAAAAGTTGCAAGTATCTATTCTAATGTTCCAATAATTAATGCTGGAGATGGTGGGCATCAACATCCAACTCAAACTTTAGCGGATTTACTTACGATTACAAGTTTAAAAAGCGGTTTAAATAACCACAGGATCGGAATTTGTGGTGACTTAAAATTTGGAAGGACAGTACACTCGCTTATAAAAGCAATGTCTAGATACAATAATAATAAATTTGTGTTAATATCACCAAAAGAATTAGCAATACCACAATATATAAGAGAAGAAATATTAGAGAAGAATAATATTGAATATATAGAAGTAGAAAAATTAGAAGATGTAATTGATAAGTTAGATATTCTATACATGACAAGAGTTCAAAAAGAAAGATTCTTTAATGAAGAAGAGTATTTAAGACTAAGAGATAGTTATATATTAGACAGAGCGAAAATGGATCTAGCTAAAGACGATATGATAGTAATGCACCCACTGCCAAGGGTAAATGAAATTGCTTATGAAGTAGATGAAGATAAAAGAGCTTCATACTTTAAGCAAGCCGAATACGGAATGTATGTAAGAATGGCGTTAATGATTAAGCTTTTGGGGGGGATGTAAGATGCTTGAAATAACAAGTATTAAGAATGGAATAGTAATTGACCATATCCAAGCTGGAGTTGGAGTTAAGATATTTAAGTACTTAGAATTAGACACTAACGATTGTAGTGTTGCTCTGATAATTAATGCAGATAGTAAGAAGCTTGGAAAGAAAGACATAATTAAGATAGAAAACTGTTTTGAACTTGATTATACGGTCTTAGGGCTGCTTTCACCTACAATAACAATTTGTGAAGTAAAGGATGAAATAATAATAAATAAAGTTACGCCAACGTTGCCTGATAAAGTAGAAAATATAATAAAGTGCAAAAATCCAAGCTGTATAACTAGTCAGGAAGAGTATGTACCTCATTCTTTTGTTTTAGTAGATAAAGGGAATGGAAGATATAGATGTGAATATTGCGATGAGATAACAAAGCTTTCAGAAATTTAAGAGAATTAGGAGGTGTTGTATGGAACTGTTGATTAAAAATGCGAGGATAGTAGATGTAACTCAAGATTTTATAGGGGACATTTATATCAAGGATGGAATAATTGAAGAAATAGGGCAAAAGATCTTTAAGAAGGATGTAGAAACTATTGAGTGTGAAGGAAAGATTTTGATGCCATCATTTATAGATACACATGCACATTTTAGAGACCCAGGTCTTACATGGAAAGAAGATATTCAAACGGGATCTAGAGCAGCACTAAAAGGTGGTTATACAGGAGTCTGCCTTATGGCAAATACAAATCCAATATGTTCATCAAAAAAGATTCTAGAGTATGTAAGAAATAAATCTAAAGAAATTAATTTAATAGATATTCACCAATGTTTATCAGTAACAAAGAACTTTGATGGAGTAACATTAAGTCATTTAGAAGAACTTTCAGGTGACAAGGAAATTAAAGCAATTTCAGATGATGGAGTTGGGGTATCAAACTCTAATACAATGCTTGAAGCAATGGAAATAGCTAAGAAGAATAACTGGGTTATAATGTCGCATGCTGAAAGTTCTGAATTCTCAAAAGTAGATATGAGAATAGCTGAGAATATGATGACAATAAGAGATGTAGAATTAGCTAAGTTAAGCAAAGCTAGATTGCATATGTGTCATGTCAGCACAAAAGAAGCGATAAAATGTATAATTGATGGAAAAATGAGCGGTGCAAATATAACATTAGAAGTTACTCCTCATCATATTGCGCTAACAAGAGATATAAATGATTATAGAGTAAATCCTCCAATTAGAGAAAAAGAGGACGTAGATGCGATAATAAATGCGATAAAATTAGGTATGGTCGATACAATAGGAACTGATCATGCACCACATACAGCAGAAGAAAAGATGAAAGGTTCTCCTGGAATGATTGGAATCGAAACTGCATTTTCAATTTGCTATACAAAATTAGTTAGAGAGAATAATATATCTTTAAATAAATTAAGTGAGCTAATGTCTTATAATCCTGCAAAGCTATTAGGAATGAATAAAGGAAAAATCAGCATTGGAGTAGAAGGCGATTTAGTACTGGTTGATGTTAATAAATGCTTAACAGTGAATCCAGAGGAATTTGCATCAAAGGGAAGAAATACACCATTTACAGGTATGGAATTCTATGGCGAAGTTCTCATGACAATAAAAGGTGGAGAAGTTAAGTATACACATTAGAAAAAACTCAGAGCGCAATAAAGAACCTTTATGTGAAGCCATAATTATAAATTAGAAAAATAATAAACATATAAAATAAAGAATTTTTAAGCGAGACTCAAATATTATCATAAGAAGAAAATGGAGAACGTAATTAAGAAAATTATAAGATATGAGTTCATAAGGAAATTCATACTGAATTCTGACTGTGCACTGAATAGGGTTGAAGGGAGATTTGAAATGACAAGTTACATAATTGATAAGTTATACAATAGGGTTGAAAAAAGAGGAGTGGTTTGTGTAGGTTTAGATACTGCATTAAGCTATGTTCCAGATTATATAAAAGAAGGTAGAACTGAGAGTGAAGCTATATTTGAATTCAATAAGCAAATAATAGATGCGACGTGGGATGTATCTGCATGTTTTAAGGTGCAAATTGCTTACTATGAAGCTTTAGGACTTGAAGGATTAATTGCATACAAAAAGACTTTAGAATATTTGAGAGAAAAAGATGAAATTATAATAGCTGATATCAAAAGAGGCGATATAGCAGCAACAGCAACTATGTATGCAAAGGCTCATTTTGAAGGAGACTTTGAAGCAGATTTTATAACACTAAGTCCTTATATGGGAATGGATAGTATCGAGCCATATATACCTTATCTAGAAAAAAGCGGCAAAGGTGTATTTAGCTTAGTCAGAACTTCAAATCCAGGTGCAGAAGATATCGAGTATTTAGATACTACTGAAAGTAAAAAAGTTTACGAAGTTGTAGCAGATAAGATAACTGAAATGGGGAAAAACTATACAGGAAAGTGCGGATATACTGCAATTGGCGGTGTTATTGGATGCACTCATGTTGAAGAAGGAAAGAAAATAAGATCAAACTATAGCAATATGTTTTTCTTAATACCAGGATATGGTGCGCAAGGTGGGAAAGCTGAGGATGTTGCACTATACTTAAACAATGGAAATGGTGGAGTTGTAAACTCATCAAGAGGAATACTACTTGCTTATAAAAAAGAAAATAGGGAAAAAGAGTTTGCACTATGCGCTAGAGAAGAAGCTATTAAGATGCGAGATGCGATAAGGGAAGCAGTGAAGAACGTATAAATATTACATTAAAGATAACTTAAGGAGGCATAGTTATGGCTATAACTTACAGAAATGCAAAAGTGATTTCAAATGAAGAAATCTCAAAAGATATATATAAATTAGTAGTTGAAGATGATGCAGAAATAAAGGCAGGCCAGTTTTATATGTTAAAACTAAATGGTACTACATTTTTGCCAAGACCAATAAGTATATGCGAAAAATCTGAAAATACACTAACATTTTTATATGCAGTTGTAGGAAACGGAACTAAGGAATTTACAAAACTTAAAGAAGATGATCAAATAAGCTTAACAGGGCCTCTTGGAAATGGGTTTGATTTAGAAAAAGAGTATAACAAGGTAGCATTAGTTTCGGGTGGAATAGGAACAGCGCCAATGCTGGAACTCGCAAAAAAACTAAGAAAGAGAAATCCAGATCAAAAAATAGACATATATGTAGGGTTTAGAGATGATGTTTACTTAATAGATGAGTTAAAAGAATATGTAAATGAAGTTTGCATATCTACAAACACAGGAAAGCATGGACATAAAGGATTTGTTACAGATATTTTAAAACCGGAAGATTATGATACAGTTTTATGCTGTGGACCAGAAATCATGATGAAAAAGGTTATAGAAATGTGTAAAGAAAAGAATGTGGCTGTATATGTATCTATGGAAAAACATATGGCATGCGGAGTAGGTGCATGTTTAGTATGTACTTGTAAAACAAAAGATGGTCATAAGAGAACTTGCAAAGATGGTCCGATATTTGATGGATACCATGTTGAATTATAACAACCAAAGGAGGAAAATAATATGATGAAAGTAACTATTAATAATTTAGAATTTAAAAATCCTGTAATAGCTGCATCAGGAACCTTTGGTTTTGGTGAAGAGTTTAATAATTTTTATGATGTTGGGATTCTTGGAGGAATATCTTCTAAGGGACTTACAATAAACCCTAAACAAGGTAATGAAGGAATAAGAGTATATGAGACTCCATCGGGAATGATGAATTCAGTTGGGCTACAAAATCCAGGAATAGATTCATTCATAGAAAATGAGCTTCCTAAAATGAGAAAGTACGGAACTAATATTATAGCCAATATTGGTGGAGGCTGCTTAGAAGATTATGAAGCTGCTATAAGTAAAATTGATAATAGTGATGTTGACATGATCGAACTTAATATTTCTTGCCCCAATGTAAAACATGGTGGTATGGCCTTTGGAATAAAATCAAAAGTAGCATATGATGTGGTTAAAGAAATTAAAGCTATGACTAAGAAGCCATTAATGGTTAAGTTATCTCCTAATGCAGAAGACATAGTAGATATGGCTTTAAAGTGCCAGGAAGCAGGAGCGGATTCTATTTCGTTAATAAATACATTAAAGGGAATGGCAATAGATGTATATAAGAGAAAGCCGGTATTTAATAATGTTACTGCAGGTCTTTCGGGACCAGCTGTGAAGCCTATAGCTCTTAGAATGGTTTATGAAGTAGCTAAAGCAGTAGATATTCCAGTGATAGGACTTGGCGGGATATCAAGTGGTAAAGATGCTATAGAATTTATGATGGCAGGAGCTAGCGCGGTGCAAATAGGAACAATTAATTTTGTGAATCCTATGGCAGGTAAAGAAATAATTGAGGAAATGGAAAGTTTCTTAAAAGAACAAGGAATTAAGGATATTAATGAGATTGTAGGAATAATATGAATTAATTATAGATCTTAATGTCAAACAGTGAAAAATTAATAACTGATAATTGAGTTTTAATAAATAATCAGTATAAAATACATATTGGAGGAATTTTAAATGAAGGCATATAAAAAAGAGTTTATTGATTTCATGATAGAATGTGGAGTACTAACATTCGGAGATTTTGTTACTAAGAGTGGAAGAAAGACTCCGTTCTTCGTTAATACAGGTAACTATCAAACAGGAAACCAGTTAAAAAGACTTGGAGAATTTTATGCAGAAGCAATAAAAGAAAACTTTGCAGACGATTATGATGTATTATTTGGACCAGCATATAAAGGGATTCCGCTAAGTGTTACAACATCTATTGCGTTGTCTAGCTCGTTTGATATTGATGTAAGATATTGCTCAAACAGAAAAGAAGTAAAGGATCATGGAGATACAGGAATTCTTTTAGGAAGTAAATTAAATGATGGAGATAAAGTACTAATAGTTGAAGATGTTACAACAGCAGGAACTTCAATTTATGAAACTATGCCTATCTTAAAAAGCCAAGCAGATGTCAATGTTAAAGGTCTTATAATATCTGTAGACAGAATGGAAAGAGGTCAGGGAGAGCAATCGGCCTTAGCCGAAATTAGAGAAAAATTCGGATTTAAAACTTGTGCTATAGTCACAATGGCGGAAGTTATAGAATACTTGTACAACAAAGAAATTAACGGAACTATACTTATAACAGACGAAGTTAAAAGTAGAATTGACGAATATTACAAACAATATGGTGCAAAATAAGGGTATTAAGAAGAACTCAACGTGAAACAATGAACAACCGAAAGAGAATACATATATGTTTCTCTTTCTTTGTTTTGTTAGTGCTTTAGTTCTTTTAGTAATACTCAATATAGAGAAAGAGAACTGGAGCAAACACATATATTCCATTTCGGTTGTTTATCAGGAAATTTAAATGTTCATAAGACTGCAAGTGTTTTTATATTTCGGTCATTCATTGCGTTACATTAAGTTATGAGCAAAATACAGTTATAAGGAGGAAATATGAATATTTTAATCACTAATGACGATGGAATAAATGCACCAGGAATAATTGCTTTAGCTAAGGAAATTTCCAAAGAGCATAAGGTTATAATTGTTGCACCAAAGGATCAAAAAAGTGCTTCTAGTCATTCAATATCTATTCATAGTCCAATTAAAATCAAAGAAGAGTTTATTGAAGGAGTAGATTGCAAAGCTTATAGTGTGGCAGGAACGCCGGCTGATTGCACCCAAGTTGGATTATCTTTTTTGAAAGAAAATATAGATATTGTAATATCAGGCATAAATAAAGGACCGAACGTTGGAACGGATATTTTATACTCAGGTACGGTTTCGGCAGCAATAGAAGGTGCTATATACGGAATTCCATCAATTGCGGTTTCAATGGATGTTGACTATGAGAAAGATGATGAGGATTATTCGAAGGCTGTAAAATGGGCAATAGAAGTTTTAAATATAGCAAAGGAAAAATACTTAAAAAGTGATGTGGTATTAAATCTTAACATTCCGAATTTAGATGAAAGAGATATAAAGGGAATTAAAGTTTGTAAGATTGGAAAATCCACATATAAAACGGAATACATACTTTTAGAAAATAATGAGGACGGAGATTTATATACAACAAAGGGAAGAAGAAATGATATAGAAAAAGGTGAAACGGACTTATATTATTTATCAAAGGGGTATGTTACAATGACACCGCTTCATTTTGATTTTACTAATTTTGGAATATTAAGTGATGTTACAAAAATATTTGAAAAATAAAAAGGCTTGTCATATGATGTATGGCAAGCCTTTTTCACTACTTGTTTATAAGATTATCAATATGAACAGTAGTATAATCATTATCTTTAAGTGCTTTTACTATTTGCTGCAAAGGTGAACGTGTATCGTAATTCACATTAAGTTTGTTTCCATTTAGGGTAAAGTTTATATAATCTATTTCTATAGATGGATGATAGTAAAAGCTATTAAGTGTATCAGGATCTCCTTCATTAATCTTATCTACCATACGAGTTGTATCTGCCGATGGATCAGCTATACGACCTAATGGAGTCGGAACAAATAAGTGAGAATCATCTGGCTTATAGATGTTCTGTTTTGTATAATCATATGGTTCGTATATGAATTGAAAATATTCACTAATTATTTTCTTTTGTTGCTCGGTATCTCTGTAATGAGGACTCTCGTAATACGAGATAGGAATGTTCAGAGCACTTGCAGTATCTATGCCTTTTTCGATTACTGCTCTAGTCTCGGCTTCTGTACTATTTACGTCTTTAGACATTTCTTCACCAGTTCCGCTTGAGTCATTACCAGATTGATGAGTATATCCGTGTAAACCTATTTCTCCACCTTTATTAAGAGCATAATCTAATACATCTACAAATCCTACATTTACAATGTTATCATTCATCAACAAATTATTATCAAAATTTGCTGAAGGAACTACAAATCTAGGTATCCATGAAATATGAAATTTCAGCCCTTGGGAAAATAGCAAATTAGCCATTATCTTTATTTTTGTTTGATTTTTATCTACTACATTTGTATAACCGCAACCAAAATCTTCAAAACGTATTAAACCAATTTTGTCGCTATATAGTATAGCTGAATCTTCTGGTTCCTTTACATCGTTAGGTATTAGGTTTATTTTTTTGTTCTGAAAGTCAAATACGGCAAATAAATCAAAAATTTCTTCTATATCTGAAATTGAAATATAATAGCTACCATTATTGTTAAGTAAATTACCACGAAGAGTACCTTTTCTAGAATTCTTTTCATAAGTGGATTCATTTAAGAAAATTTTATTACTATCATTATATATTGATATGGAATTATTAGAAGTATCTAAAGTATAATTGAGTTTACTGCAAATAAAAGTTAGAGGTATATAATACCTTTGGGCTTTTAGCAGTATTGGAACATTAGTTAGATTTCCTGTATTCAAAATATTT
Source organism: Clostridium beijerinckii HUN142 (assembly GCF_000621745.1). Classification (GTDB taxonomy): domain Bacteria; phylum Bacillota; class Clostridia; order Clostridiales; family Clostridiaceae; genus Clostridium; species Clostridium beijerinckii_A. The sequence goes on along the minus strand of NZ_JHXK01000008.1, from coordinate 69,258 downwards.
AGGGTTACATCATTGACTTTTGTTACAGGCTTGTCTGAAAACTTGATTTTTGGCGTATATGTACTTTTAAATTTTTCCTCTGGTAGCATATTTGAGTATAATGTTTTGTTAATGATAGTTAGATTCTTTCTAAAGAAATTAAAATAAGAAAGAACTTGATATAATATAAAGACAGATAGAGCTAGTGCTAAAAAAGAAAATAAAGATAATTTAGCATTCCTTTGCATATGTTTTCTCCCCTTTGAATTATGTATAAACAATTTTGTAAGAAAATTATAACATTATTTTGTGTCAATTATTTTGTACGAATGTTAAATTTGTGTTATAAATTCTAAAAAAAGTTGACAAAGAAAATTTCTTGGTATAATTTTATATTTTTATAAGCTAAACTATAAAATACACAAATATATTTGGTAAAGTTAAGCGAAATTTAAAATTCACAAGTATAGATAATATCCTTAATAAAAACGTTTTCTAATAATACTAATATGTTAATATAAATTAATTTATACACCAAAAGAAGAAATATTGCAAACAGAAGAAATGATAAAGATATAAAAAGTAGACTATAGTAATTTATATACTTGCGTACGTATGTATATTAGCTCTATTTTTTGATAATAACGGTTTTGTCAATAGAGGTGAAATTAATTGCTAATTGATAAGAGATATCATTGACATATACTTCATTAAAGTATACAATAATGGTATGAATTAATTGATTAAAAATTAACAAAGCTTTAATCAAAAGTATAAAGGAGGAAAACTAATGTTTAAACAATGGGAAGGCTTTAAAAACGGAACATGGCAAGAGAGTATTGATGTAAGAAACTTTATACAAAAGAATTATAAGTTATATGAAGGAGATTCGAGTTTCCTAGAAGGTAAAACTGAAAAAACAAGCAAAGTATGGGCGAAAGCTTATGAATTAATTGTAGAAGAAGTTAAAAAAGGAATTATAGATGTAGCAACTGATAGAGTATCAGGAATAGACAACTATGACCCTGGATATATAGATAAAGACAACGAAGTTATAGTAGGACTTCAAACAGACTCACCACTTAAGAGAATAGTAAATCCATTTGGTGGAATGAGAATGGTTCAAAGTTCTTTAAAAGAATATGGATATGAGTTAGATAAAAATATCGAGGAGTATTTTCCTAAATACAGAAAAACTCACAATGAAGGAGTTTTTGATGGTTATACAAAGGAAATAAGGCTTGCCCGAAGTGCTGGATTATTAACAGGTCTTCCAGATGCTTATGGTAGGGGAAGAATAATTGGTGACTATAGAAGAGTTGCTCTTTATGGTATAGATTACTTAATAGAAGAAAAGAAAAGGGATCTTGATAATCTAAATGGTGATATGCTTGATGAGTTAGTGAGAAAAAGAGAAGAAGTTTCAATGCAGATCAGAGCTTTAGGTGAAATTAAATCAATGGCAGCTAAATATGGAATTGATATATCTAAGCCGGCATCAAATGCAAAAGAAGCAGCACAACATTTATACTTTGGATACTTAGCAGGAATTAAGGAAAACAATGGAGCTGCAACATCATTTGGAAGAACTTCAACCTTCTTAGATATATACATTGAAAGAGACTTAGAGGCAGGAGTAATTACAGAAAAAGAAGCCCAAGAAATTGTTGACCAACTAATTATAAAGTTAAGATTAGTTAGACACTTAAGAACCCCAGAATATAATGAATTATTCGGCGGGGACCCAACTTGGGTGACAGAGTCAATTGGTGGTGTAGGTATTAATGGCAAGCCGCTTGTAACTAAGAATTCATTTAGATATCTTCATACTTTAATAAACTTAGGAACATCAGCAGAGCCAAACTTAACAGTTTTATGGTCAGATAAATTACCTGAAAGCTTTAAGAAATATTGTGCGGAAATCTCAATAAAAACAGACTCTATTCAATATGAAAATGATGAAGTTATGAGACCAGTTTATGGTGATGATTATGCAATAGCTTGCTGCGTATCAGCTATGAAAGTTGGTAAACAAATGCAATTCTTTGGAGCTAGAGCAAATATTGCTAAATCACTTTTATACGCTATAAATGGTGGAGTAGATGAATTAAAAGGCATTAAAGTAGTACCAGGAATTCCAAAACTTACAGATGAAGAAATTCTTGATTTTAATAAAGTTAAAGCAAACTACAATAAAGTTTTAGAATATGTTGCTAAGGTTTACGTAGATACAATGAATATAATTCACTTTATGCATGATAAATATGCTTATGAAGCAGGACAAATGGCACTTCATGATACAGCAGTGGAAAGATTAATGGCATTTGGTATTGCAGGACTTTCAGTAGCAATAGATTCATTATCGGCTGTAAAATATGCAAAAGTTAAACCAATTAGAAATGAAGATGGTATAACAGTAGATTTTGAAGTTGAGGGTGATTTCCCTAAATACGGAAATGATGATGATAGAGCAGATGATTTAGGTGTAGAATTAGTTACTAAATTCTCAAATGAGCTTAAGAAGCATCCATTATACAGAGATGCTAAGCATACATTATCAGCACTTACAATTACATCAAATGTAATGTACGGTAAAAAGACAGGAACAACTCCGGATGGAAGAAAGAAAGGTGAACCATTAGCGCCAGGAGCAAATCCAATGCACGGAAGAGATATAAATGGAGCATTAGCATCACTTAACTCAGTAGCTAAAATACCATACAATGAAATTTGCCAAGATGGTGTATCTAACACATTCTCAATAGTTCCAGATGCACTTGGAAAAGATGAGAACCAAAAGATTAGCAACCTAGTTGCAATATTAGATGGATATTTTACTCAAGGAGCTCATCACTTAAATGTTAATGTTCTTAACAGACAAACATTGATTGATGCAATGGAAAATCCAGATAAATATCCAACACTTACAATTAGAGTTTCAGGATATGCAGTTAACTTCAGTAGATTATCAAAAGAACAACAATTAGAAGTTATAAGCAGAACATTCCATGAGAGTATCTAATGAGAATTACAGTAATGTATATTAGTTAGAACTTACTATAAATAAATGAATTTTTGGAAGAAGGGGAAGGGTAACTTTCCCTTCTTTTGCCTTATGATGAAGAAATAGTAGAGGTAGATGATTTAAGTAAGTATATGCATGTGTAATATACAATTCCTTTAAATATTAATAAACTTATTTAGGGGAATAATAAATTAATATTATGTATTCTAAAGAGTGTAATTCAACAAGGTTTTCCTTAAAATTTCAGATGATGTCCAAAAATAATTTTATAAAGAATAAATTATATTATTTAGAACTTAGATATATTAATTTGAAGTATAATAAAAAGTATAGGGGGTGTAACAAATGGTAAAAGGTAACGTTCATTCAATAGAAAGTATGGGTCTTGTAGACGGACCAGGAATAAGAGTTGTAGTGTTTTTGCAAGGTTGTGCATTAAGATGTAAGTATTGTCATAATCCTGATACTTGGGCTACTAGTGGTGGAGAAGAATATACGCCAGAGCAGTTAGTTAAGAAGATTGAAAGATTTAAAACTTACTTTGCAAGTAGTGGTGGAGGAGTAACATTTTCAGGAGGAGAGCCTTTGAGGCAGCCAGAATTTCTACTAGAAACGCTTAAGTTATGTAAAAATAAAGGTATTAATACTTGTATTGATACAGCAGGTTATGGATTTGGTGATTATGATGAAATATTAAAATATACAGATTTAGTTTTATTTGATATAAAACATTTCACGCCGGAAGGATACAAAAATGTAACTCTAATGAATATAGATGAATCCTTGAAATTTTTAGAAGCGATGAAGAGAAATAATACAAAGATGTGGATAAGGCATGTTGTAGTTCCAGGATTAACAGATGATATAGAACATTTAAAGGAACTTAAAAAATATATTGATGATATACCTAATGTTGAAAAAGTAGAATTACTTCCATATCATTTATTAGGTGCAAATAAGTATGATGTGCTAGGACTTAAATATCCCCTTGAAAATGTAAAGGCTATGGATAAGGAGTTAATAAAGAAATATCAGAAAGAGATATTTGGAGATTATTCTCGTGATAAATAATATAACTTTATAAGGGTGATATTTTAAATTTATTACTAAAATTAACTTCATAATAGTAAGTGTAAAATTATTCTTATTGACAAACTAAATGCTTTAGTATTATTCTTATATTAGATATTGGTCATATGACTGACGGAAGTGGAGTTACCACATGAAGTATGACTAGGCGTATTATATTATATGCCAAAAGAGCCGACCGTCTGGGCAAAAAAGCCTGGATTGTGTCGGCTTTTTTTATGTGAAAAAATCACGTAAGCAAATTTAATTTAAGGGGGAAAAATTATGTTTAAACAATGGGAAGGCTTTAAAAACGGAACGTGGAAAGAGGGTATTGATGTAAGAAACTTTATACAAAAGAATTATAAGCTATATGAAGGAGATTCAAGTTTCCTAGAAGATAAAACAGAAAAAACAAGTAAAGTATGGGCAAAAGCTTATGACTTAATAGTAGAAGAAGTTAAAAAAGGAATCATTGATGTTGCGACAGATAGAGTGTCAGGAATTGATAACTATGATCCAGGATATATAGATAGAGATAACGAAGTTATAGTTGGACTTCAAACAGATGCACCTCTTAAAAGAATTGTAAATCCATTTGGTGGAATGAGAATGGTTCAAAGCTCACTAAAAGAATATGGGTATGAATTAGATAAAAATATCGAAGAATATTTCCCTAAATACAGAAAAACTCACAATGAAGGTGTTTTTGATGGATATACAAGAGAAATAAGAGCTGCAAGAAGTGCAGGGCTTTTAACAGGTCTTCCAGATGCGTATGGTAGAGGAAGAATAATAGGTGATTACAGAAGAGTTGCTCTTTATGGTATAGATTACTTAATAGAAGAAAAGAAAAAGGATCTTGATAATCTAAATGGCGATATGCTTGATGAGTTAATAAGAAAAAGAGAAGAAGTTTCTACTCAAATTAGAGCATTAGGTGAAGTAAAATCAATGGCAGCTAAATATGGAATTGATATATCTAAGCCAGCATCAAATGCGAAAGAAGCAGCGCAGCATTTATACTTTGGATACCTAGCAGGAATTAAGGAAAACAATGGAGCTGCAACATCATTTGGAAGAACTTCAACATTCTTAGACGTTTATATTGAAAGAGATTTAGAAGCAGGATTAATCACAGAAAAAGAAGCTCAAGAAATAGTAGATCAATTAATTATAAAACTAAGATTAGTTAGACACTTAAGAACTCCAGAGTATAATGAATTATTCGGTGGGGACCCAACTTGGGTGACAGAGTCAATTGGTGGTGTAGGTATTAATGGCAAGCCGCTTGTAACAAAGAATTCATTTAGGTATCTTCATACTTTAATAAACCTAGGAACATCAGCAGAGCCAAACTTAACAGTTTTATGGTCAGATAAATTACCTGAAAGCTTTAAGAAATATTGTGCGGAAATCTCAATAAAAACAGACTCTATTCAATATGAAAATGATGAAGTTATGAGACCAGTTTATGGTGATGATTATGCAATAGCTTGCTGCGTATCGGCTATGAAAGTTGGTAAGCAAATGCAATTCTTTGGTGCTAGAGCAAATATTGCCAAATCACTTTTATACGCTATAAATGGTGGAGTAGATGAGTTAAAAGGCATTAAAGTAGTGCCAGGAATTTCAAAACTTACAGATGAAGAGATTCTTGATTTTAATAAAGTTAAGGCGAATTATGATAAGGTAATGGAATATGTTGCTAAGGTTTATGTAGATACAATGAATATAATTCACTTTATGCATGATAAATATGCGTATGAGGCAAGTCAAATGGCACTTCATGATACAGCAGTGGAAAGATTAATGGCATTTGGTATTGCAGGACTTTCAGTGGCAATAGATTCATTATCAGCTATTAAATATGCAAAAGTTAGACCAATTAGAAATGAAGAAGGCATAGCTATAGATTTTGAAGTTGAGGGAGATTTCCCTAAGTACGGAAATGATGACGATAGAGCAGATGACTTAGGTGTAGCGTTAGTTACTAAATTCTCAACTGAACTTAAGAAGCATCCATTGTATAGAAATGCTAAGCATACATTATCAGCACTTACAATTACATCAAATGTAATGTACGGTAAGAAAACTGGGACAACACCAGATGGTAGAAAGAAGGGGGAACCTTTAGCGCCAGGAGCAAATCCAATGCACGGAAGAGATATAAATGGAGCATTAGCATCACTTAACTCAGTCGCTAAAATACCATACAATGAAATCTGCCAAGATGGTGTGTCAAATACATTCTCGATAGTTCCAGATGCACTTGGAAAAGATGAGAACCAAAAGATTAGCAACCTAGTTGCAATTTTAGATGGATATTTCACTCAAGGAGCTCATCACTTAAATGTTAATGTTCTTAACAGGCAAACATTAATAGATGCGATGGAAAATCCAGATAAGTATCCAACATTAACAATTAGAGTTTCAGGATATGCAGTTAACTTCAGTAGACTATCAAAAGAACAACAATTAGAAGTTATAAGCAGAACATTCCATGAAAGTGTTTAGTAAAATAAAATTGCTTGCTTTATAATGCCTGATAGTTTTAGATGAATTTTAATGAACTAAGCTCATAAAAAAGTACAAATGTTTTAAAGTTAAAAAATTAATTCCAAATATAAAAAGACTATAGGACATAATATATAAGTCCATATAGTCTTTTTGGTTTCATATGAAAAGATTGATTTAAATTATCTTTAAGTATATTAATTTTTACGAGATGAGTTATATATAATTTTTATAATACGTTATTCTAGTAAAGAAAAATTATCTTTGTTAAAAGCGCAAATAGGACACACCCAATAATCAGGCAAATCATTGAAATCTACATGTGGAGCAATTCCTCCATCTGGATCTCCGAGTTCTGGATCATAAATATATCCGCATACTTCACAAACATATTTTTTCATCTTATCACCTCATTTATAGTTTAAACAAGACAAGAATAAATTTTAAAATTGTTCAAATCTAAAATTTTAGATACCATAAAAAATATTTAGAGTAAAATCCACAAGTTATAGTATATTATATGATGTTTCTATTGAGGTGTTAATAACTAAAAATTATATTTTATTTTGAACCGTTAGAGTTCTTAGCTAGAACATTTGAAAAATATCCTTTGGGAAAGTATCCTTTCTTTAATCCCTCGATGACAGTTAAATATGTTGCAGCTGTATCAAATCTAGCATCGTGATAGTTTCCGCTACCTTCAAATAATTTTTCGGATGTCTCAACAATTTGGTCGTTTGATATTTTCAACCAATCTATTACTTCAGATAATTTTGGATTTTTGATTTCTCCATTGGCTTTTGGAATCTTACATATATCTCTATAGTAAGCCATAGTGCAGAAAACATTTTTTGGGTGAAAATCTTCTCCTAAAGAAAACAATTCATGTTTTAAAAATCTAACATCAAAATTAACATTATGGCCGATTAAGAAATCAGAAGTTATAAAATCATCAAGAAATTCAGCTACTAAATCCTCAAAATATTGTCCATCAGACAATTCATAAAGCTTTTCTAAAGAAAAACCGTGAATTTCTTGGGCAGAGGGATCCATCTCATCAACTGTAAAGAAGAAGTTTTTACCAGTGGTTACTTGAGGTTTTACACTAGCATCAACAGTTATGTAACTCAACTGACATATGCTGCCGGGTTTTATACTAGTAGTTTCTGTATCAAAAAATAATAATTTCATTAAAGTGTACCTCCATATTCTGCGTAAAGTGAAACTTTTTAGGTGGAGTTTATACTCCATTTGAATTTAGTTGAACTTATAACCACAAGGGTCACAATGTACCCACAAGGGGGACTTCGTTCAGGAGCGTGCAGCAGTTATCTTCCACTTGAAGAAAAGCAAATATTCCAAAAAGTGATGCTCCAAATCTTGTATTTGGTTAGCAGAACTTTCTCTGTGAGCTTTCAATTTGGTATAGTCGCTTTCGCACAGTGCAAGTGAGTTTTATGGCCGCTGGCTATCGGATAAAACATTTAAAAATAATTACGTCTATGTGCTTACTAATAAATTTATTATTAAGTTGCTAAATTTAATTATATAGTATTTACGAAAAAATTCAAATAAGGTATAATCGGATAATAATGATTATTAATTAATAAAATTTTTGTATGATAACTTTCATAATATTTAAAATGAGAAATTGTTAAAAGCAAATAATAAGATTGTTATCTGGAAATAATAGAATTAATATTGTATTAATTAGGAGGAATATATAATGGTAGAAAGAAAACGTAAAATATCTGTGATTGGTGCAGGTTTTGTAGGTGCAACAACAGCATATGCATTAATGAATAGTGGAGTAGCTACAGAAATATGTCTATTTGATATAAATATGGATAAAGCAATGGGGGAAGTTATGGATCTAGTACATGGTACTTCGTTTGTAAAACCTGTTAGCATTTATGCGGGAAGTATTGAAGAAACTAGAGATTCTGATGTGGTTATAATCACAGCTGGTGCTGCTCAAAAGGAAGGAGAAACTCGATTAGATCTTATTGAGAAAAATTATAATATATTTAAGAGTTTTGTTCCACAATTAGCAGCAGCAAGCCCAAATGCTATTTTATTAGTAGTATCAAATCCTTGTGATGTGCTTGCATATATAACTTATAAGTTATCTGGATTCCCTAAGGAAAGAGTAATAGCATCAGGAACTGTATTAGATACTTCAAGATTAAAATATGTAATTGGTAAATACTTTAATGTAAATAATAATAATATTCATGCATATGTTTTAGGAGAACATGGTGATAGTGAAGTTGTTAGTTGGAGTACTGCAAGCATAGCTGGAGAAACTTTTGAAGAATATGCTAAAAAGTTCAATTTAGAGTGGGATGATGATGTAAAATCAGTAATAGAAAGCGATGTTAAAAATGCTGCCTATGAAATAATAAGTAGAAAAAATGCAACTTACTTTGCTGTATCACTAGCAGTAAACACAATAGTAGAAGCTATATTGAGAGACGAAAATACTATTTTAACTGTATCATGCTTGATGCAAGGAGAGTATGGAATAGAAGATGTTTACTTAGCAGTTCCAACAATTTTAAACAGTAAGGGTGTTGTGAGAATTGTAAACCCTGTTCTAAATGATGATGAATTGGAAAAATTAAAAGAATCAGCAAGTGTTCTAAAAGGGCATATTGAAAAAGTTGTGAATAAATAATTAAAATTAACCAAAGTTATTGTACACTAAGCGAAATATAAAAATGCTTGCGGTATGAGTGGGGTCTAAGTTTACTGCTGAGCTCTCGAAAGGGAATATATGCGTTTGTTCTGGTTCTCAAAAGATTTTACTGGGTGATTCTAAGACCAGAAGTTGTGCCCAAAATGCTAGCCTCAAAAGCAAGTTTTGAACTAGCATATTTGGAACGACTTCTAATCTAAGAATCACAGCCAGCAAGATCTTCTAATGAACACTGCACAAAAGCATATATTCTCTTTCTTTATTTAGTAGTAAATCTAAACTAAATTCATATTCCTGCAAGCAGTTTTTATATTTCCTCGATAATCAATCTTTTTAATAAAAAATAAAAAAGTTAACATTCCAAGTTTTTTATCACATATATGTATTCTCTTTCGATTGGTTATCTCATCATTTTGAGTGTTTCGCAATAACGTTTTTTAGTTCATTCCATTAAAACTAATCTCTCCAGTAATTACAGCTTTTTCATTTCCGTTACTATCTATAACCATAAGGTCACCATTATCAGATACAGAAACACAGGTGACAATTTCTTCATTATTATATGTGATTAATTTTGCCTTTCGGCCCAAGATATTGGAATGATTTCTGCAGATTGAGATTGTCTCGGAAAGATCTAGTTTATTGATGAAGTTATTGTATAATACTTCAAAATTATTTAAGAAATCTGAAAGTATCTCACTTCTTCTAAACTCTTTATCATATTCAATCTTTAGTGAAGTAGCAATTGGTTTTATAATATCGTCAAAATCACCTTCATCTATATTGATATTCATGCCTATGCCTAAAACTAAATAATGAACACTATCCATGTCACATTTCATTTCAGCTAGAATTCCGCAAAACTTTTTGTCATTTAAAAGTATATCATTAGGCCATTTAATGGTTGAATTAATACCAAAATTACTTAGTGTCTTATAGACAGAAGCAGCAGCAATTTGAGTTATTTTAGGAGCTTCTGTTGGAGGAAGTTTAGGTCTTAATATTAATGAAAACCAAAGACCGCCATTTGGAGAAACCCACTTTCTGTTAAAGCGGCCACTTCCCAAAGTTTGCTTTTCTGCAATTACTATAGTGCCATGTTCAATGTCTTTTTGTGCAAGCTCTTTTGCTTTAATATTTGTAGAATCTATTTCATCAAAGTAAACTATGTTTTTTCCAATATCAGATGTTTCTAATAAAGGTAAAATCTCATTTTTATTTAATAAGTCAGGGGAATTAAGTAATTTGTACCCCTTATTAGAAATTCCTTCTATTATATAACCTTTTAATTTCAAGTTTTTCATATGTTTCCATATAGCAGTTCGTGAAACATTTAAAGTAGAACTTAGGTATTCGCCAGAAACATAATTTTGAGATTTTTTTAATTCATTTAAAATTTTATCTTCCATTTATATATACCTCCTAAGACTTATTATAACATAATGCGAGTATTTAAAAGCGAAATTTAAGTGTACGATAGAATAAAATGCTGGAAAAATGAAATTATTGTAATCTAATTGAAAATATTATATAATTAGGTCTGGTGTAATTTTTATAAATGCAATTAAAATGCATTTTTAGAGAGGATAATAAAATGGATGAAAATAGAAGAAATAAGAATATAAATAAGAAATCTAAGGTGAAAAAGAGTAAGAAAAAATCAAATAAAATTTCATTTAAGACATTAGCTATATTTTTTGCATTTGAATTATTTTTTACTGGATGTACATTCCCGTTTTTACTTTTATATGGGCCATTTGACAATGCGAAAAGTCAATATGTTGGAGCGGCAATGACTTCCATGAGCCATCAGTATTTGGCTACATGGTTTTTATCAGATAAAAAAATAGCAGAAATTATGGGGGAAAACTCAACTGAAGAAACTAGTGAAACCACTAATATATCTGATATTAAAGTTCCAAAGGTTAAAGATGATACTATAGAACTTCATGATATAGAGAATTCTAAGTATACTGGTTATTATTTAGTTGTAAAGGATCCAACAAGAGTTAAAATAGGAGTAAGTTCTAAATTAGGAGTTGAAGGTGAGACAACATCAACAATTGCTGAAAACAATGATGCCATAGCTGCTATTAATGGTGGAGCATTTACAGATCAATCATCTGCTGCTCAGTGGACAGGAAATGGTGGATTGGCATCTGGTATTGTAATGACTGGTGGAGAAGTGAAAGTTAATGATGTGGGAGATAAACCAACAACAACTTTTGGGATAGATAAAAATGGAGTAATGGTTGTAGGCGATTATACAGTAGATAAACTTAAAGAACTTGGAATTCAAGAAGCTTTAAGTTTTGGTCCGGCATTGATAATTAATGGAAATATGGTAAAGATAAACGGTGATGGAGGATTTGGGACAGCCCCTAAAACTGCTATAGGACAAATGAAGGATGGCTCAATAATTCTTCTAGTTATAGATGGTAGAGAAATTGGAAGTATAGGAGCAACATTAAAGGAATTGCAAGAGATTATGCATCAGCTAGGCGCATGGAATGCAATGAACTTAGATGGTGGAAAATCAACAACATTGTATTACTATGGAGAAGTTAGAAATAAACCATCAAATAGTATGGGAGAAAGATCTATTCCAACAGCAGTTATTGTTAAATAAACAGAAGGTGAGGTAGAATTATGAAGATGTTTAAGAAGATAACTGCGTGGGCATTGTTATCTATACTATTACAAATTTCTGGCTTATATATTTTAGAAAATTTTATTTTTAAGCATACGTCAGAATTTAAAAGTAATAAAATAGAAGTTCAAAAAAAAGATATTACAAAAGATATTAAGGCTAGTATTCCAAGCAAAGCTAAGGATGTTAGTATATCATATGATGGTAAATATTTAACATATAAATTGGATGAAGAACTGTATTTGGAGGACACTAGTACAGGTACAAGTAATAAGGTTACAACAGAAAGTAAAGGAACTATTATGTACTGTGATTGGCTTCAAGAAAGAGATATATTAGTAATAGCTGAGAAAGCCAAAAAAGAAGGAGAATCTAAAGTCCAAATTATAACTTACAATGTAAAAAATTCAACAGAATCTCTAGTTAAAGAAATATGCTCAGCTGAAGATGACATGGAAGTTAGTAAGATAAGTGCATCTATATTTACGAACGTGTATTATGTAGATATTTATAAAGGTGGATTAAAGAGTATAGTTTATAGAATTGACATAAATAATGATATGAGTAAAGTGCAACTTAAGACTAATGTCTTAGGAAATATGCAAGTAGTTCCACACAACGATAGATTAATATATGAAGATAAGTTAAATAGTAAATTCTTTGTTACGAGCCCTAATAAGCCATTAACATTTAATACTAATAAAAATCTAACACTTCTTGGAATTGATAGAAATGATGTAATTTATATTGGTGAGCTTAATGGTGATAAAATTACCAACATCACTTACGGAAAAGTTGATGAAGATACAGCAAATTGGAAGAAGGTAGCACTTGATTCGGTTGTAAATGTTAATGACTTGTATTTTAGCAATAAAAGTGAAATACTAGTTAATGATAATCTCAAAGGTAGTGTTAAGAATTTAAGTACAGGAAAAGAATTTGAATATGAAGGAAAACTTGTTCAGATTAAAGAAGATTTCATAGCTACTGAAGATAACAATGGAAAATTAGTTTATAAAAGTTTAAATGATAATAAATAAAGTTGTTAAGGCATATGGAGTTGTTATTTTTTGATTATGCCTAAATAAAGAGTGTTTAATTAAATTGAAATTAAACACTCTTTATTAAATTGGATTTTTATTTTATATGAATAAACAACATATAACAAGGCTGTAATATAAACGAATAAGTGTATTTAAATTGTTGATATTAATCTTTTATGATATAATGTTGGGAATAATATAGTAAGTGAATAATACAAACTAAATGATTTTGTAAATACGTAATTATATTACTTAGAAACTATATATAAGTTATCTTGAAGGAATTTGTTCTAATTGTAATATAATACAAAACATATATATCGAAAGAGGAGGAAAACATGAATTCAATACTTAATATGATTTTAATGATTCCAGGAATGCTTGTTGCATTTACATTTCATGAATATGCTCATGCATTAGTAGCTGATAAGTTAGGGGATAAGACACCGAGATTTCAAGGAAGATTAACATTAAACCCAATTGCTCATATTGATCCTGTAGGTTTTGTAGCGGTACTTATCTTTAGTTTTGGGTGGGCAAAGCCAGTACAGACTAATCCGTCAGCTTATAAAAATTATTATAAAGATGATTTAAAGGTAAGCTTAGCTGGGCCGATTGCAAATTTTATAGTTGCTATAGTAGCTGCATTGGTGTTGGGCATCTATGTAAGATTTGTATACGGATTTCTGCCAATGGCATTAGCTGGTGTGCTATATTCAATGATATATTTAGTGATTGTAATTAATATAAATATAGGATTATTTAATTTGATACCAATACCAGGATTAGATGGGTTCAGTCTTTTAAGAGACTTGAAGCCTAATACTTTCTATAGATTTGAAGAAAAATTTTATCAATATCAAATGCTAATAATGCTAGCATTAATATTTGTTGGGGGAAGAATAATACATGTTCCAGCAGAAATAATAAAGAATGCATTACTAAAGATTTTTCTATAATATGAAATCCCCTGCAATATAATAAGTATATTGCAGGGGATATTGAAATTTGAGTTGACAAAATTTAAGATAATTTGTATAATGTATTATCATTAATATTGAAAATTCTGAGAAGAGGAAAGTAGTTTGATTGATTCCTTAAGCGAGTGGGGAGACGGTGTAAGCCCTATGGATAGATTATAATGAAGAGAGCCTTGGAGAAATCACCTGAAATAAGTAGTTACAAAGGTAATAATTTAACATAGCTGATATGATATATAAATTATTATTTTTAAACCTTTAGTAGGGCTGGTCGCAAAAAAACTTGCGTTAAAAGTTAAGGGGTATTTTATTTATATAAAATACAATTAGAGTGGTACCGCGGATAGTTCGTCTCTTTGTTTAAGAGAGGGGCTTTTTTTGTTTGTATGATAACATATTTGTGATAAATTATATAAATACATTTATTGCAAAAAGTTAAAAATAATAATTAATATTAAAGTTAAATGATTAGCTATAAGTCTTACAGGTTAGTTCCTGTTGAATTTAAGATAATAATATTTAGCCAAAATCAAGGAGGACGTTATGGATTATAAAAGTAAAGTTGCAGAACTAATAAAAGAACATGTGGAATTAGAAATTGAAACTATTGAAAAATTAATTGAAATACCACCAAAGCCAGAAATGGGAGATTATGCATTCCCATGTTTTCAGCTATCAAAAGTTATGAGAAAAGCACCTAATATGATAGCAGAAGAATTAAAAAACAATATGTCTACTGAAGGATTTGAAAGAATTGAGAATTTAGGACCATATGTTAACTTCTTTGTTGATAAAGGAGTATTTGCAGAAAATACAATTAAGAAGGTTTTAGAAGATGGAGAAAATTATGGGTCATCAAATGTAGGAGAAGGAAAAACAGTTTGTGTTGAATATTCTTCACCTAATATAGCAAAACCTTTCCATGTTGGTCACTTATTCACTACAGCTATAGGTAATTCTTTATACAAGATGTTTAAAAAAGAAGGATATAATACTGTAGGATTGAACCACTTAGGAGATTGGGGAACTCAATTTGGGAAGCTTATAAGTGCGTATGATAGATGGGTAGATGAAGAAGCATTAGAAAAGGCTCCAATTGATGAATTACTTAGAATATATGTTAAATTCCATGAAGAAGCTGAAAAAGATCCGTCATTAGAAGATGAAGCAAGAGCAAACTTTAAAGCACTAGAGACTGGTGATGAAAAAGCAACAGCTCTTTGGACTAGATTTAGAGAGTTGAGTTTAAAAGAATTTGAAAGAGTTTATGACATTTTAGGAGTTAAATTTGATTCATTAGCTGGAGAAGCATTTTATAATGATAAAATGGATGTTATTGTTGATGAATTAAAAGAAAAAGGACTTCTGGTAGAAAGTAATGGAGCTCAAGTTGTAATGCTTGAAGAATATAATATGCCACCTTGTATAGTATTAAAGGGTGATGGTGCATCGATATATGCTACAAGAGATCTAGCAGCTGCTATGTATAGAAAGAAAACTTATGATTTCCACAAATGTGTTTATGTAGTTGGAACTCCACAAGCACTTCACTTTAAACAAGTATTTAAAGTATTGGAACTTGCAGGACATGAATGGTCTAAAGACTGTGTTCATGTAGGCTTTGGGTTAGTTAAATTTGCAGATAGAAAACTTTCAACTAGAAATGGATCAATTGTTTTACTTGATGATTTACTTCGCGAAGCTGTAGAGAAGACAATGGAAGTTATAAATGAAAAAAATCCAGAACTTGAAAATAAAGAAGAAGTTGCTAAGAAGATTGGGGTAGGAGCAGTAATCTTTACATATCTTAAAAACTCAAGAGAAAAAGATATTGTTTTTGATTGGAAAGAAATATTATCATTTGATGGCGAAACAGGTCCATACGTTCAATATTCATATGCTAGAGGAAATAGTATACTAAACAGAGGAAGACAATGTGCTGGAACTGTTAACTACAGTAAGTTAGCGTCAAAAGAAGAATTTGAACTAGTTAAGAGTATAGCTAATTTCAATAGTGTAATAACTTTAGCGTTAGATAAGTTAGAACCTTCAATATTAACAAGATATGTAATTGAAGTCGCAAAAGGATTTAATAAATTCTATAATGCACATTCAGTGTTAAACTTAGAAGACGAAGATTTAAAAGCTACAAGATTAAACTTAGTTAAAGCAAGTTTACAAGTAATGAAAAATGGATTAGAGTTACTTGGAATAAATGTAGTAGAAAAAATGTAGTTATTTAATATTAAATTTGTTATAATTTTTTGAAATAGAGGGATGTTCTATGTAGCAACTCTCTATTTTTTATTCTTTAGAAAATTAGCTATCTTGAATTATCCTATGGCTTAAGGTAAGCTTCGATAAAGTTGGATTTTTATGCTATATATGCTTGAATTGAATATTTTTGCGAATAAAATTTTTAGATCCTAGATATTCAAAGTTAGGCATAATCAAAAAGATAACAAGCCAATTTCTTTTATATGCCTTAAAAAAGCAATATATATGGTATAATTGAGGAATAATTGAAAAAAGTATAGAAAGGATTTGGAATGAATTGTTTATAAATAGAAATATTAAGTATAGGGATATATTAATATTTGCCTTAATAGGTATAATTGGATATAAACTTATAGATAACTATGATTTTTTCTTTGATATAGGTAGAAAAGTTTTGTCTATTATGTCGCCTTTTATATATGCTATTATTTGTGCTTATATATTAAATCCAGTAGTAAGTTTTTTTGAGAATAATTTTAAAACTAAGAGAGCAATATCAATATTGATTACATATTTTATAATTATAGCTTTAGTTATTATAATATTATTTTTTACTATACCAAGCATAGTGGACAGCATAGTAAATATAACTAAAGAAATGCCGGCTTACGTAGAAATTATACAAAAGTGGATCAATACTCTTCTTCAAAATGAAAGAATAAAGACACTGATTGTACAAGCAGGACTTCTAAATAAACTACAGGAAATATCAAGCCAGATAGGAAGTGTAACAATAGGACTGCTACAAAATTTTGTTATGTACTTATTATCATTTACATCAAATCTAGTTAGTGTGATTTTTGGATTTTTAATTTCAATTTATGTTTTAGTGGATAAAGAAAAGTTGTTAAAACGTGCTAGAACTATAACATATATGATTTTTAAAGAAGAAAAGGGAAATAAGTTAATTACATTTGTTAGAACTTATAATAAAATGATAGGAGTTTATATAGGGATAAAAGCCATTGATTCGGCAATAATAGGGATTATATCACTTATAGGTTTATTGATTGTTGGAGAGCCATATGCACCGCTAATAGCGCTGATAGAGGGGATTACTAATATGATTCCTTATTTCGGACCGCTCATTGGTGAACTAGTCGGTGCAGGTGTTGCAATTTTTGTTTCGCCTATGAAGGCTTTTATGGTATTTATACTTTTACTTTGTATTCACCTTTTTGATGCATGGTACCTTGATCCTAAACTTATAGGAAAGAAAGTTGGAGTTAGTCCTTTAGGAATAATATTAGGAGTTACTATAGGAGGCGGTTTTTGGGGGCCTTTTGGGATGCTTTTGGGGTCACCTACAATGGCAACTATAAAAATATATTATGAGAAAACAGTGGATGAGTTTAGGGGGAAGAACCCAGAATTAGTTAAGAAAGAAAGCCTTGGAGAAGTTGACTTATAAAAGATTATAAAGAATTTAGGAGAGTTTTTATGAAGGAATTTTTAGATTTATTAAACGAGCGTCAAAGCTGCAGGAAATATTTAAATAAACCTGTTGAAAAAGAAAAGTTAGTAAAATGCATCGAGGCTGCAAGATTAGCTCCATCAGCATGTAATAGCCAGCCGTGGCACTTTGTAGTTGTAAGTAATAAAGAGTTAGTTCCTAAGGTTTCAGAATGCTTGCAGGATGCGGTTATGAACAAATTTACTACAGAATGTCCAGCTTTTATAATTGTAGTAGAGGAAAGTGGTAATTTAACTTCACGTGCTGGGGCATTAATTAAACAGCAAGATTATAGATCTAATGATATTGGTATTGCAACTGAGCATATATGTTTGGCGGCAACAGAACAAAATTTAGGTACTTGTATTCTAGGATGGTTTAATGAAAAGGAATTAAAGAAACTTTTAAATATAAATAAGTTAAAAAGAATTAGATTAGTAGTAGCTGTTGGATATCCAGAAGATGATAATATAAGAAAAAAAGTACGAAAGAATATAGATGAAATTCTAACTTTTATAGAATAAGTATGGATAAACTTTAAGGACACTATCAATAATAAATACATTTGGTAGTGTTTTTTATTCTCTATGAATTTATATTGAAGTCAAATATGTGAATATTGTGAGTCTTGCGGGTATAAATTATAAAAAAGATTAATTCAGAAGGTTATGTTTTGAGATAGAATAAAAAAGAAAATATATTCGTTTGTATAAAATGTTTTTATATGCAGAAAAGTTCAATATTTAAATTAATCATATAAATTTTATAAGCTTTTCTGAAATGAAAAAATAAAGTATAATAAATAAGTATAAAAGGATGTGAGTCAATGTCAAATATAGGTGCGTTTTTTGATTTGGATGGAACTTTATACAGAGAAGGATTAATAACAGAAGTATTTAAGAAAATGGTTAAATATGAAATTATAGGTTCAGAAAGATGGTATAATGATTTAAGGCCTTATTTTATGAAATGGGATAAGAGGCAAGGTGATTATGATCAATATCTGTTAAAAATGATTGATATATATATAGAATCAATTAAAGGATTACAGAAATATCAAATGGAATATATAGCTAAGAAAGTTGTAGAACAAAAGGGTGATAGAGTATATACTTTTACAAGGGATAGAATAAAGTGGCATCAAGCTAATAATCATACTCTAATTATAATATCCGGATCGCCTTCAGAGCTTGTTGGAGAAATGGCCAAGAAATATGGCTTTACAGATTATATAGGTGCAAAATATATTATAGATGATAAAAATGTATATACTGGGCAAGTTACACCAATGTGGGATAGTAAAAGTAAATCAAAGGCGATAAATGAATTTGTTAAAAAGTATGGTATAGATTTAAACGACAGCTATGCATATGGAGATACAGCAGGCGATTATACTATGTTTAAAAATGTAAAGCATCCTTATTGTATGAATCCAACTAAAGAACTTTTGCAAAAGGTATTGAAAGATAGAGATTTAATAAAAAGAGTGAATGTTGTTGTTGAAAGAAAGGATGTAATATACAATTTGGACATTGAGGATATACAATTCTTATAGAAAAGAGTGATACTGTGATTATTCGTGAAAATAAGGTGAAGGTTGAAGAATGTAGTGAAGATTTTATGATGAAGTCTCAAGATAAAGAATATACACCGGAAGAAATTATCTTCTTTGATTTAGAGCATTATGTATATAAAAAGCCTAAGTGTATCGGAGTATTTGGGGCATGTGAGTATGATAAGAAAAATAATAATATTCTAGTAACCCAATACATGATTGAAGATAGAGATGAGGCGACACAGATACTATATCTCGCTAAAGAATATTTTATAAAGATGAAACAAAAAGGAAAAAAGGCCATTATCACTTTTTCAGGGAATAATGATTTTTCAGTTATTAATTATCTTTTCAAAGAAAATAATATATATTATAATTTTAGTGAAGAATTTGATTCGATTGATATCCAAAAAGAATATGAAAAAAATAAAAAATTGTCTATTGGACTTAAGAAGTTAGAAAAAGTTTTTGATATTATAAGAGAAGGAGAAGTGATTAGCGGATCTAATCTAGCTAAAACTTTTCACAAAGTTATGAAAGATAAAAGCTATTTTAAAAGAATGCCAGAAGAGAAAATAGAAAAAATTCTTCTTTATAATGAGCAGGATGTTATAAATTTATATTATATATATGTAAATTGGAAGAAATATATCTATGAAGATATTATCGAAGAATCTATAATTGAAGATGAAGTTGAAGATTTAGAAGATATAGAAGAAGATTTGGATATTCAAGAAAATTCATTGAATAATGATTCTAATTAATGACTGTCAAAATAAATAAAATAGAAACCAATAATTGAGAAATAATTAAATTTTATTTCTAATTTTTAAATGACTCCAAGTTTTTGGGGTCTATTTTAATGTGTCAAAAACCTAAAAGGAAGCTTCTAATATATTTATTAAGCATCCTTTTAGATTAATTTATTTTTTGGATATGCTAGAGCCATCTGAACAAATGACTATAGTTCCATCTTTATCAGTCCTATAGGTTGTTATATTGCCTTCAGCTAAGAGGTTTGTAGTAATGGCATCAGGATGATTGTATACATTGTTTTGGCCTACAGATATAACTGCTATTGAAGGATTAACTTTTTTTAGAAAGTCTCTACTAGTAGAAGTTGAGGAGCCGTGATGGCCGACTTTAAGCACATCTGCACTGATATCTTCATTATTGTTAAGAATTTCTTTTTCAACTTCCTTTTGGGCATCACCAGTAAATAAAAAAGAAGTGGTACCATATTGGATTTTTATTACAGGAGAGTAGTTGTTTAAATCATCATAAGAATCCTTATTAGGAGAGAAAACATTTACTTTAGTATTTTCACCTAAGTCAATAGAATCACTATTGTTTTTCAATACATGTATCTTTAAGTTCTTATCTTTTAAAGCACCTACCATATCTTCAAAGCTTTTAGTGGTAGATTCAACTTTTGGAGCATAGAAAGTTGTTATGCTATAAGTTTTTATTATATCAGCCATATTACCAATATGGTCTTCATGAGGATGAGTTGCAACTACATAATCCAACTTTTCTAAATTTAGCGCAGATAAATAATTAAAAAGCTTTTTTTTATCAGATTTGGGTCCGGAATCTATTAAAAGATTTTTATTATTTACTTGAATAAGAATGCAATCACCTTGTCCTACATCTATATAGTGAACGAGCATTTTGTTTGGATCAATATTATTATTCTTATTTGAGTCAGATTTTATAAAGTTACAGCTTACTATAGAAAGCGAAAATATTAGACTTGCAAGAAAAAGTAGTAAATATTTTTTTACAGTATATTGATTATTGCTCATAAAAAAGTTATACTCCTTGGTTACATATTTTTAATATAATTCTACCATTTTAGGAAGTAAAATGGGAATAAAGATATTCTAATATCAACTAAAGAAAAATAAAAAAATTAAAGAAAATACGAACAAATTTATAGAAAACTAATATAATATTCATATAATGAGCTGGTCATGCTTTTTTGTAGCATAGTCAAATAGAAAGGGAGTAATTCGATTTGTTGGAGTTTAATATGAAAATTCTCTTATGAATTCAATTAATTATTAAATGAAAAAATCTTTAAAATGAAAAATAGTGAGGTTGAATATTGCAAAAAGTATGATATAATTATTTCAATATGTGGAATTTGAAATAAAAAATGCAATATTTAAATATGAAAAAATTCATATGGGGGGCCGGGAAATGAAGAAAGAATTTTCTATGAGTAATGACAAAGTGATGATAAACTTTACAGCAAAGTACTGTAATAGTTCTGAGGCTATACTAGAAAGTGATGGATTTAGACGAATTTTAGAAGTTTACCTAAGAAGAGCTAAAAAGAAAAATTCAGTAGCATACAGATATTTAAGTAAGACATTGGATACAGATAGTCTTATAGATATTAGAAGAGATTTAACTGTAGTTATAAAATATTTAATAGTTATGAGTGTTGAGGAAATTGTAGAAATTAGTGATTCATATTCAAAATTATTAGAGGATAGGGATAAGTTTATAGTATTTATAGAAGATTTCTACTTATTCTGGAGAAAACTTGAAAGGTATACAATAGTTCATAGATATAAGGTTCAACAGGGCCTTGCAGCAGTTAGTTTTACAGAAGCAAATGCTAACTTTTCTACATTAATTTTAAGTTTATATAGGAAAATTGAACAGCATGTTGCAGGATATCGGCCAAAAGTTTATAGGCAAATACCAGCTGGTGGAAATGCATGTATAATGATCCATGAGATGGAATGGGTAAGACCCAATGGATATGAAGCTTTAGAGGAAGTACCATTTATTGATCATATACTTTTAGAAACACCATTCATAACTTACCCTAAAAAGAATACAAGAGATGGAATGTTTACAGAGATAAAGTATAATCCATTGAAGTATGCACAAATAAATAAAGAACATTGGTTTTGCTATCCAGCTAAAATAGGTGGGTTACTTACTTTTATTTATTTCCACAGAGATTTTATGGAACATGGAATAACTTTATGTAATCTATTTGAGATGGCTAGAAGTGAAGAAACAAGGGGAAGAAAGCCAGACATTATTTATGTATATGGAGCTAAAGATAACGATGAGGATCTAAAAACTGTGTTCTTTGATGATGTTCAAAATGATATAATGCTTGGATATGTGAATCATTCAGAAAAGATAGATTATTTTGGTTATATAAAGAAAATGACATTAACATTATACAACTTAATAATGATAAAGAGAGGATATTTACCAATACATGGATCGATGGTAAATATTATTTTAAAAAGCGGAGATGAAGCTAATGTTGTTATTATGGGAGATAGCGGAGCAGGTAAATCTGAAAGTTTAGAAGCTTTTCGTAGTTTAAGCGAAGATTATATTTCTGATATGACTATTATTTTTGATGATATGGGAACTTTTAAAATAGAGGATGGATTGATCAAGGGATATGGAACTGAGATTGGTGCATTTGTCAGACTAGATGATTTAGATCAAGGATATGCCTTTAAAGAAATGGATAGAAGCATATTTATGAACCCTGATAAGGTCAATGCTAGACTTGTAGTACCGGTGGCATCATATAAGGAAATATCAAAGGGACATCCAATAGACTTTTTCTTCTATGCTAATAACTATGATGGTGTTAATGAAGGAGAAAAGTATTTAGATTACTTTAAAACTCCAGAGGAGGCTATCAAGGTATTTAAAGCAGGTGCCAGAATGGCTAAGGGAACAACAACTGAGAAGGGGTTAGTAGAATCGTTTTTTGCCAATCCATTTGGTCCGGCACAAAAGCAGGATGAAACAAATATTCTTATCGAGAAATATTTCAAGACAATGTTTGAAAATGGACAAGTGAAAGTTGGACAGATTAGGACTTGTTTGGGCGTAAAAGGGCAAGAAAAAAATGGACCAAGAAATGCAGCTATAGAATTATTTGATGAAATCAAAAATATGAAATAAATATTAAGGCACAATCAAATAAATAACAATTCCATTTGGCAGCCTATTTCCCCATTATGCTACGTTGGTAAATTGACCTAATAGACCCGCTATGAGGGCAATTTGTCGCCTTGCTTATAATGAAAAATATCCATGGCAACTTTGGACTTGTTATTTATTTGCGTGTGCCTAAAAGAGATTAAGGTAAAACATTTACCTTAATCTCTTTTTAATTTATCTCTTAAAGCCTTAAAAATATTTAAAGGTTTATAAGAAAGGCCTGAAAAGTTTTGTTTTGATTGTTTATTATATAAATTCATTTTTAACTTGCTAAAAAATGATTCAAAGTGTCTAATTCTACCAATAGCTTTTTCCTTTGTAAAATTGAATAATGAACTTGGTTTGTCAAATAAGAAATTAGCTGGCACAAATTGAAATGCAAAAAGCATTTTTTCAAATTGTATTAAAGAAGCTATAGTTAAACCAAAATCAATAAGATAATAAATAATAATAAAGAAAATAAATACCTCACCAAGTGTTTTGGGAATATCATTGATTATGTCTACTACTATAGGATGTATTATCTTAACTATACCAACTTCACCAACTCCCCAGAGCAGAGAATAAAGTAAACAAACACGGCCATGTATATTAAATGGGTCATCAGTATAATCCCACCACTTTGTCTTAAATGTTTTTTCTAATACGAAGCCAGTAATATATTCTAAGACTGTTGTAAAAAAACAAGCCAAGAAAAATAAGGCGAAAAGGTTATTTTTGTAGTTATCAAGAAAGACTACAAGAAATAGGACACCAAATCCGTATATGGGGCAAAAAGGACCATATAAAAATCCTCTGTTAACAAATCTACGTTCATTTTTAAAATAATACAAGACTTCGAGACACCAGCCAGCAAATGAATAAAATACAAAAAAATATATTAAATTATAAAAATTAAAATTTAATACTGTACGCAAATGTATACTAACCTCCTAGTAAAATATATAGTATTAATAATTTATTCCATTATATATCAAAACATAGCTAAAGAAATATTAATTTTACATTAAAAATTTCTTATCACTATGTATAAGGTTTAAGTATAAATAAATATTATATTGAGATTAGCAGCTATAGAATTAGCGTTTAAGTCATTTTTATTTTAACAAATATAATATTAATATTTATTATGCTAAATTATAATCTAGATCTCTCTTGAACGAAAAAAGAGATAGAATATAGACTAGCAATTCCAACTAAACAATAAATTATTGTAGATAGCATTGAAAAACTTCCAAAAAGAAAATCTACTAAGTTAAATCTAAAAAAACCTATTAAGCCCCAATTAATGCCGCCTATAATTACAAGGGCAAGTGAAATTGAATTTAAAATTTTCATAAAAAACACACTCCTTATTATAATATACATTTAGTATGTATATAAAAATGTGTTTTTATTCTATTTCTTATAATTATTCTAATGATATATTTCTATCTATAGGTTGAGATAGGGAAACAAATGTATCGGTTCTTTGTATTCCATCAATGTTATTTATCTTGTTAAGTAAAACATTTTGTAAGTCTAAAATGTTAGCACATACAACTTTAGCAAACATGGAATAATCACCAGTAGTTAAATGCAACTCCACTACTTCTTTTATGTTTGACATTTCATCAAATACGTAGTTAAAAGAGGATGTTTTATCAACATAAATACCTACAAAACAGCATACATCGTATCCTAGTTTAGGAAGATTTAAGATTATTCTAGAACCTTTTATTATTCCTAGATCCTCCATTTTTTTCATTCTTACATGGATAGTACCACCACTTACATGGCATATTCTAGCAATTTCTAAGTAAGGAGTTCTACAATCTTTTATTAACAAGTCAAGTATTTGTAAATCTAATTCATCTAAATGATTATTTGAAATTAAATTCATTATATCACCTCATATCTTTTATATCGTGTACTTTTTCTATTTTATCAAATATATATGAATAATTAAAGATAAAACTATAAATTTGTTAAAAAAATTTTATAATATTGATATTTTAATAAAATTTATTACTTTTTAATTATAATGTATACTGATGAAAGTAACACGAATTAAAAGGAATGCTTGATAATAGTTTATATATAAATTATCATTAACCATATAGACTTTTTTATAGGAGGATATGTGAATAGATGAATCTTTTAACATCAATTATTTTATTTGTATTAATGCTTCTTGTTATATTTGTAGCTTATGCACTATGCAAAAAATTTATATTTGGTAAAGTACGTATAAATAAGTGGATACCTTTAGCGATAGCTGCAGTATTATTTGCGGCCCAAATATTCGTAGGTGCATCAAATACTTATATTTCAAGTGGATTATCTATTTTTGCAGTTCTATTTTTCTTATGGTTCATGGATATTACACAAAGAGGCGGACTTAAGAAAAAAGAAAAGCAAATAGTGATTAAGCCAAAAGCTAAACCAAATAGAGTTAAAAAAAATAAATAGAAACATAGAAAAGAAATAGAATGTATGATTTATAACAATGTAAATGTTTTGAAATTATATATTCTATTTCTTTTTATATGAATTAGCTTTCTAAAGACATATAAGTTCTAAATGATGTAATTTATTTATTATAAAATTATCTGACTTACATTATTTTATTGTTTAAGATAAGTTTCGATGAATTAAACTTTTTAGAACATATATATTTAAGTATATACACAATATTATTCTTGACCTCTAAAAATAGGAGAACTTATAGCAATTTTATTATTGTCTAGTGTTATTTTTATTACATACCACAATTCGGTTTTAAGAGCTTCATGAGAGTATAGGTATTTTACCTTGTTTAAATTTAAGTTAGATATCTTTTTTACTATAGTCCCACCGGCAGATATTATATCAATTTCTGATATTTTATGAATAGGATCATGAGCAAAAATTGAAAATTGTAAATTTTCATCTTCTATAGGTATTATATCGCCCATAAATTGATTATTTATTGTAAAGTACATAATTAAAGTTCTAGACTCTGTTGAATAAGTTCGTCGTGTTCTAAAAGCATCCACTATAGATTGACTCGTAAGTTCCTCTGCAATTATACATGTCAAATTTTCATCGTCACCAAAGTTTAATCTATGATTATCTTGACCATTGATTGCTCCTAGTTTCCACTTTTTATCGAGTAAATGGTAATAATATTTTTCATATCTTAAATACTTATTTGGATAAGATCCATTTCCAACTTCTATTGAAGTTATTAACTTATTTAAAATGGAGTTGTATTCTAAATACGTTATTGTTTTGTGAGGGTGGTTAATTGAAATAAATGCATTAGGATTATTAAGCATCCATAGAACTAGTAATTGCATATTATTTACTGTTCCGGTAAAGAACCTATTTGGATTTACTACATTAATATCTCCGAATGGATTTGTTTTGCTCTCAAAGCCTACCACAGCTAAAAAGTTTTCATGTTTTTTATTATAACGAGCAGTCAAATATTTTAGAGCATCCCATCTACTTAGCTCAGATCCTTTTATCTTTATTGTTTTGGTTAAATGATTATTGTGATCAGTTAAAATAAGAAAATTAAGGCCGTTATGCCGTGCATAATCAAATGCTTCAATTGGAGTTCCATGTCCAGTGGAAAAGTTGCAATGAGCATGAGGAATTCCATAGTAAAAATTCATATCATCTATGTTAATCTTATTTTTAGGTGATTTTTTTTTGCCCAAAATTATTACCTCTAAAAATTATTTATAGTATATATTATTAAATAAGTTATTAAAATAATGACAATAACATAAAAGTAATGATAAAATAACTTTAGTATTTGATGAGGTGGTAATTATTGATAAGAAGTTTTAAAGATAAAGAACCAAATTTAGATGGTGAATTATATATTGCAGAAACGGCAGTAATCATTGGCGATGTAACAATTAAAAGAAATGCAAATATATGGTTTGGTGCTGTTATAAGAGGTGACGAAGCATCAATAACCATAGGGGAAAATACAAACGTACAAGAAAATTGTGTGGTACATGTTGACTATGGGTATAATGCAGTTATCGGGGATGGTTGTACTATCGGGCATGGTGCAATAATTCATGGATGCACCATTAAAAATAATGTTTTGGTCGGTATGGGATCAATAATATTAAATGGAGCAAAAGTAGGCAATAATACAATTATAGGAGCAGGAAGTTTAATAACTCAAAATAAAGAGTTTGAAGATGGCGTTTTGATACTTGGCAATCCAGCAAGAGTGATACGAAATTTAACAGAAGAGGAAATTGAAGGAATTAAGAAATCATATGTAAGTTATTTAGAGCTGAGTAAGGATTTCAAGTAAGTTACAGTTAATATGTTTTGGTTAAAGAAAAAACATAAGTTTTCATTTATGATATAGATAAACTAATTATAAGCTAGAGATTTACACTATGAAATATATTCTAATCAGAAATAAGAATTATGCTTTTGTAACTACAAGAGTTATAATATGAAATGTTTTATCAGGAATTTTATAGTTCTGAAAATTCAAGTTTCACGTTGCTTATCTATATATAGAAAATTCAACAAAAGTAATAAAGGACATAACATCAATTAAGATGTTATGATTAATGGAGGAAATTAAAAATGATATCAGTAGGGCAATATAGTAAATTAAAAGTAAGTAAAACAGTAGACTTTGGATATTATCTTGAAGATAATTTTGGTGATGAGGTATTACTTCCAAACAGCGCAGCGAAAGGACATGAAATAAAAGAAGGTGACCAATTAGAAGTATTCATTTATAGAGATTCAAAGGATAGGATGATTTCAACTCTAAAAAAACCACTTTTAACAGTTGGAGAAATTGGTTATTTAGAAGTTGTAAGCCAAAATAATATTGGGGCTTTCGTAAACTTTGGACTTGAAAGAGATTTATTCGTTCCATTAAAAGAACAAAATTATAAGCTTAAAGAAGGAAAAAAGTACCTATTTTATATGTATGTAGATAAAACTGACAGGTTAGCGGCAACTACTAGAATACACTCTTATTTAGAGATGGCAGAAGAAGGTAAATATAAAGTTTCCGATGAAGTAAATGCTATAGTTTATGAAATAAATGAAAATGCGACTTTAAATGTTGCAATAGATGGTGAATATAGAGGTTTAATATTAGCTAATGAGCATTTTGAGTACATATATCCTGGACAAGAAATAAAAGGAAGAGTTAAGAGGATTTATGAAGATGGAACTATTGGAGTTACAACTAGAAAGAAAAGGCTAGAGGCAAGAAGTGAATTAAGCGAAACAGTACTTAAGTATTTAAAAGAAAATGGCGGATTTATGCCTTATAACGATAAATCATCTCCTGAAGATATAAAGAGAGAGTTTAATACGAGTAAAAACTATTTTAAAATGACCTTAGGCGGGCTAATGAGAGAGAAACTAATTACACAAGATAAAGAGGGAACTAGGTTATTGTAATAAATATACGTATATAGGAAAGTGAGATATTTAAAATGCTTAATTTTAAATATCTCACTTTTGATTTATTAAAATTATTGGACATCGTTTGATATTCTTGTTCTGAATAGTAAGTTTTTAAGAGCTTTCCAGCTAAATGGTACTAAAGGATAAAAATATTTATCACCAGCTATTGTTTTTGTGCTTGCCATAACTATAAGAATGAATATAATACCACCTATAAAGCCCCAGAAGCCAAAGAAGCCACAAAGTACGAGTAAAATCATTCTTGCAAATTTTAAAGCAAAATTCATCTCTATACTAGGCTGTGTAAAATCTCCTATAGTAACGACGGCCATATACAATATAGACTGAGGAATAAACCAACCTGTTTTTACAGCGTAATCACCAAGAATTAAACCACCAATTAAAGACATTGCACTTCCAAGTGGACTTGGGGTATTTAAACCAGCTAGTTTTAATACATCAACAGCGAATTCTAAAAGTATAAATTGACCAAGTAGAGGCAAAGCAAATTCCTCTTGTGGTTTCAAAAAATCAAAATAACTCGGTATAAAAATATTTCCATTTACAATCATTAGGTAAATTGGAGTTAGTAATATTGTTGATAACATTACTAAATTTCTAACAATTCTTAGGTAGTTTCCAGTGAATAATGGGAAATAATAATCATTTATATCTTGTAAGAAATCAAAAATTCCAGTTGGAAGGATTATTACGTTTGGAGAATTATCTACAATAATAATTATTTTGCCTTCAACTATATGTGCAGCGGCCACATCAGGTCTTTCAGTAAATCTTACCTTTGGAAATGGATTAAGCCAATTTTTTTTGCACATTACATCGACCAAACTTTGGTCAGAAAGTGTTAAAGCTTTTATATCTACATTTGATATACTATTAACGATTAAATCAAGAGCTTTTTTATTTGCAACTCCATCTATATATGCAATACATACATCTGTTTTCGAGACATTGCCAACTTGATGTATGTCAAAAACTAATCTAGGATCTCTTATTCTTCTTCTAATAAAACCGGCATTAAATACTAACTTTTCAATAAACCCATCTCTTCCGCCTCTTAAAGTTTTTTCTTTTTCAGGTTTTGATGAATCTGAACCTGGATAAGTACGCAAGTCTAAGAGTATAAATGAATCATAACCATCAATATACATTATCGTTTGGCCAGATAATAATGCTGTTAGAATCTTGTCTAAATCAGTTTCGGTTTTAACAGATACGTGAGAAACTTTATTATTGATAAAGTCATCAATTGTTTTGTATGAATTCATTGTTTCAGGTGTTATCTTAAAGAAAGATTTTAATATTTCCTCCATGATAGCATCTTTGATAAAACCATTCAAAAAATATAAAACAGAGCTTCTTCCCCCGACAATAAATTTTCGTTCAACAATATCGAAACTTTTATCTACAACTAAATTTGAATGAATTAAGTCAATATTTGCTTGGTAATTGTTTGCAACATTCAATTATTTTACCTTCTCTCTCTATTTAAATATACATATCTAGTATGTTACAGATAAGAAATAGTATTCATGTTTATCAAATATATAAGTTTTTAATTCTTTGTAGTATTTTTTAGATGGAGAAGTTCTTTACGCATTAATGCGTTTTTTATGAATGTGAAAAGTTCTTAATTAGTTTATCTAGCTTTTTTGGTGCGGATAATTTTTAATTGTACTTAATAAGCTCCTAATTGTGCTTAGAACTTTTTTTAGATGTGAAATGATCTTGGTTATACTTCGCACTCTTTTTAACTGTGAAATGATCTTAATTGCACTTCGTGCTCTTTTTAACTGTGCGTACTTTTTCAGAAGTGTAAAGATCTTAATTGTGCTATCGCACTTTTTCAAGAAGTGTAAAGATCTTAATGTGCTGTCGCACTTTCTTTAAAGGTGCATATTTTAATAGTATCAATACTATTAGAAGGTGAAATGAATGTGCGGAATTGCTGGATTAGTAAATTTTAAAAAGAATATAGTACAAGATAAAGATATATTAAATAATATGATAAAGACTTTGGAGAAGAGGGGACCTGATGCAAAAGGATATTATATATCACCAAATGTTTTATTAGGCCATAGGAGGCTGATAGTTGTAGATCCTGAAGGTGGATTACAACCTATGACTAAAATATTTGAGGGTAAGAAATATACATTAGTTTATAATGGGGAGCTATATAATACTGAGGACTTAAGAAAAGAATTAAAGGCTAAAGGATTTACTTTTGATTCTTATTCAGATACTGAAGTGTTGCTTACATCGTATATTTGTTGGGGGAAGGACTGCGTAAATAAGCTTATAGGTATATTTGCATTTGGAGTCTTTGATGAAGATAAAAGAGAAGTTTTTTTAGCAAGAGATCAAATGGGGGTTAAGCCATTATTCTATACTGTTCATGATAATACCCTTGTTTTTGGATCAGAAATAAAAACTATTTTAGCAGATCCAAGGGTTAAAAGAGAAATTGATATGGAAGGATTAACTGAAATATTTGGACTTGGACCTGCAACAATACCAGGAAGCGGAGTATTTAAAAATATAAAAGAAATTGCACCAGCTAATTGTTTATTAGTCTCAGGTGATGGAAACATTAAAAAGTGGGAATATTGGACAGTTGAAGCAAAAGAATTTCATGAAACACCAGAAGAGGCAATAGTTCATGCAAGAGAGTTATTAATAGATGCAGTAAAAAGACAATTGGTTGGAGATGTACCTGTTTGTACATTCTTATCAGGAGGGTTAGACTCTTCAATTATATCAGCGATAGCTGCGGAAGAATTTAGGAAGCAGGGAAAGCAGCTTACTACTTATTCTATTAATTATGAAGATAATGAAAAATATTTTAAAGCGTCATTATTTCAGCCTACATCAGATGAATACTGGTCAGAAGAAATGGCGAAATTTATTAATAGCAATCATAGAAAAGTGGTTTTAAATCATTCGGATTTAGCAGCTGCATTAAGAGATGCTGTAATATCAAGAGATTTACCAGGAATGGCAGATATTGATTCATCAATGCTTCTATTTTGTAAGGAAATTCGCAAGGATTTTGTAGTTGGCCTTACAGGAGAATGTGCTGATGAAATCTTTGGAGGATATCCTTGGTTTACAAGGGATGAGATGTTCTATTTAGATACATTCCCATGGTCAAGGTTTGTTAATGATAGAAAAGCTATAGTTAATAAAAGCTTAAAAAATATGCCATTAGAAGAATTAGTTAGAGAACAATATAAAAAATCTTTAAGTAAAGTACCTCACCTTGATGGGGAGAGTAAGAGAGATTATAGGATGAGAGAAGTATCATATTTAAACTTAAAATGGTTTATGGTGCAGCTTCTTACAAGAAAAGATAGAACTAGTATGTATAATGGGCTAGAGGCAAGAGTACCATTTGCAGATATTAGATTGGTTGATTATGCTTTTAATTTACCAGCAGATGTAAAATTATATAATGGTAGAGAAAAAGGATTGTTAAGGGCAGCGTTTGAAGGAATATTGCCAAATGATATTATATACAGAAAGAAGAGTCCATATCCTAAGACACATAATCCAGTTTATACAGACATTGTATGTAAGATGATAACTGAGATTTTAGATAAGAAGTCTTCACCAATTCATGATATTATTGATGAAAAGGTAGTTAGAGAAATAATATTAACAAAAGGAGATTCATATAAAGCTCCATGGTATGGACAACTAATGACTGGGCCACAATTACTTGCTTTCTTAATTCAAGTAAATATTTGGCTTGAAGAGTATAATGTTAATCTACTAATATAATTTATAAGCTGATTATAAATAGAAGTTTTGTTATGCATCTACCACTTTTCGAACGAATGTGAGAAAAAATTGCCAGGCGAATATGTTTTCTTTTTATTCTCTTTATAAAATGTAATCTTCCTAATCAGACTTTTTAATAATTTGTTCGCAGATTTGGAATAAATATAAATTCGTAGAGAATTAAAAAAAGTTCTGCCAAACGGCAGAACCTTTTTTCTAGATATATTTAAACTTTACAGATATTTCTTTGATTTCACCTTTGGAATTTTTTCTGATTGAAAATTGTTTTATGTCTTTAAAATCATTTTCTAATTGATAAGTTAATTCAGTAATAGTAGCTTTAGCTTTCTTAGTTAAACCACCATCTTCAATAATTTCAAATCTTGATTTTCTGCAAGTTGTTTCATCATTTTTATCATCAATAATTACATAATATTCAGGTGCTTCTTCTATAACCATATATTCCTTATTTAAAGTTAAAGTTGAACAAAGATCGTTATCTATACATTTTATTATCATTTTAATACCTCCTAAATCCCTTTTATATGATAGATTGTACTATAGATATTAGCTTGTTTCAACTATAATTGAAAAGATAAAAAAAGTTTGTCAATATTCATAAAAACGACCATTAGAATAATGTAATAAATGTAATATTATAACTATCCTATATCTACTTATGGTATTTAATCAACTTAAATATTTCGTTAAGTAAAAATGGTATTAGAGAGATACATATTACTAGTAACCAATCCCTGGCGCTTAAAATAAATACATTAAATACGTCAGCAAAGAAAGGAATTATAATTATTAGAAATTGAACACACATACCAAGTAAAATGGACAGTAATAAATACTTGTTTGTGAATACTCCAAGCTTCAAAAGAGATTTTTCCCTGCTTCGCATTGAGAGTGAAAAAAATAATTGAGAAAAGCTTAAAACCACAAAAGCTAGAGTTTGAGCGTGAACTAGGGAATTCATATATAGCCGTTCACCAAGAAGAAAAGCAACTAATGTTACACCACCAATTAGCACACCATTTAAGGCTAGAAATAACCCCATGTGTTCTGCAAAAAGTGATTCTTTCGGATTTCTAGGTGGATACTCCATTACGCTTGAATCCTTTGGATCTACACCAAGAGAAAGTGCTGGGAAACTGTCTGTTATTAAATTCACCCATAAAATATGAATTGGTAATAATGGTGGATCAAAATTCAATAGAATCGCTACAAATAAAGAAATTATTTCACCTAAGTTACATGATAGCAAAAATATTATAGCTTTTCTTATATTTGCATAAATATTTCTTCCTTCCTCCACGGCTTTGACTATTGTAGTAAAATTGTCGTCTGTTAAAATCATATCAGCAGCCCCTTTAGCAACATCAGTGCCTGTGATACCCATAGCAACACCTATATCAGCAGCCTTTAAAGATGGAGCATCGTTAACGCCATCACCAGTCATAGATACAATGTTTCCATGGAACTTAAATGCTTTTACAATTTTAACTTTATTTTCTGGAGAAACTCTAGCAAATACCTTATAGTTGTTAACTATTTTATTAAATTCTTCATAACTATAGCTGTCAATTTCGGCACCAGTCATGCATTCATTTATACTATTTGCAATTCCAAGTTCACTAGCAATTGCGAAGGCAGTATTTTTATGATCTCCAGTTATCATAATTGGAGTTATTCCAGCTTGCTTGCACAAAGCAATTGATGGTTTAACTTCTTCTCTAGGAGGATCTATCATTCCCATTAAGCCTACAAAAGTTAAATCTTTTTCAAGTGAGTCTATGCTGACACTTTCATCATTTATGTCTTTATAGCTTAAACCAAGGACTCTTAAGGCTTCGTCAGACATCAGGTTAGATATTTTTAGGATTTCATCCTTTTTTTCTTGTGTAAAATCAATTATTTCTCCATTTAATAAGATTTTGTTTGAAAGTTTAAGTAAATTATCAATAGCTCCTTTGGTGAAAACTTTAAAATGTGAATCATATTTATTTACTGTAGTCATGAGCTTTCTATCGGAGTCAAAAGGAATTTCATCAACCCTTGAGTGATCTGTGCTTAAATCTTCTTTATATAAGTCATACTTGATTCCAGCATCCAGCAAAGCAATTTCAGTAGGATCTCCTGTTTTACTACCATCTTTTGAAGTAGCATCATTGCATAAAATCATTCCTTCAAACAACAATTTGGTATCATTATCACCTAGATCGCAATTATCAATAGATACAAGTTTATTATTTATACAGCATTTTTTTATTGTCATTACATTTAAAGTTAAGGTTCCAGTTTTGTCAGAGCATATTATATTAACAGAGCCTAAAGTTTCAACGGCTGGAAGTTTTTTTACTATAGAATTTTGATTTATCATTCGCTGGACTCCCATTGCGAGTACTATTGCAACAATTGCTGGAAGCCCTTCAGGAATTGCAGCAACAGCTAAACTTATAGCTGTTAAAAGCATTTCGAACCAATCTCGTCCTTGAAACATTGATATGACAAAGATTAACACGCAAATACCTACAGCTCCAAAGCCTAAAGTTTTTCCAAGAGATGCAAGTCTTCGCTGCAATGGAGTCGTATTGTCTTCCTCTTTATTTAGCATATCAGCTATTTTTCCTATTTGTGTATTCATTCCAGTATTTACAACGACACCAGTTCCGCGTCCGTAAGTCACTAGAGTGGACATAAAAGCCATGTTTATCATATCACCTATGGGAATATTGTTATTTGCAAGTGTGACATTACTATCTTTCTCGGCAGGGACAGATTCACCAGTAAATGCTGATTCATCTATTTTTAAATTAGCACTTTCAATTAATCGCAAATCAGCAGGGAGATATCTTCCTGCATCTAGTACAATAATATCACCCACAACAACTTCTTCAGAAGGTATTTCTTTTATAATACCATCTCTCTTGACTATTGCTTTTGGAGTAGATAATTTTTTTAATGCTTCGAGAGATTTTTCTGCCTTAGATTCTTGAAACACTCCTATTAGAGCATTTATTAAAATTACAAGCAGTATCACGATTGTGTCACTATATTCGTGCATAAATGCAGAAATAATTGCTGCAACTAAAAGTATATAAATCATAACATCGTTTATTTGGGATAAGAATAGCTGCCAAAGGCTCTTTTTCCTTTGAGAAGCTAATTTGTTTTCTCCATATTTTTCAAGGCGCTCCTTTGCCTCTGATTCAGAAAGGCCAACATCGGGATTAACATTTAATTTTTGTAAAACTTCTTGTGAAGGTGTGTCAAACCACATGGATAACATCACTCCATTCATAATTTAATATATACATATATATATTAGAGATTTAATGAATTTATATACATGGGAAAAAATGAAATATACATATCAAAATAAAATATTAAGTAGAGAAAGTAACCGGATTTTGATATAATTAGTTAGATATACAATAAAAAATAACTAGTTATATTTATAGTTTTAAACTTTAGATAAACTTTATTTTTGAGTTAGGAGAGGATTGAATATACATGGAGATTGGTAGAGTGCGAAGAGGTACCGTAACTTCTGAGAGAAAAATTGTTTCTGAAAAAAAAGATTTTTCCCAAAGTTTTAGTCAGGAAAGACATAAAAAATCAGAAGAACAACTCAAAAAAATGATAGATGACATAAAAAAAAGGGGTAACAGACTCGTAACTACTAAGACTTATGTTGATGTGGTTATGTATAAGAAGATGATAAAAGAATATTTAGAATCAATACTAAAGTTCATGTATGAGACTAAAAAAGATATTAGCTTTTGGCAGACTCAGTATTTTGTAACTGTTGATACTGTTGATGGAAAACTTGAAGAATTAACAAAAGCACTCCTTTCTGATGAAAAAGATAATATAAATATAGCGTCAACAATTGATGAAATTCAAGGTATGATTGTTGATATATATAGGTAATAAATGATACAAATGTTGCTATAACATATTCACATTTACAAGGTCATTAAGTTGAGTGCTCAATCAAGACGGGAATGTGGAAATCCAATTTCAGTGAGTATATAAATGTATATTTTTTATAAATAGAAATATATTAGAACATGTTTAATAATTATTTTACATGTTCTTTTGTCGTTTTTAATCTGTATTGAAATATAGATATCCAACTTTAAAACTAGACTTATGTGATAACTTACCGGAATCATAAATATTTTGATTCCGAAAAGCTATGAAAATATTGCTGAAGGTTCTAAGCAGCAGGTTCTATCCAATTTAGCATGCTCCAACTTTCAGTTTGACAAGCTAAAGTGGAACAACCTACAGCTAAGAACCTTTAACAGCTCATTTTCAAATGTTTTCTTCACAAATATATTTATGATTTCTAGTAAAGATATACGCATAAGTATAGATTATAGTTGAATATCCATACAGATTTGGTATTTCGATTTTAATATGTTATTATAATTAATAGTGAATATCAATTAATTAATATTACTATTAAATATTTTGATTTAATTTTTAATTTAGATATTAATATTTTTTAGGGGGAATTAAAATGAAGAAAAAGGTATCATTATTTTTAATTATGATATTGTGTGTGTTTACATTTGCAGGTTGTGGCAGTAGCTCAAACCAAAGCAAATCTGAAGATAATAAAAAATCAACAAAAGATATTAGTTTTGTAACACCAGATGGGCTTACAGCTATAGCTGTAGCTAAACTTATAAAAGAAAAACCAGAAATTAAATCTGGATATAATATTAATTATACTATTGAGCAAAACTCTGACAGCTTAGTTACAAGCGTTATGAAGAGTGAGCCAGATATTGCAATTGTACCTTCAAACGTAGCAGCAACTGTGTTTAATAAGAATAAGGAATATAAGATAGCAGGGACAGTTGGATTTGGATCATTTTATATAGGGTCAACTAATCAAAATCAAAGTATTGAGGATTTAAAAGGAAAAGAAGTTTACAATATTGGGAAGGGATTAACACCTGATATAATTGCAAGAACAATACTTAAAGAAAAGGGTATTGATGTAGATAAAGAAATTAACTTTAGTTATGTAAATACAGTAAATGAACTTGCACCAATAATTTTATCAGGGAAATCAGAATATGCAGTAATACCAGAACCAGCTTTATCAACTGTTCAGAGTAAAAATGAGAAGTTTAACGTAATGTTAAATTTAAATGAAGAATGGAAAAAAATAAATAACTCTCAATATGGATATCCTCAATCAACAATCATAGTTAAGAAGGAATTGCTAGAAAATGATAAAGAATTTGTCTCAGAACTTTTAAAGCAAGTTAAAGATTCAGAAGAGTGGATATATAATAACAAAGAAACGGCTGGAGATTACTGCGAAGAAATAGGAGTTTCTGCAAAGAAACCAATAGTAGTGAAAGCTATTGACAGATCTAATATAAAATACGTAGGAATAAAAGATTGTTATAAAGAATATGAAACTTATTTCAAAAAATTAAATGAGTTTGATCCAAAAACAATAGGAGGAAGTATGCCAGATGATGGGATATTCATGGAAAAGTAGATTTTATACTTTATTATCATGTGTATTTTTCATAGGGATATGGCAGCTCATTGCAATAATAATAAATAATGATATATATATTCCAAGATTAGAACAAGTATTTGAAGCTATTAAGAATATTTTTAGTGATAAAAATTCGTTAAAGATCATTTTTAGCAGTTTTTATAGGACTACGACTAGTTATGTATTAGCTTTGGCTTTTTCAATGATTTTAGGGGTGCTCGCAACAGTGTATCCCTTTTTTAAGTATTTAATGGAACCTGTAAATTCATTTAGTAAGACAATTCCAACTATGGTGTTAGTAGTTCTTTCATTGGTGTGGTTTGATAAGGATAGTACACCATTTGTTGCGGGATTTGCTATCATTTTTCCAATCCTTTATGAAGGTATACGAAATAATCTTTTGCAAATAGATAAAAAAATAATGGATATGACTAAGATATATGAAGTGAGTTTAAAGAATAAAATTAAAAAAATTTATATTCCAACTATGAAATTTTATTTTATGAGTATATTTGTATCGACATTTTCATTGACTTTTAAAGTTGTAATTGCAGGAGAAGTATACGGGCAGCCAAAGTTTGGGATAGGGTCACAGATACAGGTAGAAAAAGTTAACTTTAATACTTCAGGAATTTTTGCGTGGATTGTAATTATTGTTATTGTATCTCTAGTTTTAGAGTTTTTAAATAAGTTATTAAGGAAAAGAACATATAGGTGGTCCAAATGAATATAAGCATTAAAAATCTAGATAAGTCATATGGAACTGAGAAAATTTTTGAAAATTTCAACATAGATTTTTATGACGATAAGATAAATTGTATAATAGGAAAATCCGGGTGTGGAAAGAGTACTCTTTTAGATATTATAGCAGGTCTAACAGATGCTCAAGGTGGAAATATAAGCGGCGTTTCATTAAATGATATAAGCTATATATTTCAGGAAGATAGGTTAATTGAGTGGCTTACTGTTAAAGAAAACTTAGAAATTGCATTAGAAAGGTATTTCAAGGATTCTATTTTAGATAATAGAATTGATGAAGTACTAAATTTGGTTGGAATTTATGATACAAAAAATAAGTATCCAAATGCACTTAGTGGAGGAATGAGACAAAGAGTTAATATAGCAAGGGCATTTGGAAAGCCATCAAAAGTAATTTTAATGGATGAACCTTTTAAATCTTTAGACTATAAATTGAAATATTCAATAATTGATGAGTTCAAAAATTTGTTATCAAAAGAAAAGAGAATGGTTATATTAGTTACTCACGATTTAGATGAAGCTATATATTTCCAAGGGAATATAATAGTATTTAACAATAGGCCAGTTAAAATAGAAGGAACATTTAGTGAAAATTTGGATAAATGTAAAGAAGAAATTTTAAAGATAATATAAAAGTTGTATAGTAGGGATGTACTACTATTACATACTTTTAATTATATATACAAATCTTGCTTCCAACTAAAACAAATAAGAAGCTGGCTATCACAAAGCTGGAAATACCTAAAAACTTTTTGTTTGCATTTAATAAATTAATGCCAAGTAGTGTATCACAAAGGCCTAGGCAAATAAAGATTAATGGAAAAAAGTAATCTGGATCAGATTTACTTGCTATAATGTTTAGCGAAAATAAAGGCAATAGTATTGCCAAGCAGAAGCTTATAAAATAAAATAGCTTTTTCATGAAAGTTATTCACCACCTTACAATTGGAAAATTATGTATCATGTTTTAATTATATACAAGCTATATAAATTTTATTCCTTAGGGAAAGGAGATTTTAAATGATAAAAAAATTTATTTCATTTTATAAACCATATAAATTACTATTTATTTTAGATTTAGTAGTAGCACTTATCGCATCTTTATGCGATTTAGTATATCCAGTTATGACAAGGGACCTTGTCAATGAATCAATTCCAAATAAAGACTTAAGAACAATTATTGTATTTGCTATAGCGTTACTTATAATCTTTGGAATCAAAGCTGCATGTGGGTATTTCATGCAGTATTGGGGACATGTTGTAGGTGTTAGAATGCAGGGGGATATGAGAAGACATATATTTAAGCACCTTCAAAAATTACCTAATAGCTTTTTTGATAATAATAAAACAGGGGATATAATGTCTAGAATCATTAATGATTTAATGGATATTTCTGAGCTTGCTCATCATGGGCCAGAAGATTTATTTATATCAATAGTTATGCTTATAGGTTCATTTATAATATTGTGTACAATTAATATACCTCTTACAGTTCTAATATTTGCATTCATACCATTTATAGTATGGTTTACTTTGTATGAGAGAAAGAAGATGAATAAAGCTTTCCTTGAAACTAAAGTAGAAACAGGAGCAGTCAATGCAAATCTTGAGAATAGTATTTCGGGAATAAAAATATCGAAAGCATTTGTAAGTCATGAAGCCGAAGAAGAAAAATTTGAAAAAGGAAATAAAAAGTTCATTAATGCCAGAGAAAGAGCATACAAAGTAATGGCAGAATATTCTTCTGGTGCAGGATTTGGGATGGACGTGCTAAGTTACGTAGGTTTAATAGGAGGAGGAATATTTACACTTATTGGACTTATAAACATTGGAGATTTTATGGCATATATGCTGTTTATAAAAATCTTTATGACCCCAATAAAGAAACTTATTGATTTTATGGAGCAATTTCAAAATGGAATTACAGGTTTCCAAAGATATATAGAAATAATGAGTCAAGATAAAGAAAAAGATAAAGCAAATGCAACTGAACTTGAAAATGTTCAAGGGGAAATAGAATTTAAAGATGTTAATTTCAGTTATGAAGGTAAAGAAGTTTTAAAAAATATTACTATCAAAATAAATAAAGGAAAGATGTTGGCATTAGTAGGAGCTTCAGGTGGAGGTAAAACAACATTTTGCAATCTTATCCCAAGATTTTATGAAGTTGATAGTGGAGATATTTTAATAGATAATAAGAGTATTTATGATGTTAAATTAGATTCTCTTAGAGAGAATATTGGAATAGTTCAGCAAGAAGTTTTCTTATTTACAGGAACAATAAGAGATAATATACTGTTCGGAAAGACAGATGCAACTGAAGAAGAATTACTAAGAGCTGCTAAGATGGCTAATATTCATGAATTTATAAATACATTACCAGAAGGATATGATACCTACATTGGTGAAAGAGGTGTTAAATTATCTGGTGGGCAAAAGCAGCGTATTTCCATTGCAAGAGTTTTTCTTAAGAATCCTCCAATATTAATTTTGGATGAAGCAACATCAGCATTAGATAATGCAACAGAACGCATAATTCAAGAATCCCTAGAAAAGTTATGCGCTGGAAGGACAACCATAGTAGTTGCACATAGATTGTCTACCATTAAGAATGCAGATGAAATTATTGTACTTGGAAAAACAGGTATAATAGAAGCAGGAACCCACGAAGAATTAATGGAGAAACAAGGAGAGTACAGTAATTTACATAGACTAGCAGCAGTATAGACTTTAGACAAAAAGAGGTTGCCAAAAACAATGTGTTTTGGCAACTTCTTATTAGTTATTAGATTCATTTTTTAATGAATTTAGTAATTGTACTTTTTTATATAGAGTAGATACATCCACATCAACATCCATAGCTTGAGCAAGCTTGTTATGCAATTCAGTTTCAGCAGGATTCTTCTCGCTAGTTTCAGAATCTTTTATTTTATTGTTGAATTTTGCCTGAACCAACCTAGAGTTTTCTTCACTTTTCAATCTTGCCATATTTTCCAATTCATTTGAAAAGGCCGTTGAATTGTCATTCGATGATGATTGTGAAGCTGATGAATGTAAAGTATTGTCAAAAGATTTGGCGTTATTTTGTTTTTTATTGGAAGGATTTCGAGGGTTAGTATAAGGTCTCTTTATTATCTTATTATCTATAGCAGCACCAGATACACTAGCAACAATATATTCACTTCTAGAAATTATTCTGTTATCACTCATATAATATCCCCTCCCTAAAATTATAAATTCAGCTTCAAAATTAGTATCAATATATTACTTATATATTCGTATATCTATTAGAAAAGTTTACTAAATATTCTATA
Organism: Clostridium beijerinckii HUN142; assembly: GCF_000621745.1. Lineage (GTDB taxonomy): Bacteria > Bacillota > Clostridia > Clostridiales > Clostridiaceae > Clostridium > Clostridium beijerinckii_A. Next base: position 27,183 of record NZ_JHXK01000008.1, on the reverse strand, counting down.
ATATAATGTATATTTATTTGATTAATATAATATAACAAGAGAGTAAAATATATGCGGGAATAACAAGTTTATGTTCAGTATTATGAAGATCAAGAATAAAAGGTTCAAGCTCAATTGGCAGATATGATATATAGATGTGAATTATATGATTCATTCTTTATAAAGTTATTTAGCTTAAATTAACTGATAGTTTAAGCTAAAGTTTAGTGAAGTAAACTTTTTAGAAGATTTATGTATGGATAACACAATTGTGGAGTGTACTGATACTTTGGAATATATTTTATCTAGAAATAAGATGAATAAGTCTAAGTTCAAAGTTTGATATCTATAGGGAGTTATTTTGATAAAATGGAACTGAATTAGAGTATAAAAAAATAGTATGAACTTTTAGCAAGTTCATACTATTTTTAACTTTATTATATAAGTATTATTCTACTTCGTATATCCAGCCTTCTGGAGCTTCAACATCACCAAGTTGAATTCCTAAAAGTAAGTCATATAATTTTTGTGTTATAGGACCAACTTCAGTTTCGCTAAAGAATACATGTAATTTATCGTTATGTTGAATTCCACCAATAGGAGTTATTACTGCAGCAGTACCGCAAGCACCAGCCTCTTTAAATTGATCTATTTCATCAATAAATACTTCTCTTTCATAAACAGGCATTTTTAAATAATGTTCAGCAATGTAAAGAAGAGATCTCTTTGTTATACTTGGCAAAATGGATGGTGATTTAGGAGTAACGAATTCATCATTTTTAGTTATTCCAAAGAAGTTTGCAGCACCTATTTCTTCTATCTTTGTATGAGTAGCTGGATCTAGGTAAATACAATCAGCAAATCCTTTTTTTACAGCTTCAGCATGAGCTTGTAATGAAGCGGCATAGTTACCACCAACTTTATTTCCGCCAGTACCATGAGGAGCAGCTCTATCAAAGTCATCTAAAACTATATAATTGCAAGGAGATACACCATCTTTAAAATAAGGTCCTACTGGTATACAAAATACACCGAAAATATATTCTGGAGCAGGTTTAACACCAATATTGTTACCAACCCCCATTAAATATGGTCTAATATATAATGTTGCACCACTTCCATAAGGTGGTACATATTTTTCATTTGCCTTTACGACTTGTTTAACTGCATCGATAAATTTTTCTTTTGGAATATGTGGCATAAGAAGTTTATCACAGCTTTCATTCATACGATCTGCATTTAAGTCAGGTCTAAATAATTGGATTTTGCCTTCTTTTGTTGTATATGCCTTAAGTCCTTCAAAACAACTTTGGCCATAGTGAATAACCGTAGAAGCTTCACTTATACTAAGCATATTGTCTTCAACAAGTTTTCCTTCATCCCATTTTCCATCTTTCCAAACTGAAATATAACGAAGATCTGTTTTTATGTAATCAAATCCTAATTTACCCCAGTCTATATCAGCTTTTTTCCCCATTTTATATTCCTCCAAATCTATAAGGCTTATTGCCATTGTTTATTATTGTTATTTAATAACATCTATTTTAGCACTATCCAAAAAAAAATTCCACACATTTGAAAAAAGTACGCACCTATAAAAAGAGCACGAAGTGCAATTAAGATCTTTTCGCAGTTAAAAAAGTGTAAAGCACAATTAAGAAATTATTAAACACAACTATATAGAGATTTTGTACATTTACCAACTTTTAAGTGAATATCTTAACTAGAAATCATATATATTTTTGTGTAGAAAACATTTGAAAATGAGCTGTTAAAGGCTCCTAGTTGTAAGTTGTTCAAATTTAGCTTGTCACGCTGAAAGCGGGAGCATGCTGAATTGGGCGCAACTTGCAACTTAGAGCCTTCAGCGATATTTTCATAGTTTTTCGGAACAAAAATATTTATGATTTCAGCTAGCTATTCCCAAGGCTTAGCATCTGATGGCATACGCCAGTCACCTCTAGGACTTAAAGAAATACTTCCGACTTTAGGTCCATCAGGAAGAGCACTTCTTTTAAATTGTTGAGTAAAGAATCTAAAAATGAATTTATCAAGCCATTTTTGTATTTCTTCGCCAGAGTAATCATCCTTAAAAGCAGCCTTAGCTAAAAAGAATATTCTCTCTTTAGTTGAGCCATGTTTAATGAAGTGATATAAGAAGAAATCATGAAGTTCATAAGGACCTACAATATCTTCTGTTTTTTGAGCGATTTCACCGTTAGCATCCTTAGGTAATAATTCAGGGCTGACAGGTGTGTCTAATATATCCATAAGAATATCCTGTACAACTTCGGTAGATTCATGTTGAGCTACATATTGAACCAAATATCTTACAAGAGTCTTTGGAATAGATGGATTCACAGAATACATTGACATATGATCTCCATTATATGTACACCAGCCAAGAGCAAGCTCTGATAAATCACCAGTACCTATTAAAAGTCCTCTTTCTTTATTAGCAATATCCATTAAAATTTGAGTTCTTTCTCTTGCTTGAACATTTTCGTAAGTTACATCATGAATGTCTTTATCATGACCAATATCCTCGAAATGTTGAAGAGATGCTTTAACTATATTTATTTCCCTAAGGTCTGTACCTAATTCCTTACATAAATTAATAGCATTATTGTAAGTCCTATCAGTAGTACCGAAACCAGGCATAGTAATGGTTACTATATTTTTTTTATCAATACCAAGTAATTCAAAAGTCTTTACTATTACAAGTAAGGCTAGTGTGGAATCTAATCCCCCTGAAATTCCAACTATTGCTTTTTTTGAGCTTGTATGTTCTAATCTCTTTGCTAAGCCAGCAGCTTGAATATTAAATATTTCTTTGCAGCGAACTTCTCTTTCTTTTTCGTAAGAAGGTACAAATGGATGTTTATCTACGAATCTATCAAATGTACTTATTGAAACACCACTAAATTCAAATTTAATTGTGCTAGGTTTCTTATTGATAAACTTAGATGAATCTCTAAAACTCAAATTTTTCATTCTTTCAGACTTTAATTTGAATACATCAACTATAGAATATATTACTTCGTTTTCTCTTTGAAATCTGTCATTTTCTTTTAATAATGAACCATTTTCACTTATTAATAAATGCCCGCTAAATAATACATCCGTAGTGGATTCATGAACACCAGCAGAAGAATATATATAGCTGCAGATTGACCTAGCACTTTGATTTGATATTAGGCTTTTTCTATAATCCATCTTACTAACAAGCTCATTTGATGCAGAAAGGTTTCCAATTATATGAGCACCCATAAGAGAAAGATAAGAGCTTGGTGGAATTGTTACCCACAAGTCTTCACAAATTTCAACTCCAAAGTTTGCGATGCTTGATGAAAAAATTAAGTTTACTCCAAAAGGAACATCTTTTTGAAATGGTAAATCTACTCTTTCATCCTCAACTGAAAGACCTTCAGTAAACCATCTTTTTTCGTAGAATTCACTGTAATTTGGAAGATATGATTTAGGAACTATTCCTAAAACCTTTCCTTTAAACAATAAAAAGGCACAATTGTATAAACTACTTCCACAGAGAAGTGGAGCACCTACAGCAATTAAAGTATCATAGTCTTTAGTAGATTCTAATATTTCAAAAATTCCATCTAAAGCTTTGTTTATCAAGTATTCTTGTAAAAACAGATCTCCACAAGTATAAGCAGTTAAGCAAAGTTCTGGAAAAACTATAAATTTACTTTCGTTTTTTACTGCATCATCTATGCACTGTAAAATATTTTTAACATTATAATCAACATCTGCAACTCTAGTTTTAGAGCAAGCAGCTGCGACCTTTATAAAATCCATTTAATCACTCCTTGCAATTATAAAATTTAAGTTTTTTATCGGTTTAACAAAATATAGTTATAATATAATTAAATATGTTTTAAGTATATTTTGCTTAGTAAACATAAACATATCCTAATAATTATATACTAACATGTTTGTGAAATCAAAAGAAGATAAAAGGTATAAAATAACTCTTTTTGAGTTAATAAATATCTTGATATATTTATAAATATACTGTATAATATAAAATAAGATTACAAATTCCAGTATGTATGTAAAAATTGGACAGTAAATCTTAGAACTAATATTGTAATGTTTTTAAGGAGGGAAATTGTATGGGGGCGGCAGTTTTTTGGTTAATTATAGCTATATGTGTATTTGCGATAGATATATTAACTAGTAATTTTTGTTTTACATTATTCTCAGTGGGTGCTGTCGCAGCTGCAGTGTGCGGGGTGATGGAAGTACCATTTATAATTCAAATAATAGTATTTTCTGTACTGAACATAATATCATTTGCAATTGGATACCCGTTACTCAAGAAGAAATTTAAAGTAATAAACGAAAGAATACCACTTATGGAAGAAACATATGTAGGAAAAGTTATGATAAGCGAAAAAGAGATTAGCGATAAAGCCCAAGTAAAAGTTGGTGGAGAATATTGGACTGTAGTAAATGAAGGCGATATGATTCACAAAGGGGATGAGTTTATTATCACAGGAATAGAAGGAATAAAATTAAAAATTAAAAAGGTTCAGGAGGACTAGGTTATGAGTGTTATTATAATTTTAGGAGTTATGTTACTATTAATATTAATAGTAGTTATATCATCAATTAAGGTTGTAAATACAGGATATTTATATGTTGTAGAAAGATTTGGACAATTCCAAAGAGTGTTGGAGCCAGGTTTACATTTTATTGTACCATTTGTGGATTTTGTTAGAAGAAGGGTTTCTACAAAACAACAAATTTTGGATGTTGAACCTCAATCGGTTATAACTAAAGATAATGTTAAAATATTAGTAGACAATGTTATATTTTATAAGGTATTAAATGCAAGGGATGCAGTTTATAATATTGAAAGCTATCAATCAGGTATTGTATATTCAGCTACAACTAATATGAGAAATATATTAGGTAACATGACTTTGGATGAGATTTTATCAGGAAGAGATGCTATAAATCAAGATCTTTTAAGCATTATTGATGAAGTTACTGATGCTTATGGAATAAAAATACTTTCAGTTGAAATTAAAAATATAGTTCCACCAGCTGAAATTCAACAAGCAATGGAAAAACAAATGAGAGCTGAAAGAGATAAGAGAGCTATGATTCTTCAAGCTGAAGGATTGAGACAATCTCAAATAGAAAAGGCTGAAGGAGAAAAGCAAGCTAAAATATTATCTGCAGAAGCAGAAAAGCAGGCTAATATAAGAAGAGCAGAAGGTTTAAAAGAATCTCAATTATTAGAAGCAGAAGGTAAGGCAAAGGCTATAGAACAAATAGCTATTGCAGAGTCAGAAGCTATAAGAAAAGTAAATAAAGCTATTATTGAGTCTGGAACAAATGAAACTGTTATAGCATTAAAGCAAGTTGAAGCACTTAAAGAAATGGCTAACAGCCCAGCAAACAAACTTATACTACCAAATGAGACTTTATCATCTCTTGGAAGTATAGCTGCAATTGCGGATATGCTTAAATCATCAGCATCAGCAAAAAAATAAATATAAATTAAGAGAGCAAGTAAATTGCTCTCTTTTAAGTAGTGAACCAAAATCTTTGATTTTGTGTGAATCAGTTAAGCAGACATCTCGAATCTATGATTTGATGATGGTCGCTTACTCTGTGAGTACTCAGCGAACGAAAGTGAGTCGAGTTTCCTTTAAGTAGAGAACCAAGGGAGAGCGTACAGATTTTAATTTATTTGCTCGAACTTTTACATATTAATATATATGATTTTTGGTAAATCAATTAATTATGTTTGAGATACCGTTTTTGGTTCAATTATTATATTATATAAGTAGGTTAATTAAATACAGTAATTTATTATTTATAGAAGGGATTCGGTATAGCTGCGCATGGATTATAGGGATAAAAGAAAAGAAAGAATATTAAATAGTCAAATGAAAAAGTTAATAAAAAGAGAAGAAAAGTTCTTTTATAAAAAAGAAAATGAATATATAAAAAACAAGATACTACCTGTAAAAGAGCAATTAGAGGAAAAGATACCGAAAAATATGATAGAAACTTTTGAGAAAGCATTTGAAAAGGGCTTCTATTATGTTTTTGAAAAAGGTACTGCAGTAATAGAAAAAAGTTATAATTCAGAGAAAATTAAAAGTGAAGCAGATATAGATGAGTATATTTTATCTAAGCAGATGAATAACAAAAATTTAAGCAGAATAGATAAAAGAGTGAAAAAAGGTGTGCTTATAAATAAAGGAATCACAGCGGCTGAAGGGACATTACTCGGTATACTAGGAATTGGAATACCGGACATACCTGTATTTATTGGAGTAATACTAAAAACTGTGTATGAGATTTGTGTAAATTATGGATTTGATTATAAATCTAAGGATGAAAAGGCATTTATATTAAATATAATTTGTGCAAGTTCTATAAAAACAGATGAAAAAATTCTATATTCAAATGAAGCAGATAGAATTGCGTATAATATTGAAAATAAGCATGGTCTTAATATTGATATAAACGAATTAATTGAATCAGCTTCAAAATGTCTATCTGAAAATATAGTTGTATCAAAAGTTATTCAAGGTATACCTATAGTAGGAGTGTATGGTGGGATATCAAATTATAGATTGCTAGCAGATATAAGTGAAGTGGCAAGTATAAAATATAAAAAAAGATTATTATCTAAGTTAAAAAATACACTTTAGGTATAGATATGGGAGTTATTTTTTGATTGTACCTTAATTTCATTATTGAAAGATTAACGAAAAAATATTAATATAGACTATGTAGTATAAAAATAAATTGAGGTGAAAGAATGAAAAAGAAAAATATAATGAGTTTAGTACTTTTATTAATACTTTCTTTTTCTTTAATTGGTTGTAATCTTAAAGACGATTATATACTTGAAACAAAAGAAAATACAGATGAAAAGCCATCTGCAGATAAGGTTAATGAAGTATTTGAATCAGACAAGATGAAGGAGTTAATGGATAAATTAAAGTCGAGCCCTAAGGAAGTTTCTGATAAAGCTAATGAAATAGATAGTGATACTACAAGAGTAATGAAAGAATTAAATGATAAAGCAGATGAATTGACCGATGAGATCAATAATGCAGATTTTGAAGGGAAAAGTGAAGATATTAAAAATAAATTTGATGATATATCTGATAAATTAGATGAAATTAAAGATAATGTTGATGACGCGAAAGATAGAGCAGATACATTTAAGGATCCAATTGATAAAAAGCAAGTGACAGATACAGTAGATGAATTTACATCACACATGAATAATCTTGAAAGAGCGATAGATAGAATAGCGACAACTAGATAAAAATTCATAGTTCTAAGTTTTTGCGGGTGTAATGAGCATAATATAGCAGTCATTATACCTGTTATAATTTAGAATATAAAAAATACTTGATTCTTTTGCTTTAGTATGATAAAGTGATAAATAGAAAGTGATGTAGGGGGTTAGTACATATGAAAATAAATAATTTAATAAAAAAAATAACAGTAGTTGCTATCATAGCTACATTGGGAGTAAGCTTGGTTGCATGTGGTGGGAATGCTAATAAATCATCAGAATCAAAGGCAGCAAAAAGTGCATTAGATAAGGATGAATTAGTAATAGGCCTAGATGATACTTTTGTTCCAATGGGATTTAAGGATGAGAACGGAGAAATAGTTGGATTTGATGTTGATTTAGCAAATGCAGTAGGTAAAAAACTTAATAAAAAGGTTAAATTTCAGTCAATTGATTGGAGTATGAAAGAAACTGAGCTTAACAACGGTAATATAGATTTAATATGGAATGGATATTCAATTACTGATGAAAGAAAAGAAAAGGTTGAATTTTCAAAGCCATATTTAAGTAACACTCAAGTTATAGTAACATTAGCAGATTCTAATATTAAATCTAAAAGTGATTTAGCAGGTAAAAAAGTTGGTGCTCAAAACGGATCAACAGCAGTAGATGCAGTTGAAGCAGCTGGTGATATTGAAAAATCTTTTGATGGCGGAAAGCTTGTTACATTTGAAGATAATAATGCAGCATTAATGGACTTAGAAGCAAAGAGATTAGATGCAATTGTTGTAGACGAGATTTTAGCAAGATATTATATGAAAGCAAGAGGAGAAGAGAAATATAAAATCTTAACTGAGAATTTTGGAAGTGAAGAGTACGGTGTTGGAATTAAAAAAGGTGATACTAAATTTGTAGAAGCTTTTAACAAAGCTTTAGATGAAGTTATTTCTGATGGAACTGCAGCAGAAATATCAAAGAAATGGTTTGAAAAAGATATAATCCTTAAATAGTGTTAATTAGATAATTACAAACTTAAGTTATTAGAATTTTATGAAGTTAATATTATAAATAAAATTTACTAAATTAACTAGTTAGAAATATAAATACTGATGGTGAATAATAAGGGATGAAATTATAAAAGAATTTCTTTTTGGAAATTTAAAAGTGATTTCATCCATCACTCTTAATTGTTTTTTATTAACATTTGATTGGAATGTGGGCTGGCCACTTTTTTATTCTTTAGGAGATTATATTATTGGACAATCTATAGATAACTTTTAGAAGTATTAGAAACACACAGTCTGCAAAGCAGATTCTTTTACGTATATAAATAATTTGAAAATAAAGAGGAGGAAATAACTTTGAGTTATATTTTAGAGATAATGCCTCAAGTATTAGAGGGATTAAAAGTCACATTAGAAATTTTTGTACTTACTTTAGTATTATCTATTCCATTAGGAGTAATAGTCGCTGTAATGAGGACATCTAAATCTCTAATACTTAAGCAAATAAGTGGAATATATATTCTTATAATGAGAGGTACTCCTCTGTTATTACAAATTATTGTGATTTTCTTTGGACTTCCGCTAGTAGGAATTAGCTTTGATAGATTTCCAGCAGCAATTTTAGCATTTACTTTAAATTATGGAGCTTATTTTGGAGAAATATTTAGAGCAGGGATAGAGTCTATAGACAATGGACAAGTTGAAGGGGCTAAAGTTTTAGGGTTAAGTTCGAGACAAACATTTTTTAGAATAATACTTCCACAAGCATTTAAAACAGTAATGCCGCCAGTTGCAAATGAAATAACAACTTTAGTCAAGGATACATCGCTAGTTTATGTAGTTGGTATGGATGAGTTACTAAAGATAGGTAAAACTGCTGCTAATAGAGATGTGTCATTGTTACCTCTTTTAATAGTAGGTGCTGTTTACTTAGTAGTAATAGCAATTTTCAGTCAAGTGTTAAAGAAAATTGAAGATAAGTATGACTATTATAAATAGTGTGGAGGAGATTATATGCTTAAAGTAAGTAATTTAAAAAAAAGATTCGGGAATACAGAAGTTTTAAAAGGTGTTAATCTTCATATAAAAAAAGGTGAAATATTAGTTATCGTTGGAAATTCAGGTGGCGGAAAAACCACATTACTTAGATGTGTAAATGAATTGGAACATTGTGATGAAGGCGATATAGAAGTTAACGGGAAAGTTTTATGTAAAAATGGAAAGTACGTTGATAAAAATAAACTAAAAGAAATAAGAAAAGATATAGGATTAGTATTTCAAAATTTTAACTTATTTCCTCATATGAGTGTTTTAGAAAATCTTATTGAAGCACCTCAAAAGGTTTTAGGGTGGTCAAAAGAAGAAGCAATAAAGAAAGCAGAAGAAACTTTAGGTTTCTTAGATTTGTTAGGAAAGAAAAATAACTATCCATTTGAATTATCTGGTGGCCAAAAACAGAGAGTTGCTATTGGAAGAGCGCTAGTACTTGAACCTAAAATAATGTGCTTTGATGAACCAACTTCTGCACTAGATCCAGGATTAACTGGAGAAGTTGCAAATTTGATAAAGCGTTTAAGTGAAAAAGGCATGAGTATGATGATTATAACTCATGATATGGATTTTGCTAAAAAAGTGGCAGATAGAATAGTATCAATGGATGCTGGAAAATTGCAAGAGGGTCTGATGTTTGAAGAAGACTAGCTATATCAAGAATGAGGTTGGATTAAAACTCATTCTTTTTAACAAATTATATATTTAAGAATATAAGTTTTGATATATTATAAATTGAGAAGGTTTAAATTTGATAATTTAATTGCACGAATTAGTGTTGAAATATGTGGCAAAGTGTGGTATTATAAGAATGTAAGATAATTCAAGATTTAATCAATACTGTACATTCGCCTCTGTTTCAGAGATTGGGTCTAGGTATCAGGTTATAATCTTTGGAAAAAGGGAGGATTTTTATAATGGAAGATAGAACTTTAGTATGTAAAGATTGTGGAAAGGAATTTGTTTTCACAACAGGAGAACAAGAATTCTACAAAGAAAAAGGATTTGACAACGATCCAGTTAGATGTCCTGATTGTAGAAGAGCTAGAAAGCAACAAAGAAACAACAGAAACTTCGACAGATAGTAAACTGTTGGGCCATAAGAGAAATCTTATGGCTCTTTATTTTTTTGTGCAGAGAATTACAGAGTTTTAAAATGCTGAAGGTTTTGTTGTATCAGGCTTTATGAATGTCGTTGTATATAGATGAAAATATATTCAACTGCTAGATTTTTTTACATACGATTAAGAAATAAGATGCGTAAAAAATCTCTGGCAGTAGAGTCGCCTGGAGCTTTGTTTTTGTTAAAAATAGAAAAAATTTAGACGTGGATAATTATAGGATGAATAGAACACTATAATTATCTGCGTCTTTTTTATTCTTTAGGAAATTATAATCAAGTCAAATCTGTGAATAACTTTTGCAATTAGCTATTCTACTAAAGTTAAATGGCTTAAAAAAGAATAAAAAAACAATTATGTTCGCCTGCCAGATTTTTCTCACATGCGTTCGAAAAGGCAGATGCGTGAAAAAATCTCCGGCTCCACAGTCGCCTGCGATTTTGTTCTAAGTATATATGTTTAAGTAATAAATCTATATTTACAAGTTTAGCAAGCTAAGTGCTTGAATTAGAAGTGAAATGTATAAATTTAATTTCAGTATACATATTAAAATCAATATTTTAGAACATACAAATATGCATAATTTAAAAAAGAAAAAATGCTCTATAATACATAAAAATATATACAATACGAATTATAAAAAGAAAGAGTAAATTAATAATTCGTAAAAAAGCAAATTAAATGAAATTTTAACATAAAATGAGTTGACAACATACGTGTTAAATGATAATCTTATGGTATCGATACGAAAGTTAGTAGAGTGTTATCGGAAAACATTCGCCATTACGAAGATGTAGGGATAAGGCTAAATCTCATAATATTTTTTGGAGGAATTAAAATGTTAAATATTAGAAGCGTATTCGTTGAAAAGAAAAAAGGGTTTAATGTAGAAGCTCAAAGTTTACTAAATGATTTTAGAGATAACTTAGGAGTAACTAGATTGGAAGACGTAAGACTTGTTAATAAATATATCATATCAGATATACCTGAGGAATATTATAATAAGGCCTTACATACAATTTTTTCTGAAGCAACAGTAGATGTAGTTTACGAATCAGAATTACCAATGAATGAAGGAGAAGTAGCTTTTGGTGTAGAATATTTGCCAGGTCAATACGATCAAAGAGCAGATTCAGCTTCAGAATGTCTAGCTCTATTAACAGCAGAAGACAAGGTTGAAATAAAATCAGCTAAAGTAGTATTATTAAAAGGAAACCTTTCAAAAGATGATATTGAAAAAATTAAGAAATATTATATAAACCCAGTCGATTCAAGGGAAGTAGATATAAATAGCAAAGATTTATCATCACTTTCAAGCATACCTAAAGATGTACAAATCTTAGATGGATTTACCAGCAAGACATTGGATCAATTAAAAGAATTTCATAGTGGACAAGGTTTAGCTATGAGTATTGATGATCTTCTTATGATTCAAGATTATTTCAAAGGAGAGAAAAGAGATCCAAGTATAACTGAAATTAAAGTTATAGATACATACTGGTCAGATCATTGTAGACATACAACATTCTCAACTATCTTAGAAGATGTCCAAATTGAAGATAATAAATATACAGCGCCAATAAAAGCAAGTTATGAAGGATATATAAAATCTAGAGCATACGTTTATGGAGAGAAAGAAAAAAATAAAACTCTTATGGACATGGCTGTAATTGCTATGAAAGAACTTAGAAAAAGAGGAAAACTTGAAGATTTAGATATTTCCGAAGAAATAAATGCTTGTTCAATCAATGTGAAGATTGAAACTGAAAAGGGTATGGAAGATTATTTAGTAATGTTTAAGAATGAAACACATAATCATCCAACAGAAATTGAACCTTTTGGGGGAGCAGCAACATGTCTTGGTGGAGCTATAAGAGATCCTCTATCAGGAAGAACTTATGTATATCAAGCAATGAGAGTTACAGGGGCAGCAGATCCAACAGTGCCAATTGAAGATACATTGGAAGGAAAACTTCCTCAAAGAAAAATAACACTTGGGGCAGCCCATGGATATAGTTCTTATGGAAATCAAATTGGTCTAGCAACAGGTCAAGTTGAAGAAGTATATCATCCAAATTATGCAGCTAAGAGAATGGAAGTTGGGGCAGTAATTGCAGCAGCACCTAAAGAAAATGTAGTAAGAGAAGAACCAGCTTTAGGAGATGTTATTATCTTACTTGGTGGTAGAACTGGAAGAGACGGTGTTGGGGGAGCTACAGGTTCATCTAAGGAACATACAGTAGATTCACTTAATGAATGTGGAGCAGAAGTTCAAAAAGGAAATGCACCTACTGAAAGAAAGCTTCAAAGATTATTTAGAAATTCAAAAGCAGCTAAGATGATTAAAAGATGTAATGACTTTGGTGCTGGTGGAGTTTCAGTTGCAATTGGAGAACTTTGCAGAGGTTTAGATATAGATTTAGACAAGGTTCCAAAGAAATATGAAGGTCTAGATGGAACAGAACTTGCGGTTTCAGAATCACAAGAAAGAATGGCAGTAGTTGTTACAAAAGAAGATGCAGATGAATTTATAAGACTTTCAAACGATGAAAACTTGGAAGCTAATTTAGTTGCACATGTTACTGATACAGACAGACTTAGATTATTCTGGAGAGGTAAGAATATAGTAGATTTAAAGAGAACTTTCTTAGATACAAATGGTGCTACTCAAAAGACAAATGTTACGGTTAAAGCTCCAGTTGATTATCCATATACAGTAGCAGACATTGATGTTAAAGAAGAATGGATAAATAATTTAAGGAAATTAAACGTATCATCAAAGCAAGGATTGTCAGAAAGATTTGATGCAACAATAGGACATGGAACAGTACTTATGCCATTTGGTGGTAAGTATGCAAAAACTCCAGCAGAAGGAATGGCTGCTAAAATTCCAGTTCTTGATGGAGAGAGTTCAGATGCTACATTAATGACATTTGGATTTAATCCTGAACTTGGTACTTGGAGCCCGTATCACATGGCATACTATGCAGTAATTGAAAGTATGTCAAAGCTTGCAGCTATGGGTGGAGATTACAGAAAAGCTAGACTTACATTCCAAGAATATTTTGAAAGATTAGGGATAGAAGCTTCAAGATGGGGCAAACCATTTGCAGCATTGCTTGGTGCTTATGAAGCTCAAATGGCATTTGAAACAGCAGCAATCGGTGGTAAAGATTCTATGTCAGGAAGTTTTGGAGATTTAGATGTACCTCCAACATTAGTATCATTTGCTGTAGGAGTAGAAAAAGCTAGAAATATAATATCACCAGAATTTAAAGAAGCAGGATCAAGTTTAGTTTTACTTCAAACTGAAAAGCTAGAAGATGGAACTATAAATGTCGAAAAGCTTAAGAAGAACTTAGATGTACTATATAACTTAATTCAAAGCGGAAAAGTAATTTCAGCATCTGCTGTTAAGTATGGTGGAGTTTCAGAAACTGTTACTAAAATGACACTTGGAAATAGAATTGGTGCAGAAATTGAAAACTTAACAAAGGATGAGTTATTTGGATTTAACTATGGAACTATAGTACTAGAAGTTAAGAATGGTGTTAATGTAGAAGAAGAATTCAAAGAGTGTTTATATAAAGAAGTTGGTAAGACAATAAGTTCAGCAGTTATAATTTCTAAGGAATATGATTTGAATTTAGATATAGAAGCTTTAGAAAAAACTTACGAGGAAAAATTAAGCTCAGTATTTAAAATTAAAACTGAAGATGTAGAAGGAAATGTAGAAACAATTTTATATGATAAAAAATCAACACTTTCTCCAGCAATTAAAGTAGCTAAGCCAAAGGTTGTAATTCCAGTATTCCCAGGAAACAACTGTGAATATGACTGTGCTAGAGCATTTGAAAAAGAAGGGGCAGAAGTTACTCAAGTAGTATTTAGAAATATTACTAAAGAAGCACTTAATGAATCTATTGAAAGACTTGCAAAAGAAATAAGTACTGCTCAAATTCTTATGATTCCAGGAGGCTTCTCAGCAGGGGATGAACCAGATGGTTCAGGTAAATTCATTGCCAATGCTCTTAGAAATGAAAAGATAAGCAATAGCGTAATGGAATTACTTAAAAATAGAGATGGATTAGCACTTGGTATTTGTAACGGCTTCCAAGCGTTAATTAAATTAGGATTAGTACCATATGGCGAAATAGTTGATATTAAAGAAGATATGGCAACACTGACTTACAACAATATAAACAGACATATGTCTTCGATTATAAGTACAAAGGTTGTTTCAAATAAATCACCTTGGTTCAGTGAAGTTAATGTGGGAGACATACATTCAGTTGCAATCTCTCATGGTGAAGGAAGATTTGTTGCACCAGAAAGCTTAATTAAAGAATTAATTGCCAATGGTCAGGTGGCAACTCAATATGTTGATTTTGATGGAAATGTATCATTAAATATGCCGTTTAATCCAAATGGATCAATGTACGGAATAGAAGGCATAACAAGTCCAGATGGAAGAGTCTTAGGTAAGATGGCACATAGTGAAAGAATAGGAACAGATTTATATAGAAATATCCCAGGAGACTTTGATCAAAAGATCTTCAAAGCAGGAGTAAATTACTTTAAGTAAATAAGTGAGAGTCCAAATCTACGATTTGGGTCCTCGAACTTAGTTAACGCCCTAAGGCGTTAACCTCCTTTAAAAATGATTTTGTGTGAATCACTTACTCAGCGAGCATATGCGAGTCGAGTTTCCTTTAAAAAGTATTTGTTCTTGAAGGTTGATTAAGTAAATTTCTGGGCGTCTTATTAGCTAGAATGATAAAATGCCCAGAATATAAGAATATACACATATGAAAAGAGTGTGGAGCACAATAAGGAACAGATTAAGCACAATTAAGGATTTTATAACTTAAATATATATCAATAAAAATATGTTGATATATATAAATTTACCTAGGAATATATGTAAAAAGTTAAGTGTGTATATATTTAAAAAGATAAATATGAAGATATGTAAATAGATAAATATATAAATATGTAAATATTTATAGTTGTAATGCGGGGTGCAGCCCTTAAGAAAAATATATAAATGTATTAATAGGAACATTACAAAAACAGGAGGCTTAAAAATGCAGGTAGCAATATTTTTTGGAAGTAAATCAGACACCGAGGTTATGAGGGGAGCGGCAAATGCTTTAAAGGAATTTGGAGTAGAATATAAAGCTTTTATACTTTCAGCTCATAGAGTACCAGAAAAATTAGAAGAAACATTAGAAGAAATTCAAGCTCAAGGATGTCAAGTTATTATAGCTGGAGCAGGTCTTGCAGCACATTTACCAGGAGTAATAGCATCAAAGACAATACTTCCTGTAATAGGAGTTCCAGTTAAGGCAGCTCTTGAAGGTGTTGATGCATTATATTCTATAGTACAAATGCCAAAATCAATCCCAGTTGCAACTGTTGGTATAAATAACAGCTACAATGCAGGAATGTTAGCAGTTCAAATGTTATCAGTTAATAATGATGAATTAAAAAATAAATTAAAAGAATTCAGATTAAATATGAAGAAAAAATTCATTGAGGAAAATGCGGAAGGGGTAGAACTATAATGGAAAAATTAGAAATGATGTATGAAGGAAAAGCAAAGAAAATTTACGCAACAGATAAGGCTGACGAAGTAATTGTATACTACAAAGATGATGCAACAGCATTCAATGGAGAAAAGAAAGGCCAAATCGAAGATAAAGGTATAATGAATAATGCTATAACTTCAGTGTTGTTTGAAATATTAGAAAAAGCAGGAGTTAAAACTCATTTTATAGAGAAACTAAATGATAGAGAACAATTATGTAAAAAGGTTGAAATAGTTCCACTTGAAGTAATAGTGAGAAATGTTGCAGCAGGAAGCATGGCTAAGAGATTAGGTCTTGAAGAAGGATTTAAGCTTAAGACTACTGTATTTGAATTATCATATAAAGATGACTCATTAGGAGATCCGTTAATAAATGATTATCATGCAGTTGGAATCGGTGCAACTACTTTTGAAGAATTAAAAGTAATCTATGATATGACAGCAAAGATTAATGATACACTTAAAGCTGTATTCAAAGAACAAAACATAAACTTAATTGACTTTAAAGTTGAATTTGGTAGATGTGCTGATGGAACAATAGTTTTAGCAGATGAAATCTCACCAGACACTTGCAGATTTTGGGATGCAACAACAGGAGAAAAATTAGATAAAGATAGATTTAGAAGAGACTTAGGTAATGTTAAAGATGCTTACGTTGAAATATTAAAGAGAATTTCTAAGTAGTATATTTAGAATAAGATTTATTATAAAATTTATATTAAAATGCAATTAGTAATGCACAATGAGGGAACTAAGTTCACAGAAGAAGGTTGAGAATTCGTACATTAAGTCTTGAGTGTTATTTTGAATTCTCATCTCTCTGATGAAGTTTGATGAATTATGTGATTTAGAAGTCAAAAGAAATTTCATCCTTAATTGTGCATTAGTTCTCATGTATTTTAAGTTTTCTAAAAATAGATTAGTGAAAGGATTGTGTAGATGAGTAATCCGAATTTTGAATTAATAATGGATCCAAGTAATGATAAATTTAAGGATGAGTGTGGGGTATTTGGAGTATATACTAATAATCCAATAGATGTAGCATCAATGACTTACTATGGACTTTATGCTCTTCAACATAGAGGGCAGGAAAGTGCTGGAATTGCAGTAGCAGATGGTGAAAAAATTGACATACATAAAGGATTAGGTTTAATCACTGAAGCATTTAAGCAGGAAGATTTACAAAAGCTAAAAGGTCATATAGCTATAGGTCATGTAAGATATTCAACTGCTGGGGGAAAAGGTATTGAAAATGCTCAGCCAATACTAGTTTCATCAAAAATGGGACCAATAGCTATGGCTCATAACGGAACTTTAGTAAATGCAGATGTAATAAAAGAATTACTTGAAGATGGAGGACAAATCTTCCATACTACAACAGATTCTGAAGTAATTGCATGTCTTATAGCAAGAAGTGCAAAAAAAGGTTTTGCAAAAGCAGTAGTTGATGCTATGTCAGCTGTTAGAGGTTCATTTGCATTAACTATTATGTCAAAGGATAGATTAATTGGGGCTAGAGATCCACATGGAATTAGACCACTTTCGTTGGGGAAAATTGAAGAAGGTTACATTCTAACTTCAGAAAGCTGCGCTTTAGATGCAATAGGTGCTGAATTTGTAAGGGATATAGAACCAGGAGAAATAGTTATAATAGATAGTGAAGGAATACAATCATACAGATATTCTGAAAATACTAAATGTCAGACATGTGCTTTTGAATATATTTATTTTGCTAGACCAGACTCAAGAATTGATGGTCTTGAAGTTCACACAACAAGAGTTAAAGCAGGAGAACAGTTATATAAAGAGCATCCATTAGATGCAGATGTTGTTATAGCAGTTCCAGACTCAGGAATACCAGCGGCTATCGGTTATGCAAAGGCTTCTGGTATACCTTATGATACTGGATTTATTAAAAATAGATATGTTGGAAGAACTTTTATATCGCCATCTCAAGAAATAAGAGAAAGAGCAGTTGCAGTAAAGTTAAATCCACTAAAATCAAACTTAGAGGGAAAAAGAGTTATACTTATTGATGACTCGGTAGTAAGAGGCACTACGTCAAAGCATTTAGTTGAATCACTTAGACGTGTAGGTGTAAAAGAAGTTAGTTTCTTACTAGCATCACCAAGTGTTAAATATCCATGTTATTTTGGAATAGATACACCTTATAGAAGTGAGCTTGTTGCTGCTAATAATACTATAGAAGAGATTAGAGATATGATTGGAGCAGATTATTTAGGATATCTAAGTGAAGAAGGCGTTTATAAGAGCTGCGGTGATAGAGAAGAATTTTGTATGGGATGCTTTAATGGAGTTTACCCAGTTGCAACACCAGTAGAGAAAGAGATATAGATATTTAAGGCAAATTCATCTATTGTTTTTTGAATATGTCTAATAGCATTTTGAAAGGTGGAGTTAATAAATGATTACTTACAAAGAAGCGGGAGTTAACATAGAAGAAGGATATAAGTCAGTTAAGCTTATAAAAGAATACGCAGCAAGAACTATGAGTCAATATGTTTTAAATGGTCTTGGAAGTTTTGCTGGAATGGTTGAATTACCATCAGGCTATGAAAAACCAGTTTTAGTTTCTGGAACTGATGGAGTAGGAACTAAACTAGAAATCGCATTTAAGAACAAGAAGTACGATACAGTTGGTATTGACTGCGTAGCTATGTGCGTAAATGATATTTTATGTCATGGGGCAAAACCATTATTTTTCTTAGATTATATAGCTTGTGGGAAGCTTGAAGCTGAAGTTGCAGCAGATTTAGTTAAAGGTATATCAGATGGATGTGTTGATTCTGACTGTGCCTTAATTGGTGGAGAAACAGCTGAAATGCCTGGATTCTATTCAGATGGAGAATATGATATGGCCGGATTTGCAGTTGGTATAGCTGATAAAGATAAGATTATTAATGGAAGCAATATTAAAGATGGAGATAAGTTGATTGGTATAGCTTCTTCTGGAATACATTCTAATGGATATTCATTAATCAGAAAAATATTCCCAGATTTAAATGAAGAATTTAATGGTGAAGAAGTATGGAAAACATTAATTACACCAACTAAGATTTATGTAAAACCAGTACTTAAATTGTTAGAAAGCTATGAAATTAAAGGTATGGCTCACGTTACAGGTGGTGGATTTATAGAAAATGTTCCAAGAATGTTCAATGGTGGAGACTTCACAGCTGTAATTAACAAAGATTCATATCCACTTCCAGCTATATTTGAAAGAATCGTTGAAAAAGGTGTAGACAAGGAGCATATGTATAACACTTTTAACATGGGAATAGGGTTTGTTCTTGCTGTTAAAGATGAAGATGTGGAACCTATTATAAAGGCTTTAGTAGAAATGGGAGAAAAAGCTTATGAAATAGGATACGTAACATCTGGGGGTGAAGGTATTTGTTTAAAATAGCGGTCTTGGTTTCAGGGGGCGGAACAGACCTACAATCGGTAATAGATGCGGTGGAAAGTAACTATATGAATGTTAAGATAGAGATGGTTATAGGAAGCCGTGATAATATTTATGCTTTAGAGAGGGCAAAAAAGCATAATATAGATACTTTTGTTGTTACTAGGCGTGAGTATGGTGAAGAATCCTCTAACAAGATCTTAGAATTAACAAAGGGGAAGGTTGATTTAATAGTTCTTGCAGGATTTTTGGCGATTTTAGATGGGGAAATATTAAAAGAATTTGATAATAGAATTATAAACATTCATCCATCTTTAATTCCATCTTTTTGTGGACCTGGAATGTACGGATTAAAGGTTCATGAAGCCGTAATTAAAAGTGGTGTAAGATTCTCAGGATGTACAGTTCATTTTGTAAATTCTGAAGTTGATGGTGGTGCCATACTTCTTCAAGAAGTTGTACCAGTTTACTTTGAAGATGATGCGGAAACTCTTCAAAAGAGGATTTTAGAAAAAGAACACGAAATATTACCTAAGGCAATTAAGTTAATTAGCGAAAATAAAATCAAAGTAATTGATGGTAGAGTCAAGATAGAAGAATAAAGGAGGCCTTTTCGTGAAAAAGAGAGCTTTAATAAGCGTATTTGATAAAGAGGGAG
Source organism: Clostridium beijerinckii HUN142 (assembly GCF_000621745.1). Classification (GTDB taxonomy): domain Bacteria; phylum Bacillota; class Clostridia; order Clostridiales; family Clostridiaceae; genus Clostridium; species Clostridium beijerinckii_A. The sequence continues at coordinate 7,063 of NZ_JHXK01000008.1, read as the reverse complement.
TTTTAGATTTTGCTAAATTTTTAGTATCTAAAGATGTTGAAATTGTATCAACAGGTGGAACTTATAAATATTTGAAGGAAAATGGATTAAATGTAATTGAAATCAATGAAGTTACGGATTTTCCTGAAATGTTAGATGGAAGAGTTAAAACACTTCATCCATTAGTTCATGCTGGAATATTAGCTATAAGAGACAATGAAGAACATATGAATACATTAAAAGGAAGAAATATTCATACTATAGATTATGTAGTTGTAAATCTATATCCATTCTTTGAGAAAGTCAAAGAAGATTTAGAATTTGAAGAAAAGGTTGAATTTATAGATATTGGCGGACCTACAATGCTTAGAGCAGCAGCTAAAAATTTCCAAGATGTTGTGGTAATTTCTGATAAAAATGACTATAAAGTTGTTATGGAAGAGATTGAAACAAATGGTGAAACTTCTTATAAGACTAAGAAGAAATTGGCTGGTAAAGTATTTAATCTTATGAGTGCTTATGATGGGGCTATTTCAAACTTCTTGTTAGCTGATGATGAAGAAGAATATCCAGAATATCTTTCAGTTTCATATAAGAAGATGCAAGGTCTTAGATATGGTGAAAATTCACATCAAACTGCAGCTGTTTATGCATCAACAATGCTTGATGGAGCTATGAATACTTTTGAAACATTAAATGGTAAGGAATTATCTTATAATAACTTTAAAGACGTTGATATAGCTTGGAAATGCGCTAATGAATTTGATGAACCAGCCTGTTGTGCATTAAAACATAATACACCTTGTGGTGTTGCAATTGGAAAAGATTCTTATGAAGCTTATATGAAGGCATATGAAGTAGATCCAACTTCAATATTTGGTGGAATCATTGGATTTAATAGAAAAGTAGATAAGAAAACAGCAGAAGAAATGGTTAAAATTTTCTTAGAAGTTATAGCTGCACCAGAATATGATGAAGAGGCTTTAGAAGTTTTAAAGACTAAAAAGAACTTAAGAGTTCTTAAATTCCATAACACTCCAAAGGCAGATAAATATATGGTTACAGTTGATGGGGCAATGCTTGTTCAAGAGGAAGATAATAAATTAGTAGAAGAAATTAAAGTTGTAACTGAAAAGAAACCAACTGATGAAGAAATGAATGATTTATTATTTGGAATGAAAGTAGTTAAATATGTTAAATCAAATGCTATAGTTGTTGCTCATAATGGAATTGCACTTGGAATTGGCGGAGGTCAAGTTAATAGAATCTGGCCAACAGAAGACGCTTTAAAGAGAGGAAAAGGAGCTACAATCCTTGCATCAGATGCATACTTTCCATTTAGAGATGTAGTTGACGAAGCAGCTAAAAGTGGTATCAAGGCTATAATTCAGCCAGGTGGTTCAATGAATGATCAAAAATCAATAGATGCTTGTAATGAACATGGAATAGCAATGGTGTTTACAGGATATAGACATTTTAAACATTAAAATAAATGGATGATTAAGGAATAAGTTCTATTGGAGGTATGTAAATGAAACTTCTTTTAATTGGTTCGGGTGGTAGAGAACATGCTTTGGCTTGGAAACTTGCAAAAAGTGAAAAAGTTGAAAAAATATTTGTGGCTCCAGGTAACGGCGGAACTGCAATTGAAAATAAATGCGAAAATATAAATATAACTGATATTGATGAATTGATTGCATTTGCTAAAGAAGAAATTATTGATCTTACAATAGTTGGGCCAGAAGATCCTTTAACAAAGGGAATTGTTAATAAGTTTAAAACAGAAGGATTAAAGATATTTGGACCAGCTGAAAATGGAGCAATGCTTGAAGGAAGTAAAAGCTTTTCTAAAGAATTTATGAAAAAGTACGGTGTTAAGACTGCAGAATATGAAACATTTACGGATGTAAATGAAGCGCTTAAATATTTAGAAGTCTGTCCTTATCCAACAGTAGTTAAAGCGGATGGTCTTGCGGCAGGAAAAGGCGTTGCTATATGTGAAACTAAAGAAGAAGCAATAGACGCAGTAAAATCTTATATGGTAGATGATATCTTCAATGGAGCAGGTCAAAAAATAGTAATTGAAGAATTCCTAGAAGGTGTTGAAGCATCAATTCTATCTATCACTGATGGAAAGACAATAATTCCGTTCATATCAGGTAAAGACCATAAGCAGATATTTGATGGAGGCAAAGGACCAAACACAGGTGGAATGGGTGTATTAGCTCCAAATCCTTATGTGACAGGAGATGTGATGAAGGATTTTGAAGAAAATATTATGGCTAAGACTCTAACTGGTATTAGAGAAGAAGGCTTTGATTATAAAGGAATAATCTTCTTCGGTATCATGATTACTGATAAAGGAACTTATCTTCTTGAGTATAACGTAAGAATGGGAGATCCTGAAACACAATCAGTTCTTTATCTAATGGAAAGTGACTTAGTAGAAGTTATTGAGGCAGCATTAAGAGAAGAACTAGATAAAACTGAAATTAAGTGGAATAACGGTGTCTGCATAAATGTTGTTTTAGCATCTAAAGGATATCCAGGAGATTTTGTTAAAGGATACGAAATAACAATTGATGAAAAAGTTAAAGATAAAGTATTCTTAGCAGGGGCTAAGGCAGAAGATGGAGTTTTAAAGACTAACGGTGGAAGAGTGCTATCAGTTATTGGCCTTGGAAAAACGCTAGAAGAAGCTAGAAAAGACGCTTACGAAAATATTAAACATGTGACTTTTGAAGGGGCATATTGTAGAAGTGATATAGGAACACATAAATAAATATATATTGAATAAATGAGCTATTAGGTATTATTATGATTTAGTCAATAATGCTTAATAGCTTATATATATTGCAAAAATAATCCTTTATTATAATTCTAAAAATATTACAAGAATTTTAGCAGTAATTGTGAATTGTAAAATGCATCGTATATATGTTAAAATTTTAAAATATTATCTTTATTTACTATTTATTAATTGATTTGTAATTAATTCCATGTTAGAATAATCATGAAATAGAAGTATTATGTATATAAGGAAACTGTGATTCGAATATTTATTTGGGCACTTTATATTCGATGAGTTAATAGTGCAACCGACCTTTTTATTAAGGTCGGTCATTTTTTGTCCGCTTAAATAAGTATATAGATAATAAATCAAAATTGAGGTGCAATCTTTATGTTATTTTTTAATATGTTAAAGAAATATGATGAACATGGGTTTGATTCAAAAGGAATTCATAAAAACGGTACAAAATTTAATGAAGAGGGTTTTGATAAAAAAGGAGTTCATAAAAATGGCACATATTTTAATACAGAAGGCTACAATATAGACGGGTACGATAAATATGGATATGATAAAGAAGGATATAATAGTGGAGGATATGACAGGCAAGGATATAACAGAATGGGATATAATATAAAAGGTTATGATAGACAAGGGGAATTTTTAGAAACAAGATATAAATGGAAAGTAAAGTAGAAAAGCAAGGATTATTATAAGCTAAATTTAATATATGTTTATTTGGTAGATTTATGAAAAAACCATTTGAAAGCAATAATGCAGGGTTGCATCTTCTGACGCATGTTCTTAATTTCATTAGGTTAGGACAAGCAAAAGGAGAACAGCTCTGCATTAAATGTTTTAATAGCTTATTTTTGTGTACTCTTAGTTTGAATATAGATATCCAACTTTAAAACTATATTTATGATTTCTAGTAAAGTGAATGCTTAGTTAAAACCAAAATGGAGAAGTTCAATTGTAACATATATATGCTAATAAGTTTTTATTGAAAATTTCTAGGAATATATTGACACTTAATTCTACAAGGCGTAGTATAAAAATATAAATACTACACCTTGTAGAATTACGTAGAGGAGATGATTAAATATGAAATTAGGGAAGATATCGGACGCTGAAATGGAGATAATGAAAATAATATGGAAAAAAAATGATCAAATTACTACAGCTGAGATTCTAGACGAGCTTCCAAAAGAAAATTCATGGAAGGTAACAACAATAATGACGCTGATATCAAGATTAACTGAAAAGGGGATTTTGAGTGTAACTAAAGTAGGAAAGTTAAATAATTATTTTCCTAAAATTACCGAAGAAGAATATAGAGCTATTCAAACTGATAATTTCTTAGAAGATATGCATAAAGGATCGGTTAAAAACTTTATGGCAACATTGTTTAATAATAAGAAAATAAGCAATAAGGATATAGCAGAATTGAAAGAATGGCTCAAAGAGGTATAGAGATATGGAGATTCTAAATTCGATTCTGCAAATGTCACTAGCAGGCAGTTTTATGTTTTTAATACTTTGTTTATTTAAGCCATTTACTAAGAAAACTTTTAGTGCTACTTGGAATTATTATATGCTATTTATAACGCTTTTAATTTTTATTATACCTATTGGGAGTTTTGTTAAACTGCCTCAAATATTGGAACATAAGAATTATTTATCAATGCAGGATACGAATACGGTAGCACAGCAAAACTATGAAAAGATGCTGAAGAAAAATGATAAAAGTGATGAGATAAAGGTTTTGCAAGGGGATGGCACTCTTAAGCCTGTAAGTCAAAGTCAAGTAGATTTAAAACAGACAAGTATGGTGCAAAAAATAATGAATAGAGATATGCTGCTTTATTTATGGATATTAGGTGTACTCATACTAGTAATTAAGGAGACTTACGTATATATTTCTTTTTATAAAAAACTTAAAAGTATAAGTAATATAATTGAGGATGAATCGATAATTGATGTTTTTGAAAAATGTAAGAAAAAATTAAATATATATAGGAAGATAATTCCAAAAGAATGTGGTGGCATTAAAAGTCCAATGATTACAGGAATATTAACACCTACTATCACAATTCCTAAGATCGACCACAATCTGGACAAGCTTGAAATAATACTGGATCATGAATTGATTCATTTTAAACGTAAAGATTTATGGGTGAAGGCAGTAGCACTTTTAGCAAATATAATCAATTGGTTTAATCCTATTGTTTATATTATCAGAAATAGGATAAATATAATTTGTGAGCTGTCTTTAGATGAACAACTTATAAAGAATATGGATAAATCAAAAAGAAAGTATTATGGAGAAATTATATTAGAGTTAATAGAATATTCCCAGAGTAGATCCCTAAGTCTAGGGGCATCAGTCTGTAAAAGTAGGAAGGAGATTGAGACACGATTGAAGAATATAATGTTTTTTAAGAAGTCGAAAAAAATAATTGTTTGTATTTCACTTATGGTAACCATGATTTTTACATCTACTAGTTTGCTTGCTTCAAAAACTGTATTTGCTAGTAATAGTGATACAGCAAAAAGTGCTAAAGGAGCAGAATTTGCAGTATTTGTATTAAATGATGGGTTATATATGTCTGAATTAAAAGAAAATACCCCAATTCTTCTTGATAAAAATGAAAAAATTAAATTGCCGAAAATATCTAAAGATGGATTATATGTTGCTTATACTAAAGAAGATGATTTATATATTTGCAATATAGATACTCGTGGGGTAATTGAAGTATGTAAAAATGTAGAATCGTATGACTGGAATAACTCAGGAAACTTAATTTGTTCTGCTAAAAATGCGGGTGTGTCCATATATAATACCAATACTGAAAAGTTAGTAGATATTATAAGCAATGAGTACGATTATTTCAATATTAATTGCGATAGTAAGAGTAAAGTATATGCTAATAAAGTGCTAGAAACTACTACAGACAGAGGAAAAACTATTAAATCAATAGGTATAATTAGCTATGACTTAGATACTAAAGAAGAAAAGGTTATTTTAGAAGGTAAAGAAGGAAATAATAAAGAGATTGGAGAGCAGTATACAGTATCTGAGTTATTTGAATATATTGGGTCAAGACCTAATGTTGAGAGGATCTCAAGTGACGATAGATATATGTATATATGGAATAAACCTAATTCTGGTTCGATGTCAGCTGATATGACAGAATTCGCAGTATATGATCTTTTAAACAATAAATTTATAGAAAATAATAATATGATTGCATTAGCATATAAAGATAATATTTCTCAAAATCCAGTGGATAGCAACATAGTTGCTGTTAACAATGGTGAATATAGAGAAATGTATAGCAATAAGACATTAGGAATCTTCGATATCAAAGCTAATAAATTTACAAGTCTAATTCCAGAAAATCAAGTATCCATGACACCATGTTATTCTGATGATGGTAAAAATATTTTGTATTCTTCAGCTCAGATATTAAAAGATATTAATAATTCACAAAATTTAAAAGCATGGGAAAGTGAACCACACTATATTTATCAAGTAAACACTGAAACAAAAGAAATAACTCAAATTACAAATAATAAATCATTTGATTTCATGCCAAAATATATATCAGAAAATCAAATATTATTTGTAAGAAAAGATGGCGATACATTTAGTTTATGGAAGACAAAGGATGGAGTAGAAACTAAACTTGCTGATTCTTTGAATTTTAAAACAACTTCTTATACAAATACTTGGTACTACGGTCATTATAAAACTGAAAATGTTATAGATGTATATAAAAGTAAATAGTATATATATTGTAATAGTAAAGCTACATTTAAAATTTTAGTAAGTAAAGTACCAGCATAAGATTAAAATGTACAAATTAAATTGCAATATATATAAGTTCAATATGGTAAAATACTCAATTGTATATAAATTGAGTATTTTATTATTTTAGTGATTAATATTATCTATTTACTATGTTTGTGCACTAGATAGAAAAAGTAACTTTCTGGTAGTAAGTTGGAATTAACTAAATCTGATCAGTTAAATTCGAATATTAAAAGTACCAAAGGGCGACCACGTAAGTATTCAGACGAACAAATAGTTGCATGTATATTATATGGCGTTAAAAGTAGTATTTTCAGTTTAAGAGAGCTTGAATACCGTATAAAGCAAGACCATGTGTTTCAGTCTATAATTCAACTTGATCAAGTACCAGATTATTCTACATTCTCATTAAGAACTAAAATTTTAGAGAAGCATATATATTATGGTATTTATGCTATGTTTGTTGAACTTATAAATCCTGA
>NZ_KK211337.1:5875-373099 GCF_000621745.1 Clostridium beijerinckii HUN142 | reverse complement strand
ATCTTTTTAATTTAACATTTCGAAATTAAATTATTGTCAACCAAAATCTTCAAAGAAAAACTCCTAAAAGTTCCATCATCAAACTTCAATTTAATCTTATCTTTGTCATTTTCATCAAATCCAGCAATTTCTCCCATACCATAAGTTCTATGGGCTACTTTATTTCCAATCTCGTATCCATAAGTATCAACAGGCATATCATTTAATTTTCCTTCAACTACAAACCTTGAAACATCCTTAAATTGGCCTTTCCTGCTTCTTGGAGAAAATAAATACAGGTTATCTATAGCACGAGTTATTCCAACATAGAAAAGCCTTCTCTCCTCTTCGATATTATCTTTTATACTATTTGAATGGGGGATTGTTTCTTCTACGCAATTTATAACATAGACATTTTTAAATTCCATTCCTTTTACGCCGTGTATAGTGCTTAAGATAACACCTTCTCTCTTAGTTTTTCTTTTACTTTCCTCTATACTTTGTTTTACTTCCTCTATGTGTTCTAGAAATTCGAATATAGTTTTATATCCTTCTGCTGATAATTTAAATTCTTCTATTATATCTTCTAAGTCCTCAAAACTTTGATTAAACTTATGAGCATATTCCTGCAAATAGTCTCTATATCCTAAATCCATTACTATATACGCAATTGCTGATGACAAAGATATCTTATTTAAATAATTTATATCCTTCCGCAACTCATCAAGTTTTTTCCTTTGAAACGGTGGCGTGTCTTCTTTATTGATCATTATAGTAAATGGATTTTCTTCTTTTTCATAATTTTTTATATAAAACAAATTGCCCTTGCTTATATATCTAAAGGGTCTATTTATTATTTGCAAAAAACTATTTCTATCAAACTCATTTACGCTTAATCTTAAATATGAAATTAAATCCCTGCAAATAAAATGCTCAAAAAAATTATATTCTCTATCAAGTAATGTGAATGGGATTTTTCTTTTAGTTAATACATCAATAACAGACATAGACTCTATGTTTGTTCTATACAATACTGCATTATCCTCATATTGAATATCTAAAGTCTTATTTTTTATAACTATATCAGTCAAATTTTCTGCCTGCATTTTTTCATTATATGGACTAAACCACTTAACAATTCCCTCACAATCTTTATTCCACTTTATTTCTTTATTATTTCTCTTCTCATTATAGGCAATTACAGTTTTTGATTTATCTACTATATTCATTCTGCTTCTATAATTTATTGATAAATAATATTTTTTACCACCTATAAATATTTTATCAAAGTTGACCATATATTCCGGTTTTGATCCCCTAAAAGAGTAAATACATTGATCTTCATCTCCAACTGCAAAAAGATTATTATCTTCTCCCTCATTTATTAACTTTAAGAAATCAATCTGCATTTCGTCACAATCTTGAAATTCATCGACTAAAACATACTTGAATAATTTTCTATAGGATAACAACATATTCTTATCACTCTTTAGTAATTCTAGCACTTCTATTGCTAAATCATCAAAATCCCTTTTATTGTGTTCTTTTTTATATTCTTCATATTTTTCTAGAGCTTCTTCAAAAACTTCTTTTGCAATGGATGGCTTAAATTCATTTAATGGGACTCTTGAAGTTTTATATAGAGAAATATTATTTATAGCTTCTTTAATTTTATCTTCATTAACCTCATCAAAGTATTTACCTAAAATATTACTAACTATTTTATGAACAATTGCTCCATCAATTATATCGACATTTCTCCCACATCTCAAAAGTATCTTATAAAATAAGCCATGGAATGTCCCAAAAAAAGGTGAACTGTTCATATTGAATTTAGATACGTATCTATTTTTCATATTCTTTGCCGCGGCTTTTGTAAATGTAATTACTATTATATTTCCATTAGCTACTCTTTTATGCTTTACTAGATAATTGACTCTATTTATTATAACCGTAGTTTTTCCAGATCCAGGTGCTGCAACTATCAATGCATTTTTTTCTTCTGCCTTTACTGCATCCATCTGATATTTATCAAGATCGTACCCCACTGTAATACTCCTTCTTTCATTTCTATTTACATTTCAGTATCCATAAGTTTCTTCATACGAAAGTTACATATTTTAAATTCTCTCCATAATTACTATATGAATTTCATTTTTTTCTCATAATACAGGATATTTTCTACTTAAAATTTTATAATTTAATATGTGTCTGATTTTAAGTTATAAGCAACTATATTGTAATCAAAGTCTTATAGATGTACAATAGTTTTATGCATTTTAATTCATAATGGATTAAACACAATTATTAAGTAAAATTATTTACATGTTTTTTTAAAGGAGATTATTATGGATAATAAATCTAGTTTTAATGTTAAGGATGAACGAAATTTAACGATGTTAGTTGATTTTTACGAATTGACTATGGGTAATGGTTATTTCCGTAAAGGACTTAAAGACAAAATAGCATACTTTGACATGTTCTTTAGGCGAATCCCTGATGATGGCGGATATTGTATAATGGCAGGGGTTGAACAATTAATCGATTATTTAAGTACTTTAAAGTTTACTGATGACGATATTACTTACCTAAGAGATAAACACGCCTTCTCCGAAGAATTTCTTGACTATTTAAAAGACTTCGATTTTAGTTGCGATGTTTGGGCTGTTCCAGAAGGAAACCCAGTATTTCCGAACGAACCTCTTGTAACTGTTCGTGGTCCTGTAATTCAAGCTCAATTCCTTGAAACAATGATTCTTTTAACAATAAATCATCAGACACTAATTGCTACAAAAGCTAATAGAATCTGTAGAGCAGCAGATGGGCGTCCTGTAATGGAATTTGGTTCAAGAAGAGCCCAAGGTTATGATGGAGCAATTTATGGCGCTAGAGCAGCCATTATAGGTGGCTGTAGTTCAACAGCCTGCACTATGTCAGACAGGATGTTTAATATCCCTGCTGTTGGAACTATGGCTCATAGCTGGGTTCAATTATATGATACAGAATATGATGCATTTAAAGCCTGGGCTGAAATTTATCCAGATGACTGTGTGCTACTTATCGATACTTATAATGTTATAAAATCAGGAATTCCAAATGCAATAAAAGTATTTAACGAAGTTTTAAAACCTCTTGGTAAAAGACCTCGTGGCGTAAGAATAGATTCTGGTGATATTACTTATCTAACAACAAAATGCAGAAAAATGTTAGATGAAGCTGGATATGAAGATTGTGGAATTGTAGTTTCCAACTCTCTTGATGAGCATATTATAAAAGACGTACTAGATCAAGGTGCATGCATAAACTCTTTTGGCGTTGGTGAGCGACTTATAACTGCAAAATCCGAACCAGTTTTTGGTGGCGTTTATAAATTGGTTGCATTGGAAGGTATTAATGAAATTATCCCTAAAATTAAAATAAGCGAAAATGAAGAAAAAATAACAAATCCAGGCTTTAAGAAGATAATAAGAATATTTGATAAGAACTCTCATAAGGCATTAGCAGATTTAATTACTTTGAGAGATGAAAACATTAACGAGAATGAACCATTAATATTATTTAACCCTATTCATACATGGAAGAGAAAAAAAATCAAAAACTATTACACTAAAGAACTTCAAGTCCAAATATTCAAAAGTGGAAAGTGCGTGTATAAATCTCCTACCGTTTTAGAAATAAAAGATTTTTCAAAACTTGAGACAGATAAGCTATGGCCCGAAGTACTTAGATTTGAAAATCCTCATACTTATTATGTTGATTTATCACAAAACTTATGGTCTTTAAAACATTCTCTTCTTCATAAATATACAACCTCTTATGAAATACAAGAATAAGATCATGCAAGAATTCAATTAATGCATCAATCTTTTCTATGAATATGATAAAATTTTTATAGTTAAAATAAATATATAATCTTTTTATTCATAAAAATAGAGATTAGAATATTTTCATTATATTCTAATCTCTATTTCTTTAACATTAGTAGTTAATATTTATTCTCTTTTCGTCCTCATATATAGACAAATTTAGAAAACCGTAGTCTTCCTTCATAATTTCTTTAAAATTGATACCACTTGACTCACTGCATTCATTAAAAATGCAATGCTTATCTTCTTGCCCTTTTAATGATTCACTCTTTATAGGGCATTCACCATAACACTCCACCTTTTCTTTTGTTGTTGACCAAAATGGACACCTACTCATAAAACCCGCCATCCTTTTCTCATCCTAATAATTTATAAATCTCATAAATTTATGAATTTATTATATTACAAACGTTGCCAAAAGTAAAGATTTTACAATGGAATTCTATGTAAAATTAAAGAGCATCTTTTATAATGCTCCTTAATTTTTCTAATTATATTTGACAAATATTCTTAACAACTGAAATATTTATAAGTTCATTTTGGAATGCTCTAAGTAATGCTTTTTCCAAAACCTTTTCTTTGTCGAAATTTTCTATATCTCTACATTCAGAAAAAACTTTGTTTTTCTCGCCTTTAACATTTTTATAAGTTAATGTAACATATGGCTTGTCATATTCCACTTCTAATATTTTTATTCCCCAAGATATTTGCGCGAAGTCTCCATCAACAGTTAATTTTGTTAATTCCTTTAACTTCTCATTATCCTTGCTTGGATCATTTACAATTATTAATTCGTCCCCAACTTTATATTTTCCCACAAAAATACGCCTCCTCATCAATTTCTATTTATATTTTTATCATAGGCTAAATGATTTTAATTAAGTCTGTAATAAAAATTATCATTTTTTTGTAGAAATAGTAATTATAATTACTATAGTATGTTAATTAATTAACACACTCTGTTTAGTTATATTTTAACAGACTTTTCTTTAATGTACAACAAATTTTTGATATTTTCATTCAATTATCAGAAAATTAATTAGAATTAAGTTTTTTATTTATAATTAAGCGCTAAAATTAAACAAATCCATCTTTCTCTTTGCGTTTTTATTAATAATGATCTTCTAAGTAATAATAATTGTTTAAAAATAGTATTAGTTAATTAGTTGACTCTTCATTTATTTCTATGTTATAATCGGTATATAAAACTAATAGAAGTGAGGTTTTCACAATGGATCAAATAGCTTCAGTTTTTAAAGAAAAAAAGCTAAAATTAACTCCTCAACGACTTGCAGTATATAACTATTTAATTAATACTACTTCCCATCCTTCAGCAGATGTTATTTATTCCGATATTCATATCCAATATCCAACTATGAGTTTAGCTACTGTTTATAAAGCGTTAAAAACATTAGTTGATGTAGGATTAATTCAAGAAATAAATGTTGGTGAAGGAAACTTTAGATATGATGGAAATTCATCACCTCATCCTCACTTGCAATGTTTAAGTTGCGGAAGAGTCGATGATTTTAAAGATCTATCTCTAGATAATCTTAATGCTTTGGCAAGAGAGCATACTGATTATCAAATTGTTTCAAATAAGGTTTATTTTTATGGTTATTGTAGAAACTGCAAATAATTATTATTTTTTTGATCATGATCATAACTTGGCAGAAATATTTTGCTTACAGTTATGGTCTTTTTTTATTTTATAGCTTTTATATTATTAATATGCATCACTATATCAACATATAATTTATTGAGGTGATACATAATGAAAATCTTCATATTAAAGAAAAAGGAGTTAGTAAGCTCAGTGTTATATATATCATTATTATTTTTAATTATAACCATTGTTTACTTTATTTCTAATAAGTTTGAATCTTTACAAACTATATCTCCAATAAACATTGCACAAAGCACACAATGCGACTTAACAGGTGATGGTGAAAAAGATACTTTTCAACTATTAAGTTCACAAAACAAGGTGGATTTTAATATAAATTGTTTCGATAATGATTATTATCTTTCTACCCAGCTTGATGATAAGATACTTTTTACAACTAATCTTCATTTTGAACCCAAAGTTTATTTTCATAATCTCTCTAGAGATAATATTCCTGAAATTATACTTTTAGGCTCTAAAAACGATAAATCTATGTCTTATGTATTTAAGTGGAATAAAAAAAACTTTGATCTACTTTATTCAAACAGTAATAATATTTTCGGTATATTAGATTGCAAAAATTCTAAGACTCCTCAGTGTTATTCGGTATCATCATCAGAAGGACTTTCTTCATTAAGCAGCTTTATGATCATTAATAATAATATTTTAGATACCAGCAAAGATAATACGACTCTTCCTTCATTAGATTCTACAACGAGTTTTATCAATCTAATTGAACTCCCTTATGTAGTTGATGATCTCCCAGATATATTTTCTTCTACAATTGATAAGGAAAATCTATCTTTACTTTGGAGTTTAGACAAGGATAATTATTCCTATACCTTTCAGAATGCCTTTTTTTATGATTATAAATGGACTGATTCATTAGAGCCGTCAGCTATAAGGTGGAGATTGTCTTTTGAAAAAAGCAATCTTAAAGGTACAAATAATAAAAGTGAATTAATCTTATTGATAGATTTAGAAAAGCAAGGTTCTTCTTATAAAATAACTAGTATACAAAAAGCCAAATAAATATAAAAGGCCGCATTAAGCGGCCTAAAGGGGGATGAGGGGTTACTTAATGAAGTAAAAAATTTATCCGATAGTTGACTACCATTAACATCTTAAACTCTTAAAATGTTAACCAAACGGCACTAAACTTCTGGATAAGTTTAACTAGATTTTAGATGGAAATGTCTACCTAAATCAAGCCTTACTTAATAGTCCATTAAGTTTGTAAGAGAATACTTTCTCTATTACATTAATATTATTGACACGATTTCTTTTTGTATACATAATTCAAAAAATAATTTTGATTTTTTTACGCTTCTTTGAGTTCTCCATTTTTATAAGCTTCAATAATTCTATCAATAAATTTTATTCTATCAGGATGAGCATAACTTCTTATTGCCATTAAAAATTCTAGGTTTGCATCCTTATCTTTAATATTTCTATTAGTTGTAACATTCTTTTTAGCACCTTTATCTTCGTTTTGATTTTCAGTATTTTTAGAATTCGTATTACTAGAATATTCTTTAGTATTTGAATACATATTCTTATTATTTACATTACTTTGACTGCCACTCATATTTCCTTGAAATAAATCATTATCTAAATTTAACCCCATCATTTGAGCTATTGAATTTAAATTTCCTAAATTAAATCCATTTGTATTCATTGAAGCTAACATATTCCCCATATTATTCATATCAAAATTTCCACCTAATAATCCCATTAACTGCATAGGATCAATTCCAAAAGGTGCATTTCTAGCATTATCATTAATATTAGAACTAGTATCATTTGGTGTTTGACCTTGTTCTCTATGTTTATGCTTAGCCATTTTAAAATCCTCTCACTTAAAATTGTCTCTTTTTAATATATGTATATCATTATAAAAATGTTTATATTTTTATGCATTTTTTTAGAGGGCTTTTAAAGCCCTCTATCCACTATCCTAGCAACAGCTACTTTGGTTTCCATTTCCTAAAAAGTCTGTGAAACAGCCACCACATAATAAGAATAGTAAAATAATCAAATAAGATTTATTGCAGTTTAATAAACCTGATCCGCATGCTATTAATAGGAATATAATCGGTGTGCAGCCACTTCCTCCGCCTCCAAATAAACCTGAATTATTAGATTCACAGCAGCACTCATGATGTTTCTTTTCACAGCAACATTTATTCTTCTTTCTAGACATATTTATCTCTCCTTCCTAAAAATTCAGAATTTTAGCAGCTAGCACCGCAACCAAAATTGTTATTATATCCTCCGCCTAAGCCAGGATTGAATCCGCCTCCAATTCCACAGCCATTAAAGTTATTATTGCAAAGGAATAGTATTACTAATATAAACAAATATGGTGAGCAGTTGCTTAAGATTCCACTACCATGGTTTCCACCACCGCAGCAACACTCTTTTTTCTCACAACAACATTCTTTTTTCTCACAGCAGCAGTCATTTCCTCTTTTATTTCTGCCACATCCACAATAAAATAATATTAATAAAATCCAAATCCAACTACCAAATCCGCAGCCACAAGAATTTCCCAATCCTTGTTGTCCGAAGCCATAACCTGCTCCTCCTGGAAATCCTCCTATTCCTGGTCCTCCGAAGTTTGGCCCGCAACTAGAACTGTTATCACAACAATCGTCATCACATGAATTTAAACCATTTAGGATATCATTCATCTCCATATTTATTCCTCCTTGGAAATATTTTTTTCTTTTTTATACTATATATTATTCCTACCTAAAATTTTTGACACTATTTTTTATAACTTATAATTATTTAAATTTTTTATCAACTATTTTAAGAAATAATGTCATTACTTAAATAGAAATAACCTCTTACAAATATTATATCTGTAAGAGGCTATTTGTTTACTATTATATAAAAATTTATAAAAAAGTATTTTGCTAATCTAAATCTGTAGCAAATTCTAAGAAAAGATTATCTATCAGTTCATCTTTTCCATTTTTATTTAATGATGAGAAAAAATATAATTTATCATCTGGATTTAATTTGAGTGTTTCTTTTATAATCTTCTCGTTTTTATTTAACTCATTTCGTGTAAGTTTATCGCTTTTTGTAGCAACCACTATAACGTCGTAGCCAAAATGTTTTATCCATTCATGCATGATTATATCGTCACCTGTTGGCTTGTGTCTAGAATCTACAAGCAGAACAACTCTTTTTAGCTGTTCTCTATCATTCAAATACATTTCAACAGTTTTTCCCCAACTATCCTTCTCAGTCTTTGACACTTTTGCGTATCCATATCCAGGCAAATCAACTAAATAAAAGTCATCATTTATAAGAAAAAAATTAACTAATCTAGTTTTTCCTGGAGTCTGACTAACTTTTGCCAATTTTTTTCTGTTAGTTAGTGAATTTATCAGCGAACTCTTTCCTACATTAGATCTTCCAACAAATGCAACTTCTGCTCTATCATCTATGGGATATTGATTCTTCTTTACTGCTGACGTAATAAAATCTGATTTCTTAATTCTCATTAGTATCCTCTCCAATTAGTGCATTTTTCAATACCTCATTAACTTCTTTAGCAGAAATAATATTCAAACTATTTCTAATTGAATGTGGTATCTTATCTATATCTTTCTCATTTTCCTTAGGAATTATTATAGTATCTACTCCTGCCCTAAATGCTGCTAAAGATTTTTCCTTTAGGCCACCAATCGGAAGCACTCTACCTGTTAACGTAACTTCACCTGTCATTGCCACATTATGCTTAACCTTCTTACCCGATAATGCTGATACAAGTGCAGTTACCATAGTTACACCTGCCGATGGACCATCCTTAGGCACTGCACCTTCTGGTGCATGAATATGAATATCCTTTTCTTTATAGAAAGCTTCGTTTATTCCAAACTTAATTGCATTAGCTCTAACATAGCTATATGCTGTCCTTGCTGACTCTTGCATAACATCTCCAAGCTTACCTGTAAGTTCAAGTTTACCTGAACCAGTCATAACCATAGCTTCTATTGGAAGAGTATCACCTCCATATGCAGTCCACGCCATTCCTGTAACTACTCCAACCTTGTCCACTTTGTCAATTTGGTCAAAATCAAACGTTCTCTTACCTAATAATTTTTCAACACTTTCATTATTAACTAAGAATTCTTTTTGTTCTCTCTTTAACATTTCCGCTAATACTTTTCTTATCAATGAACTCAATTTTCTTTCTAGTCCACGAACTCCTGATTCTCTTGTATATCCCTCTATAACCATCTTAATAGAATCATCTTCTATTTCAATTTTATCTTGAGGAATATCAAGTTCTTTAAATATCTTAGGAATAAGATGATTTTTAGCTATATTGAATTTTTCTTCATACGTATATCCTGATACTTCAATAACTTCCATCCTATCTAAAAGTGGTCTTGGTATGGTTTCTAAAGAATTTGCTGTTGCTATAAACATAACTTTAGATAAATCCATTGCTACTTCTAAATAACTATCTCTAAAATCCTTGTTTTGCTCACTATCCAATATCTCTAACAATGCATCAGATGGATCACCTTTATAACTTGAGCTAATTTTATCTATTTCATCAAAAAGCATTAATGGATTCATAGATTTTGCTTCTTTCATTGCATAAACAATTCTACCTGGGATTGCGCCAACGTATGTCTTTCTATGCCCTCGTATTTCAGCTTCATCCTTCATCCCGCCTACGGATATTCTTGTGTATTTTCTGTTAATAGCATTAGCTATAGATTTTGCTATAGATGTCTTTCCTACACCAGGAGGACCAACTAAGCAAAGAATAGGACCTTTTTGAGATTTACTGAATTGTTTTACTGCTAAATACTCGATAATTCTATCTTTAACATCTTCCAATCCATAGTGTTCTTTATCCAAAACTTCCCTTGCCTTGGCAACATTAATATTTTCCTTAGTATTCTTTCCCCAAGGGATATCCAACACCCAGTCTAGATACGCCTTTACAACATTACCTTCCGATGACGTAGAACTCATGTTTTTAAGTCTCGATAACTCGTAATTAACCTTTTCTTTAACTTCACTATGAAGTTTAGCTTTACTAATTTTTTCTTCATACTTCGCTATTTCTTTCTTATCCTCGTCATCCTCACCTAATTCCTCTTGAATAGCACGCAACTGTTCTCTTAGATAAAATTCCTTCTGCTCTTTCGCAACTGTATTTTTTACTTTGTTAGCAATTTTTTTTTGGATTTTAGCTATAGAAATTTCTATTTTAATTCTTTCTAGGACTTTTTCTACTCTCTTAGTTATATCTACTATTTCCAAAATTTCTTGTTTAAGTTTTTCATCAGTTATTGCATAAGAAGCCACCATATCTACAAACTGGCTTGGCTTTTCTAGAGAATCTATTGATTTAACCGCTTCCCCAAAATTATCCTCACTTAGCTTAAGTAGTTTCATAAATTCTTTATTCAAGAATTTAATATAGGCATCTACTTCCTCATCCTTAGATACTTTATCTTCTAATTTTTCAACTGAAACTTTTATATAATTTTCTTCTTCCTCTATATATTTAACTATTTTTCCTCTTTCTTGGCCTTCCACAAGAACTCTAATAGTATTATCAGACATCTTCAAGATTTGCTTTATTTTACATATGGTTCCAATCGAATATATTTCATCTTGATTAGGTTCTTCTATTATTGAATCTTTTTGACCTACAAGAAAAACTTCTTGTTCATCTAACATAGCTTGTTCAATAGCTGCTATGGATTTTTCTCTTCCTACATCAAAATGTACAACCACACTAGGAAAAACAGTCAATCCTCTTAAAGGAATTAGCGGAATCGTATATAGCTTTTTCATAGTACTATTTCCCCCCATATCTTAATTACATTATTTATTTTGACTTATCTAGTATACACATAATAAATATTTTTTTCAATGATTCTAAAAATAAAAAGCTTATTATTATATTGTAGAGTTTACAAAGCAAATAGGTTTGATTACTTGCTTTGTAAACTTGTGATAAGTTTGTTCAATAAAACAATACATACATTACTATAAATATTATTTAGTTTATCTATTATAACATAATATATTAAATTTAAAAGAAAAAGTGTGAAAATATTAAGTTTTATTCACCTTTTACTTTACTAACTAAAAATACAGCTTTACAAGTTATTCAAGATGTTATTACCTTCAGCTGATAATATCTCTCTCTCGCTTTCATTAATTATATCGTCTTCCATAGCCAACTCAATTACTTCTTTAAAATTTGTTACAGGAATTATTTCTATCTCACATATTTCATTTAGTGAACTATCATAATTTTCTTGTGGAATAATAACTTTTTTTGCACCTGCTTTAAACGCTGCAGATATTTTAGCTTTCACTCCTCCTATAGCTTTCACTGATCCTAATATACTTATTTCTCCAGTCATAGCAACAAACCTATTTATTTTTTGTTTAGTTATTGCGCTATAAATAGCTGCTGCAATACTTATTCCTGCTGATGGACCATCAACTGGAATTCCCCCTGATATATTTACGTGTATATCATATCTATCAGTAGATAAATCAAATAAATTATCCAATACTGTGAGCACATTTTGAACAGATGCAAAAGCAGTACTTTTCATCTTTATCTTCTTATTATTATTAGTTATCTCTTCCTCTTCAACTATTCCAGTTATTTTAATTTCACCTCTTCTACCTGTAACTTTCTTGCAACTAACTTCGAGGGGCATTAGCATTCCAATGTTTGCCCCATATACTGCCAATCCATTAACAACACCAACTCTAGATTGGCCTGGTATCTTATTTGAAATTATTTTATTATACTGACCATTCTCTAATACCCATTTAATATCATCTAATTTGATCTCATTTCTATCTTCATTAATGGCAATACCAGATGCTAATTGAATCAAATTTATTACTTCTCTACCGTTTGTGCAATATTTACTTACTTCTTCAACTCCATCCTTTGAAATTTTCAGTCCAACCTTATTCACGCAGTTTTCAGCTATTTTCTCTATTTCTTCAGGCAATAATGCTCTAAAAAATATTTCAACGCATCTTGATCTTATAGCTGGTATAATTTCATGTGGTGCTCTTGTTGTTGCTCCTATTAATCTAAAATCAGCTGGAAGGCCATTTTCAAATACTTCCTTTATGTACTTAGGCATATTAGCATCTTCTGAGCTATAATATGAACTATCTAAAAACACTTTTCTATCTTCTAACACCTTTAATAACTTATTTAATTCAATTGGATGAAGCTCTCCAATCTCATCTAAAAATAGTACGCCACCATGTGCTTTTGTAACAGCTCCAGCCTTTGGCTGAGGAATACCTGCTATCCCTAAAGAACCAGCTCCTTGATAAATTGGATCATGCACCGAACCTATTAGTGGATCTGCTATTCCTCTTTCATCAAATCTCAATGTAGTTGCATCTAACTCAACAAATTTTGACTTTTCTGTAAATGGTGATAATTTGGATTTTCTAGCTTCCTCTAGTACTAATCTAGCTGCCGCCGTCTTTCCAACCCCTGGTGGCCCATAAATTATAACATGTTGAGGATTAGGTCCGCAAAGAGCTGCCTTCAATGCCTTAATACCTTTTTCTTGACCTATCACCTCATCAAAACTAGAAGGTCTGCTTTTTTCTGTAAGTGGTTCAGATAAGCTTATTTGTCTTAACCTATTTAGATTATTCAATTCCTTAGTATTTTCTCTATCAATTATTATCTCTCTATTTTTTTGCGGCTTACTTATTGCATTGCACATAACATAAACCATGAGGATCAAAACTATAATTTGCAAAATCATCAATATATTTGTCATAATCTTTGAATATACTTACATTTAATAATATATACATTTGCTTTCCTTATTATTACTAAAGTAAATATACTTTGCCTCCTTCAATTTTTATTATTAGTATTATTTGCTTATTATTGCAAATATATTCTTGATTTTGAAATATAAATAAAAATAATCCAATATTTAAAATAACAAAAATTTATTAAAAGACGCTAACGCTAAATAAGTCAGTATATATTTTAAAAATATATACTGACTTATTATCCTCGCTAATATTAAGCTGATTCAATATCTTTTTTAGTTCTAGCTTTTACTAAAGTCGGTCTAATCTTTCCTTCTTCTATTCTTTCAATTCTAGGTTGTTTTTTCTCTTTAATAGCTTCTTCAGTTATTACAACATTAGTTATTCTATTATCAGAAGGTATCTCATACATTATCTCATTCATTATATCTTCAATAATAGCTCTTAAACCTCTAGCACCTGTCTGTCTGCTAATTGCTTCTTCGGCAATTGCAACTAATGATTTTTCATCAAACTCTAACTTAACATCATCTAACTCAAATAATTTTTTATATTGTTTTACAAGAGCATTTTTAGGTTTAGTTAAAATTTGAATTAAAGCTTCTTTATCTAAAGACTCTAACGTAACAAGTATTGGAAGTCTTCCAACAAATTCTGGAATTAATCCAAACTTTAATAAGTCTGCTGGCATAATTTCTTTAAGTAAGCTTCCAACATCCTTTTCATGTTTAGCTTGAATTTGTGCTCCAAATCCCATAGAACTCTTTCTTGTTCTATTTTCTATTATTTTATCAACGCCATCAAAAGCTCCACCACAAATAAATAATATATTAGAAGTATTTATTTGGATAAATTCTTGATGAGGATGTTTTCTTCCACCTTGTGGCGGAACTGATGCAACGGTTCCTTCTAATATCTTTAACAATGCTTGTTGAACACCTTCGCCTGATACATCACGAGTAATAGATGGATTTTCTGACTTTCTAGCAATCTTATCTATTTCATCTATATAAATGATACCTCTTTCGGCTTTTTCTACGTCATAATCTGCATTCTGTATTAATTTAAGAAGAATGTTTTCTACATCTTCTCCAACATATCCTGCTTCTGTTAATGTTGTAGCATCGGCAATTGCAAAAGGTACATTCAAAAATCTTGCTAATGTCTGAGCAAGTAATGTTTTACCCGAACCAGTTGGTCCTAGTAATAAAATATTACTTTTTGATAACTCAACATCAATATCCTCTTTATTAGTATTAATTCTTTTATAATGATTATAAACTGCTACTGCTAAAGATTTTTTTGCTCTTTCCTGCCCAATGACATAAGAATCTAAGTATTCTTTAATCTCATTTGGCTTTGGTACACTTTTAGGGTCAAAATCAACAGTTTCTTGAAATTCATCTGCTATAATTTCAGAACATAAATCAATACATTCATCACAAATATACACTCCTGGACCTGCAATTAATCTTTTTACTTGTTCCTGAGTTTTACCACAGAAAGAACACTTTAACTGCTTCTTTTCATCATATTTAGCCATACATTCACCTCACTTAAAACGTATAAATTGAAAATTCAATCTTATTTATCTTTTCCTATTTTATGCGTAGTTATTACTTCATCAACTAACCCATAAGCCTTAGCTTCTTCTGCACTCATAAAATTATCTCTTTCTACATCTGCTTTAATTGTTTCTAAAGACTTACCAGTATTTTCACTTAGAATTCTATTTAAAGTTTCTTTCATCTTTAATATTCTTTTAGCATGTATTTCAAAATCTGTCGCTTGACCTTGAAAACCGCCTAGTGGTTGATGTATCATAACCTCAGCATTTGGAAGTGCAAATCTCTTTCCTTTTGTTCCAGAAGAAAGTAAAAATGCTCCCATTGAAGCTGCCATTCCTATACATATTGTTGATACGTCACACTTAATATATTGCATAGTATCATATATAGCATTTCCAGCTGTTATTGATCCTCCTGGACTATTTATATATATATATATATCTTTATCTGGATCTTCACTTTCTAAAAATAATAATTGTGCTACTATTAAATTAGCACTATCATCATTCACTTCTCCACTTAACATGATTATTCTTTCTTTTAATAATCGTGAAAATATATCATAGGAACGTTCTCCTCTACTTGTTTGTTCTACAACCATAGGTACTAAAGCCATATAAATCCTCCTTTTACTATTATACTTTTTCTAATTTTAATTATATATTTTTTTTATCGCTTTGTTAATTATTATTTGAATAAATTGCCAGAAAAAATTTTTTTCTGGCAATTTATAATTGGTATACTCATTTTATATTATATATTAAAATAAATTATTTGCAATTTTCTTTTAAGAATTTTAAAGTATTTTCTAATATTATATCTTTTTCAATCATGTCTTTTTGAGACTTAACTAAAATTTTAGCCATTTTTTCTGGATCTTTTGGTCCATAAATTTTTCCTAATTCTAAAGCTTTTGCATTTAATTCTTCTTCAGTTGCTTTAATTTCTTCTGTTTTTGCAATAGCTTCAAGAACTAAGTCAGCTTTAACTTTTCTTTCTGCATTTTCTTTCATAAAGTCTCTCATTTTTTCAGTTGTATTTCCTGTAAACTCCATGTATTGTTCTAAACTTAAACCTTGATATTTTAATCTTCCTTCAAGATCTTGCATCATGGCATCAATTTCTTTGTTTACCATAACCTCTGGAACGTCCATTTTTGAGTTTTCAATTGCTGCAGTTATAACAGCTTCTTCAAATTCTCTTTCTGCTTTCTCATTGTTATTCTTTTCTAATGTATTTTTAAGATTTTCTTTTAGTTCTTCAAAAGTATCAACTGCTGCCACATCTTTAGCAAATTCATCATCTAATTCTGGCAATTCTTTAACTTTAATTGACTTAATTTCAACTTCAAACATTGCTGGCTTTCCGTTTAATTCTTCTTTTCCATAAGCTTCTGGGAAAGTAACGTTTATTTCTTTTTTATCCCCTACAGCTAAACCGATTAATTGTTCTTCAAAGTTATCAATAAAAGTACCAGAACCTATTTCTAAAGAATAATCAACGCCTTCTCCGCCTTCAAAAGCAACTCCGTCTATGTATCCTTTAAAATCAATAACAGCTATATCACCCTTAGCTATATTTCCCTCTGTTTTAACTTCTATTCTAGCATTTTTTTCTTGCATTTCTTTAATTTGCTTATCTATTTCAGCAACTTCTACTTCATATACAGGTTTCTTTATATCTAATCCTTTATACTCTCCAAGTTCTACTTCTGGATACGTAGTAACTGTAGCAGTATAAACTAATTCCTTACCTTCTCCTAATTCTACTATATCAATTTGTGGATAATCTACAGGTCTAATATTTTCTGTATTTAATGCTTCTGGATATGATTCGTCTATAGCAAAATTAACAGCATCATCATAGAATACTTCAACTCCATAGAACTTTTTAACCATTGCCATAGGAACTTTTCCTTTTCTAAATCCAGGTATATTATATCTGCCCTTATTCTTATTATAAGCTTTAGTTAAGGCTGCATCGAATTTTTCAGCTTCAACCCTTATTTCTAATTTTATCACATTTGTTTCTATTTTTTCCACTTTAGCTTTCATTTTATTCTTTCCTCCTAAATAGTGTGCATCTAATTTAACTAAGTCATTATACCATAAACCCTTAAATCTTATCAAATAATTTATTAATATTATCTCTATTGAATATAATTACCATTTACATCTATAAAATAAATTCTACCATCAACAGTAATTTTAACACCTTTTTCTTCCTTTTCACCAATTTCTATATTAGCTCCAGCTAAATCCCAGAGAACCTTATCTTCATTAGTTGAAATATCAGTCATCCATAAATACTGTTTAAGATTAGCGCCTCCAAAATATGGCCTATTAGTAACAAAAATTATTTTATCTTCACTAATAAATTTTGGCTTTTGATTCCATAAGTATTTGGGATTTGATTGAATTGTAGCTTCTTTAGTAAATACACTTCCACTCGTAGATACATATTGATCCTTAGATATCACCTTGTTTGTTCCATCTAAATTATATAATGTGATTATTGAATTTGTATCTTCTACAATTATTTCCTTACCAGATGGACTTATGCTGTAACTAACTCCATTATCAGTAGTATCTAAAGTTTTAAATACTTTTCCGGTATTAGCATCATCTACATAAATAGCTTTTGCAGTATTTCCACTCGCTAGAGTTACATTTATGTATTCTTCTACCGATTTTTGAGGTTCTTCTTTAACTACTTCCTCATCTTTTTTTTCACTAGATGTTTCTTCTTTTTCTGCTTTGGTTTGTTCTGAAGAATTATTAGTATCACTATCAATCCATGCCTGTATATTTTGTTTAATATTTTTATAATCTATTGGATTATACGCTATTTTAATTGATAGCGCAGATGTTATTAATATTATTGCCAAAAATATTATTATCGCATTTCTTCTTCTTCGCTTCATCCTTTTTTCATATTCTCTACTAAAAATACTTGGCTTTCCCAAAGATGGCCCCCTCCAAATCTTTCTAACGTATTATAATATAAACAAATTCATTATATATTATTCTTTTGTTTAAATCTACAATATATTTTATATTTTTGTAATCATATAATCCTAGATCAAAAAATAATATCACTTTTTACAACTGTTCTTACTATTGCAACTTGAGCACTTATCTTTTTTATTTTCTCCCTTTAAACAGCACCCCCCGCATTTCAATAACCCTTCTTTTTTTAATTCCTCTAGTGTTAGCTTACAAACATTTTCTGAATACTCTTCATAATCTATAGTATCTTTTAATAAGTCTTCCTTATATATTTCAATCATTTCTTTCTCCTACATACATTATTTTATTTTTTAATTTGTTATTTATATATTTCAATATATAATTTTCATTTTTTAACCTATACCAAATTTAAATTAGTTTCTACATAATATCTATATTATACACCTATAAATTCCTTATAATTTTTTTCTATACAAAAAGGTTTTTATTTAGTAACGTAAACTTTAATTATTTCTCTTATATTTTAATTGTCATAATATAAAAAATTATTGTTTTTTTTTGTGATTATTGTATAATTAAATTATCAATATTGTAACAAATATGCCCATACACTTTATGGTTTATCGCCATAAAATTTTATAAACCCACAATAACATGTTCATTTATTTCCTTTCTCGAGTGGACATGCGAAAACCTGTACTATATATACAGGTTTTCTTTTTTATATTTAATACTATAAGTATTCTTGCTTATAATTAAGAACAAAATCGCAGGCGATTATGGTTAAGTTCCGTATTGTGCTTCGCACTCTTTTCATATGTGTATATTTTTTACGCATCTACCTTTTTCGAACACATGTGATAAAAATCTGCACATCAGAAATGGCAGCTATGCTGAATATAAAAACATTTTATGCAGGCGAATATATTTTCTTTTTTATTCTCTTTTGAAACGTAACTTTCTGAATCAGCCTTTTTCATAATCCTGTCACAGATTTCACTCCAATATAAATTCCTATAGTATAAAAACTTACTTTGCTTGTATATAATATTATAATACTCAACTTATAATTGACAATCAACCGTTAAAATTTTGAAATTCTTAAACATATATTACTCAAATTTCAACATCTTAACATCAAAAAAGGATTGTCAAAATAAACAATCCTACTTTTTTAATTCCAATTTTGCTTCACTGCAAATAGAATTTATTTAAACATTTGTTATTGGTTTCCTCTCGCCTTTAAAATTGTTAATTTTAGTTCTTCTCTTTTCTAACTCTGCGCCTACTTCTTCAAGTGAAATATTCATTTGAGCCATTAAAACAAGTAAGTGATAAGTAAGATCACAAATTTCATTTATTTGTTCTTCTCTATTATTTTCTTTACAACTAATTATAACTTCTGTACATTCTTCACCAACTTTTTTTAATATCTTGTTTGTTCCATTTTCGAAAAGATATTTCGTATAAGATCCATCTTCACCTTCTGTTTTTCTTTTTAATATAGTCTCATATAAAGCTCTTATATTTTCATCCATTTTTAATCCTCCAATACTTCCATCTATAAATTATAAATCTCTATAAAAACAAGTTCTATTTCCTGTATGGCATGCTGCTCCTACTTGTTCCGCAAATATCAAAATAGTATCATTATCACAATCTATTTTTATTTCTTTCACATGCTGAAAGTGTCCTGAAGTTGCCCCTTTATTCCAAAGCTCATCTCTACTTCTACTATAAAACCAAGTTGTATTATCTTCTAATGTCTTATTTAAACTTTCTTTTGACATATAGGCTAGCATTAAAACCTCTTTAGTTTTATAATCTTGAACTATAGTTGGAATTAATCCATTCATCTTTTCAAAATCAACTTGTTCCACTCTTTTACAAATCTCCATTATAATTTTCTCCCTTCAGGTATACACTAATTACTTCTTTATAAATCAATATATTTCATAGATCATACAACTTATTAAACCCATATTACAAAAGTTTTATTTTCTAACAAGCTTATTCTAAAAAAAATATATCCCTTGATAAATGAATATATATTTCACAAAAACTATAAGTGGTTCTAATTGCTTTTATATCCAGCCAGGCTTATCTACGTACTGAAATATTTTTATCATATAAATATTGCTTTACCTCGTCAACAGTTAGCTCCCCATAGTGAAAAAGAGAGGCTGCAAGTGCTGCATCTGCTATATTATCTTTAAATACATCATAAAAATCTTCTAAACAACCGCATCCACCTGAAGCTATTACTGGAACATTAGTTATATCACTTATATTTTTTGTTAATTCTAAATCAAATCCTTTTTTGGTTCCATCTGCATCCATAGATGTTAAAAGAATTTCTCCAGCTCCAAGTGCTGTTGCTTCTTCAATCCACTCTAACAAATCCAATCCTGTGTCAATTCTTCCTCCGTTTATTACAACATTCCATCCTGTGTTATCAGATCTTTTTTTCGCATCAGCTGCTAATACTATACATTGACTTCCAAAATAGAAAGCCCCTTCTTTTATAAGCATTTTATTTCTAACAGCCGCTGAATTTAAACTCACCTTATCTGCTCCTGCTCTAAGTATTGACTTTATATCATCTAAAGTCTGAAGTCCCCCACCTACTGTAAATGGAATAAAAATTTTTTCGGCTACACTTTGAACAACTTTTTCCATTATGCCACGTTTTTCATGAGTTGCTGTTATATCTAAAAATACTAATTCATCCGCTCCTTGCCTATTATAATATTCTGCAAGCGCAACAGGATCACCTACATCTACCAATCCCTCAAAATTAACTCCTTTAACAACTCTTCCTTCTTTTACATCAAGGCATGGAATAATTCTCTTAGTATGCATCCGTTTATCTCCCCTCTTTAGAAATTTCTACTGCTTTTTCTAAAGACAATGTTTTAGCATATATAGCTTTACCTGTTATTGCCCCATATAAGCCTATACTTTTTAATTCTTTAATATTTTCAATATCCTTAATTCCACCAGAAGCTGTAATATCAATGCTTACTGTTTTCTTAAGTTCTTTAAGCATTTCCACATTAGGTCCTTCTAATGTTCCATCTTTACTAATATCGGTTACTATTATATTCTTAACACCCATATTCTCCATCTTTTTAGCAAATTCTATATAATCAAGGTCACTGGCTGCAAGCCATCCCCTTCCATATACTTTACCATCTTTACAGTCTATTCCCACTGCTATTTTGCTGTCATATATTGCTATTGCCTTTTTTAGTAACTCTTCATCTTCCATTGCTATAGTTCCAAGAATCGCTCTTGCTACTCCATTATCTAAAAGATATCTAATAGTTTCAAAAGATCTTATTCCTCCACCTAGTTCCACAGGAATATTAAGTTCTTTAGCAATTTTAATTACTAACTCATGATTTTGATTACTTCCACTTTTAGCCCCATCTAGATCTACTAAATGTATATATTCTGCTCCAATATCCTGAAAAGATTTTGCTGTTTCAAATACATCATCTGCAACAATTTCTTTTTTATTATAATCTCCCTGATACAATCTTACTGGCTTGCCATCAATTATATCAATTGCTGGTAAAATTATCATTTAATCAACTCCCCAAAATTTTTTAAAATGGCCAAACCTACAGATCCACTTTTTTCCGGATGAAATTGAGCTCCTATTACATTTTTACATCTAACTACACCTGGTATCTTATTTTCCCCATATTCACTATACGCTACCAAATCTTCATCATTATAGCCTTGAGCAAAATAAGAATGTACATAATAAACAAATTCGCCTTCATCTATATCGGTGAAGAGTTCATCTCTTCTATTAAATATTAAATTATTCCAACCAATGTGTGGAATCTTTATGTTATTAGCTTTATTATCTTTCATTTTAATAATATTGCCTTTCAGTAATCCAAGTCCTTTTCTTTCAATTCCTTCAAATCCATTTTCAAACAGTAATTGCATTCCAAGACAAATTCCAAGAAGCGGTTTACACTTTCTTACCTCTTCTATTATTATTTTGTCTAAAGATAATTTTTCAATAGTCTCCATAGCATCTGGAAATGCTCCAACACCTGGTAATATTAATGCATCAGCCTCTTTAATTTCATCTTTATTACACGAGACCTTATTCTCAATTCCAAGATAATCCAGGGCATTTTTAACACTTTTTAAATTTCCCATTCCATAATCTATTATAACTATCACTATATAGCCCCCCTTCTATAATAAATAAAAATTAAAATGAATAATAAATAATAAGTTAACATATCAATTTCTCAGATTTTATTAATAATTATTCATTATTCATTTTTCGTTTTTATAATTTTTTATAAACTTCCTTTAGTAGATGGTATGCCATTATCACTACTTATAGATACAGCTTCTTTAATCGCTCTTCCGAAAGCTTTAAATAAAGCTTCTATTTTATGGTGATCATTTTCACCATATAAAACTTTTAAGTGAAGCGTTAATCCAGCATTAAATGCAAAAGCCCTAAAAAATTCAACTACCATTTCAGTAGACATTTCTCCAACTTTTTCCCTCTTGAAATCGCAATCAAAAACCAAAAAAGGTCTATTGCTTACATCTAGTGATACTAAAGCTAGAGTCTCATCCATTGGTACATAAAAAGTTCCATATCTGTTTATGCCATACTTATCTCCTAGTGATTCTTTAAATGCTTCTCCTAGTGTTATTCCAACATCTTCTATTGTATGATGATCACATACATACGAATCACCTTTAGCAAATATATTCAAGTCAACCTTACTATTAAATGAAAATAAAGTTAACATGTGATCTAGAAATCCAATTCCTGTATTTATTTCACTATTCCCGTTTCCATCTAAATCAATTTCTACTCTAACACTAGTTTCCTTGGTTATTCTTTCTCTTTTTGAGCTTCTATTTGACATACTAATTCTCCTTAAAATCAATAATTTTGTTTTAAGTATAGTTTTCCAAAAGAATTCTATACATTGTAATATCTATATAAAACATAATCTCACTATAGTCAAGTTCAATTTAACACATATGAAAGAAAATAATATGCCAATGATATATTTTTTTATTGGACGAGTGAGCATCTTGTTAAATAAATCGGCATAATAGCTTATTACTTTTCTGAGTACGCTAAGTATTTATACATATACAAAAATCTTCTTTATTCCATCAACTACTTTCCTATTTTGCATAGGTGAGCCAACTGTAATCCTAAAGCTATCATCATTAAAATTTCTAATTATAATTCCAATGCTCTCAAGTCCCTTAATAAGAGCTTCCTTGTGAGGCGTGCGGCCAAAGATATAATTCCCCTTTGATGGGTAGAATTGTATCTTCATTGCAGCACTTTTTTCTACCTCTTTTAGATTTTCATATAATTCTTCCCTCTGTTTAACTATTTGTTTTGCATTTTTAACAACATTTTCTGGATATCTTAAAGCCATGGAAGCCAAATTTTGTGAAAAAGAACTTATTGTATATGGAATTTTATAATTTAATAATTCAGAAATATTATTCTCATGAGTTATTAAAAATCCTACTCTCAACGATGCAAGTCCCCAAGCCTTTGACAGGGTTCTTGTAACCACCAAATTTTTATATTTATTTATATACGGAATCATTGATTTCCCATAGAACTCATAATAAGCCTCATCTACAAGAACCATTGTATCTTTAAACGCTTCTAAAATTCTAACTATATCTTCTAACTCTATTCCAATTCCGGTAGGATTGTTTGGATTTGAAAAAATAATTAGATCTACAACTTCTTGTTTTGCTATATCTATAAATTCTTGAACATTAAAATTCATAGTTTTACCTATATCGTATTTCTTTAATTCTCCGCCAAATCTTGAAACAAAAAAATCATACATTATAAAATCAGGTCCCAGGGTTAACGCTTTCTTCCCATTCTTAATAGCCTTACTTACAACAAGTTCAATCATTTCGTCCGACCCATTTCCTACAATTATGTTTTTGCTCTCTACATTTACATAACTTGCATATAATTCTCTAATATTGGTCATCTCATTTGCAGGATATCTATGGAAAAGTACATTAGTTACGCAAGATTTCATTTTCATTAGTATCTTTGGGTCCATTTCTAGATAAATTTCATTACTATCTAGGTTGATTGTATACTCATCATACGAATTGATATACTCATTATAAGTTCCCATTCTCTAATCTCACTTTCACTGAATTAGCATGAGCTGTAAGTCCTTCCTTGCTTGCTAATGTTATGATTTTTTCTCCATTCTCCATAAGTGCTTCTTCTGAATAATAAATGAAAGAAGATTTTTTTATAAAACTATCAACTGATAACGGTGAAAAGAACCTTGCTGTACCACTTGTAGGTAATACATGATTTGTTCCTCCAAAATAGTCTCCTATAGGTTCCGGACAGTATCTTCCCAAAAATACAGACCCTGCATTTCTAACCACACCTAAATATTTCATTGGATCATCTACCATTAGTTCTAAATGCTCTGGTGCTATACAATTAGAAATATCAATACATTCTTCTATAGTTCTGCAAATTATTGTGCTTCCAAAATTTTTAAGGGAAGTTCTTATTATTTCTTCTCTTTCAAGAGTCTTGACTTGTCTTTCTAGCTCCATCTCAACTCTTCTGTGTAATTCTTTTGATGTTGTAATCAATATTGATGATGCTAATTTATCATGCTCTGCTTGTGACATTAAATCTGCAGCTATAAAACTCGGATTGGATTTTTCATCAGCAATCACTAGTATTTCACTAGGCCCCGCAATCATATCTATATCAACTTCTCCAAATACTAATTTCTTTGCAGTAGCAACAAATATATTTCCTGGTCCAACAATCTTATCAACCTTTTTAATACTTTCTGTTCCATAAGCCAAAGCCGCAACAGCTTGTGCCCCTCCAACTTTATATATTTTATTAATTCCTGCTATTCTTGCAGCCACTCCAATATATGGATTAATCCCTCCATTTTTATCTGGTGGAGTTACCATAACAATTTCATCTACTCCTGCTACTTTTGCAGGTATTACATTCATAAGCACTGATGATGGATAAGCAGCAGTTCCACCTGGAACATAAACTCCAACTCTTTCTAAAGGCAATACTCTCTGCCCTAGGTATACTCCTTTATCTTTTGTCATTAAAAATCCATTTGATTTTTGTTTTTCGTGATACTCTTTTATATTTGCTTTAGCTTCTTCTAATGCTTCAATAAACTCTTTCTCCACTTTATTAAAACATTCATCAATTTCAAGAGTTGATACTTCTAAAGTTTCAAGTTCAACCTTATCAAATGACTTTGTAAGTTCAAATAAAGCTTTATCCCCATCTTTTTTCACTCTTGATAGAATACTATTTACGCTTGAGATTATCTCTTGTTCCGTTTCTGTAACTCTACCTTTAAGTTCACTAATTAAGCTTTCTTTATTGCTCTCGGTAATCTCCATTAAATTTAACATATAATTAATAGCCCCCCTTTGACTTGATAAAAAAGTAATAACAACAAAAAATACTCTTTAAATTTTATTTATTATTTTTTACTAATTACTCAAGATATCATAATCAATTTTATCAACATCTCACGAATTTTGTCAATTATTAATCACTTTCTTAATCCTATCTATAAAATCCCATATTTCATTCTGCTTCATTTTAAAACTAGCTTTATTCACTATCAATCTAGCACTTATCTCACAAATCCTATCTATAACAACTAAACCATTTTCCTTTAAAGTTGTTCCTGTTTCCATGATATCCACAATTCCATCACATAGGCCTAATATTGGTGCAAGTTCTACTGATCCCTCTATTTTTATAACTTCTACATCCATTCCTTTCTTTTTAAAATAATCCTTTGCAACTTTTGGATATTTACTTCCTATTTTTATATGACCAACCTTTTTAAAAATATCATTTTCCGGTAATGATGCTACTATGAATCCACACTTCCCAAATCCTAAATCCAAAACTTCATAGCAATTATTATCACTTTCCAAAATGGTATCTTTTCCAACAACTCCAAGATCAGCTACCCCATGTTCAACGTAAGTTATTGAATCTGCTGCCTTTACCAAAAAATAATTTATATCCTGTGTTTTATCTTTAAAAACAAGTTTTCTACCTTTATTTTTTAATTCCGAAGGATCAAATTGGGCCTTATCCAAAATTTTTATAGTTTCTTCTTCTAATCTTCCCTTTGTTAATGCTATGCTTATGCTCATTTTTAATATTCCCCACCCTTAACTACTTTTATTTCTTTGATATCTTCATTTGGTAATAAGTCAACAATATACCCTTGATTTCTAAACTCTTCACTTTTTTTAATAGCTTCAATTCTATTATTTTTATTATAGTATATTTGGCATATAGTTTCCTTTTCACTCACAATTTTATTGAACTTTACAGTTGGAATTACAGCATCAATGTCTATGGAAAATCCTACTGCTGGAACATATTCTTTTGAAAGCTCAATTAAATTATCATATCGTCCACCTCTCAATAGTGTGTTGCCGACCCCTTCACCATAGCCTCTAAAAATAATTCCTGTGTAATAATTCAATCTAGGAACCATTCCTAAATCAAATGTCACATTTTTACCATATCCTAATAAATCTAATTCATAGTATAGTGCCTCCAAGTAATCGAGATTTTTTCTTATCTCTTCATTAAACGCTAATTTTTTAGCCTCTTCCAAAATCTTTTTATCCCCAAACATCCAAGGCAACTTATTAAAAAATGCCTTATACTCTTCCTTTATATCTAAATCAGCTAAATAATCCTCTAAACTTTTCATATTTTTATCTTCTATGAACTGTGCAATAGCCTCTTTATATTCCTGCTCTATTTCTAAATTTTTAAATGCCCCATTAAAAAAACCGATATTTCCTATTTCAAGCTTAAAATCATTTAATCCCAATTTCTTCAAAGCTTCTAATGCCAATACTAATATTTCTAAATCAGATTTTTCATCTTCAAGTCCTATAAATTCAACACCGCAATCTGTATATTCATTCCTCTTTCCCCCAAGACTTGCGTGAACTCTAAAAACATTCGAAGTGTATCTAAGCTTTATTGGTAATTCTGCATCTTTGAGCTTAGTTTCCACAACCCTTGCTATTGGAATTGTCATATCTGGTCTCAAAATTAATATACGTCCTCTATTATCAAAGAACTTGTACATATCTTCTTCTCTTAGTGTTTGAGAATTATAGTTGAAAGTTTCATAAAACTCCAGTGTCGGTGTTATAACTTCTTTATATCCCCACTTTTCAAAAAGTTTATCCATTTCTTTTTCTATAATACGTTTTACTGCACATTCATCTAATACTAAATCTCTTGTTCCTTCTGGAAGTATGTTCTTCTTATTCATTTTACACCTCACCTATTCTTATTGCTTAACCTCTATATCGTTTTATCATTTTATCAGTTTAGTGCGCTAAACTGTTGTTTAATTTATGATAACTTATTTTTTCTACCATGTCAATAATCTCAAACTCTTTTATGAGTTTATACTTATTCTATAAGTTTATATCAAATATTCTCCCACACTTACTTTTAACTATATAAAAATTAGTGTTATAATATAATAGTTTATTTGTAAAAGTATTTTTAATACAGGAAATATATTGAAAGGAGACTTTTTACATTGATTACTAAAGATATACACATAAACGCAATAAAAAAAATGCACATCCATACCAAAACTTCTGAATCAGTACGTCTTGGTATTCTCCTTGCAATTGTTGGAGGCTTCTTAGATGCTTACACCTTTGTCTGCAGAGGTGAAGTTTTTGCTAATGCTCAAACTGGTAACCTTGTTTTACTTGGAATAGCTCTTACGAAGAGAAATTCTGGCCAAGCAATTACAGCTTTACTACCTATTTTAGCATTCGTGCTCGGGGTGATATTTACAGAAAAGATAAAAGATATTAAAGTTCCATCAATGACTTTTGCTACGAATGCGGAACGCATAATTTTAATTATTGAAATTATTGTGCTTTTTATTATAGGATTTATACCAACTACAGTACCCCACATATTTGTAACAGTTCCAATTTCATTTGTATCCTCAGTTCAGATTGCATCTTTTGGAAAACTGATTGACTCTCCATATAGTACGGCTATGTGCACAGGTAATTTGCGTTCTGCATCTCAAGCTGCTTATAAAGCCTTTACAGAAAAAGATAAAAAACTAGCTCTAAAAAGTACCCGCTACTTAGTTATAATATTTTTCTTTATTGTTGGAGCTTATTTAGGCGGAATTTTAACTTTACATGTTGGTGGTAAATCGATTTGGTTTGCAGTACTAATATTAATTATTTCAGTAAGCTTATTTAGCGTTGATAAATACATTCTTGACCATAGCTCCAAAGATCAGATAACAAACGAAACTTAAAATGTTATTTAAAATATACTAAAACAAATACCTCAGGTAAAGTAAACCTGAGGTATTTTTCTAAAACGCTACAATCTCAATATTTTCAATTGATTTTTGTACTAATTCATCAATATCTAATTTTTCTTCTTCTTTTCTTATTGCATCAAGTTTTGGATTTGTCTTCGGATGCTTTGGAACAAATATTGTACAACAGTCTTCATAAGGTAAAATTGAAGTCTCATATGTTCCTATTTTTCTTGCTATTTCCATTATATCTGTTTTATCCATTGCAATTAATGGCCTAAATGATGGTCTATCTGAACAATCATCACTTACAATGAGACCATCCATGGTCTGGCTTGCAACTTGACCTATACTTTCTCCTGTACTTACTGAATTTATTCCATATTTATCTGCAAGCTTACATGCTATCCTCATCATAAATCTTCTCATTATTATTGTAAGTTCGTCTTCTCTACATTTATTTATAATTTCCATCTGTATATCTGTAAAAGGAACTATGTACAAATTAATTTTTTCTGTATATTGAGCTAATATTTTTGCTAAATCTTTAACTTTATCCTTTGCTCTTTCTGATGTATATGGATGGCTGTGATAATAAACGCAACTTACTTCGACACCTCTTTTAGCCATCATGTATCCCGCTACCGGTGAATCTATACCACCAGATAACATTAACATTGTGCTACCATTCATTCCATACGGAAGACCTGCCGCTCCCTTTGTTATATCACTATTTGACCACACGTAAGCATAATTATTTCTTATTTCAATACTTATTGAAATATCTGGATTCTTAACATCAACGTTTATTTCTCCATCTAAATTAGTAAGAACATATGCTCCTACTTTTCTTGAAACTTCCATGGAATTCAGTTCAAATTTTTTATTAGCTCTATTTGTATTAATCTTAAAAGTGTTTCCTTTTGATTGTCTAACCTTTTCTAATGCAGCCTCTTGTATACTGTTAAAATCTATATCAACTTCTCTAACTAAACATACTTCAAGTATCCCAAAAACCTTACTAATTCTACTAATACTCTCTTCTATTTCATCAGTTTTTATAAAATATCTTCCACTATCGTGTATGAATTCAGCTTTTATCCCATCAAGTTTTTTAGCTATATTATCTCTTAATTTTCTTTCAAATTTACCTCTGTTTAGCCCTTTCAAAAATATTTCTGGTGCGTACTTTACTAAAATAAGTTCTCTCATTATTTTTTTATCCTCCTTAAAAATTTAAGTCCCTTTTCTAAAATGTCTACTACGTAATCTATCTCTGATTCATCATTATCATCTGAAAAAGAAAATCTAATTCCGCCTGATATTTCATCTTTAGTTAATCCTAAAGATTTCAATACATAACTTCCTCCAATTCTCTCTCTCTCTTTAGAAGAGCAGGCTGATCCTGTGGACACGTATATTCCTGATTCCTCTAAATAGTGAAGTAACACTTCTCCTTTTACACCTTTAAAAGAAACATTTAATATATAAGGTGAAAATTTATCATTTAATAGACTATTTATCTTTATATTATCGATATTATTCAATTTATCAGCAAATTTCTTCTTTATTTGAAATACCTTTTCATAATTTTCTTTCATCTTATCATTTGAGATCTTTGATGCTAAAGCCATTCCCATAATTCCAGGTATATTTTGTGTACCCGCTCTTATTCCAAATTCTTGAGATCCACCTTCTATTAATGGTGATAAAGAACTAGTATTTTTTATATATATAAATCCTACACCTTTAGGTCCATGAAATTTATGTGCACTTACTGTTAGAAAATCTATATTCATTTTCTTCACATCTATAGGCAATTTACCGTAGCTTTGAACTGCATCAACATGAAATTTAGTTCTATTGCTGCTCGCTCTTATTATGTCTCCTATTTCCTTCAAATCTTGAATTACTCCAACTTCATTATTTACATGCATTATTGAAACTAATACTGTTTCCTTAGTTATAGCTTTTTTTAGCTGTTCTAAGTTAATCTTACCCTCTTCATTTATCTCTAAAAATGTTACTTTAATATTATTTTCTTCTAATTTCTTTATAGTATTCAAAATAGAAGCATGTTCAAAAGGAGTTGTAATAAGATGAGTTCCGCTTTTCAAAAGCCCCTTAAGAACTAAATTATTTCCTTCACTTCCACCTGAAGTAAAATGTATTTCATTTTCACTCGCATTTATAGTTTTAGCCAATATTCCCCTACATTCCTTAAGTTTCCTTTCACTTTTCAACCCCAAATTATGTAAAGAAGATGGATTTCCATAAAATTCCTTCATACCAAAACTTACTTCATCTACTACCTCATCAAGCGGTTTTGTTGTTGAACTATTATCAAAATAAACTTCCATATAAGTCTTCTTCCTTTCAAGTTTATAAACTCTAAAGATCCATTATAAAATATATTCTTTCCTTATTGTCTTATAAACTTACTATGTAATATACATGTTTTATTATAACAAAAAAATAATTCCTGCATAGTATTTTTTTTAATATATAAAATGAAGCAGTAAATAAGAAGTTCTTACTTACTGCTTCTGATAGATATATAATGAATCTAAATAAATTTATAAAGAATGAATTATATTATTTAGAACTTAAACTTATATCTGTTGCAATCGAGTTTCTATATTTTAATTTAGTTGAGCGATTGACTTAATAGAATTTTAAATATAAGTTTATTATCCCAACTTATATATCCAACTTAAATTTATTAATTTTTACTATACTTCTCGTAATATTTAATAAGCCCCTGAGTCCCTAGACTACCCAAATTATCATTATCTAATGTTTTATACATTTTCAGTACTTCATTCAAAACGCCTAAATTTATAGAATTATCTGTAGATTCTTCTATTGCTAAATTCATATCCTTAATAAAATGCTTTATGTAAAAGCCAGGATCAAAATCTCCTTTTAACATACGAGGAGCCATATTTTTCATTTGCCAGCTTCCCGCCGCACCTTCACTTATACTATCAAGCATAGTCTGAACATCTAATCCTGCTCCTTTTGCATACGTAATTGCTTCGCACACTCCAGCTATCGCACCAGCTAAAGCTATCTGATTTGCCATTTTTGCATGCTGACCATTTCCCGGTTTTCCTTCATAAATTATATTATTTCCAAGTGCAGATAGAACATCTTTATGTTTTCCAAAAATTTCTAAGTCTCCACCAACCATTATAGATAATGTAGCATTCTTTGCTCCTACATCTCCTCCTGATACTGGTGCATCTAAAGCATATATTTCTCTCTTTTTAGCCTCATTATAAATTTTTACAGAAAGTTTTGGACTTGTAGTAGTCATGTCAATTATACAAGACTCCTTTTTAGCATTCTCTAAAATACCATTTTCCCCAAAATAAACTTCTTCTACATCTTTAGGATAGCCTACAATTGTTATTATAACGTCTTTATTATTTACACAGCTCTTAACATCCCCACACCATTTAGCACCTTCATTTATAACATCAAGAACTTTTTCTTTTGTCCTTGTATAAATAGATACCTCATATCCTTTCTTCATTAAATTTCTAACCATAGATTTTCCCATTACACCTACACCTATAAATCCGATTGTCTTCACTTTAAACTCCTCCATTTTTAGTTATAATATTTTATATTCTCAGCCCTAACTTCTTAAAATACTAGCGTTAAGAATTCTTTTCTACGTCAATCCATGTCATTTTGCTTTTCAATCTATTAATTTCTGCTTCCTGCTCTTTCATTATTGTTTTATAATAAACTTCTTTATCTCCCCACTCTTTACTTAAATTATTTATTAATGACGCCATTTCGTCAGCACTTCCTACAATCCTATTAAAAAGCATTAAGTTAGACTTAAGTATTTCTGGGATTTCATTATGAGAATACCTTAATCTATGGTCTATTTCCCCATATCCTTCCTCAAAAATTGTTCTAACCTGTATCTCTGCAATTACCTTCTCATTAGTTGGGTAAAATTCAACTAAATAATGAACTGAACGGTATCCAGAAGCTTTTGATCTTACCTCTATAATAGGATCATCAAAAACATCTATATTATCTCCTTCTCTTACATTTGCAGTAATCTCAGTTACATTCCAAGTTTTTATTATAAAATTATGTATTCCCTGCCACTGGTCTTTAAATATATGTATAACCCTAATCCCTATTAAATCATTTATTTCATTTCTATAATTATTTACTGTAAATTCGAAATTATCTCCATATTTATTTTTTCTATCTTCTGTCTTTCGTATAATTTTTTCTATTAACCGCTCAGGATCTTTAATCCTTGATTTAACAGAATGCACCATTCTCTGTGCTCGTAAGATGTTTGCTATAAATGCAGCTTGACTTTCATAGGAGGTTTTATAATTTATGTAGTCTTCGTAGATTTCCTTAAGATTTTCAATATTAATATTATTTTTAGAAATCATTTCTTTAGCTTGAGGATATTTTTCTAAAAATATATCTATGTTAAAACTTTTTTTCATTCTGAATACTCCTCCATAAATTCC
Source organism: Clostridium beijerinckii HUN142 (assembly GCF_000621745.1). Classification (GTDB taxonomy): domain Bacteria; phylum Bacillota; class Clostridia; order Clostridiales; family Clostridiaceae; genus Clostridium; species Clostridium beijerinckii_A. The sequence goes on along the minus strand of NZ_KK211337.1, from coordinate 340,304 downwards.
ATTATTTCGATACTATATAGATTATACTACATTAATTAAAAATTATTTCAAAAAACTTCAACCAAAATACGGTTGAAGTTCTTTATCAAAATTTTTTAAACATATTATTATTTAATAGAATTATCTTTATTGGTGTTACTACTTTTTTATTTGTAGTTTATTACTATTAAATATTGCTTTTACATACTGCAATTAAGTTTCTACATTCTACTCTTAATTTAGAACTTTGCTTACTATAGTTTTAAATTTAGATTTATTATTGCAACATATATAAGTTCTAAATAATATGGTTCATTCTTTTTAAAATTATATGGTTTATAATAACTAATAGTTTAGATTAACTTTCAATGAACTACACTTTTTAGAACGTATATACATATAGGTTGCTCGCTATAAATATAAGTTTTTGTATATAAAACCTTATAAGGAATATACTCTCAGATTCTAATTGGTTCTTGGCTAATTATCTTAGTCATATTTCTTATCTATAAATCTTGATATTATCATTGTACATACGGTATTTCCTGATGAATTTAATAATGTTGCTGGTGCATCAATTATTGTAGCTATTACAAGCATTATAGCCAATGCTTCCTGTGGAAATCCAAATATACTTAAAATAAGCATCTCACCAATTGCTCCACCTCCTGGGACCGCCCCAACCACTGCACCAATAAGAAGCCCTGCTCCTAATATAGGAAATAAGGAACTAATAGTATTTATATCCCTACCAAATATAGCAAACAAGAACATTATTTTATATATTCCTCCAATTACCGAACCATCCTTATGGATATTGACTCCTAGTGGCATTACTATATTAGCCAAGGTATCTGATACGCCCATATTTTTAGCTGCTTTTATATTTACTGGTATGCAGGCAGCACTAGAACATGTTGCTAATGCAGTTACTGAAGGTTCTGCAGCATTTTTCCAAAACAATTTCACTCCTTCTTTTCGCCCTGCTATATAAGCATATATACTAAAAAATACAAAGAAGTATATTATAGAGACAACCAAGTATAGTACAAATATTTTTGCATACCCATTTAGTATTTGTCCACCTAATTGTCCAATTACATTTGCAAAATAAGCTCCAAGTCCAATTGGTGCATAATACATAATTATATTTACAACTTTCATTGTCACTGCAGCTCCACTGCTTAGAAATGATGCAAAAGCCTTACCTTGTTCGTTAGACAACATGGTCCCAAAACCTATTAATATAGAAAATAATATTAGTGCAAGTAAGTTATTTCTAGATAGAAGCCCAGAGAAATCACCTACAGTTATACTAGAAACTATTTTTTCTAAAACTCCTACGCTTTTAGATGCATCTGCATCATTAGTACTCATTAAGTTATTAAACATTGATGGATCTAATCCAACTGATGGATTAAACATTTTAAAACTAATTACCCCTATTATGCCTGAAATAATAGCAGTAATGCCAAATACAATTAAAGTTATTGCAAATATTCTTCCGAGTTTTTTTGATTTATCCATATTAGCTATGGCGGAAGCAATACTAAAGAATACTATAGGAACTAACATTGTAAATATTAAATTTAAAAACAAATTCCCTAGTGGTGCAAATATTTTAGCTTTATCTCCCATCATAACGCCTATTACTCCACCTAATAATATAGATGACACTAGAATCAATGATGATTTATAATTCTTTAAAAATTTCAATTTTTTCGCCTCCTAATAGTTGATGCTTAATTTATAAATCCTAGCACTATAAAAGAGCTTTCTTAACGATTTCTCTATCATCAAAGTATATTTTATCCTTCCCTATTATTTGATAGTCTTCATGCCCTTTTCCTGCTATTATTAATAAATCATCGTCTTTTAAAAGTTTTAGTCCTTTTTCAATAGCTTTTTTTCTATCAACAATTTTCTCATAAGTTGAATTGATAACTTCCATTCCTTCTTCAATATCTTCAATTATTTTTATAGGATCCTCCGTTCTTGGATTATCTGAGGTTATTATGCAATAATCTGATAAAATTCCTGCCGCCATCCCCATTACTTTTCTCTTACTCTTATCTCTATCTCCACCACAGCCAAATACAGTAATGAGTTTACCTTTAGTCGTCTCTCTTGCCATCATTAATAGTCTTTCTAATGCATCAGGAGTGTGTGCATAATCAACTATTACATTTTTGTTAGAATTATTTTTCACCATTTCTATTCTCCCTGGAACATGCTTTATATTAGATAAGCAACTTATAATTTCACCCATATCCATTCCGAGACCTATGCAAGCTCCTATAGCAGCCAAAACATTATATAAAGTTATTTTTCCAGGAATATTTACTTTTACATCTGTAATACACCACCAGCGCCATTTTATGTCCCTATATTTGATTTTGAATATTATACAATCATTTCTATATCTAATCTCAGTTGCTCTAATATCAGCCTCTTTATTTATTCCATAAGTTAAAACTTTGCAGCCGGCTTTTTTTATAATTTCTTCTGCTATTCCATCATCTAGATTTATAACTCCTAACTCACATTTTTCAAACAATTTTATCTTCTCATTTTTATAATTTTCCATTGTTCCATGTTCTTCAAGATGATCCTGAGATAAATTTGTAAATACTCCAACGTTAAAATCACAATACTCAACTCTGTATTTTGCTAATGCAGACGAAGTAACTTCCATTACAATATTTTCAGTACCTTTATTAATAAATTCTCTAAATAATCCTTGTAGTTCTAATGATTCAGGTGTTGTAGGATTAACCTTTTGTATACTTGCCTTTTCCTTATTAAATTCATATCCTAAAGTTCCTATTATAGCAGTTCTCTTTTTATATGCCTCTAATATATCTTTTATATAATGTATAACTGTAGTCTTTCCATTGGTACCTGTTACTCCAACTAAATTAATTGCTTTAGAAGGTTCATTATAAAATAAGTTAGCTATACTTGCTAAAGCTAACTTAGTATTTCTAACTTTTATTACTGTTATATTGTCATTATTTATTTTAATTTCTTCCTGTATTACTATTGCTAAAGCGCCACTTTTTATTGCTTCGTCTATATAGTCGTGACCATCTGCATTAGCCCCCTGTATGCAGATAAACACTGAATCTCCTTTTACTTTTCTAGAATCATAACTAACACTCCTAGCATCTATATCAACACTCCCGCTAATTATTTCGTAATCTAAATCTTTTAACAAATTATATAACTTCATTTTTTATTCCTCCAAGAATTACTTAACTTCTTATATTTTTATTATATACAACATTTTCGCATTAAATAGTGCATATATTGCTTGATATACTGCAAAAAGTGCTTTATCATTTTAATATAGAATCTAAAATCAAAACTTATATGAGACATCTTAAAGTTAATTGAATATATATTTATATCTGCAATTTTTGCTTAATAAAGTTGCAATTGAAGCTATTTCAGAGGAGTTTTCAACTATGAATAAAAATAGTAATAAATCAGGCTACTTAAACAATGATTTCCAATTATTTCATTTAAGAGATAAAAAAAATCAGGAATTTGAATTTCATTATCACGACTTTAATAAAATAATAATTTTTTTATCTGGAAAAGTGACTTATTTAATTGAAGGAAAGGCCTACAACTTAAAACCATGGGATATTTTGCTTGTAAATAATCATGATGTCCATAAACCTATTATTGATTCTTCTGAGATTTATGAAAGAATTATTATCTGGGCGAATTCTGATTTTATAGAAAACCATAACTATGAAAATTGTGATTTATCTACTTGCTTTAGACTTGCTAATGAAAAAAGTTTTAATCTTATTAGACTTGATAGCAAATTACAAGATAACATTAAGTTTATAATAGAATCACTAAATATTTCCTTTAACTCACAAGACTTTGGTAGTAAACTTTTGAGCAATTCACTATTTATTCAATTGCTTGTATATTTAAACAGAGTCCACCTTAACAATATGTATATAAATGATGAAACATCCCTAAGATATGATAAGCAAATTGAAAAAATCCTGAAATACATAAATAATAATTTGCCTGAAAATCTTTCTGTAGAAACTCTATCTCAAAAGTTTTATATTAGTAAATATTATCTTATGCATAAATTTAAAAAAGAAACTGGCTATACTCTTCATAACTATGTGAATCAAAAGAGATTATTAATGGCTAAGGATCTTATAAGTAATGGCGATCAAATCACAAAAGTTTATTTACAATGTGGATTTAATGATTACACATGTTTTCTACGTTCATTTAAAAACCTGTTTAAAAAATCTCCAAGTGAGTTTTCCCCTAAAATAAAAAAACTATCTTAAAATATTTCTCTATTCTAAGATAGTTTTTAACAAGCTGCTAGTATCAATACAGTAGCTCATCAATATTTAATATTAATTAAACTTAATATGGCAATAACCAGTAGGATTTTTTTCTAAATAATCTTGGTGATATTCTTCTGCTGTATAGTATTTTTTTAACGGTTTAACCTCAGTTACAACTTGCGCATCACATTTTTCCTGAATTTTCGCTTTACTTTTATTAATTATATCAGCATCAGATTCATCAATATAATAAACTCCACTTCTATATTGAGTACCAGTATCTCCAGCTTGTTTATTCAACGTTGTAGGGTCTATTATACTCCAAAACTTATCCAATAATTCATCGAGTGAAACTATTTTTTCATCGTATGTTATGTAACACACCTCAACGAAATCCGTATCATTTTTGCAAACTTCTTCATATGTTGGATTTTCTGTTTTTCCATTTGCATATCCTACTTCTGTTTCTAATACTCCTGGCATCATGGAAAAGAATTTTTCCACACCCCAAAAGCAGCCTCCGCCAAAAACTATTTTTTTCATACTTAACACATCCTTTAACAGCATTATAAACCCAAATAATAGTACTTTGCAATTATATATATTATAATTGAGTTTCCAAATTTTTATATTTATTAGGCACTTGTCTCACTATAATTTTAAATGTAAGTTTATTATTGTAAAACATACATATAGAAATAAACCATTTGATAAAATCAAGTTTTCTTTTCACCGAGAATGCTATTTATCCAATCTAAAATATCTTTATAAACCTCTAATTTATTTACTTCATGCAAAAGATCATGATATTTATCTGCATATATTTTAGTAGAAATTTTCTCGTATCCTATTCTCTTCATAAACTTTGTCAATTCATTAAATCTTTTGTTACTTATAATAACTATATCATCTCCCCCTGCAATAGATAGAATCGGGAGATCTAAATTTCTTTTGACCCAGCTTTTTTGGCTATAGTCAGTTTTTATTAAGTTACATAGATTTTCGAATCCATTTACTGTGAAAATAAATCCACACCCTTCATCGTTCATAAATTTATTTCTTTCTATTTCTGAGGTTGTGATAACATTATCACCTATTCCTCGAATTATTTTATGTATAAAAATTGACCGATAGTGATCACCCTTTATCTTCTCTATAATTCTACACAACTTTTTAATACATGGCATAGCTTTATTTTGGACTGGTGAACCACAAAGTATAAGACCATCTAATTCATAATCATATTTCTTTAAATAGGCTCTTGCAATTAGTGACCCCATGCTAAATCCAAATAGAAAGTAAGGATAGTCTTTGTACTTTTGCTTCATATATAACGTTATTTGGTGTAAATCTTCTACGAGATTTTTATCTCCGTTATCATAGAAATAACCGTAGTCATCTTTGGTGATAACACTTTCACCATGCCCTATGTGATCGTGCACTACTGAAATATAGCCGTTGCTTCCCAAATAATCCATAAACTTTATATAGCGCTTTCTATGCTCCATCATACCATGACTAATTTGAAATATTCCTTTTATTTCACCATTAGGTAGATAAATCGTTATGCCTAGATTTATATTGTCTTGCATAGATTTCATCTTAAAATCCTTAAATCTTTTAGAATAATCTGCCACTTCATTTTCATAAGATAATTTATTCATAAATTCCTCTTTACCAAAAAACTTGTTTTTTATATGTTTCCCTTATTTATGAAAATTTAAAACGCTTGTCAATTAAGTCTATAAAATTTTAACACTTTATTGACTTGCTTTTTACAAAGCAAAATGCCTAAAAGCTTCATTTAAGATTCTTTCAGGCATTTTAAATTTCTTAATTTGCTATAGTAAATTTTTATTATAAATTTCTATATATGACTTTATTATATATTATATAATTGCGAATAATTAATTTTTTGAAACTGTAATCACTTTATCGAACCCACTAACTGTAACATCTATATCCGAAAGAATTCTCGATACTATATTATCATTTTTTCTATTTACTAAAACTCTTTCTAGCTGTTTAGCTAATAATTTAATTTCATTAGTAAGCTGACTAATCTCTTTTTCTTTTTCCTTTATCCTAGCGTCCTTAAGCTTTAACTGCTCTTTTAATACTTTCAATTCATTACTAAATTTTTCAACGTAGCTGTTAGAAATAGCTTGTAATTGTTCACTTGAAATCCCCATTCCCATATCGTTGTATATTTTATGCTTAAGTTCACTAAATATCCTGTCTCTGTTATCATACTCTGTATATAATGTCAATCCGTCATCAATTTCTCTTTTTCCGTTCAAGACTCGAAAAAATATATTATTTATTATATTCAATATTTCTATCCCCGAGCCATAAGTTTTATTACTTTTTTCTGATACAATAAAAGTATTGATTTTATTCTGAACATTATCCGGCATACTTGAATTAGTATTTCTACTGTTATATATATCAAAGAAGTTTTGCAAAATTTTGTAGTTTACATTTCCTTCTTTTGCTTCTATGACTACCCCACCTGATTCCCCATTATTCTTAGTAGTAAACGAATTAAATTTCCTTAAAAGTCTTTGTGTCGCCATAAAATATGCATCATTCGTTTTATTTAAATTTTGTTTTACCGTACTTGAAATGATCTTAAATCTTAACTTCTTAAATAAAATTGGCAATCCATATACAAATTCATTTATCATTACTTTATTAATATTTTTGTAGACTTTCTCTTTTAGTATTATATTATCTATTGGTATATTAGAATATATATCTCCAAAACTTTCTTTCTTATATTCATTTAATTTTCTTTTTAATTCACACTCACCGTCTTTTGAATCAGTGCAATAATCATATTCAAAAATCACCCCTATCATTGAAAGATTTTCACTTTTATCTAAACTTATAACCCCTCTTTCATCAACAAACATTACATATTTTTTTCCCATATAAACTCTCCCCTTTAACACTTACTACATAACCTTATATATAAAATGTTCCTCAATTTGCACAGCAAGTCCCTTCTTATGATGATTCAAACATACTTGCTTATACACCTGATTTTATTAAACATTTTTCGTGCTAACGTCATTCTTCAAAAGAAATTTCTTTTTTATAATCTGCTACATATAAATCTAAATTTTCTCCTATTTTTAACGCGTTCACATAATAAATACAATCACAAAATAAGTTTAAATTTATTTTGTGACTGCATCGGTTAATACTAGATAAGTATATGCATATTACTAATGATTTAGAACTCGTCTCTTCATATTTATAAATAATATTATTCTTGGGTTTTAAAATATAAATAGAGATAAGATAGTTTGTTCACCCAAATTATCTTATCTCTATAATTAACATATCTGTTTAGATTATAATCTATTTATTCTTACCATTACCATTACCCTTACCTTGAGAACCTGAATTATCATTATTACTTTTCTCTGATTTTGATGAATTACTATTTTCTTGAGTTCCAGTACTCTTTTTTTCAGATTCCTTTGAAGACTTTTCATGTTTCCTATCTTCGTTTTCTTCTTGCTTAATTGCGGCATTACTGTTTTCTTCTTTTTTCAAACTACCATTGTTACTTTTCTCATTCCATGAATTATTGCCTTTTTCTGACTTAGCCTCTTTAGTCTTTTGTGCTCCGATTGATGATTGTGTAAATGTAGTATCCTCTTCTGTAGATCCAGTATTTACATTAGCATCTAAATCGTTATTACTTGTATTTGCATCTGTTTCAGTGTTAGCATTTGTATTACTATCTGTAGTATTCGTATTAGCATCTACAGTATTATTTACATCAATGACATCATTATCACTCTTAGCCATCTTTCTTAATTCTTTAGCTTTCTTTTGTATTTCTTTAACGGAAATCGATTTATAATCCTCTACCTTAATGCTTGAATCTAATGCTTGAAGCTTTTGTATAAGATTTAATTTTCCTGGAGTTATCCCAAGTTGCCTTGCTTCATCTCTTCTTGCAAGCGCTACTTTGTCAGTTTCAACTTCTGCCTCCACATCATTATTCTTTAATGTTTCATCTGCAGTTTCTTTTAAAGATTCATTTAACTTATCTGCTAAACCATCCTTATCTGTAGATACTGTAATTTCAACGGCTGCAGATGTAGTCACATTTGTACTATCTTCCTTTATGTAACCATCTGATATGGCATTTGTTATTACCGTGCCGACTGCATCGCCAACTTTAGAATTTACTAAATCAGTTCCTTCTAGAACTTTTTCGCCATCTTCATTATATGCTTCTGCTGATACTACTGTATCAAAAGCGTTTACTCCTAATTCAACACTTGGATTAATATCTAGACTGACGTATGCAACTGGAGTTTTAGCATAGGCATACACTCCTCCTCCTAAACTAAATGCTACTGCAATAGATGCTGCTAAAGCTATTTTTCTCTTCATATAAGTTCCCCCTAAAATATTTTTTATCTTATTGTTAAGTTTATTTTTCTTGTTTAAGTATCCAGTTTTTTTCTTTACAGATTCTTCAATACGTTGTCTAGAAGATGAATCCATAGATATGTTAATATTTTCATTTAATAATAAATCAGTATCCTTAATGTTTAAATCATCTAATAATTCAAATAATTTATCATCCAATTTATCTCCCTCCTCCCAATAATTTTTTTAGTTTTTCTATACACCTAGAAACTTTTTTATCAATTGTATTAACTTTTAAACCCAAATCACTTGAAATGTCTTTCGAACTTTGATGTAAGTAATATTTTCTTATAATTATTTCACTATCAGGTTCCCCTAATGATTTTATAGCATTTATAAGTTCAGAATTGCTTTCTTTTAATAAAATTGAATGCGCTGCATCATCTACAACACTATGTAATTCTTGTGCTACATCGTCTATTGGGAGATGATTATTATTTTTATTTTTTCTGTACATATCTATAGCTTTCCTTTTTGCTATAATTGCTAAAAAGGCCTTGATTGATCCCTTATCTAAATCAATTCTATTTTTATAATGAAATACTTCAAAAAACACATCACTCACACATTCTTCTATGTCTTCTTTTGAATACATTCCAGAAAGTTTATTAAATATTATTGTGTAAATAAGTGCCATGTAGTTATCCATCATCTTCTTAAGACCTATTTCCTGTTTCGTATCCAAAAGTTTTAATAATTCAATATCCGAAATCAAAACGCACCTTCTTCCCCTAAAATTTCGTTATATATTATACAGTTCGTAATACGCCAATAAAATCTGACAATAAATTTCAAAAAATATAATACTTTTTACATTATCAATATTAAATACTTATATTTTCTTTTATCTCCTGTTCTATGAAATATATATCAAATATATAGATACATCCTATTAATGCTATTACTAGTGATTCTTCAATAATAAGAACAAAATCCGCTTCACAGACTGTGTATTTTCTGCTACTTTCAAAATTTATGCCCTCAAGGAACACAATGTCTGCAAATTTGACTTGATTATAGTTCCCTAAAGAATAAAAAAATGAGCAGCTATTATTATTTTTTATATTAGCCACTCATTTTAAACTACTTAGTTATTTTTATTTTTATCTTTATTACCATTCTGTGAGTTTGAATTACTGTTGTCGCTTTGTTTTTCAGTTTTAGCTGAATTATCTTTTGATTTTTCAACCGCTGTGGCATTTTCTTCTTTTTTGCTAGCTGAATCACTAATCTCTTCTTTCTTACTACTTCCGTTTCCATTTGATTTAGGAGAAGAATTATTTATTTTCGCTTCTGTACCTGCAACGGCATCTTGATTAGCATCACTTTTTATGTTAACATCAGTATTTCCATCATCTTTAACAGTAGTCTCTTCATTATTATTGATCTTCTTTAATTCTTTAGCCTTCTTTTGTATATCTTTTACAGAGCTCGATTTATAATCTTCTACATTTATAGTTGAATCTAGTTCCTGTAGCTTTTGTATCAAATTTAGTTTACCCGGAGTTATTCCTAGCTTTCTTGCTTCATCTCTTCTTGCAAGTGCAACATTCTGTGTTTCAACTGTTGCTTCTATGTTATTTTCTTCTAATGATTTGTCAGCAATTTGTTTTAAAGATTCATCTAACTTCGTTGCCACATTATCTTTATCGGTAGCTGTAGTAATTTCAACTGCCGATGTACCGTCTTCTTTTATATATCCATCTGAAACTGCATTTGAAATAATATTTTTAACAGCATCATCAACATCGCTATTTACTAGATTGGTATCTTCCAATACTTTTTCCCCATCTTCATTATATGCTTCCGCAGAAATGACTTGATCAAATGTATTTATTGATAATTCAATACTTGGATTAATATCCACACTAACGTATGCTACAGGAGTCGTTTTGGCATGGGCATATACTCCCCCTCCTAAACTTGAAAGTGCTACAACAGATAGTACTAAAGCTATCTTTCTTTTCATGTAAATTCCCCCTAAAATATAATTTATCTTTTCTTTAAAAGTATTATTTGATTTATAATAACCAGTCTTTTTACCAACCAATTTTTCAATCCTTTTTATAGTAATATCATCTAATGATAACTTTATATCTTTCGATAACAACAAATTAGTATCATTAATGTTTAAATCATCTAATTTCTCAACTAGTTTATTTTCCAAATTACATAATCCCTCCTAATAGCTATTTTCTTGTACATGAACTAAACCTATTTTTTGTTTACTGTTAATAAGTTTAAAACCCTGGTTTTAATGAATACTATAAAACTTCTGTCAGTTGTTTTCTGCTTTTCATAATATAATTCGTATTGTTATTATGAAATCTGACAATGCTGCTGATAAAATTCAAATAAATTTGATTTCAAAAAAAGAGCCCTACTATTTTGGCTCTTTTCTTACAGGTTTATATTTTGAATTTGTATCATTTGGATTTATGTAATCATAATCTCCATTTTCAGTCTTTTTTAATCCTAACGATGCCATTTGCTTTTTAGTAACTTTACGTTTATTAGTCATAATTACTCCTCCTGAACTCCTTTAGATTTAGCACATATTAAAATCTTGTATCAGTAAACCACATAATGACATGCGGATGCTATTTATAAATAACATATAAACTAATCTAACTAACACTATCAACTTTAACATATATTATATAAGGAATATGAATTAAAAATCCTCTTTTATAATATCTTATATCTAAATTTTCATTTTATCATATTATTCTTGACTTTAGTATGCGCACTCATTACAAGTTTATACTAACTTATGATTCATCCCACCAGGATTTGAGCTGATCATGAAATTAGTGAAGAAAACTCCCTAATACTATCAAAACAAATCTTACACTAATCCTTAAACCGCTTCAAAAGAATTAATTTTTTATACTTTTGAACACAAAAAAACAAACTCGGAAATATTAGTAATTTCCAAGTCTGCGCCTCTTAACAATTTAATATAACTTTTAGTTAATAGCACTAATAAAATCTAAATAATACAATTGTCAGCTTTAACTTGAGATATGTTGTGTGAAAGGCCTATCTACATACTTTCTACTTTTGTTTAGGAATTTACGCTCTAATTTCCTATCCCATAATTTCAAAACCGGTTTTTCAATAAAATTAATCCTTACACTTTCAACAATCATACATACGCAAAACACAAGCAAAATAGTAATTATAGCATGAATCGACAACCATCTTGAATTGTAAAACGAATTATTTTTAGCAATATGTTCCCATAGATAACTTCGAATAAGATTATTGTCATGAATTAAATATATTCCAAATGTAGTTGCAGATATATTATTAATTATCTTTTTTGCTCCCATATCTAATTTCCTAAAAAAAAGAAATAATGAAACCGAACAAACAAACATTGGTAGCGAGTTCATCTCCCTTAAGAATGTAGGATCAAAAGGAAAATCTGGTATTTTTAAAGCGAATAAATCAATTATAACTACTGAAAGCATAATTAAGGTGTAGCTACCGATAAATATTAGTAAAAGTAATTTTCCCCTATTAAAAAAATTATGCTGATATTTTCTTATATAGCTTGCAACCAAATACAAAAATACAAACCATGGTAAGTTATCAATCCCAGGTAAGGAGTTCGTAAAAGTAGGTATAACTGATAACACTACAATCAGTATGGCAAGCAATATCTTATGCTCTTTTTCCGTACAATAATTGATAAGCTTATTTAAATATGGTGATAAAATATATAGCTCAACATAAGCAGTAGCAAACCAATACTTAGAAAATATTATTGGAAAAAAGGATTTAGCAGTTTCTCTAATTCCTATATTATATATTTTGAATAATTTAAAGAATAGCATTATTACTATAGAATAAAATAAAACTTGTCCTATAATTTTTATCAACTTTTTCATATTAAATTTCGAGTTAATCATAAAGTAACCTGTAATTAAAATAAAGCAATTAACACCTAATTTTCCACCCAAGCTTAAAAATTGAATAATGATTCTATTATAGCTTACTTCGTTCGGAATATCCCATCCACCATGAACAGAATAATGATGTGCAATAATCATTATTATTGCTAAAATTCTTAATAATTCTAAATTAGAGCTTCTCCCAGCTTTCTTGGGAACGTCATTGATTCTCACGTCATTTTCTGTATTTTCCACTTCATACACCTCATGTCGATAAAACTAACTTAATAGCTTATATTTAAACTTTCTATTATCCTGATAAATTATATCATAATTTGCCATGATAATATCATTTATTTTCAATTTAGATTTTCTATTGAATATTCTCTTAAATATGCCTAGGTCTAAATATAGTGAAAAGAAGAAAGCTTTCAATAATATTTTTGCTAATAGTGATTAACTTATTATCTTGCAAAATCCCCCCCCAATCTATCCCCTATACATTTCTAAGGGGGGTCTATCTATTTGGAACTAATTCTCCTTTTTTTATTTATATGTTTTTAGCTTATTGATATTACGCAAAAAATTGGAAACTTAATTTCAAGTGATTTATAATCAATCTATTTCCAATAATATTTCTTAGCATTCTTTTTATTATAGAATGCTAAGAAATAACTATCCTTGATATATGCATTTACTTTTTATTCATTAATTCCTATTATTAATATTAATCTTCTAACATATTTCTGTTATATATTTTATTTAAATTCTAATAATAAAATTTGAGCGGTTTAATATTTGAATTTAAATTATGAAAGGTGGTTAAATAATGAAAAAACTTACTTTAGTACTTTCTATTATCTTACTAATCACACTTAATATTAATAAAACAACTGCTACTGCTGCATCTCTTCCTCAAAACTTTTCGGAAGGATTTTACACTATATCAGATTTAAGTATTATGCAAAATGTTATGTATAATGTTCAAAATCTTTCTCCTAATGAAGTTTTCATGATTATATTCGATGGTAATAAAAGAATACAACAATCTATAAGATTCGAAGGAAATTCAATGAAATATGTAATGCGTCCTATGAAATATGATTATAGAATTATAATCATCGGAGATGGCAGTATATCATTTTCACCACTAAATATAAATGGCAGATAGATACTCTTTTTGTAATTATAAATATATATATACAAGCTCCTCCTTTATGGGAGCTTTTCCTAAAATCTTGATAATTTTACTACTTAGTATTAAAAAGTAGCTATACCACACTCACTTAGTGGTGATATTTTTAACTTTTTATATTATTTAATCCATTGAAATAATTGAGTTTTATGACTTGAATTTTTTATAATTTTCTTAGTACTAAAAAAGAGCCTTAAATAAAAGACTCTTAATTCCATACTATTTTCATATCCATAATTCATGACTTTCCCTTTTTAGCGAATATTGGCCTTTCTCTAACAATTTAAAGCTTAATTCACTTTTAATATTCCTGTGAATATACTCATAAGCATCATATATATATAGAATATCCAAATCCAAATCTTTAGTATGTTTGTTTAAAGTACTCTCTGCATATAGAAAATGTTTTTGCAAAGATGGCTGAACTATCCATCTAGATTTTTCTTCTTCTATTTTAATAGATTCACCTTTATTCTCAATCACGAATTTCATATCTTTTAAACATGCAAATTTAAATTTCTCCATAGCAATCCTATTGATTATAAGATGATTCTCCAATTTCTTGTAAAGATTTTTATCAACAGAAATATAAATATTTTCTTTATTTCTTATTCCTTCTTCTATGTAATTATATAAATTAACAATTAAATGTTGTTCTCCATAGTAATATAAGATAGAATCTTTTTCACCAGTATCTCTTCGATTAGATCTATATAAATTACTTGTATTGCAAAATATACAATCAGATATTAGATTATCAATAGATCGGCTTAAGCAAATTACTTCGTCATCTAATAAGTTATTTTGCTTTTTGATTAATAAATCATCAAGTCTCCCCTTCCATCCCTTAATATGACATCTTAAACCACAATTATTACATAATACTCTCATTCTCTCACCCCGTTTTTATTTTCAAACCCTTTTATAATTAAATTATAACATTTTTATATGTTAGTTTTTGTCATTACTTGTAGACAGAAAAAATAATTGTATTTTTTGTAGTTTAAACACACTGAAATATTTCAAATACTTCAATATTTTTGAAATTTCTTTAATTGGTTTTGAAATAACTAATTATAATACTTATACCAAATCGTTTTTTTACTCCAGGCATTCATATCTTCTTTGATTTATGTTATAATGTAATCAAATAAGTTAGAGTTTCAACTTTCCACTTTGCTTTCTCTAATTATTTATAGGTGCTCATGATGAGTGCCTTTTATTTTTATCAGAAACAAATTATGACATAGGCATATAGCAGAACAAAATTTGTTTTTTCATAAAGAAATAATACTCTATAATCTCCTTCAAAATGATTCTTCACCACTTGTTTTTAATAATTTCTTAATTCCCAAATTATTATATTTTCTTGGCCTATGCCAACCGGTATTTCAAACAGAGAGAACTCAACTACCATGTCAATTAAAGAATTTTGCGATATGTAATCTATAACTTTAGATAATCCTCTTATGGAAGGCTCTCTTTTTTCTTTTAAATCATAATCATAAATATTGTATACTGGCTTTTCCATTGCAATTCTATTTGATATTCCTCTTATATCACTTAATGATGCTCTCATAATAAAATCTCTATCTATCTCTATATCACCTTGTAATATTAATCTATCATCTGCAATAGCTAAACTCTCATATACTGCATATCTTTTATATTTTCTACTTTTTAGCAATACTTCATCTTTGGTAAGCATATATAAAAACTTACCCCCTGCTGCAGATTTATCTCTTATATTATAATATCCATATGTATTATCCTCTAAATAATTTTTAAGTTCATCTAAAGTTGAATTATCAGTAAATATCTTTTCTGACATTCTATTTAACCCAAGCTTTTTAATTATATAATCACTTTCATATTTATTTTTAATCATGAAATCACTCCATCTTAATATTGAACAAGAACAAAATCGCAGGCGACTTTGGATCTTGAGATTTTTTTACGCATCTGCCCTTTCGAACGCATGTGAGAAAAATTTGACAGGCGAATATATTTTCCTTTTTATTCTCTCTACAAATCATAACTTTCTTAATCTGTCTTTTCCATAACTTATACTCTCAAGGAGCACAATGTCCACATATTTAATTTGAATATAAATTCCTAGAGAATAAAAAAACACACCTCCATTTCTGAATAATGTGATATTTGTGTACTCTTTTAGTTATTCCAAAAACCTCTTTGTTATCCATAGAACGTATCTCTACTAACTTTAATGTATTTCTAACATATTTTTAAACAGGTTTTATATTTTATTAATCTTTTTTAGATTGATATAATTAAAATAGGAAGGTTCCCCTTCCTATTCCATTCCTATAAATTCAACCTTCTCAACATTTCTTATGTTAAGCAAGCCCTCTGTTAATGTTTTTATATCTCCATCTACTGTAGATAAATCTATGGTTATACTTAAATTAGCATAACCATTTAGAGGTATACCTTGATTTATTGTTAAGATGTCTCCACCTTTTTCTGTAATATAATTACTTATATTTGACAAAAGCCCTTTTTCATTCTTAAATATAATATTGTAAGTAACTTTTCTACCCTCTGAAGTTTCTGCAAAATCAAATACAAAATCTTTGTATTTATAATATACACTTCTACTTATTCCTGCTATTTTCACTGCTTCGGTTATTTCTTTTACTTTTCCATCTTTTAGTAATTTTTTTGCAAAAAGAACTTTTTCATAAACATCGGGCAAAACCCTTTTATCTATAACTAAGTAATCTCCACTCATCATTTTGTACCTTCTATAATGGTTGCCCCCGCATTATCTAAAGATAACTCTAATATATTCCATTCCAATCCTTTTATTTGCAAGAATTCTTTAAGCTTATTGCTAAAGCGCTTATCCTTTTCATCGATAATTGCCATGATTGTAGGACCTGCTCCACTTAAATAACAAGCTAGCGCTCCTAATTCATAACTCTTATTATACACCTCTTCAAAACCAGGAATTAATTTACTCCTGTAATTTTGGTGAAAGGCATCTTTACATGCATACTTTAATAGTTCATATTTTCCGCTAGAAAAACATGCAACCATAAGAGCTGCTCTTGATACGTTATATACTCCATCTTTTAAACTTATTTCTTTCGGAAGCACTTTTCTTGCCTCTTCAGTAGATAATCTAAAATCAGGAATTATTGAAATAAACTTGACTCCATTTTTTACATCTATCTTATCGTAGTAAGTCTTGTTTTCATTAACTATTGCAACAACCATACCCCCAAGTAAGGCCGGTGCAACATTGTCTGGATGTCCTTCAATTTCTACAGCCATCTCCAACAACTCTTCTTCTGAAAACTTCTTCCCCAAGATTTCGTTAGCTCCTACTAGTCCCCCAACTATACATGTAGAGCTACTTCCAAGACCTCTTGATACTGGAACATCTTGTTTAATTTCACTTATTTCTAATCCTTTTATTTTATAGCCCGCTTTATCAAAACAATACTTCATTGCTTTATAAATGATATTTTCTTCATTACAAAACTCTTCTGGCATTCCATTAAACTTCAAACCATCTTCTATTTCCATGAATCCAAAATCGTTATACAGATTTAATGCTATTCCAAGCGTGTCAAATCCAGGTCCCATATTTGCTGATGTAGCTGGTACTCTAACTCTAATCATATGTTTATCCCCTATGAATTTAAGTAAGAAAGTAGAGCATCTCTCATCTCACTCTTATCCCAAACTTCATCATGTAATACTTTAGCATTTTCTAAAGTACTTAAACTATTTGGTATTTTATTACTTGTTGAATCAGATAATTTATTTAATACTTTAAAATCATCTACGCCCTCTACATCAATATCAAGTGCATTACAAATACTTCTTGGGAATTTAAACGGACTTGCTGTTGAAAGTATTAAAGTTGGTTTGTCGTCTTTAGTTTCTTCTACATATTTCTTTTTAACTACATATGCTACTGCTGTATGAGTATCCATTAAGTACTTATCTTTTTGATAAACTTCCTTTATAGCATCATAAACTTCTTCTGTAGTTGCAAAGTTTCCATAAAATTCTTTTATGAAGCTTTTAATTTTTTCATTCACTTCATAAACACCTTTAGTAGTTAGATCTTCCATCAATTTACTAACAACTTCAGTATCTCTTCCACTTGCTTCAAATAATAATCTTTCAAGATTAGATGAAACAAGTATATCCATAGATGGTGATTCTGTTAAAACAAGTTCTCTTTTCTTGTCATATACTCCTGTTTCAAAAAAATCTGTAAGAACTTTATTTTCATTTGATGCGCATATAAATTTATCTATCGGTAATCCCATTTGCTTAGCATAATAGCCTGCTAATATATTTCCAAAATTTCCTGTTGGAACTACAACATTTATAGCGTCATCTTTTTGTATTACCCCTTGATTTACTAAATTGAAATATCCATAAAAATAATACACTATTTGAGGTACTAATCTTCCAATATTAATGGAGTTTGCCGATGATAAGATGAATCCTTTTTGAGATAGCCCTTCTCTAAATTCATCATCTCCGAGGATTTCTTTTACGCCTGTTTGAGCATCATCGAAATTCCCCTTTATTCCAATGACCTTAACATTGTTCCCTTCTTGACTTGACATTTGTCTTTCTTGAATTGCACTAACACCATTCTTAGGATAATAAACTACAACTTTAAAACCATCAACATTTTTAAATCCTTCAAGTGCAGCTTTCCCTGTATCTCCCGATGTTGCTGTAAGAATCGTTATATCCTCTTTAACATCACAAATCCTTTTAGCTCTTTTCATTATTTGTGGTAAAAATAACAATGCTGCGTCCTTAAATGCACAAGTTGGCCCATGATATAATTCTAAAAAATTTTTCTTTACTTCTACACTGAATCTATCATTATATGCGTCGTTAATTGCCCCAGTTAATTCCGCATCATCAATATCTGTGAAAAATTCATTGATAACTTTAAATGCTAGATCTTCATATTTAATATGTGTGTCTTTCTTCAACTCATCATAGACCTTAGGAAATTCGTCTGGAACATATAATCCACCGTCTTTTGAAATTCCATTAATTATTGCTCTAGCAGACGTTATGTCCTTATCTAGGCCCCTAGTACTTCTAAACTTCATTTAATATCACCTCAAAATTGTATTAAATATGAAAATATATCTTTATTTATTAACAAATTTAAGTATATATAAACATATTCCACCTGTAATATATATTATCATGTATTTTATGGATACACAAGTGTTTTTCCATAAAACACATGAAAATCATAATATTTTTTTACATGTAAATGTTTAATGGCATTATTTGGATAGCACACTCATTAATTCTTAAATCTGGGCACTCTGGTACAAAAATATCATTTTTCTTTAAACACTCTATAAGAGGCGTGAATTGCTCAAAAAATTTTTCATAAAATTCTTCTTGACCCGTTTTTCTCAGTAAACTTATGGAATCACACTCTTCAGTACATGTTTTTATTACTTTACCTATAACTCTGCACGGACAATTTATATTATCAAACATATTAAATTTATTATTCATAAAATTATCTTTATTAACATTTAGAATTATTGTTCCATTTCCACTCTTCATAATTAAATCCGTGGTATTATTATTTTCTAGAATACTTTTCATATAAGTCAGCATTTTTAAGCACATTGAAAAATTTATTTTTACATTACATTCTTTAGTTAAATCATCCAAGTATTCAGACCCAAATATTGTTATCAAATTAATTAGGGTTTCAATATAAGACATGATACTTTTATTAGTAATTGTTCCTTCAATCTCAATTAGGTCCCCTGGATATATATTATTATTTTCTATATCCCTTTCATTTTTATGATGCAATTGCTTATTTTCATTAAAGTAGTTAATTAAACTTCCATTTAAAACGAATGTAGTATAAGTAGTTTTAACTTGCCTTTCTTCTCTTACGCATTGCCTTGCATCTATTTCTTTATCAATATGATGATGCTCAAAATTATTATTAGCATCTAATTCATTTTTATCCTTAAATCCTTTTCTCTCAATTCTTGTAACACTTCCTTGATTAGAATTCTCTATTCTGTCTCCTTCATGAAACCCTGCTGATAATGTTCTATCAAAAGCTTGAGTTCTAGTTATTGTTTCTATAAATCCCGTTAAAACTAAAGATGATAAATTTCTAACTAAAATTTCATCTATATAAACAAGTATACCAAAAGGATTGCTCATAACTACTCCTTTCAAAAGGGCTGATAACTAATCGTTTCTTCTTATATATTATTCATATTCATACTAATATAAAATATTATTTATACTTTTATTTTTATTAAAAATACATCTATACTCTTCCAATAAATTGCAATGTTTTTAATTTGCGAATTATTTAGATTTTTTGTAATATAAATTTATAGTATAAATTCTAGTTAATATAGAAATTCTAATATAGTCTTTAGGTGTACTTAAATACTTATTTCCTGCAGACATCTTTTAGACCATTTATATTAGTATTTTAATATTATAAAGTCTTTTCAGAAAGGAGATATGCCTAAATTGTTATAAATACCTGAATGAATTTTATTAAATATTAGGCATGTGGTATTTAATGAAGAAGTTTTTCAAAAAATTTTTCTTGATTTTATTTATTGTACTTTTTGTTTTTAGTTTGCTTTTTTACAAAAGAATTATGTTATCGTACAGAATTGCTGATAAGTATATTTCTTTAAAAAATCATGTATGGACAATACAGGAATTCAATACTCAAAACTCATCAAGTTCAATGAATTACAAAGATGTTATTTATAAAAATACTAATGGTGTCCCATTAAAGCTAGATATTTACGGCCCAATAAATCAAGTATATAAATCTTCACCAGTACTTGTGTATGTCCATGGTGGAAGCTGGGCTTATGGAGATAAAAATATTCCTGATGCACTAAGTCCAGTGCTCGATACTTTTAGAGAACAAGGTTATACAATTATAAGTACTTCCTATGAACTTATGAAAGAAAAGGAAAATTTCAATAAACAAATTTCCGATGTCAAGGATACTATAAGATGGATAAATAAAAATCAGTATTCCTATAATCTTAATACAAGTGAAATAGGCATTATTGGTGTTTCATCCGGTGCGCATCTTTCTCTCATGGCAAGTTACAGTGGTGATGATGAATTTATAGATGATAACGAATTAAGCAATTATTCTTCAAAAGTAAAATACTTAATTGATTTTGCAGGACCAACTGATTTAAGTCTATTAAATACTCAAAATTTAAATTATGATTTATCAAAAATTTTTGCTTCTATTTCAAATAAAGAAGATGTAATAGAAAAATATAATCCTATAACTTACGTCAACAAAGCAACTCCAAATACTTTGATAATTCATAGCAATTCAGATAATATGGTTCCTTATGAAAGTTCAAAGGAGCTTTACGATAAATGTGTTCAGGAACACTCAAAAGCTAAGCTGATTACATTAAATAGCAGCGCTCATGATTTATCAGATATCTCTAAAGATGATGTTATAGATATTTCCGAGGGATTACTTAAATTTGTAATATTCAATTCGCCTTTATAAATCAAATATTTATAAAAAACCTTAGATGATGTAACACTTTAGATTTAGCTTTACTACAAAAAAGAATAAAAAATAAGGGTATGCCTTAATTTTTTTTACAGCTTACCCTTTACTCTTTTTAAAGTACCAAAATATACACCTTATAAAAAACAGCTATGCACTTATGAAAAGAGCATCCATGCCGCAATACAGAACTTTTCTGAATATAAAAAAATTCCATGGTACTCTTGGAGTTGTTATTTATCTTCGTGTGTCTTATCTAATAATTTAACTATGAAATTAATATTCGTAATTTTTTACATTTTCACATATTACTATATTTATTTTCTTATCCTCTATTACTTTTTTATACGAGCATAAAAATTCGTTTAGCTCATTATCATTTAAGTCTATACTCTTCTCACTAACTAATATAACATCTAAATTTTCTAGAAGTACCTTTAAATCATTTTTTTCATTTTTTATAAAATATTCGGACATTGTTTTATTAGATATTCTGCTTTTGTATTTTTCCTGAAAACTCATTGTCTTTTTAATAGTCTGATAGTCCAAATTAGAGCCACCCATGTCAAATCCGGGTATTTTAAATTGTTCCTGAATTAAAGAAGGATCTACTCCATATCTTTCTAAAAACTTTTTTTGTATATTTATCAATTTATCTTGTGATATATTATTTTCTTCCATGTAAGTTAGTATATTTCTAGAAAAATCAGACATATTCATTTTGCCTTCTGCCAGTTTATAATACATAGAATAAATATACTCTTCAAATTTATCTATGTCTTTATCTTTGACCTTATTTTTTAATTCATTAAAATCTATAATTTTATCAGACACATTAATCCTCTCCTTTGTATTATTATATAATATTAAGTATTTATCTGTTGTACTTTTTTTATTATATTTTATTTCATAATTACTTATTTGTTTTTTTCATTATCATAACTCATTCTTTCATTTTTAGAAAATACACATCCACAATAATCTTGCCTATATAATTTATATTGTTTAGAAAGTTCTATAGAACGTTTATATCCTTCTTTCTTCTTAAAGTCCGAATATAAATATTTTACATCATGTTCTTCGGATAATTTTTTACCAATTTCGTTTAATTTAGCAGAATTTTTATGAGGACTTATAGATAATGTTGTTGTAAAGTAATCATAACCTTTTTCCTTGGCCATGATAGCAGCTTCATTAAGTCTTAACTCATAACAATTAAAACATCTAACTCCGCCTTCTTTTTCCTCTTCCAAACCTTTAGATTTCTTATAAAAGCTTTCCGTATCATATTTTCCTTCAATAAATCTTATTTCATTCTTGACTTTCATTTCTGATATAAGACCCTTTTGTTCCGCAACTCTTCTAGTATACTCCTCCATTGGGTATATATTAGGATTATAAAAGAAGATCGTTATCTTAAAATATTGTGACAAATATTCCAACACATAGCTGCTGCAAGGTGCACAGCAACTATGAAGCAGTAAGGTTGGAATCTCTTCATTTTTTACTAAAGTTTCAATTAAAGAATCTAATTCCTTTTGATAATTAATTTTATTCATATGTAAGTCATTCCTTTTATAAGTTTATTAACACATATTCTATTATAAACTCATTTTATTTTCATTTGATGCAAATTCTTCAAATGCTTTTAAGAAAGCATCTATATGACTTTCCTTATGTTGTACACTTAGAAATAATGCTTCAAATTGTGACGGAGGTAAATTAAATCCTGATTTTAGCATATGTTCAAAATATCTATTAAATCTATTTACATCACATTTCTTAACGTCATCATAAGTTCTAACTTCTTTTAAATCATTAAAGAATAAAGTCATCATTCCTCCAACTCTATTCATTACCACTGGAAGATTATATTTTTTTGATATACTTATTATACCATCTTCAAGCCTAGCTCCTATATTTTCAATATGATCATAATAGTTCTGATTATTTTTCAACTTATTTAAAGTTGCGATACCTGCTGCCATAACAATTGGATTGCCTGACATGGTTCCAGCTTGATAAACTCCGCCTAAAGGTGATAGATTCTTCATTATTTCTTTTCTTCCACCATATGCACCGCATGGAAGTCCACCACCCATAATCTTAGCATACGTAACTAAATCTGGCTTAACGTTAAATAGTGATTGTGCTCCTTTAAATGCCACTCTAAATCCACTCATTACTTCATCAAATATCAATAGTGAACCATACTGATTGCAAAGTTCTCTTAAGGTTTCCATAAAGTCATTTTCTGCCTTTATTACTCCCATATTTCCAGCCACTGGCTCAATAATAACCCCAGCAATTTCACTACCATATTTTTTAAATAATTCTGTAATTTGTTCCTTATCATTATATATACCAATTAACGTATTTTCTATGCTTTCATTTGGTACCCCTAGGGAACCTGGTATTCCTCCTGTCATTACTCCTGATCCGGCTTCAATTAGAAACCCATCAAAATGTCCATGGTAGCAGCCTGCAAATTTAACAATTCTTTTTCTTTTTGTATATCCCCTTGCAAGTTTAACTGCGCTCATAGTAGCTTCTGTTCCGGAATTGACCATCCTAATCATCTCAACATTATCCAGATTAGTGCACATAAATTTTGCCAAATCTAATTCTAATTTTGTTGGTGCACCAAAAGCCAATGCCATTGAACTAACTTCTTTAATTGCTCCTACAACGTCATCATCACAATGTCCTAGAATTAATGGTCCCCACGCTAATACGAAGTCTATATATTCATTATCTTCTTCATCTTTGATTATTACACCTTTTCCGCTCTTTATAACAGGCGGGTTTAAATTAACTCCCTTAAAAGCTCTAACCGGACTATTAACTCCACCAGGCATATATTCCTCTGATTCTTTAAAAATATCAACGTTTTTCAAATTAACTCCTCCTTAGCCCGCATAAAATCTATAAATATTTATATATGTTTATATTTTTATTGTTTCATATTTACATATTATTATATTTAAATTGTAAAAAATTTATATATTTAAATATATACGTTGCAATCCACAATGCACATTTCACAATTCACAATTCACAATTACGGTTAAAATTCTTGTGATATTATTAGAATTATGATGAAGGATTATTTTTGCAATATATATTTTTTAAATTACTATCTTTTATCTTTTTAAAACTTTTGCTGCCTCTAATGCATGATAAGTGATAATTATATCTGCTCCTGCTCTCTTAATCGATGTTAAAGTTTCCATCATCACTCTTTCTTCATCAATAACACCAAGCTTTCCAGCTGCTTTAATCATAGCATACTCACCACTTACATTATAAGCTACAAGAGGAAGATTGAAGTTTTCTTTACAATCTCTTATTATGTCTAGGTAAGAAAGTGCTGGCTTAACCATGATAAAATCCGCTCCTTCTTCTACATCCATTTGCGTTTCACGAATGGCTTCCATTCTATTTCCTGGATCCATTTGATATGTCTTTCTATCTCCAAATTGTGGAGCTGAATTTGCCGCATCTCTGAATGGTCCATAAAAAGCTGAGCAATATTTAGCAGAATAACTCATTATGCTAACATTCTTAAAGTTATTCTCATCTAATGCACTTCTTAATGATCCAATTCTTCCATCCATCATGTCTGAAGGAGCTATAATATCTGCACCTGCCTTTGCATGTGATACTGCTATTTTACTTAAATATTCTAATGTTTCATCATTATCTACATATTCATCATGGATTATTCCACAGTGTCCATGCGAAGTGTATTCACACATACAGACATCAGTAATAATAAGCAATTCTTTATCAAGCTTCTTTATTTCTCTTATTGCCTGTTGAACAATTCCATTATCATTATAACTTTCAGAACCGCACTCATCTTTATGGTTTGGAATTCCAAAAAGTAATACTCCAGAAATATTAGCTTCTCTAACTTCTTCAACTACTTCATACAGTCTATCAACTGAATAATGATAAACGCCTGGCAATGATGAAATTTCATTTTTTATATTGTCTCCCTCAACAACAAAAATTGGATAAATAAAATCCTTTGAATCTAAACTTGTTTCTCTTACCATATCTCTAATGGCAGTATTAACTCTAAGTCTTCTACCTCTTTTAATCATAACAAACTCCTCCATTATTTTAGCCATCTTCAAAGATGTCACTCATTTTATTTACTATCTAAATTTATATATTAATCATTTTAAAAATCTATTTCCTCTATTGCAGTAAATTTTCTATCTCTTTCAGAAACCCTTCCTCTGAGTGTTCTTTACATACGTATGCTTTTATTCCATACTTTTCTAAAGGTTCATTAGTCTTTGGTCCTATAGCTATAACCTGCTTTTTCTTAATTTCCTCAATACCTAACATATCAATCATGTTTTCAACTGTTGACGGACTTGTGAAGAATACTATGTCAACTTCATCAAAAGATCTCTTATTAACTACTGATCCACAAACCGTATCATATATATATACTTTATCTACAATTGCACCACAATTTGTTAGTTCTTCATAAATATATTTCCTACTTTTTGCAGAACACGGCAAAAGTAGAGTTTGGTTATCTTTCAAATGAGGTTTTAATATGCTAACTAAACCTTCACCAACAAATTCTCTGGCCTTTGCAAAACAGATAATTCCTCTTTGTTTTAAAGAATTTGCGGTAGCAGCTCCTATTGCAGATATTTTAGCCTTAATTCTTCTTATATCATAATCTTTTTCAATAAAGTAATCAAAAAATATTTCTACACTATTAACTGAAGTAAATACTATATGATCATAATTTTCTATCTTATCTATATAATCATTTAAGTTCTCTGCACTGCTTTTTATCTTAATAGAATTAAAACTTGTAACTTCCGCTCCTAAGTCAACCAATTTATTTTTTAATTTCTCAGATTGTCTCCTTGATCTTGTAATACATATATTCTTTCCAAACAAAGGTTTATTTTCATACCAGTTCAAATCCTTGTTTAAGTTTACAACTTCACCAACAACAATTATACATGGAGATTGTAATTTAGCTTCTTTTACTTTTTGTGCAATATTCTCAAGCGTTCCTACTACCTTTTTTTGCTTAGCTGAAGTACCTCTCATCACTACTGCACATGGAAAAGTTGATTCTTTCCCATTATTAATAAGCTCATCAACTATATTATCTAAATTACTTAATCCCATCATAAATACTAATGTACCTTCTTCTTTAGCTAATGCCTTAAAATTCACATTTAAATCTTGCGCAGATTTTCCTGTTATAACATGAAAACTTTGTGCTATCTTCCTGTGAGTTATTGGTATTCCCGCATAATTTAATACTGCAATAGGAGATGTTATCCCTGGTATCACCTCAAAGTCTATATTTTCATTGACTAAAGCCAATACTTCTTCTCCGCCTCTTCCAAAAACATACGGGTCTCCACCTTTAATTCTTCCAACTGTATGCCCGTCTTTTGCAAGCTTAACTAAAAGTTCATTAATTTCTTCTTGAGTTTTAGAATGAGCTCCTGGTTCCTTTCCACAATAATAAATTTCACAATTTGGCTCTAAATAATTTAAAACATTATTTGAAACTAATCTATCATAAAGAACAGCTGTACATCTTTTTAATACTTTTACAGCCTTTAATGTTAATAACTCTTCATCTCCTGGGCCTGTGCCTATTATATATACTTTACTCATACTCTGACTCTCCTATATCTCTAATATCTTACTCGCCAATTTTCTTCCAACTTCAATATGATTGTTCTTATTTCCTAAAATATCTTTTTTAACTATTCTTCCGCCTATGTCATATATACCAATCATATATAGATCATTACCCTGAATTTCTGAATAAGCTCCAATAAGGCTATGACAATCACCGTTTAGCATTCTCATAAAGCTTCGTTCAGCTTCAACAGTTAATTTTGCGTTTGAATCTTCTAGTTTTTCAAAATATTTTTTAGCATCACTAGTTTTCAAGCATTCAATTCCCAGTGCTCCTTGCGCAACTGCTGGTATAAATACTTTAGGGTCAAAATACTCAGTAATTATACCTTCTTCATTTAATCTCTTTAATCCTGCTGAAGCTAGTATAATACCATCTAAATTCTGACTTTTCATTTTCTCTAATCTAGTTTGAACATTTCCTCTGATTGAAACTATCTCCAAATCATTTCGCAGAAACTTTAACTGGCAAGCTCTTCTTATACTGCTAGTTCCGATGGTTGCACCTTTCCTAAGTTCTTTAAATGGTATATTATCTTTAGAAATTAATACATCCCTTATATCTTCTCTTTCTGTTATAGCTGCTATTTCAAATTCATGACTCAATTCATAAGGTACATCCTTCATACTATGAACTGCGCCATCAGCTCTTTTTTCTAAAAGTGCAATCTCTATATCTTTTACGAATAATCCCTTTCCGCCTATCTTTGCCAAAGAAACATCTAATTTTCTATCCCCTTCCGTAACAATAAGCATTTTTTCACTATCTATATTAAATTTATCCTTTAAACTTCTCATTATTATTTCTGTTTGCGTTTGAGCCAACTTACTTTTTCTTGTTGCTATAGTCAATTTATTCATTAATTTAATCCTACCTCCAAAATTCATTTACCTACAAACTCATTTAAAAATTAATTAAATAATCTACAATTTCCTTTGAAAATCTGCTCCTCAATGCTTTTTCAGCTTCACCCTTATCAAAAGATTTCTTAAACTCATCATTCCCAATAAACGAAGTTATTTGCACTTTAAACTCTGGAAATGATTTTGCTTTATTTCGTATTAATCCTATGTATTTAATAAATTCATCATATTCTTTTATGGTCTCTTCTACTTTATTAGAAAGTAAAACTGCCCCTTTTGGATTTCCATACTTGGTATTTAATGCAAATACTGCATTTTCTGCACTTCTTTGAATCGGAATAACTCCCATTCCACTTATAAAATCAGATGAATCTATATATATCTTATAGTTCTCTTCACAGTATTTCTTTGTTATGTTTTTTAAATTTTCATCATCTAATGCAATAATTATAAGATGCTTATCTTTTAAAAATTCATAGCAAAAATCTCCAGCTATAAGCTTAAGTCTTTCTGAAAAGGCTTTAGAGAGTTCAGTTAATTCCTTATCAAAAGTTTTAGATATTACCTCAACATAGCATTTGTTTTTTACAAAATGCCGTGCTTTTATTGTACCTGCTTTACCTCCACCAACTATTCCAACTCTTAGTTTTTTAGAAATTAATGAGATATAGGAATACTCTATTCCTTCGTCATAAATATTTTCTCTATTATTCCTATCCATTCTTCACCACATCCTTTTAGAGTCTCTTCTTTAATAACTTCAATTGCTCTATTTATGTAAAAATCAGATGTACTTTTAATTAATTTATGTGCTAAAGCAATATCATTTTTATCTTTGCTTTTATGTGAAAAAGTTTGAACTCTTTTCTCGTAAACATCATTTCCAACAGTTTTTAAGTTTTTGATTACATGAGAAATACTTCTTAATTTTAACCATTCATCATATTCCTTTAGATATTTATTCATTATATGTCTATTTTCTTCCATCTTGTCTTTTCTTAATTTTTTATTTTCATCATCTATACGACTTATTGTATCAATATTATAAACCTCAGTCCTAGATAATAACGCTACTTCTTTTTCCACATCTCTTGGAACTGATAAATCATAGATTACTAACCTATTTCCGCTTTCACTAATATCTTCTGCTTTTACAACTGGATGTGGTGCTGAAGTACAGCTTATTATACATTCTATACTATTAATATATTTATTCTTTTCTTCAAAAGTAATTACTTTTACTCGTTCATCCTGCATTTCATCTTTTATTCTAGGATTTCTAACGACCAAGTAGACAGTTTCGATTTTATGCGAAAGCAAATATTTCATTACAAGCTGTCCAACTTCTCCATAACCTAAAACCATAAATTTAGTGCATTTATGATTAATAGCCTCATTAACTACTATAGAAGAAGATGATACTGGAATTTCAAATAACTTAGCTTCTTTTCTGAATCGCTTTCCACAAGTAATAGCTTCCTGAAATAATCTATGCAATTCTAATGAAACAGCTTTAAATTCTAAAGCCTCTTCATAAGCATCCTTAACTTGCCCTAGAATTTGATCCTCTCCTAATATTTTCGAATGAAATCCGGAGCAAACTTCAAACAAATGCCTATAAGCATCCTTACTATTAGTTATGAAAACATATTTTTTATATTCGTAATCCCATTTAAAAATATCAAAAATCTTTTTTAATAATTCTTCTTCATTTAAAGAAGCATTAAAATAAATTTCTGTTCTATTACATGTAGCTAAAATAACTACCTCATTTAATTCCTTAAGTAATTCTCGAAAATATTCGTCATATCTTTTAGACTTAACTATAAATTTTTCTCTAATTTCTAATGGAGTATTTTTTCTTATGCCTATTAAGCCTATCACGTATTGCCACCTCACATACTTTTTAATTTACCTTTTCTCTTTGTTTCCAAATGTTACATTCTCACAAAGAGAAAGTTCAGTAACCAAATGTAAAATTTGGATCTTCACTTTTGGACTCATTAGCTGAAACTCGACTCACATTCGTTCGCTGAGTAAGTTCGAGTTGCCAAATGATACATTTGAACTCTCACTTAAGTTTATCAGATAGGGATTGTTTTTTCCAAGTAATTCTTATCAGAATTATAGATTAACTCTGAATAATATAGTAATGAAAAATATTTTTCTTACTCTTTATCTAATAAAATTCTAACCAGGATATATTCCTTAGAGTTCATTAACATAACATTAATCTAAAAAATTTCTAAACTTAGATAAGTATCTTGTTCTACTAATATTTTAGTATATACTATTTTCGCTCAAAAAACATTTAATTTGCAATTAATTATCAAATATTTATAATCAGATTATCTAACGTGTATAGTTCATAGTTCCTAAGAATACAACTCTTTATAAATATTATTGTATTAATTAAATACATACTCTGCAATTTAGTTTCTACATTAATTTGTCCTAATTGAACACTTAGACTTAGATTACTAGAATTTAAATGTACGTTTGTTATTGCAACATATATATTTTTTATTTCTGACATATTTTTGACACATTTCAGGATTATACTAATATCATAAAGTAGTTAATTATTATTTACCCCTTATTAATTAATAAAAGTCGTTTATACATTAATGACTTGCCCTAAGCATATGATCCCCTAAACTTATGCTTAGGGTTTTTATTTTTTAAAGTTCGTTGCTACACTTAAAGTTCCGAATTGTGCTTCGCACTCTTTTCACATGTGCGCGCTTTTTTCATTTAAGTTCTTGGTTGCGCTTCGCGCTTTTTTCATAGGTGTGTATTTTTTTGGATTAATTGGGTTATACTCTTAAAAGCAATATCAAATTTGAGAGGTGAACAAAATTATGCGAATCCCGAAACACATAGGCATCATTCCTGATGGAAATCGACGTTGGGCTTTATCTAACTCATTAAGCAAAGATAAAGGCTATGATCACGGAATAAATCCAGGACTTGAGGTCTTTAAATTATGCCAAAAGGAAAATATTCAGGAAGTAACCTTTTATGGATTCACAATTGACAATACCAAACGTCCTAGCGAGCAAAAAGTAGCATTTACTAAAGCTTGTATTGATTCAGTTATGCTTTTAACCAAAGAGGATTGCGAAATATTAGTCTTAGGTAATACTGCGTCTAGCTGCTTCCCAAAAGAACTATTGCCCTTCACCAAAAGAAAGAAATTTGGTTTAGGCGGAATAAAAGCAAACTTTTTAATTAATTACGGTTGGGAATGGGATTTGAATTTACTAAAAGGCGCAGATATATCAAAAAAACATATTCAACCATGCTTACAATCAAAAGATATTTCTAGAATAGATCTCATACTTAGATGGGGTGGGCGAAGAAGATTAAGCGGCTTATTACCAGTTCAATCTGTTTACTCAGATTTTTATATTTTAGATAATTACTGGCCTGATTTTAAAAAAGAAGACTTTTATAATGCTTTATCTTGGTATAATGAGCAAGATGTAACTTTAGGTGGCTAATGACATGAATTTAAAATAAGCAGTATTAAAATTCTGTGAATCCAACTTCTTTTATTTCATATTTCTATATTTTGTACTCCTGTATAAATTATGTTATCATTAATATTAAATTTGTATTTAATGATATATTGGAGTGAAATTTATGTTAAAAGTTGTATTTACATACTTATTAGTTATCAACCTTCTAGGCTTTCTTATTATGTTTATAGATAAACAAAGAGCTATTCATAAAGAATGGAGAATACCCGAAAAAACTCTTATAGGTATTTCTATTTTGGGCGGCTCTATTGGTATGCTTATTGGAATGTCTAGTTTTAGGCATAAAACAAAGC
Organism: Clostridium beijerinckii HUN142; assembly: GCF_000621745.1. Taxonomy (GTDB): domain Bacteria; phylum Bacillota; class Clostridia; order Clostridiales; family Clostridiaceae; genus Clostridium; species Clostridium beijerinckii_A. The sequence goes on along the minus strand of NZ_KK211337.1, from coordinate 308,482 downwards.
ATAAGAAGTTCACAATTGGAGTTCCCTTCATACTTCTTATGCAAATTTTCCTAGTTGTACTATATTTAAATTATTAAAATAGTGCATTTGACATTTGAATTCTATTGGGCAAAGTATTATTGCTTGTTCTTTAATAAATTCTCATGATATTTTCCTAGCGTTAATACCGAAACAATTGAGCCAAAAAGCGCAAAAATCATATCCCACTGCGTATCCCAAACATCTCCCTGCGTTCCTAAAAAGGCTGTTGCACTTTCACCAGTAATTACTGCGACAATAAATTCTATTATTTCATATGAAGCACTAATAGCAAGGCAAATTGATACTGTAATGAAATTTGTCCATGCTATGTTTTTAGCAATCTTTTTTCTTATTAGAATTTCTCTAATAATTATTGCTGGTATAAATCCTTGTGCAAAGTGTCCAAATCTATCATAATAGTTTCTACTCAAGTCAAAAGTATCTCTTAGCCAATTAAACAAAGGCATTTCCGCATAGGTATAATGCCCCCCCACTATTAATATGACTGCATGAAACCAAATAAGAATATAAGTTAAGTTAGCAAATATGAATTTATTATAAGTAGTTATTAAAACTATAATTCCTATTACTGCCGGAAAAACCTCTAAAAACCACGTGAATCTATCATGAGGATTTATTCCTGATGTAACCAGAATTACAGATATACTTAATAGCAATATTAAATGAAAATTCTTTTGTTTCATTAATACCTCCTTATATATATGATTTTCAAGATCTAAGAACAAAATCGCAGTTGACTGTGGAGATGGATATTTTTACTCATCTGTCTTTTTACGCATATGTTAGAAAACTCTAGCGAGCTAATTAAAAATAGCGAGCATTTTTTATGTAGGCATATGAAAGAAAATAACAAGTTCAAAATGCCATGATTATTTTTTATTAGGCAAGGAAGTAGATTGATCTCATAGCAAGCCTATTAGAGCAATCTACTAACGCGGCATAATAGAAAATAGGCTTGACAGATGAACTTGTTATTTTTTTGATTATGCCTAATGTTACATTATGCAACCAAAGCATAAAAAACTCGCCTTCTATTAAATTATATGTGAGTTAAGAACTTTTTATTTGTCTATAAAATTTCTAAAGAGTGTTAAGATCAAAAGGTGTATTTTGATATACGCAATAATTCAACCAATTTCCAAAAACTATACTAGCAGGACCTCTCCATATATACAATGGTTTTTGATTTATATCATCATTTTTGAAATAATTTTTAGGTACAGATATTTCATCGCCTTTTTCCTTATCTCTTATATACTCATCCATCAATGTATTTCTATCATATTCCATATGTCCAGTTACAAACACATTTCTCCTATCTTTCGTGGCAACTATAAATACCCCAGCTTCCTCAGATTCAGATAAAATTTCAAGATTTGAAACCTTTTCTATATCTTCGCGTTTGACTTCAGTATGCCTAGAGTGAGGTGCATAAAATACATCATCTAATCCTCTTGTCAAATCAGCTTTCTCATCATTCACCCAATGTGAGAACACCCCAAACATTTTTTCATCTAAATCATATTTAGGTATATTATAGTGATAATATAGCCCAGCCTGTGCCCCCCAGCAAATATAGAATGTTGAAAATACATGAGTCTTGCTCCATTCCATTATTTCGGTAAGCTCTTTCCAGTATGTAACATCTTCAAAAGCCATTTGTTCAACTGGCGCTCCAGTTATTATAAGTCCATCAAATTTTTCTTTTTTTATATCATCAAAATAGCTATAAAATTTATTTAGATGCTCCGATGGTGTATTATGAGAAGTGTAACTCTTAGTCTGTATAAGTCTTACTTCTACTTGTAACGGTGTATTAGATAAATACCTTAACAATTGATTTTCTGTTACTATTTTTTTTGGCATTAAATTAAGAATTGCTATTCTTAGCGGTCTTATGTCTTGAGTGTTAGCCCTCTCATTATTCATTACGAATATGTTTTCATCAGATAAAACCTGAAATGCAGGTAATTCTATAGGAATTTTTATTGGCATCGTTGTTCCCCCCAATTTGATTATTGCTTATTTAAAATTATTATTTAATTATTTTTGTATATAAATATTATTATATCAAAATTCAGCTTCTTATCAACATTATAAAACTAAATATAATAATCAAATTATGTAAGCTTAAATAATGCATTTATATTACTATTAATTTCACAAGCTTAAACTCTAAAAATATAACACGAATTCTTTAAACCAATTTATATAGTTTTGTTGTTTAGTTTCATAAAAATAATTAATAACCATAGATATTCAGCCTATAAACCAGAATCACTATCTATTATTAAACTTTTGTATGTATAATACCATAAATTATAAAATTATTCTATTTGCAGTTTATAATGTTTATAATTACTTATTTACAAAAACTTACTGCTATTTGGTTATATTTTGATATTAATAATTATACACAATTATTAATCTTTTTTATTTTTTCCACTACCATAATTAAATGATTAAAATCAATAGATCTTAATAAAATTTCATAAATATTTTTCACTTCTGTTTATGCTATACTAATAAATATACAATAAAAGGGGGCATGTATAATGGTAATAAAAGAAAATATTTCAGTTGGATTTATTGGAACTTATACCAAAAATGAAAGTAAAGGAATCTATAGAATTAATTTTGATACAATTTCAGGTAATATCGAAAATATCAATTTAGCTTATAATATAGAAAATCCTACATATTTAACTCTTGATAGAGAAAGGCACATTCTTTACTCAACATGTAAAGTTGGGGAAAAAGCTGGGGTATCTTCGTTTAAATATTGGAAGGAAGATAATAAACTGCACTTAATAAACTCTAATCTTTCTGAAGAAAAACCACCTTGTCATGTAAGTCTAAACAAAAGCCATGAAATTTTAATTTCTTCAAACTATCATGAAAATAAAATGTTTGTATATAGTACTTTAGATGGCTTAATTTTAAATTCTCCTATGCTTGGAAGTCACAATGGCTCTAGTATAAACCATTTAAGACAAGAAAAGCCTCATATCCATTGTTCAATGTTTACTCATGATGAGAAATACATTCTATCTATTGATTTGGGGATTGATAAACTGATAGTTTCTTCAGTGAAAGACGGAAAGCTCTATCAAAATGAAGATCTAAATTATACCTTTCCTGCGGGAACAGGACCAAGACATATTACTAGCACTAATGGAAAACCCTTCTATTACGTTTTGAGCGAATTAACTTCGGAAATTTTTGTTTTTGATTATAAAACAAAATCAAAGATTACTTTTGAAAATATTCAAACTCTAAGTTCATTACCACAAGATCACGAAGGGAAAAAGTCCGGCTCAGCAATTCGTATACACAAGAACAATAAATTTCTTTATACCTCTGACAGAGGAAATAATTCTTTAAGTTTATTCCATATAAATTCAGATAATGGAAAGCTAAAGTATGTAAATACTATTTCTTGCAACGGGGATTCTCCTAGAGATTTCCAATTGGATCCATCTGGTAAATTCCTACTTTGTGCAAATGAAAATTCTAATAATATATCTATATTTTCCATTAATTCAATAACAGGAGAGTTAACTTTTATGGCATCTGAAAATGTCCCAACTCCAACGTGTATAGAATTTATTTAATCAAATAGTTAATTATACAAATAAAAGTTAGGCGCATATTATAATCTAAATTTATAATATGCACCTAACTTCTTTATCTCCATATTATGTATAAAAACTCCTATATTCAAACGTTATCAAAAGATGAAAATATATTTTTTTATTTGTAAACATTTTTACTTTTGACAATATTCACAAATTTCAATTATAATAAGGCAATATATTTTTTAGATACAGTGAATATAACTAATAAAAATGCGTAATAAGGAGGAATTTTATTTGAATAAAGATACATTAATAAATCATATCAAAGCTTCTAATGGAAGCATAAAATGTGATCTCGTAATTAAAAATGTTACCATAATTGATGTTTTTAATAAGAATAGATTCATAGATAATATTGGTGTTAAAGATGGGTATATTATAGGTATTGGTGACTATGATGGATATGGAATTGTAGATGGCACTAACAAATATATTTGTCCTGGACTTATTGATTCTCATTGCCATATAGAATCGAGTTTGGTCACACCTGTTGAATACAGCAAACTAGCATTATTAAACGGAATCACATCTGTTATTGCAGATCCCCATGAAATTTCAAATGTTATGGGAACTGCAGGTATAAATTTCATGCTTAATTCTTCACAAAATATCTCATTTGATATATATTTTATGCTTCCATCCTGTGTTCCTGGTACCAGCTTTGAAAGCTCTGGTGCAACTTTGCTCTCTAGGGATTTAAAAGATTTTTATAAAAATGATAAAGTTTTGGGGTTAGCTGAAGTCATGGATTATCCTTCCGTCTCAGAGTGTGATGAGAAAATAATTGATAAGATATATGATTCAATTATCAGTAATAAAGTTATTGATGGTCATGGAGCTGGCTTTACATCTATGATGACAAACACCTATAGAGCTGCTAACATTTTAACTGATCACGAATGCAATAATGCCGAAGAAGCTCTTGATAAGATCCGACGCGGTATGTATATTCTAATTAGAGAAGGTACTGTTGCAAAAAACTTAAAGGAATTATTACCTGCAGTTAATGAATCTAATAGTAATAGATTTTGCTTCTGCACTGATGATAAACATATTGATGATATTGCTGCTAATGGCTCAATTAACAGCTCAATTATTTATACTATAAATAATTCTAACTTAAAGCCCGAAACAGCTATTCAAATGGCAACAATTAACCCATCACTCTTATATAAACTAAGCAACAAGGGAGCAATTGCTCCTGGATATATTGCAGATTTTATATTATTAGATAACTTAGAAGAATTTAAAATAGCTCAAGTTTATAAAGAAGGTAAATTAGTTGTAAGTGATAATGAACTTGTTAATTTTGATAGAGGTTTAGTAAAAAACACAAATATTGATGATTTTTGTAATTCCATAAATCTCCCACATTTAACTGAAGATAGTTTCAAAATTAATATACCAAATAAAGATGTAAACAGATTAAATGCAATCGAGATAATTCCAAATAAATTAGAAAGTATTCACCTAAAGCTCAATATCTCAGATATTAGTTCAATGAAAGATAATAATTCTAAATTTTTCAACTCCTCACCTAAAGATGACTTAGCAAAAATTGCAGTTATTGAACGGCATAAGGCTTCTGGCAATTTGGGGCTTGGAATATTAAAAGGTTTAGGGATTTTAGAAGGTGCAATTGCAACTACCATTGCTCATGATTCTCATAATTTAATACTTGCTGGGGCAAATGATAGAGATATGCTGTTTGCTGCTAAAGAATTAGAACGAATGGGTGGCGGTATAATTGTAGTTAGAGATGAGATTATTCTTGCTCATATTCAACTTGAAATTGGCGGGCTTATGACGAATAGAACATATGGTGAAATTGAGCTTGATTTAGAAAATCTTCATTCGGCTATCAAAATTATAGCTCCAAACATTGATTTCAATCCATTTTTAACATTATCGTTTTTATCCTTACCAGTAATACCAGATTTAAAAATTACAGATAAAGGCTTATTTGATGTCATTAATTTTAAATTTATTGATATATTTGAATAGTTAGAAAGGCAATCTTAATCAAAAGATTGCCTTTCTAACATGCCTATATTAGTTAATTTCATATTTCACACCAGTAATGACTATTGAAATTTCTTTTATAAGGTCAACTTTCATACCAATTCTACTTACTCTAGGACTTTCTATTACTCTTACAGTTGGCCTTAGTGGAAAGCCTGGTGTAGTTTCTTCCACCACCGCAACTTCTTCTGTGCTTAATTCTACAATAGTTCCTTTTGGATATGGAATCACTATTCTACAAAATATATTAACTATATTATAATCAAACATAGTTCCTGCATTTGACATCAAATATTCTAGTACATCACTTGGAAACATTGCTCTTTTATCTGGCAAATCTGTTGATAAATTGTCATATACATTGGCGATACTTACAATATTGCTTAGTTCAATAATATTATCTTTAGCTAATCCATCTGGATATCCATTTCCATCTGGTCTTTCATGATGTTGAAGAACTATTAATTTACTTAGGCTATTAATATTATAAGTGCTTGATAAATACTTATATCCAAGTCTTGGATGTTGTCTTAATATCTCTTTTTCTTCTTCACTTAAGATTCCATGTTTATCAATGATATCCCTTGGTATTAATGATTTTCCAATATCATGTATCAATGCACCAATGCATAAAGCTTCCAATTTCTTTTTTGGTAATTGAAGTGCAATTCCTATAGTAAGGGAGATTACTGCAACATTTACAGAATGAGAATACATATAATTATTCATACTTCTTATATCCACTAATGCAAGCATTATATCCCTTCTATTTAAGATATCATCAATTAAATTTACTGCCATTTTTCCTATATTATAAAAATAACTTTGCTCTTGCCATGTATAATCACTTTCTTTATTCCTTACTGAATTGCTATTATTAAGCCTTCCTATGTTAGAAAATGCTTCTTTTATCGTTATAATTGCTTTTTGCCTGAGTTCTGGTTTAATAATATCTTCAATTTCTTCATTACTGTATTTATCAACTATATATATTGATAGAATATTTATTCCCCTTATTTTTGCAATTGTATTTTCTCTTAAAACCACTCCGGCTCTAAGTAAAATTCTGCCATTAATGTCATACAACGATTTTCCAAGTACTGTATTTGGCTTAACATTTTCAATTGGGACTAATCTCAAAGCTTATATTCCCCCTAAATAAATCATTATTTATACTATACCCCTAAATATAGATCATATGTACATACCCTTCCTTTATGTAACACCCATAATTATCCCCAAACAGTTAATTTCAATTTTTAATTATAAAACAAATTAAGTCTGCTATATAAGTACATAAATATATTATATTACCTTAGGCATAAACTTTCATTAATTAAATATAATTTTTTTTACTCATTTGCCTTTTCGAACAAATATGAGAAAAATTTTGCGGGCGAATAAATTTGTTTTCTATTCTTTTGACTCTTTTCCCCCGCCACTTGAGTATCCTATTATATGATTCATACTCACAAAAGGCAAAATATCTATAGACTTGATAACGTTATAATTTCCTCAGAAAAAAAGAAATTGTTTTATATTGTCTGTCAAAATGTGGTTTAGTCAATAACAATAAAACAATTTCCTATAAATTTCTAGTTAGATTAACTTAGAATAAATTTTTCTATTACTTTCACTATTCCATCCTCGTCGTTTGAATTAGTAATAAAATCTGCAGCTTCTTTAATTTCTTCAGTAGCATTTCCCATCGCTACACCAAGTCCAGCATACTTTACCATTGATAAATCATTTCCAGCATCTCCACATGCAATTATTTCTTCTCGTTTTATCCCAAGATATTCACCAAGTTTTTTTAAACCAAGTCCTTTATCTACTTCTTTATGTGTAAATTCTAAGAAGAAAGGTGCACTTTTAAATACACTATATTTCTCATAAATTTCGTTAGGTAATTTCTTTATGGCTGGATCTAATATTTCTTGTGGATCTATCATCATGACTTTTATTATATCTTCATCGTCGTCAACTTCATTAAAGTCCTTAATAGTTATATCAATGCCATTCATTGTAGCTTCATACTCTGTATATTTACTAGTTTTAGGAGATATTAATCCATCATTTGCAGAAAAAGCATGTATATTGACATTAAGCCTCTTACTTATTTCATATATATATTTTAAATCAGTTCCTTTTAAACATACCTTTGAGACAATTTTCCCTCTAGTATTTTGAACTAATCCTCCATTAAAGCTAAGTACATAGTCCTCACCTTTTATTAAATCAAGTTCTTCTAAATACCTATTTAATCCATCTAATGGTCTTCCTGATGCTAATACTATCTTAACACCCTTTTCTTCTGCAGCCTTTATAGCTGCTTCAGTATTTTTTGAAACCTTCTTATCAGTTGTAAGTAAAGTTCCATCCATATCTAGTGCAAGTAATTTATACATTTTAATCCTCCATTTATATAATATAATTTACAGCATATTTATTGGTATTTCTTATATATATATGTTGCGATTAAGTTGATACATTTTACTTCAATTAAACACTTATACTACTAGAATTTTAAGTATAAGTCAGTTATTGAAACATATATGTATACAGTGAATCAATTATATATTTATTTTAATTATATCATGAAATTCATATTCCTAATTATAATATTGCTGTTTAATTTCTACTCTTTAATCTTAGTAAATACTTTAAATTGCTAGAGTTCTATCTGTAATATATCATTACACAACATATTGTATATTAATTGTTATTATTTCTTATAGTTTACAGGGATTCTATACGAATTTCAATTATTATTAATAAATCTATTCCAAAATAATATAAAACTGCTAAATTTGTAACTAATAGTTGTTTTTTTTCATATTATGAATTGTATTTAAAACTTATGAGGTAATAGTTATGCTTGAGTCTTTATTATTAGTATCTTCGTTATGCATAGATTCTTTCGTTGCAAGTATTGCTTATGGTACTTCAAAAATTCGTATTCCACCAATATGCGCAGTAGTAATAAATTTAGTATGCACCATTACACTTGCTTGTTCTTTACTTATCGGCTCAATATTTAAAAGCATACTCCCAAGTAGCCTTCCTGGAATTTTAGGATTTATACTTTTAATGTTACTTGGAATATATAGATTATTTGAATATATTTTTAAATCATATATCTCAAAATGCTCAAAATCCGATAGCCCTTTAACATTTAAAATCTTTGACTTTCAGTTTGTCTTGCAAGTTTATGCAGATGAAATAAAAGCTGATTTTGATAATTCTAAGTGCTTAAATATCAAAGAATCATTCTATTTAGGTTTAGCATTATCATTAGATAGTCTTGCAGTAGGAATTGGATCTAGCCTATGTAACATTAACTATACGCAAGTTTTAGTATTATGCTTTATCATAGGAGTTCTTCTAGTGTCACTTGGCGTGGTTATCGGAAGAAAATTTGCTCAAAAAGTACATCTTGAATTATCTTGGTTATCAGGAGCTCTGCTCATATTATTAGCAATACTTAGAATATTAAAATAATAAATTCATACCCAGTTTATATAGTATATTCTCAAATAAATACTATATAAACTGGGTATAAAACTTGTATCTATTATTTTCTTCAATAAATAGAACATATGCTCTATTTATCCAAATTTGCCTTCAACACTTAAAATATAATTATTATCTTTTAGCTACACCATGTTCTGCTTAATAATTATTTTTAATTTAATACTATAAATTTACAAACCTATTGAACTGCTTATCTAATTCTTCTAGATCCGATTGTAAAAACTTATGGAAGGTCTCCTTTTCTAACCTATATGAGAATATGGGAGAATTTAAAAACTTCAAATACTTTTCTGTTACCTCCATAATTTCTTCATCTGGAACTTTGTAAACTTCCCTAAGAAGATCAAAAAACGTTCCACCTTCATACTTCTTTAATCTTCTTTCAGATGTGTACATAACACTCGTATATTTATCTCCGCCAAATAATTCTACTTGTTCTTGTATTGATCCATATCCTTTTTTAAGCATATCAATATATTCATCTATAATAGCATCTTTTGAATTCCCTATATTTTTTCTCGCTATTACATTTTTCAAAACCTCATATGCCTTTTCTTCCGATACCCAAAACGCCTGCTCTAATATATCCGTCATCTTATAGAAAGCTTTTCCTTTAACATTTGCTCTTGCGCGTTCTTCTATATATTTTAATAATCTCTCTTCAGTAGCCGTTAACATCTCTATCCCCTTCTTCCTAAAGTTCCATTATTTTTCTCAACTGATATATATCTATATTTTCTTCAAAAAGCTTAGATAATCTATCATACTCATTATCCTTATATTCATTTACTTTTTCTACAATTATATCTTCTGCAACCACAATATCGTTGTTCTCTTTAAGAGATTTAACAAATGAACCTATAAATTCCTCTGAATCAAACATACCATGGAGATAAGTTCCTGCAATAACTCTTTCTTGGTCACATACACCTACAATATCACCATCTAAATCCTTAATAAAAGGTATTGCTTTCTTCCCTATCTTACTTATTCCATTATGAATTTCATAGCCGCTTATAGTACTTCCTTCTATGGCTTTAATTGATTTTAAATCACATAAAATATTCCCCTTAGTTTGCTTTGTAATTTTCGTCTCATTAAACCGTGTCTTTATATCCAAAAATCCAAAACCATCTTCTTGAGATATATTTCCTTCAACTCCCAATTTATCGAGTATCAACGTTCCAAGCATTTGATACCCCCCACAAATTCCAAAAATTGGCGTACCACTCTCTTTTAATTCTTTTATTTTATCAAATAATTTATTTTCTTTCATACTTCTTAAATCTTCAATTGTACTCTTTGTTCCAGGTATTATAATTAAATTTGGATTTTTTAATTCACTAGGTTTATCTACATATCGTATAGTCACATCTGGAATTCTTTCTAAAATGCTAAAATCAGTAAAGTTTGACATATGTGAAAGCCTGATAATAGCAATATCTAAAGTTCCAACTTCTTCTTTGTTCCTAATTCTTTCGGTGACGCTATCTTCATCATCAATATCAAACTTTTCATATGGCATAACTCCAAGGACTGGAATATTTATAATATCCTCTAACTGTTTTATTGCGGGTTTAAACAGTTCCATATTACCTCTAAACTTATTTATTATTACTCCTTTTACTCTTTCACGCTCTGATTCGGATAATAATTGAATTGTACCAACCACAGATGCAAAAACTCCACCTCTGTCAATATCTGCTACTAAAATTACAGGTGCATCGGCAATTTCTGCCATAGCCATATTAGATATATCACTATCTTTCAAATTTATTTCAGCGCAACTCCCAGAACCTTCTAATACAATTATATCATGCTGTTTACTTAGTTTATCATAAGCTCTCTTAACCTTAACTTTTAAAGTTTCATTAAGCTCCTTATATTTATAAGGCTCAATATTGCAAAGAACTTTTCCATCCACTATGACTTGTGTGCAATTACCACTTGGTTTTAACAAAACTGGATTCATCAAAGCATCTGGCTGTAGTTTGCAGGCTTCCGCTTGAACAACTTGAGCTCGTCCCATTTCTAATCCATCTTTTGTTACATACGAATTTAACGAAATATTTAAGGCCTTAAAAGGAGCTACATTTAACCCTTTATTTTTTAAATATCTACATAGGGCTGTTACTAAAGTACTTTTACCAACAGAAGACGCTGTACCTAAAAACATTATACTTTTTTTATCCATTTCCTTACTCCCCTCAAATTCGAGTTCCAATACTTAACATTTATTTTCTAGTCTTTGATTTCCAAAATTTAAATTTTAAATTATTCTGATAAGCTTTATCCTTAATCCAATAATCCCTTTATTGTTAAATATCCATAATCCTCTGTAAGCTCTTTACCGACCTTATTAAATTTGATTGAATTCTTAAATATAGGACCATCAAAAACTAATGTATGATATTCTCCATTTTCCCCGCAAGGATCGCATCCTAAGTTTTTTATTTCATTAACAACCTCTTTGGTTAATTCTTTTCCTAAGAATTCTATTCCTAGCGCCTTTAGATTTACCTTTTTAATTATAGCTTTAAAACCATAGTCTATAAACTCATTAGTAAGCTTTTCTCTATTTTCTTGCCATAATGGAAATACTCCTTTAATTTCTGCTGCATTACATCTATCTAAACACCAACCTCTGTGTGCTTCTATATCTATATCTCCAAATACACAAATTTCGGCACCTTTATCTTTTGAAATTTTTAATGCCATTTCAAATTCTTCTCCATAATTATTTTTATTGCTACAGTCTATTTCAATAAGCGGAATTCCTAATTCCTTAGAAACTTTTTGAAAAATATTCCTTGGTATTTTATGAAAATAAGAATCTTTTTGATTGTCAAAAGTAACTAATAATCCTATTATCTTATAACCGTTTTTAATCATTCTATGCAAGGCTAAAGTGCAATCTTTCCCCCCGCTGAATGAAACTACAACATTTTCTTTATCCATACTACCCCTCTTATTTGTTTTTACTTTAATTCAAATTCAGCAGTATATCTTCCGCCAAACTTTACTATTCTATATTTACCTGCAGTTAAGTTCTCCAAGTTTTCTAAAGAAATAACTTGACTACTTGTTTTTCCCGGCTCTAAATTATAAGCTATTTCTATAAACATTGGTTCATCCTTAAAAGAGACTTTACTCCATTTATTGTCTGCAAATTTTTCAACTACATATTCCAGTCCATAATAAGCTGATTGCTTTCCATTGTTTGTAATATATATAGTAATCTCTTTAGTATTTAGATCATATTCATTTTTTTCTGTTTTCATAGTAATATTATTTTTCAATTCATCAGTGGTTTCAGTTGTATCATTGGCTGAGTTTTTTTCAATCCAAGATCCATCTGCTCCTAAATAGTATCCATCTACTGTATCATTGGAAACCATTTCTCCATTTTGCTTTAAATAATACCAAGCTCCTTTATACTGAAGCCAACCTGTTTTCATAGCTCCAGACTCATTCATATAGTACCATTTATTATTAACATTAATCCATCCTACAGCCATATTTCCATCATCTTTAAGATAATAAAAATTCCCCTTATCATTTACCCATCCAGTTTTTACACTGCCATTTTCATAATAACTCCAGCCATTATTGTTATTAACCCATCCATTGCTAATTTCTGCATTAACTTTATTAGAAATTCCTATACTCATTCCTACAAGCACGCTCATTATTAAAGCAATAAATTTTCTATTCATATCCTGCTCCTCTCATTATCAAAGCTTAATATTTCATCTATTTTTAACAATAAAATTAACCTATACATAACTTAAATTATTGTTCTTTTCTATGCATTTCAAATATATTTTTCATTATTTTTATCAGTTTGTAATTCTCTTCATGACTTCGTACAGCAATCCTATAATAGCTATTATCTAACCCCACATAATTGCTACAGCTTCTAATTAATATATTATTCTTTAAAAGATCTTTTTTCAAATCTATTTTTATCAAGGTTTTTAATAAAATAAAATTCACACTTGGTTCAAAGACTTTAATTCCATCTATTTCTCTTATTTCATTATATAGGTATTTTTTTTCATGGTCTATAAATTCTATAGATTTCTTTATATAATTCTTTTCATTAAGTGCTGCTTTTGTTGCTATTTCTGCTAAGATATTTATATTCCAAGCAGGAGATATAGTTTCTATCTTCTCTTTCAATGCTAAATCACTGCAAATAGCATAACCAATCCTTATGCCTGGAAGCGCAAAAAATTTGGTCAAAGATTTTATTATAATTAAATTTTTATATTCATCTATATAGGGAATCATCGAAAAGCTTCCTTCTCTAAAATCCAAAAATGATTCGTCTATTACTACCCTAACATTATTTTTCTCTGCCTTGTTCAAAATTCTTCTTAATAAATCTCTTTCAGTTATAACACCTGTTGGATTATTAGGATTACATATAAATAGCAAATCTAAGTTTTCACTTATATTATCTAGAATATCTTCTCTTATATTAAAATTATTTTCCTCTTTAAGATTATAATAAATAATATTACTATTTATTGCCTTTGCGGCCTCTTCATACTCCGAAAAAGTTGGGGCTAAAATTAATGTATTCCTTGGATTAATCCCTCTAACTGTATTAAATAAAACTTCTGCTGCCCCATTACCCAAAATCAAATTTTCTTTGCTAACATTTTCAAACTTTTCTATTGAATCCTTAAGTTCAAAATAAGTTATATCCGGATATTTCTCAATTTCATTTATACCTTCAATAATTGCATCTTTTACACGACTTGGCATTCCTAACGGATTTATATTAGCTGAGAAGTCAATTATGTCTTTGTAATCTATTTTATTTTCTCTACTTATTTCTTTAGCATTTCCACCATGTCCAAAGTTTGCCATGACTTTCCTCCCTATACATAGTTCATATATGTTTCAATTGAATTTCTACATTTTAATCTTAATTTATCTTTAAGTTACTATATACTTAAAAATAATTTTACTATTTCAACATATACATCAATTTCCATTTAATATTAACAGTAACCTCTCTATATTATAACAATCGTTAATCACTCAAATTTCTGACATCTAAAATATTATTACTATTAGCCTTCTAAATACTAAAGTGAACACAAACCCTATGAAAGATGATAAATAAAGAACCTTAGCAGTCTTCTTAACATCATTAATATCAATTTCTTTAATTTCATCTCCTATTGTAGGCTTGCTTACAAGTTTTCCAAAATAGTAATTTGCCCCACCAAGTTGTACACCTAATGCACCGGCTATAGCTGCTTCTGGATGTGCACTATTAGGACTTGTATGATTATATCTATCTCTTCTATATATCTTAAAGCTATTTTTATAATCATATCCTAGAAATGCAGAAGCTAATACTATCAACATGCCTGTTATCCTGGCTGGAATAAAATTAAAAACATCATCCAATTTCGCCGGGAAATATCCAAAATCTATGTATTCATCGTTCTTATACCCAAACATCGAATCTAATGTATTCACCGCTTTATACGCAAATGCAAGAGGCGCTCCAAAAATCATAGCATAAAATAAAGGAGCTATGACTCCATCTGCCATATTTTCTGCTATAGTTTCAACAACTGCTCTTATTATTCCCTCTTTACTCAAGCTTGCAGTGTCTCGCCCTACTATAAATGATAGTTGCTTTCTTGCCCCATCTAAATCATTTCTTAATAAGAACTTAACTACTTTATATCCTTCAACAACTAAGGCTCTCGATGATATGCAAAAATATATCAGAATTCCCTCTAAAATAACTCCAAAGTAAATATTAAATTCTCTCGATAATTTAACAATCGAGAATACAATTGCAAATATTATTATCACAGTAAGCATCCATACAATAAGCCCTGCTGCTTTTAAATGCTTTCTAAATATTCTTCTAAACAGTGTTTCAAGTTTTTTAGCTACATATCCAATCCCTCTAACTGGATGAAATGGATTATTAGGATCTCCAATTAATAAATCCAAAATAAATCCTATACTAAGTTCAATCATATAGTTCTCCTCGTCAATTTCTTTCGTATCTCAAAAATAATTCCAATCATATTTTCTTACTGTATTTGAGATACATTCTCTATTTCAAATTGCTCATCTTCTCTTATTTTTATTATCAATTCGTATCCTTCTCCATTGCCAGGCTGCCACTCATAAAATTTTTTCTTATTATCATAAAACGTTTCTAATATTATACCTATACTTCCTCCATGAATCACTCCAAAAGCAGTATCTATATTTTCTTTAATGAGATAATTTATAAGCTCCACAAATCCATCATTAACTCTTTTTCTAAATTCTACTCTGCTCTCTCCGCTTGGACATTTTATATTTCCTTCTTCATCTTCTATCCAAGTTATATACTCTTTTAACAGTTTTATTTCTTCATATGATTTTAATTCAAAATCGCCAAAATCATATTCAAAAAACTTGTTTAAAACTTTATACTTATTCTGTGGACAAATAATTTCTAATGTTTGATTTGCTCTCTTTGCTCCACTTGTAAAGTAAAAATCACACTTTGTATATTTAACTCTTCCAGAAATTCCCCTCAATTGCTCTTTCCCGCTTTCACTTAGCTCAACATCACTTTTACCACAGTATAATTGTCTTTCATTACAATAGGTTTTTCCATGTCTGACCAAATACAACTTAATTTCGCTCATACCTTTATCCGTTATAGTTTTCCCAATCTAATCTATAACTAAATCCACCTCTTTCTTTAAGGGACTATCAAAAAAGCATCTTATTTTTCAATTCCTCTTCAATGCCAAAAAAAATTCTATATACATGAGAAGAATGCTTTGCTAAGAACTGAAGTAAACGCCCGGTTTCTTCTCTCCATATTCTATCAGATTTTTCAATTGGAACAATTCCAGAATTTATTTCATCGCATATTATTATTTTATTTTCTAATAAATCCATTTTGTCTTTTAAAATTCCTATTGGATTAATCCCATTAGAAACGCAGGCTTTTACAAAAACATGTAATCCACATATGATTTCCTTATTATATTCTATATTTTCATCTCTACAGAAAAAAATCTGTTCATGACTCACTTTATATTTTTCTTTTACATAATCTAATTTTCCATTATAGGCTCCACCAAAAATTAATTTCATAAATGCCATCCTTCCCCTTACGGAATTATTCCTAGTATTAATATTCCAACTACTTCACCTATAACCAAAGCAAATCCGGCAACATCTCCAGATATTCCACCAAATTCTTTTCTGCATTTTTCTACTGACAATTTAATTCCTAAACTCATTAATAAAACTAATATTATTCCATAAATATTTAATAAAATTACTGATATTATTAATGTTATTATCAATGTTATTATCATAATAAGCTTATCATAAACATTGGTCCCTTTTTTAAAATAAGTCCCTAAAGTACTTTCTTTTATGGTCGTTCTGCTTAAAAGATAATACGCTACAACACTTCTGCTTATTATTGGAATCAGAATTAACGTATAAAGATAATTACTCTTTTCTAAAATAGAATATACCCCTCCAAATTGTAAAAAAAACAAAATCACTAGGGATATTACTGCGAACGCTCCTGTAGCTGAATCTTTAAGTATTCTGAGTTTCTCTTCCTTACTTCTTCTTGAAAGAATTGCATCGCAAACATCCATAAAACCATCTAAATGCAGCATTCCTGTTATTACAAATGGTACTATGGTAATTATCGAACTCTTTAAAATTATCGAGATATTTAATATACTCGCTAAATAATATATTATACTCCACAAGATTCCAATTATTAATCCAATCAGTGGGTAAAATTTCATCATATTTTTTACTCCATCATCGTCCCATTCAACATATGGAGTTGGAAGTATCGTAAACATGCTTAATGCCATAATAAATCCTTTGTATAATTTCTTCATAAAGTTACTTTCTCCTCATGTTTAATATACTTAATTAATCCGAAGCTACATTCTATAACATTCCCACAATACTTTGTTAAACCTCTATTTATAATAGCTAGTTCTTTCTTGAAATTTTCAGTTATCTCATCATATTGTATTGCATCATTAAATATGTAATCACTCACAATAACAACATTCTTTGCATTATTCATAACTTGCTTTATATCACTTAATATCTTATGAGAAGGATTTTTTATAATATGATTTTCAACAAACATCTCATTAGTCAAGAGGGAAGTTATACTATCTATAAGTACAGTATCCTTGCAATTAATCATATTAATCACACTATCCAAATCTCGGGGGACTTCCATTGTCTTAAAATTCAATCCTTCTCTGCTGTTTTTATGTTTCTCTATTCTCTCTGCATCTTCTTTATCATATGGATTCATAGTGGCGATATATATAACTTCGTTTCTATTTAAAGTTAGAGCTATTTTTTCCCCAACTTCTGATTTACCACTCTTAGAACCTCCAATTATCAAATAATTCATATACTCTCATTCCAGTCTAAAATACTATTAAAAATAAGTTACTTCTCTATACCTATCCTTGAGCCTATTCCTTTCTCATATGGATGTTTTACAGCTTTAATTTCCGAAACATAATCTGCAAGTTCAACTAACTTTTCATTAGGATTCCTACCGGTTAGAACAACTTCTAATCCTTTTGGTTTGTTTTCTAAAAAATCTATTACTTTACCTAAAGAAATTAAATCTAAATTAGTAGATGCAATTATTTCATCCAATATTAATAAATCAAAATTTTCTTCTATAGCTTTCTTAGTAACTTTGAAAAATCTTTCCTCATGCTCTCTTTTAGTCTCTATTTGCTCTTCTTCACTCATAAATTTAAAAAACTTCGTCACCGGAGCCCCTTTAAAAACTTCAAAGTCATTTCCAAGTTTCTCAATAGAATTCAATTCACCCGTCTCATTATCCTTTAAAAATTGTGTTAATAAAACTTTCTTTTGACGTCCAACAGCCCTTATCCCAAGACCCATAGCCGCTGTTGTCTTCCCCTTTCCATCTCCACAATAAATATGAATAAGTCCCAATTCCATAAAACACGCTCCTTCTTTATTCACAGAAATAAATAATTTTTATATTCAAAAATGCTACTTAATTATCACTCTATAACCGTTTGGCAAAACAAATACATTATTGCCAAATGATTAAAACTCAATACCGTCACTTTTTAACTGCCTTATATAATTATATTTTTACAAAGTATACAGTTATTATAACATATTCTTTAAGTTCCATATTAAACCTGATATGATGGCATTTTACTCCCTTGCCTGATGAAAAATATACACCTTATAAAAAACAGATATATTACATATAAGAACATTCCATGGTATTTTGTGACTTGTTATTTATTTTCATATGTGGTATTCAATTATCAATGGCTAATTAAAGACCTTGCCTTTCTTTAAATATTTATTATTTATCCATAGCCTTAAGTTCATCTAAATAGCTGTCATTGATTTCTGCTTCCTCAAAAGTTGCCATATTATTCATTACTGCACATGCAGATTTCATTATTGAAAATGCTAGCGGACATCCGCTTCCTTCCCCAAGCCCCATATCTAAGTTTAGTATTGGGCTTAAACTTAATTCTTTCATTGCAACTTTAAATCCTGATTCTTTTGAATCATGTGAAGTAAACATATAATCTCTAGTTTTTGAGTTTAATTTAAACGCTATAAGTGCAGCAACTGCTGATATAAAGCCATCAATAACAACCGGAACTTTATAATAAGCAGATCCCAAGAATACTCCTGCCATAGCTGCTAAGTCAAAGCCTCCAACTTTTGAAACTACATCTATTGGATCATCTTTTATTGGATTATTTACCTTTATTGCTTTCTTAATAACTTCCTTCTTTTTCTCAAGCGCTTCGTCTGTGATTCCAGCACCTCTTCCTACAACTGTTTCCACTCTTGCGTCTGTTAATACCGACAATACAGCACTACTAGTAGAAGTATTGCCAATCCCCATCTCTCCAACTCCAAGAATTTCGTAACCTAGCTCTTTCGCGTTCTTAACAGACTCTATTCCAATTAAAATTGCTTTTTCTGCTTCTTCACGTGTCATTGCAGCGCCTTTTGCAATATTATTAGTACTCTTTCTTATCTTTCTATTAATTACGCCAGGATAGCTAAAATCACAGTTAATTCCAACATCAACTACCATAAGTTCAGTATTATTTTCTTTTGCGAGAACTGCTACACCTGTTAATCCTTTTGTGAAATTAATTGTTTGAGCTAAAGTCACCGATTGAGGCGCTGAAGCAACTCCCTCTTCAACCACACCATTATCTGAAGACATTATTATAACCATTTTTTTTGTTATGTTATTTTTCACTTTTCCTGTAATACCAGAAAGTTTTATAGCTATTTCTTCTAACTTTCCTAAACTCTTCAGTGGCTTTGCAAGTGATGTCATTCTTCTATCTGCCTCCGCTATTACGTCAGCATCTACCTCTCTTATGTTATTAATAATATCTCTTAATTCTTTAGAATTAGTATTCATTCTATTTCCCCCAATTGTATATGCTATTATTTTTTGTTTTAATATAACATAAATTCATAAACAATGCGTATAATTTATTTTTTACCATTAAAATAATTCATCTCACATTCGAAATCTAAAAGCTGAAGATTTTGTTCCTGAATAACTCCTATTAGAAGCTTTGAATAAATTTCTTCCCCCTTATCATTTTCCACAGTACTATAGCCAGCCTTTTCTATAGCATTGGCCTGATCTAGATAATTAGCAGCCTGGAAAACTCCACTTTGTTTATACCTTTTATTATTGCTAAGAAATTCTCCATAATCTTTTATTGAATCTTCTTTACTATTATATACTCGGAAATAATCTTCAATTTTTTGTTTATAATATTCTGAAGTACTCATTTTAATTTTTTTCCCTGTCCATCCTGAGTCTGCTTTTATTCCAAATAGATTATTAGCTTTAGTGCTTAAATCCGATTTTCCCCACCCACTTTCTAATATTGCCTGCGAAATAGTTATAGAAGGGAGAATCCCATACTTATCATATACCTCAATTGCTTCTGGATATAAATCATTAATAAATCCTTGCTTAGATTCATCTTTTAAATTATTCTTTTGATACCCAATATATTTCAAATCATCTATATACTTATATACCTTTTCTTTTTGTTCTTTATCGAAAGATAGCTTATCTAACACTGTCTCCAAGTCAACGAGCTTATACTGACTATTTCTAATTTTAACGCTTGTACTACTATTGTTATCTACGAACATATTAGCTAATTGATTTATGCTACCATCTGTTGCTTTAGAAAAATCATTTTTATATCTAACACCATCAATAGCAGCCATGAACTTCCAATTTACTTGAAGCTTACCTTTGCTTGCATTATCTGCATCCTGTATATAAATTTTTGTATTTAAATCCTGCAAATTTATACTATTATATTTTGCCATATAGCCGCTATAAACTCCAAAAACAGCAAAGGCAACAATACCAAATGCTATAATATTAAATACAATTTTTTTTAATCCTCTTTTTCTTTTTCTCGTGTTCATAATGATTCTCCCTTTCATCCCACATAAAAATATATAATTACAAATGAATAATCATAGCTTCCCAAAATTCTCTTAATAAACTTGCATTCAGATTTTCAGTAAACCAGACACTCAATAATGGATCATATTATCTAGAACTTATATATTCAAATTATATAATATAAATATAAATTTCAAATAACTATTTTTATTAAACTTCTATTACTTTTTAAATAATATTTCGACAATCACTTATTCTTTTAAATATATTTTTATGCGTAATCACTAAAAGAATCATTAATGAATTAAAAACTAACTTTTTTGACTTAAACATCATATATCCCGCAAAAAATAAAGAGCCTCTTTTTGTAATATTATCATTATTACAAGAGTACTCTTCACTTCAGGCACAATCAAAAAAAATAATAACCAGTATGTCTGTCTACTTTGCATCTACTAAGGAAGCTCAACTCGCATACTCTCACTGATTAAGCGAATCACACCAAATCGTAGATTTGGATTCTCTGCCCACGTCAGCAAATCCTACTAATAGACACGTCTATGTGCAGAATTCACTTCCTTGTCTGCACAAAATATACTCAGCATCTTTGATCTATTATTTATTTTCAGGTGCCTTAATTATTATGTTTACATGTACATTAGTTTGCTGGTTCCCATTTACAACGAACTGGTGATACAATAGCGCTTTCTTTCTTTAATTCCTTGAATGCATTATCAATTTCTTTACGATCTAAACCAGATAATTTTTCAACCTCACCTGCACTTACTGGCTTTCCAGCTTCTCTCATAACTTCTAAAACTTTTTCTTTAACGCTCATTACTTTAACTCCCTTCAGTACGAATTATTTATTTTCTTTGATTATATTCCAAAAAAATAATTTAATCAATAATCACTTTCCAATAAAATCTATTATCGATTTCAAATATTCTTTCTCATGTATACAGAATTCATGAGCTCTTATATTAAATTTTAACTTTTCATCAATTGAAAAAGCCATAATACGGTCATGGCCATCTAAAATCAACTTTTTAAATTCACTAACTGATAACTTTATCATTTTCTCCACTTCATGTCCAATATTAAATTTAGGATCTTTTACATTATATAAATATACTTCACATATTTCATTATTTAAAAAGCTATTTAGATTCATTTTTTCTCTTATGCTTCCAACAAACCTTAAGTTCTTAGAATTAATTTCTATCCCTATTTCTTCTTCGACTTCACGTTTTAATGCATTTTCTATTTCCTCTCCAATATCAACATGACCTGCTGCTGAGATATCATATAATCCTGGAAAATCTTTTTTCTTATATGATCTCTGTTGAAGATATATCCATTTTTCATTGCTAGACTCATCTACAATCCAACAATGCACAACCTTATGTAGAAGTCCCTTTTCATGTATTTGCGAACGAGAAGCTACACCAATTTCATTTAACTCTTCATCATAAAATGACAGCTTTTCTTCACTTTCCGTAAATATCTCCTCCTTTCATCTGTTTTTATTTCTATCAAAAACACTGTTATAGTATATTAACATCTATATAATGAAATTTTTCTATTAAACAATTTTCTTCATGCAAATACTATTACTATCATTTACATATGGACCATAGTTTTCAGTCAACTTATATCCCATACTCTTGTATAAACTAACAGCCGCCTTTTGTCTGCTTCCTGTCTGCAAAACAATATTTTTAATATTACTCTCAATTGCCAACCTTTCAATTTCTTTTACTATAATCTTAGCTACTCCTCTGCACCTATTTTCTAATGATACATATACCCTCTTCACTTCCGCTAAATCCCAATCAAGAAATTTTAAGCATCCACAACCTATTGGTTTCTGGTTAACATATATTATAATTGTCTTTAACTCACTAACCCTATTGTGTGATGAATAATTATTTTGCATCTCTCCATATATTTCGAATAACTCCTCATCAAGTTGCTTCTCTAAAAACTTAAAATCTACATCCTCCGAAGTGGTTCTTCTGACTATATAATCCATTCTTGCCCCCAATTTATATTTTTTAGTATCTGTATTCTAATAAATTTAATTTATCAAAACCTATATTTGTCTAGTAAAATACTACTCTAACTTCAAGTAATTTTTAAATTAATATATCATTTTTTATCTTTCATCAGAAACTCCACTAATTTTTCTTCATGATTAAATACTAATTCATAATTAAATTTTGGTTTCTCTATCACTATTAATTTGATCTTGGCTTCCCGGGCTGCCCTAAGCTTTTCGAGAACTCCGCCTTCTTTACCACTATCTTTAGTCAAAATCGCCTTAATATTATACTGGTAAATAAATGCTTTCTCCAGTTCATAAGATATCGGACCTTGAAGTGCTATAATATCTTTAATATTAATTCCTTTTTCAACTATCTTCTCTAATACTTTAGGTGATGGCAAAATTCTATGTATTACTCTATGGTTAAACTCTAAGTTTACAAACTTAGAAACATTATTTCCGCCTGTAGTATTCAAAATATTTCCATCTATATTTTTTATAATTTCAATAGCCTCATCATAATCTTTAACTCTTACTATATCTTCCCCATTAATACTCTCAAGAGCACCTAATCTTTCATATCTTATATACTTAATCTTAAGATAATTTGCGCACTCTAATGCAGTCTTGGTAACTTCTTGTGCATAAGGATGAGAGGCATCAACTAGTATATCAATTTGATTGACCTCTATCCATTTTAGCATTTCTTCTGCATTCAAAGGTTTTGTGTTTAGCTGCTTTATATTAAATTCCTTGAGTAACTCTCCTCCATACGCTGTAGCAGTTGTAACAGCAATGTCACTAGTGTATTTATTTATTAACGATAAAATTTTTCTTCCTTCTGAAGTTCCTAAGATAAATCCAATCATACTTTCTCCATTCCAGATTGCCAAGACACATTTAAAAAATAATGAGCCAACCATGCTAATTTATTTCAAATTTATGTAGTGCATCATCAACTCATTATTTTCTTTTATATACCTAAATACAAACTATCTCTATCTTTTATTTTCATAACCTCTAGGTGTTATAAATCTTTCATCTTTATAATAACTTTTTGAATTTCCTACTATTACAATAGACATCATATCTACTATATCTTCATCAAAATCTTTGATAGTAAATAATTTATAACTTTGCCCTTCTCTAAGTGCATGTCTTACTACTGCCACTGGAGTGCTATCCTGTCTAAACTCCCTTATTATATCAATACACTCTCTTAAATAGTCAGGTCTTCCTTTACTTTTAGGATTATATAAAGATATTACGAAATCCCCTTCTGCTGCAAGTTTTACTCTCTTCTTTATATCTTCATAAGGCGTCATTAGATCACTTAAGCTAATATTGCAATTATCATGCATAAGAGGCGCCCCAACTACAGAACCTGCTGCACTACTTGCTGTAATACCTGGAATTATCTCCACATCCTCATCTTTTTTAAGTTCAAGTATCAATCCAGCCATTCCATAAATACCTGCATCTCCAGTACTTATTAATGCAACATTTTTATCTTTACATAAATTTAAAGCTTCCTTGCATCTAGCTTCTTCACCTTTCATTCCTGTCGAATATAACTCTTTATCTTTAACTAAGTCTTTTATCATGTCAATATATTTGTTATACCCTACAACAACATCACTATCTTCAATGGCCTTTAATGCTCTTATACTCATATTCTCAATACTTCCAGGCCCTATGCCTATTACTCTTAATTTTCCCATATTTCAACCAACCTCTTTTCGCTTTATTTTTATCCTTCGAATAAAATCTAATTCTTCTTATCATTATCTAATTCTATATTATAGCATTTCGCTATAATATTAGGTAACTAATTATGTGAGATAATATTTGAACTCTTAAAAATGTAAATTATTTATTGCATATTTTTCTTATTGAAACAATATTAATTATGCGATATCCACTACCTAAAATAAAGTATTATATTTTGAAATATTCCGTTTCTCTGCTTATATTTCTATAGTTATGTGATATATTGGCTCCGAATTTAATGGAATCATCTTTTTTTATTATATTTCCCTTTTCGCAAAAGCAAAAAGAGATGTTGCTTCTCCTACTTGTCAATAAGTAGTTTTCACAACATCTCTTAATATTTCTTATTCTTCTGCTGCCTTGAAAGTTCCTTCAATAAATTTATTAGGATTAAATATATGCTCTATTCTTGGTAGTGAAATTCCCAAAGTTTCTCTTAGAACATCTTCTACTGTTTCTACAGCTATAATAGTTAATTGTTCCTTAACTTCTTGTGGAACCTCATTTAAATCAACTACATTATCCTTTGGAATTAACACTTTTGTAATTCCAGCTCTTTGAGCTCCTAATAATTTTTCTTTAAGTCCTCCTATAGGAAGAACTGCTCCTCTTAGAGTTATTTCTCCTGTCATTGCAAGTTTTGAATCTACTTTTATACCTGTAACAAGTGATGCAAGTGCAGTAAATAATGCAATTCCTGCTGATGGTCCATCTTTAGGAACGGATCCTGATGGAACATGAATATGAATATCTCTTTCTCTAAAGTTTATCGCATTAATTGGCAATCTTGATTTTAATAAACTTAAAGAGATTTGTGCAGATTCTTTCATAACATCTCCTAGCTGTCCAGTTAAAACAATTTGTCCATTTCCCAGCATTCCTGTAGCTTCAATGAAAAGTATTTCTCCACCTACAGATGTCCAAGCCAGTCCAGTTACAACTCCTGGAACATTATCATTTTGAGCCTTATCATGACTTGAGACTTTTCTTCCTAGTAAATCCTCTAAATCATCTTCTTTAACCTTAAAAGGTAATTCAACTTTGTTGGATACAATCTTTTCTGATGTAACTCTTGCAAGCGTCGCTATTTGCTTCTTAAGGCCTCTTACTCCAGCTTCTAAAGTATATTCACTTATAATTCTTTCTAAGGCTTCATCTTCTATAACAAGCTGACTACTATTTAATCCATGATCTTCAAGAACCGATGGAATTAAATGATTTTTTCCTATATGGAATTTTTCATTCATAGTATAACTAGAAATTTGAATTACTTCCATTCTATCTAATAGAGGTCTTGGTATAGTATCTAGTGAATTAGCTGTAGCAATAAAGAATACATTAGATAAATCATAAGGTACATCTAAATAGTGATCAGTGAAAGTATCATTTTGTTCTGGGTCTAGTACTTCTAATAATGCACTTGCAGGATCTCCATTATAGCTAGCCATCAACTTATCTACTTCATCTAAAACCATAACTGGATTTATTTCTCCTGCTTTCTTTATACTTTGAATAATTCTTCCTGGCATTGCACCTACATAAGTTCTTCTATGACCTCTTATTTCTGCCTCATCACGCACTCCACCTAAGCTTAATCTTACATATTTTCTGTTTAAAGCTTCTGCAATGCTCTTTCCTAGGCTTGTCTTACCTACTCCTGGAGGACCTACTAATAATAGAATAGAACCCTTTTTATCATTTTTAAGCTGCATAACTGCTAAATGCTGTATTATTCTATCTTTAACTTTTTCTAATCCATAATGCTGCTCATCTAATATTCTTCTTGCTTCTTCCAAATCAATATCTTTAAATTCTTGCTTTTTCCAAGGAAGCTGAATTAATAATTCTAGGTAGTTTTTAATAACATTGTATTCAGCACTATTTGGACTTTGGCTTTCTAATTTTCCTAATTCCTCTAAAGCAACTTCTTTTATTTCATCCGGCATTTGCGCCTCTTCAATTCTACTTAAGTAGTTCTTGTCCTTTTTAGAAGTTGTACTTTTTCCTTCATTCAATTCTTCTTGAATCGCTTTTAACTGCTCTCTTAATACTGTTTCCCTATAATTCTTATTAGCTTTTTCTGTAAATCTTTCTGCTAATTCAAATTGCAATTTCAAAGATTCTTTTTGTTTTAATAAATAATCTATAAATTTAAGACCTCTATCCTTTAATGATTGAGTTTCCAACAAATCATATTTTTCCTCACTTGAAATTTGCATGAAATGAGATAAATATCCTATAAGCTTATTCAAATCTTTTTGCCCTTCTACAGCTAACATAAACTTTTCTGACCCTTTAAAATTCTCACTAATTTCACGAGTAACTTTTTTAATATACTCTACCATTTCGTCCTTACTTTTTTCTGTAAGATCAATAATATCGGGTGCAAATTCGAATTCGGCTTTAATAAATTCTTCCTCAATACTAAATGTTTTAATTTCAACTCTATCTAATATTTTAATTTCTGCTTTATATCCCTTTTCTGTTTTTTCAATTGCATTTACTTGAAATGTAACACCAACTCTATGAAAATCTTCTTCCTTTAACTTACTTTGACCAAAGTTTTGTTTTAAAGGTAATGCAATATTAACTATATCTTCATCTGATAAACTTTCAATTTGAGTTTCACTAAATTTATTAAATTTTAGTGTATGGTACATTCCAGGTAATAACACTATATCTGACACCGGAATTACTCTTCCTATATTATTTTTATCATCTAAATTTATCATAATAATCATCCTTCCTATTAGAACATTCTTAAACGAGCATTCATTTAAAGATTAGTTAAGCAATAGCGAGATACTTCTGCAATTATATTTTCACAAAATCTCTCGCACTAAAAAACAGTCCTTTTAATTTATATAAGTAATGCATCTTGCACTATTCTAATGAGTTCCTTTAGCAACTCAATTTTTTCATTTTCATCAATACATGAATTAATAGCAATTGATTTTACTGGATAAAAAAGTATTGCTCTTAAATTATCATTTTGAAGATTTTTAAAAACTTTTCTTTCTTTCATTTCATCAAGAAAATTATTTAGGTTATTTATTCCCCTCTTAGTCAAACATTGATTTGATAAAGCTGGGCAATTAGCAAATTGGTCTACGAAATGAAAGACTTCTCCATGCTCCCTAATATAAATAAAATACTCTTTAACAATAATTTCAATAACTTGCTGACCATTCCTCTTATTGTTAAGTTTACTGAGTATGTAATCAAAAATATCTTCAGAATATTCAAGATATATGTCTTGTAACATGACTTCTTTATTTTCATAATATATATATACTGTAGCAGGTGACACCCCTGCCTCTTTTGCTATTTTCGAAATAGACGTACCGTGAAAGCCTTCTTTAAGAATTAATTTAATAACTGCTTCCTTTATGTTCTTTTGCTTTTCATCGTCTTTCCTTCTCATTTAAACACCTCTATTATTATATTTCTATAATAAACGAACATTCTTTTATTGTCAATATATATTCCACCAATTTTATCTTATTAAATATTAATTTTCTTTTAAAATCTACATTAAAAATACTAAAACTATAACTTATTTAATTTTTTAATTTACTAATACATTCATCCTAATTCTCAAATTAATATCGTAAAATATTAAAAATCACTATTAAACTTTAAAATAGTGATTTTTAATACTTTCCAAACTTTTATGTTTAAAATAAGAAGTAACTTAAATCAAACAATATCCTACATATTTAATACGTGTCTACATTCGCTAGCACATTGACTACATACATCAGCACATGTTTGACAATGTTCATCATCGAATCTGCCACATTCTTTTGCACAGCTTTCACAAACTGCAGCACATACAGTAGCTATTTCTCTTATATGCCCGCTTCCTCTTGAAATAAAACAAGCTGTTGTAGAGCAAATTTCAGCACAATCTTGAAGTGATTTAATGCAATACATTCTATCTCTAGCATCACTATGTTGTAAACATAAGTTTAAACATTCCTCACATATTTGTACACATTTGCTGCAAGCATCAATGCAATATTGCATTGGGTTTCCTTCCGATATTAATGAATTTGAATGTCTGGTCATAGTTGCTTCCATTTTTGTTTCCTCCTTTATTATTTTATTGATAACAAAATATATTTTCTTCTAACGCACTAAAAATATACTTTGTAATTTCTGCTTAAGTCGCCTATAAAATTCAAAAAGGATGCATTTGATATTTTTTTATATAAACTTTTTAGTTTATACTTGTTATATCTTAAATCTTTGTACTTAATATATTTGCGCATCAAAAACAGGAGCAGATTAAGTAACATCTGCTCCTAATTTATATATGTTCTATATTTAAATTCTTTTATACAAGCTAACGACATGTACTTCCCAAAACTCATCTACCCATAAACCAACTATTGTATCAACGGAAAAATTCCAATTTTTAATCAAATTTGTGGCTTCTTCTATTTGCCTATAATGCACCTCAGCATCCACTGGATTCGCAGCACAGTCATAATGGCCTACCAATCCAATTATTTTGGATTTATGAGCCTTAACTGAAATATTAATCTTATCTTTTAATCTACTTGAATAAAACGGATTCCCTTCTGACACTATCTTGTCCATTCCAGGCTCAGTTATTAAATCTACATACTCCACATTAAAATTTTCTTTTATCCAATTTATTACTGGAATCTGAGTCCTTCCGTCAATACAATTTAAAACTGTCCCAAAGCTTTTTCTCATTCATACCACCTAAAACTATTATTCTTAGGTAAGATATGAATATAAGTTAGCGTTTGCTATCAATCTCTTCAAATAAAGATGATAAATGAAATCTATATTTCATTTTTATCTCTAAATTCAATTTCTGTACCCTCAGGAGCCTTTAGTTTAAATAAGAAACTATCCTCAACTTTATATATTACTTCATTATTTTTAACCCTAAAATTGTTATAACCTAAACTTTTAATCCTATTAAATTCTTCTTGAACATTATCCACTAAAAAGCACATATGAACTATTCCTTCGCTTAACTTACTCCACTTAGAAAGATTTTCTCCCTTCTTGCTGGTTTGTAACTCAATCATGAATGTTCCTAGTTTTAACCATGTATTATAATCTCTAGTATGGAAATTCTTTGTCTCTTCTACAATCTCAAACCCAAGAATATTTTTATAAAATTCAAGCGATTCTTTGTAACTATTAGTTTGAATGCACACATGGTGCATAGCTTTTATTCCCATTATTTTTCCTCCATAATAAATCTATTTATGCTTGTAAATTTATCCATAACTATTCTATTTAAATACAACATATTGTCCCTCGTACTCTGCGAAAATAGTTTCCTTATTTTTAATAACAACCTTAAGATCTAATCTACTCTTGTTGTGTCTCGTGTATGTTTCGAGAAATTCTCTTCTTGTTTCATCACCAAAAATTTCACATTCTGCAGTGAAATCTTCACGTATAGGAGCTCTATAATTTATATTACTTTTTTTAATTACTATCTGAGCCTTTGGGTCAGTTTCTTTAATATTTACAAAAACCATAGACCATCCGCATATTGTCATCAAAGTATTTATACTTCCTCCAAACGCTGTTAATTTATCATTTATATTAGGTTTTAATTTAGCAGCAAGTCTAACTCTCGACTTAGTAAACTCTGTAACACTTATGCCCATAGCTTCTGTAATTGGTATATTGGTATGTAAAAACTGCTCAAACTCATTCTCACTCATTATCTTACCTCCGATGTTCATCTACATGTATTGTAGACAAAATATAATATTTATAAATTTTATCATATAACTCAATTTAAATCCAATATATGACATAATAGTGCAATCAAATGATTATTATTCTAATATTTAAATATAATTGTCTTAACTTGTCAGACATGCTATTGTTATCTATATAAATTCTAATATTAAAGGAGCAATTATGAAAAATATTACACATTATTTATTAGTTTCATTTATTTTAATTTTATTATCATTTATAATGTTTTTTATTCATTATTTAGTATTTGGGCAATTAGAAAACACAATTTATTACTCTTTTATGAGCCTCTGTTTTATCCCTATAAATATATTAGTCGTAACCCTAGTATTTGAGAAGCTTGTAGAAAGACGTACTAAACTTGAGCGTTTAAGCAAATTAAATATGTTAGTTGGATTATTTTTTAGTGATATTGGTTTTACTCTATTGGAAATAATAGTAGCTGGTGATGCGAATATACAATATTTAAATCTAGATTTTACAGACTTAAAAACTTCTAATAATAAACTAAAATCTTATGAACACATAATAGACTTTGAAAAAATTAATTATCCTAGGCTTGAAAAACTAGTTCTCGAAAGTAGAGATATTTTATCTAACCTTATAAGTAATGAGAATATATTAGAGCATGAAACCTTTGCCGATTTACTTATGTCTCTAATGCATTTAAGAGATGAAATTGTATTTTTACAATATAAAACACTGACAAAAGATGACTCTACTCACATAAAAGGTGATATTTGCAGAGTTTATAGGGCATTAACTTCTCAATGGATAAATTACCTTTCTCACTTAAAGCAATTTTATCCTTATCAATATAATGGTGCCATCAAATTCAATCCGTTTACAGTTACTAGCAGATAATAATTAAAGCAGGAGCTTTAAATTCTCCTGCTACGATTTCTATAATCATTAATTTAAAGTTTAAATCTTATTTTACAATATTATGTTTATTGCCTCACCACATTTTTGGCACTTATTGTCTTTTATAAATACATTAGTTGAATAACCATTCCTCTCAATAAGCAGTTCATTGCAATTATCACAATAAGTATTATTATCCACTCCTTGAACATTTCCTATATATACATGTTTCAAGTATTTCTTTGCTTCATTTTGAGCTTCTGTTATCTTTTCTATTTTTGTAGCCTCATTCTCCATTTTGTATCTTGGAAAATATCTGCTTAAATGAAGAGTTATATTTTCATCAACACTAGCTATAAATTCAGCTATTTGCCTTGCTTCTTCTAAAGAATCGTTCTCTTCGCTGACAAGTAAAGTGGTAATTTCCACATGACAGTATTCACTGCACCTTTTTATAGTTTCTAGAACAGGCTCAAGTTTTGCACCACAAATATTATTATAATACCTATTTGTATATCCCTTTAAGTCTATATTCATAGCATCTACATAAGGAAGAAGCTTCCTAAGCGGCTCTTCATTAATATAGCCATTAGTAACAACCATAACACTCGTATCAGTATTATTCTCTTTTATGCCCTTTGCAGCATCATACATATATTCATACCACATGAAAGGTTCATTATAAGTAAATGCAATACCAATATTATTTTCTATGGTTGGGATAATGCCTATTAGTTTTTCAACGCTTATATATTGGGTTTGTGGCTTTCCCTGGGATATCTCATAATTTTGGCAAAAGCTACAAGTCATATTACACCCAAAGCTTCCAATTGATAAAATATCTTTTGATGGTTTGAAATGATATAAGGGTTTCTTCTCAATGGGATCAACTCCCATTGAAGTTACTTCTCCATAATTTATGGCAATAGGGACTTTAGATTTCAACGTTCTAACTCCACAAATTCCAAACTTCTCTTCATCTATTAAACAATTATGTGGGCATATTCTACATCTTACTTTATCTTTAACTTCCTCATAAAACGGTATCTTTTTTTCCACTATTTATCACCTTCTTTAAATAAAGTATATGATATTCACAAATATCTTTGATTTTTAAAACTATACTATCTAACCTGTTTAAATGATTGTTCTTTGCAGGGAAAAATGTATAACATAATATGCTCTCCATCATATAATATACAAAAAGCATAGAATAACATCCTCATCGTAACTACCAAAACTAGTTTTACTCAACTTTTGTTTGTATAAAATTTCATTCTACTTAACTTATTTAAGGGGTGAAAACTATGCAATTACTATATTTATTTTTAATAGCAATTCTTAATAGTATCGATAATTTGGGAGTAGGAATAGCTGGAATCAAAGTAAAATTTTCTAAAAATCTATTAATAGCCTTTCTTGCTTTTGCAGTATCTTTTATAGCCTCTTTATCTGGACAATTTATATCAACCTTCCTTAATGATGAAGAGTGCTCTATCATAAGTATGCTTCTTTTAGTATTAATGGGCATAAAGATGATATACTCATCGCTTTCTAAAAAGCAAAATGATAATTTTGACAAAGTAAAGGAATTGAGCTATAAAGATGCTTTTTCAATAGGCATTGCTTTAGCACTTGATGATATAAGCAGCTCAGTTAGTTCTGCATTAATAGGATATAGTGCTTTTATGGTATCCTTGCCATATTTCATAATTAGTTTAGCTATATTTTTTTCTGGTAATTTTGCATTGAGATTTATCACAAAGCTAAATATAGGAAATAAACCAACTATTTTAGCCGGGCTATTAATGATAATAATAGGAATATCGCAATTTTTTGAATAAATTTGTTTTACCTTATAAATATTAATTACTAAAATTTATATTCTTTTATTATACTAAAAGAGGCGGTTTTCTAATTCTAAAAATAAGTTTTTAGTTAACCCCTCTTTAACCTTAAGTATATTTATTATCTATGCTTCCTTATACCTTACAACTTCAAATCTTTCTATCTTATAATCCTCATCAAAATCTATATCTCCTTTATCACATGCAATTTGCAATTGTTCATCTACTGTTTCTACCCCTTCAAGATCCGGAAGTAACAGTCCTCGTCTCATTCCTAAAGAAACAATTACTCCATATTTTTTAGGATCTAAATCCTCTTTATTACATGGTTCCGAGTCCATAAGAACATCTACAGATATATCAATATCATCCATTTCATCTTCTGAAACTTCTGGAAATCTTGGATCACTCATAGCCGCTTCTATGGAATTTCTTATTATTTCCTCGCCTACAGAACCTGTTGTGGGTGCAATTGTTCCTATACATCCTCTAAGATTACCAAATTTCTTTAAAGACACAAAAACACCATGTCTTTCATTTAAGAGTTCTTTTGGTAAATCAGAAATATCTTCTATACTTTTTCCGTGAGAAAAATAATAGTTTAGATTTTCCCTTGCAAGTTTTACATAGGCATTGCTCTCATTTAACTTTGTCTTTAATTTTTCTTCTTTGTATCTCATTAGCTCGTCTAAATATTTCCTATCTTGCTGCTGTCTGCTAAGTTTCATTACTCCATAGCCCACTCCAAAAGTCCCTTCATATGATAAAAGTTCTCCTTTTATTTCTTTACCTTCCATTGCTCCAAGAAGTATATAAACTGAGTTCAATCCACATTGTCCAGACTCGCTAATCATAGTTCTATTCATATTAAAAGCTCCTAAAACATCACCTTTTTCAAGGTTACCCAAAAGAGCTTTGTCAAATAGTTCCCCATATGGTGAATATGAATATGGTCCTTCCTCTTTAAGTTTATGTGAAAGATCACCACTTGCTATAATAACAGCTTTTCTATTTAATTTTTCTGCTACATTTTTTATCTCCATACCAAATTTATATAAATTAATATCCCCTATCATTGAGTAAGTAATGTGAACTAATTTGTAGTCTTTATAGTATTTATTAATAAAATACAATGGTACTATACTTCCATGATCTAATTCATAATTAACGTTATATCTATGTAATAACTCTGAATCCACAAGGACTGACGGAATTCCCTCCACATGACACGCGGTGCCAAGTTTAACATTAAACTCCTTATCTATAGGAATATCCATCTTTATGTTTGTACATCTAAATTGGCTTAAATCTCCCGAAATTTTTTCCTCATCTGATATGGCTATTGCATCAGAAAACATTGTAGCATGAGGTGTTATAATTATTATTGTATCTGGTTTAATATCTGCTACTTCTCTCCCTATTTTATTACATGCTAAGCTTGTTTCCTCTATTTTCTTTTCTTCACCTTTACCTATGTCAGGTATAATTATTGGTGGGTGTGGCATTAAATAATAACCTAATATATTTTCCATGTTCTCACCTCCTACTTAAAATCATTCTTTTTCCTTAAGTTTTTCGTTTTCTTTAACTTTTTCTAAGTAATTTTTTTGATTTACTATATTTTCTTCGAAATTTTCTACTGCATGTTTAGTGAAATTTCCAACACTCATAATATTCTTAAACTTATTGCCTTCACTATTTCTGTTCATTAGTTAAATTCTCCTTTCTAAATAATTATTTAAGCTAATTTTCTTTAAATATAAAAACTTTTTATCAAAAGCATTTTTAACGAAAATTGCTTATCTTTCAATTTCCTTGTCTTTTTTATTATTGGTGTTTTTAACTTCTTCTCCAGAATAATGGAAATTCTGAATTGCTGTAGTCAAATCACTTCCTAAGCTACTAATGCTTTTTCTTTTATCATAAGGCTTATTCTTCATAAATTTGTCCTCCCAAGTTCTGATTTATCTTAAAAAATTGGGCAAATTATTTTTATAGAAATAATTTTCTGTAAGGAATTATTTCGTTTTTATTATTTCTATAAATATATTTATTATGCTTGTAGCATACTAAACTCATAAGCCAACAGCTTATTATTAACTTTCTTATTAATATTAGTCTAAATCCTTATATGAGGGTTAAAATCCTCTCAATTTGGCATTATTCACTGCATTATCTAATTTTTAATAGTTTGACTAATATTTTTTAACAATGTTATTATAGTTATTATTCTTAAAATAAATATTAATTTATTTCACTTTACATACTTAAAGTAATGATAAAAGTAAATTTAAAGAGTAATTAGGAATCATATACTTAATTTTAGAAATTGTATATAACTATATTTGATGTAAAGGATGATTAATGTGAAATCAACTACGAAACATGGAGATGTTGCAAAACTGAGTGCTGGGGGAATACTTATAGCACTAGGTGTAGTTTACGGAGATATTGGAACTTCACCACTTTATGTAATGAAATCAATTATTGAAGGTAATGGTGGATTGAAGAATATATCTGAAAACTTTATTCTTGGATCATTATCTCTAATTTTTTGGACAATTACAATTTTAACAACAATAAAATATGTCCTTATAACTTTAAATGCAGATAATAATGGTGAAGGTGGGATCTTTTCACTATTTACCTTGGTTAGAAATCGTGCAAAATGGCTTATCATTCCGGCAATGATTGGTGGATCAGCATTGCTGGCCGATGGAACTCTAACTCCTGCTGTGACCGTAACCTCAGCAGTTGAAGGATTAGATTTAATTCCAAGTTTTAGTGCTGTTTTTGGTAGTCAGCTTGATATTGTTACAATTGTAATAATAATATTAAGTGCTCTCTTTTTCATTCAGCACTTTGGAACTGATTTGATTGGAAAAATGTTTGGTCCAATAATGTTTGTCTGGTTCTCTGCATTAGCTGTATGGGGAATCATTGGTATTACCCATGATTGGACATTATTGCGTGCCCTATCGCCATACTATGCAATTAACACTCTTTTTAGCAGTGAAAACAAAGCAGGCTTTTTTATACTTGGCAGCATATTTTTAGCAACAACAGGTGCCGAAGCTCTTTACTCAGATCTTGGGCATGTTGGTAAATATAATATTTATGGTTCTTGGCCATTTGTTAAGATATGTTTATTATTGAACTATTTTGGTCAGGGAGCCTGGTTATTATCAGCTAGACATAATCCTACTTTTACAAACATGGAAGATTTAAATCCATTTTTTCAATTAATTCCATCGTCTTTTTTAATTTTCGGTATAATAATTTCAACTTTAGCAGCAATTATTGCTTCACAAGCGCTAATTTCAGGCTCTTTTACCCTTGTTTCTGAAGCGATTAAGCTAAATTTATTTCCCAGATTACATATTATGTATCCATCTAGCACTAAGGGACAACTTTACATACCTTCAATTAATAAATTTTTATGGATTGTCTGTATTGCAGTTGTTCTCTACTTTGGAAATTCTGCTAGAATGGAAGCAGCTTACGGATTATCGATTACAGTTACTATGTTAATGACTACCATTCTTTTATTTAATTACTTATTGAAGAAAAAAACACCACTCGTTGTTGCTATATTAATCCTTGTTTTCTTTAGTGCATTTGAGTTTTCTTTCTTCATTGCAAATATTATTAAATTTACTCATGGAGGATTTATCGCTGCTTTAATTGCTTTTGCAATCTTATGCATTATGTATATTTGGATTAAAGGTTACTATATTAAGATGCGTTTATTAGAACACGTTCCAATTGAGGATTATAAAACTCAACTTAATCAATTACGTCAAGATAGCGACCGTCCTAAGTATACAACAAACCTTGTATGTTTAACTAGCAGCCAAGATCCTAAACAAATAGAAAGAAAAATAATGTACTCTATTTTAGATAAAAGACCTAAAAAAGCAGACGTTTATTGGTTTGTTAATATTGCTGTTACTGATGAACCTTATGTAGCAGAGTACTCAGTAGATACTCTAGGAACATTATATATTGTTAGAGTTCAAATAAGGCTTGGATTTAGAGTAGATCAAAAATTAAATGTTTTTCTACGTCAAATTTCAACTAACCTAGTTGAAAATGGTGAAATAAAGATTCAATCCAGAAATTATACAACTATGCCTGATAGAAAAGTCGGAGATTTTCGTTTTCTTTTAATTCAAGAACAACTTTCATATGAAACAGCTTTGAATTTCTGGGAAGAATTAATACTTAAAGCTAAATTATTTATAAAAAGATACACTGTTTCCCCAACAAAATGGTTTGGCCTTGAGAATAGTGATGTTGATGTTGAAAAAGTACCTTTATTCATAGGAAAATATAATCATGTAACTTTAAAAAGAACTCCAAAATAGCATTATTAAATTAGTTTTTATTTAAATATAACTGTCCACAATTTAGTGGACAGTTATATTTTTCCTTTCAATCTTTAGTTAATTTCTACAATTTCTTTTTTCTATAGCTTTATATATAAATATAAGAATTGTTCCTATTAAGTATGAAATGATATCACAAAGATCAAAAGTTGATCCAATAATTATTTTAGCTATTTTAAAATCTTCCATGTGCAAAAGAGAAACCAAATTAAAATACTGTCCTATCTCAATTAAGCAAGCAAATATGAAAACATATATTGGTGAAACCTTCTTAGTAAACACTCCGATAAAAAAATAAATTAAACATACAACTAATACATCTCCAATAAAAGGTCTAATTATATTATCATGTATAAAAGTTCCAATATACACTTCTATTAAAAATAAAGCTATGAAAATGTATAAATATTTGTAGTTTACTCTCATATCAATCCCTCCCATTAATCTAACTTAAATTTATAACTTTTAGGCATTTATTTCCACTAATACATATCAGCAGAACAAAATCTCAGCCGACTTTGGAGCTGTAAAACTATTTTCATTATACTTTGTGAAGGCGTTGCCTTCATGGGCAGTTCTTAAAGAATAAAAAATAATAAGGATAGAAGCACCAAATCTCTATCCTCATCATGTATTCTAAATTAATTTATATTTTTCATTATACTTTAATCGCATATAAAAACTGCTTTAAAGTATTCTTCTTGCTGCGTAAAAGTTATATACCGGACCAACCTTAACAACATCACCTGTTTGCGGTGCATGAATCATTTGCCCATTTCCAACGTATATTCCAACATGTCCAGCATGTGGAAACACCAAATCTCCAGGCTGAAGTTGATCCTCACTAACAGGTCGTCCAACATCAACTTGTGTATAAGTTGTTCTCGAAATATCTATCCCTGTAGCATGTTCATAAACATATTCTGTGAACCCTGAGCAATCAAATGTACTTGGTCCTGTTGCTCCCCACACATAAGATGCTCCTAAGTGCTTATATGCCTCATTAAGAACAGCTTGTGCATTGCCTCCAGATGGAGCAGCTACTGATGAACTCGATTTCTGACTACTCTTTGATTGAACACTTGATTGTACATTTGATGATATTACTGATTGCTTCACACTTTCTGCCGCAATCCTATCTTCCTCCTGCTTCTTTTTAGCTGCTGCTGTCTTTCCTTTTTCTATTTTATCATTGATTTCCTTAGTAACAATCGGGCTCTTAATTTGACTATCTCTAATACTAATTAACTGGTTAACTGCTCCTTGAATCTCCGTTGATGAACTATTTGAACTGTCAATTACATCAAATTGATACTTTACAGCTTCTCTTTCAAGTTGCGATAAATACTGTTCATCAAATTTACTTTTTTCTGCTTTGGCTTGATTAGCTAATCCTTCTTCTTCCTTCTTTTTTTGCGACAATTGATTTAAATTATCTTGTGTCTCTTTATTAAGCTTACTAATTTCAGCTTTTTTATCGTCTAAAGATTTTATTTTAGAATTTAGTTCATTTTTCTTATTATTGATATCTTCTATGTAAGACTTATCTTTTCCTACAATCTTACTAACTGCTTGTACTCTTGAGAAAAATTCAGTTGTTGAATCAGAATTAACAACAAAATTTAAATAATTAAATTCCAAGTCTCCTGATGCATACATCACTTTAACTCTTTGCCCTAAAGCCAAATCCAAATCATTGATATCTTTTTTGTATTGCTCAATATCCTTTTTGGTCTTCTCAGTGATTTTATTAATATTGTCTATCTCGATTTTATTTTTATCCACAGTTGCTTGTAACGGTTCCATCTGAGTGTCTAAATCATAAATTTTATTTTCAATATCTTTTATGTTATTTTCTATTTCTGCATATTTCTGTCTTGAAGCATCCAACTGTGAATTATCAGGTGCCGCAAAAGCCGCTATTGAACTACTTGTAGTGATTACTGTTGCTAATATAAGTGCTAAAACCTTATTTTTCATAATACCGTCGGTTGTTACAACCCTTTCCCCCTTTGTCATCCCCTGTTGTACATAATTATAGCACTTTTAGTAACCGTCAACAAACCTCATATATGCTGTGATAATACATTAAATTAGTTTTTCTTCTCCATTCTCCTATTCTCCTTAAAAATTTGGTAAAATCTTCACATCTACTTAAATTCAGGTTTGTAAATATTTTTTATACATTAGCATATTTTATATAAAAATGCAGACTTTTATGATGAGAACATTTTTTAATCCTCTACTACTTTTTCTATAATTTCACTACTACATTTATTACTTCAAAGACCACTCGACTAATATTATTTTGCTTTTTTACATTTGTATTTTTCTACTAGCAAGATCTTTATTTTCATTAGATTTTGGCCTGATAAAAGTAAAAAGCACTAAATCCTACATAGAGAATTTTTGTGCTTTTCTTAAAGTATCTTATATTTATAACCCATATTATTTTAAACTAATTTCGGAAGCGTAGTCGCTCCATGAGGCATAAGGTTAATCGTAAGATTTTTATTTTGATTATTATTATAAGAAATATTAAGTGCCTCCTCTAATGTTCTAACAACAATAATTTTTGTATTCTTCAGCAAATCAGGATCAATTTCTGAAACTAAAATTAACCTATACTTTTCCCCTGTTTCGCAGAAGAAGTATCCTACATATTTTGAGATAGTATAATTTTCTCTAAGATCTCTTTCCCTATCAAGCATATTGTCAAAATTTAATATCATATCATTAATATCTTTAATTTCTCCAATCCCCTCACTGCATTCAGCAAGTACTATAATAGTACCTCCTTCCACAACTGCTTCCTTTGCATTTATCAAAGTTTTTATTGATTGATAAAGATTTATATCTTTTGGTGCCCCTCCCGCACTTGCAATAACTATATCGGATTTACTTTTTATATTAACACCATCGATACTATCCACCAATTTTCTTCCTGCCTCATGAGCTGTTATATAATCTCCAGCAACTGCACCAGCTATATTACCATCAGGCCCCATAATTACATTAAACATGAATGCCGGTTTTACCATAGCAGCTGCTTGCATCATATCATCATGTACCTGATTTTCTATAATATTACCTGAACACACACTTTCTCGTGTCCCACTTCCAAATCCATCATTCAAAGAAAGTGAATGATTAGATGATATTGTTTTAAATGATGCAATACCAGGAAGTATAGATTTTTTTCCTCCTGACCATCCTACAAGAAAGTGATAAATTATAGCTCCTGTAATAACTATATGATCACATTCAACAGCTTTTTTATTTACCATAACAGGAGTTCCATAGCTTGTATCCCCCAGATATACCATGCTTTCTTCATCGAAGCAATCATGGTCGTAAATTTCAAATCTTTTTGATAACTTTTCCCCAAGAAGTATCTCATGTTCTGCTCGCGTATGTTTCCTGTGAGTCCCTTGAGCAGATAGGAATATAATATCTTCATCCTTTACTCCACCTTCACTGAGTTCCTCTACGATTTTATATAGAAACTTATATGGTTTTTGCCAGCTTCTTGTAATATCCGAAACTATTATGCAAACTTTTTCACCTTCATGCACTATATTTTTAAGTCTTTCACTGTCAATAGGATTATACAATGCTTCAGCTATGATTTCTTCTTCTGTCTTATTCTCTTTAAAATCATTGCTTTCAATTATTTCCAGAAGATCTTTTTCTTCAATAAAACCTCTCATTTTATCCTGTCCATATTCCATATTAATCTCTTTCATTCATAGCCCTCCCAAATAACGAAACTATTAACACATTTGAATATTTATTAACATTTTAATAAAGTTTTCCATTTACTTTTAATATAATACAAATTTTAACTGTAGTCAAATTAGAATTTAGAAATAGTATCACATTGATATTACACCACTTTAAATTCACATATATTCAACATCATATTGACTATGATATAATAAACATAAACTTAACATATTGGGGGGTGTTCTTTATGAAGGTATGCCATACATTCAAATTTAAATCAGCTTGCTCCTTGCAAAGACTACACAAAGTCGGCTATGCTTTGTTTGGAGCCTAAGCTGTTAAGTTAGCTGAAATGCGCACATGTTTTAGGTTCTGTAACACATAGCCTTTTTGTATTCTTTGCTTTAATACTTTAGTAATGGTGGAGGAGTAAAGAAATGAAATATGCAAAGGCACAAGATGTGTTACCAGAGGAAATCGTTAAAATAATACAAAAATATGTAGACGGAAAATATCTTTATGTTCCAAGGAGAGATGAAAATCATAAGGCTTGGGGTGAAAAGAGTGGTATAAAGAATAATCTTAAAATAAGAAATAAAGAAATTTATGAAAAATATATTGATGGAGCTACCATTAATGGGCTAACTCAAGAGTATTATTTATCAGAAAAAAGTATAAGAAGAATAATAAGTCAAGAGAAGCACATATGCTCATAATCATTACAGAACTATATATTAGATTGAATGCTTATTTTAAATCATGTTATCATTTTATTTGTTGAGAGCCAATGAAAGTTATCACTTATGATTTAGAAGAAACTTCAAGATCAAATGATTATGAGTATGTAGTCCGTTTTAAACTAGGATGATTATTATTACTTTCAGGTGGAGTAATAATAATCATCTTTTTTTAGTTAGCTGATGGTGAGATAGAGATTTAAGTAATAATATTTATTTATGTGAATAATAAATATTACACATATTAGGAAAGAGGTGCTAAATTTTATGAATGCCTTTATAAAAAAGCATGAATATAACTATATAAAAAGATGTATGCAAGATTTAAATAATGCTTTCAGAAGCTCTACAGATGCCAATATTATCGAAGCTACCAGAGCATATATATGTAATAAAATACTAAATATCTTCCCTAATCTATCTAAGGAAGAAAAAGAATTACTTGATATTACTAAAATAAATGATCCATTATATATTGATTCGTATTTAAACGAGTTACATGAATATGTATATGAAATGCCAACTACTACCAATGCACAGATTAACAAATTATTCAAAAAAGAAAAAAAACTTAAAATACCAAACCTGGATTTACAAGATTCAAAGAATGTGTATTTAGGTTGGCTTGATGAGTCTACTAGAAAATTATTTGTAGCTTATAACATGAATGGTAAGCTTGTAGGTATGACCTGTAAACTTACAAGCAGTAGCTCAAATAACACTCATATGTGTACTCTTTGTAATCGCATAGGTAAAGAAAATGATGTGGCATTTGTATCAGCTATCTGTAAAACAGATAATACTGGTGAAGGTGCCTATAGGTCAATAGGATTTGATATATGTTTAGATAGCGATAAATGTAATGATAGAATTCTATCTGTAGAAAAACTCGAAAGAATTCTAAAAGACGTTAACAATATAAAGTGATAGCTCATAAATTTCATTATAATATTTAAAATGGCTACTTAGCTATTCTTTCTAGGATGTATACAAAAAAATTAAAACCATAGAGAAACTCAAATCTCTATGGCTTTAATTTTATATACTGTAATTTATGACAACTATACTAAAATGTCATATTTAATTTTGAAAATTCACTTTTTCTATATAGTGACAATTAACATCAATATGATTTAAAAATAACAGTAACCTTTCATAAAGTGGATGAACTTTATCACCATATTTTGTTTCTAGACTTTCTCCGATGTCTTTTACATTTTTCTTTCCATCTATCTGCAATAATATCCAGCTTCCATATTCATCTAAAGAAATTTTTTTATACTCTGGAATTCTGAATTTAAGTTTTCTAAAGAACCTTTGGACCCTATGGTCTTGTTTTAAAAGTATAGTCACAATATTATCTTTATCCACTTCATACTCTAAATCATCAGATATTTTATATACTAACGCTAAAACATCTTTATTATTTTCCAGCATTTTTTACCTTACTCTTTAGAATTGGTATTGCAGTTGCTATTACTAAAATTATTAGTAATATGAATGCCATTCCATTAGAAGCAGCAAATCCACTTGGCTCAGCTCCACCTACAAGACCTGATATTTGGAATATTATACCTACAAGTCCAAGTATAGAACCTCCAGCAACTAATCCAGAAGATAAGCTTATACCATTTGAAACTTTAGCTTCTTTTTCCTTTTCAGATTTAGAATTCTTTTCTATAAATAGACGTACCAATGCTCCTGCTAATATTATAGTAGTTGTAGATATAGGTAAATAGAATCCTATAGCAACTGCCATTATAGGAAGGTTTAGCATAAACAAAACAAGTCCCATAACAACACCAGCAATTACCATTACCCAAGGTAATTGGCCTGACATTATTCCAGCAGTTAGTGTAGACATTAAGTTAGCTTGTGGTAATGCAAACGGAACATTATCACCAGTCATTGCAAGTTGATCTGAAAGTAATAATATAGTACCAACAACTACTGCAACACCTAAAATTCCAGCTATTGCAAAGTACTTTTCCATTTCTCTTTTATCGCCACCTATTACAAATGTAACCTTTTGAGATTGTGAGTAACCAC
This sequence comes from Clostridium beijerinckii HUN142, assembly GCF_000621745.1. Lineage (GTDB taxonomy): Bacteria > Bacillota > Clostridia > Clostridiales > Clostridiaceae > Clostridium > Clostridium beijerinckii_A. The sequence goes on along the minus strand of NZ_KK211337.1, from coordinate 264,546 downwards.
CTGCTACTGATATAGCGGTAACAATAAATGTCCCAAATAAAAGTAGTGATTTATTGCTTTCAGGGCTCTTCCATCCCATTACAACAAATAATGATGTCACAATAACTATAGAGGCTATAGTCATTCCTGATACAGGAAGATTTGAAGTTCCTATAGTACCAGTCAAACGGCCAGAAACTATAACAAATAATAATGATAAAAACATTGATAAAATAGAAGCAAGTATTGCCATTACTATATTACCATTAGATGCTACAAAACCACCTACAAATCCTAATATTATACCACCAAGTAATATCATATTTTCAACAGATGAACTCTTTCCGCTATTTGAAGCTTTAGCATTAAGAGTTTCTTTTATAGAAGATATTATAGTCGGAATAAGTTTTATAGCGCCTATTAAACCACCAGAAAGCATCATCCCTGCCCCTATATATTTTACATAGCTACCAGCTATATCTTTAACTTGCATAGCATTTATAGCAACATTAGGATTATTCCACACAGATCCTCCATCTCTTCCAAGACTTGAGAAATAGCCTATTAATGGCATAATACCAAAGTTAGCTAGTATAGCTCCAGCAAACATAGTTAAAGAAACTTCCATACCAACTATGAATCCTATTCCTAATAGTAGCGGATTAACTTCAACTTCAAATTTCCACTTATAAAACGACTCATTTACATAACTTATAACATTGTTAACTAAATTCAAAAATGAACTTGTTATAACAGTTATAATACCACCTATTCCAAAACCAATTCCCATAAACTTCATTGATTCTCCGGCACCTTCTGAAGCAACAAGTGTTTCAGATATAGCCATTGATTCTGGATACATTAATTTTCCGTGTTCTTCAACAATTAAGTAATTGTAAACAAGAGAAGCTATTCCTATACCAAATAAAACTCCAGCTGCTCCAACAGAAAAACCTTCTATGAAACTAACTTTAGAGCCTATTAAAAGAATTGCTGGTAATACGAATATTACACCACTCGCAACAGATTCTCCACCACTTGACATACCTTGAACTAAATTTTTACCAAGTATACCTTTTTGCTTTGCAAATACAGCTATAAATGCAGATCCTATTATAGATCCTGGTATACCAGCAGCGACTGTAAGTCCTGACTTCATTCCCGAGTAGGCCGTTGATGCTGCAAATAAAACAGCCAATATAATACCAATTATCAAAACCGAAACGTTTCCACCCGACTTAGAACCATTAGAAATGTATGGAACATAGTCTTTACCAACTACACCGCCATATGCATCTTTGGACAATTTATTATTCATGAGGACACCTCCTTTTATATTTCACAAGCAATATTATAACACGATTTTCATATAATACTATATTTTTTGTCTTTAATCGCCTATATTTTTTTAAATATTCTCAGTAAAACATTTAACTTTTTTGAATATCTACATATATATATGTCATCTTAGAAATATAAAATCATTTACACTTCAATTTATTTCTAGAGCTTATATTTTAATAAAGTTATGTTTTCCTATAATAAGCGGTAATATTCTGAGTATAAAAATATATAACATATTGGTTTAACTCCCTAAATATATTGTATACTTGATATTAAACTCCAGATACTATTAATCACACAACTAAAGAATTATTTTAAGCTTATTTGAATAATCAATTGCATGTGGATAAAAACATTTAAAATCACTTTCAAGACCTTCATAATTATCAATTAGCTCCTCTATAGGATTTACTAATGGGTGCCTTGTATTCGCAAATCTTACAGCAATTCTATCAACTGCTATTTGAACACCATGTATATCCTTGTAGGAAAGGAGCCAGTTTTCTTCTATAATAAAATTCATCCTTCTTATTAGCTTATCTGGCAGACAGTAAGAAAACTTTCTAAGTATCCCATAAAAATTATCCGCATATTCTTCTAGCGATATTGAAGAATAATCATGCCAATTTTTAGCTAAGAAATGATCATAAAATATATCAATTAATACTCCAGCCAAACGTCTATTAGTATTTGAAATTCTTTTTCTACTCCTTATGAAATCTGGATGGGAGTCCGTAAAGCTATCAAGCTTCTTATGCATAATAATCCCCTGTTTTATGGATTGTTCAAATTCACCTTCCAAAGTTTTACTTACAAAGTCCCCAAGAAAATTTCCTAGCATACTTTCTTCGCTATCATCTGCAAGATATATGTGTGCTAAATAATTCATTTTTTCTCCTTTCAAGTTTTTCTAAATAATGTCTTAAATTTATAATTTGTACTACTTATTGTTTTTTCATTCCTTCATCGAAATAATTCATCTTATATATAGATGTCAAAATTATTAACTAGACTTATTACATGAATTTTACCTCATTCTCATTGCTTTCTTTTATTATATAGTTATTCATAATTAATTACACTCCATAATCAATATTTCACCTTTAAATTATACGAATTTCTTATTATAAGCAATAGAACCATCCTTATTGCTTTTTAATTACTATGTAGTTTGCATAGTTCACTAACTTCTTTTTACCTAATATACAACCATGTTATTGATAATAGAAATTACAAGTGTTAAAATTTAATAGAAACAAATTTAAATAAGGTTCTAATAGATGTAACTATTATAGTATATTATTGAGCATTTATTCTAAATTATATTAAGGAGTGACGTTAATGGAGAAGATAGCAAGTTTTACAATTAATCACCTAGAATTGCTTCCTGGTGTATATGTCTCAAGACAAGATAAGTTTGGTGATACAGTTCTTACAACTTTTGATATTAGAATGACTAGACCAAACTTTGAACCAACTATGAATACAGCAGAGATGCATGCAATAGAGCACTTAGCTGCTACATTCTTAAGAAATCATAAAGATTATGCAGATAAAACAGTTTATTTTGGACCAATGGGATGTAGGACAGGCTTTTATTTGATTTTACATGGTGATTATAAATCTAAAGATATAGTTCCTCTACTTACAGAACTATATAAATTTATGGCTGAATTTGAAGGAGATATTCCTGGTGCTTCTGCTAAAGATTGTGGAAATTATTTAGATATGAATCTACCAATGGCAAAATATTTGGCAAATAAATTTCTTAACGATATCTTGTTAAATATAACTGAGAAAAATTTAGTTTATCCTAATTAATAAAATTAGAATTAAACTTATATGATACAAAAAATAGGATGCTTTGTGAGCATCCTATTTTTTCTTTACTTATATATACTTATAGAATCTCTTAAAGAATATTCATCTAAAAATAATCCATTAGTATTTCTAATACCATATTATTCCACTATCTTATTCTTAAAATAAAACTCTTTATCCTGTTCATTTATTTCCCTTAATACGCGACAAGGATTTCCTACAGCAACTACATTTTCAGGAATGTCATGGGTAACAACACTTCCTGCACCTATAACTGAGTTATCTCCTATGGTAACACCAGGTAAAATGACTGCATTAGACCCTATCCAAACATTATTACCTATCTTTACTGGAATTGAAAATTGAGTTCCTGGCTTACGAAGATCAGGATCTACCGGATGGCCTGTAGGCGTTATTGTTACATTAGGTGCTATCATAACATGCTCACCTATATATACATCAATATCATCTACAATTACAAGATTAAAATTAGCATAGAAACAGTTACCAATGTGTACATTTTTACCGTATGCCATATGTAGTGGTGGTTCTATCCAAACCTCATCCCCCATATCACCTAGTAATTCTTTTAAAAGCTCTTTCCTTTTAATTTTCTCACTTGGACGTGTATGATTATAATCATATAATAATTCCTTGCACTTTTCACGTTCTTCATCAAGACCTTCTCCTATATCGACATATAGCATACCATTTTTTATTCTTTCCCTAATTGTCATAGTAGCCTCCCAATTTATTTTATTAATCTTCTGATTATTCACGTGTATTCTTTTATATAGAAATGTTCTGAATTATATCCTTCAGAACATTTTTAGTACTTTATATAAGTTTATTATATTTTAGAAATTGCAAAACTATATTCTAAATCTTTACTTGAATCGATACAGAATTCAGGTAATACTGGCGCTCCCCAGCTATCATCTCCGCCAACCCCCATTTGTTTACCTATTATATTCACATGAGTAAAATTAACAGATGGTAATTCTTCTATATGAAGTGCATTTTCTAATTCCATGTTGCTGTATGGTAAAACACTAAATTCAAATGGAGCTTTACCATAAGTAAATTTAAGACCTTCATTTTTATCATTTTTAACTACTAGCCACCTAGTTCGTGTTCTGTTTCCACATTCTTGTGGGACTAGGTATCTTGATAAGTTATCTATTGGTGTGCTATCGTAAATCCCTAGTTTAGAACCTTCACATCTATCTATATAGTTTTCTTCCGGTCCCATTCCATACCAACTAAATGAATTAAATTCAGCTAGTAATTTAAAATTCATTCCTAGTATAGGCAATTCAGGTAATCCGCTAACTCCTTTATACTTAACATTTACTTTAATTATTCCTTCTCCAGATACTTCATAAGTTATCTTAACATTAGTAGATAGCACTGTTGGTAATTGATAAGTATAATATAATGTAATCTTCTCATCAAATTCCTCAACTGAAAAATCCACATACTTCTGCCCCATAGTAGCAGCCAGCCATTGACCGCATCTAAATTCATGTTTATTCCCTCTATCATTATCTGTTGTTGCTCTCCAATAGAAAGTTTTTGGTGTTCTCGTTATAAACTCCTTGTTATTATATCTCAAGGATACAATTCCTCCTTCTTGTTTAGAGAATATAACCTTGAAATCTTTTCCGTGAACCCCTATGTTTACATCTCCATGAATGATCTTCATTTTAGACTCTGAATTATGATTATTCATATCTGATTTTTCTTTAATAACCTTTTGTCCAAATGCTACTTCATATCCTTTTTCTGCCCAAAGTGTATCTTGTACTAATCTTAATGATGTTGTAAGTACAATTTCTTCAAGAAAATTATACTTTTCTATTGGAAGTTCAATATATTTTTCTTCTCCTGAAGCTACAGATACATTTAGATAACCATCTCTTACTAGTTTTCCATCTCTTTCAACGATATAGTATAAATCATATTTATCAGTGTTAACAAAAAGATTTTGATTCTTAATAGTCACCCCTTTTGCATCTGGTTCTAATTTTACGTTTTGATATAGGTACTTAACTTCCTGTGCTTTAGGCGATATAGTTCTATCTGCATAAATCAAACCATTTCCAGAGAAATTATAATCTGTTGGACGATCTGTAAAGTCTCCTCCATAAGCTAGAACTTCTTTTCCATCTGGAAGTTTTCTATATAAAGCTTGATCGCCATAATCCCAAATAAATCCACCTTGATACATCAAATATTTATCTTCAAGTTCTGTATATTTCATCATTCCACCAGTTGAGTTACCCATTGAGTGCATGTATTCGCAGCTGATATAAGGTTTCTTTGGATTATCATTAAGATATTCTTCTATTTCTGCTGCCTTTGCATACATTCTACTTTCCATGTCGCTCGTGTCATCAAATTCTCTACATCTAGTTACCCCTTCATAGTGCACTAAACGTGAAGGATATTTTTTTCTAAAGTATTCAGACATTTGATAAATATCTTCACCCGCATAAGATTCATTACCACATGACCAAATAAGAACAGATGGATGATTTTTATCTCTTTCAACCATTGATGATGCTCGATCTAAAACTGCTGCCTGCCATTCTGGAAGACTTCCTGGCACATTCCATGACGGTTCAATCTGCCCCATCTTTTGCCATGAACCATGACTTTCTAAATTTGTTTCATCTATTAAATAAATCCCGTATTCATCGCAAAGCTTGTACCATAAACTTTGATTTGGATAGTGTGATGTTCTAACAGCATTAATATTATGTTGTTTCAAGAACTTAACATCCCATAACATATCCTCTTTCGTAATTGAACGTCCACGTCTTGCGCTGAATTCGTGACGGTTTACACCTTTAAAGATAATACGCTTTCCATTTAGACACATAATTTTATCCTTCATTTCAAAGTGCCTAAACCCTATCTTTTGAGTTACAACCTCAACTAAAGTACCATCTTTTTTCTTTACTAAAATATAAAGTGTGTATAAGTTAGGCTCTTCTGCACTCCATAAGCTTATATTTTGCGCATCTAAATATAAAGTCAGCTCATCAGAAAACGGAACTTTTTCAGATATAGCTATTTTATTTCCTTCTTTATCTTCTAAATATGTTTCAACTGTTGTTTCTGAATTGCCAATCATTTTAAGTTCAGCATTTAACTTTGCATTTTTGAAATCGTCATATAAATCTGTTTTTATAAATATATTCTTTACATGAGTTTCTGGAACTGCATATAAGTATACATCTCTAAAGATGCCTGAAAATCTCCAAAAATCTTGATCTTCTATCCAACTTGCGCTACTCCTTTTATAAACCTCAACTGCAAGTTTATTTTCTCCATCTCTTAAATAGTCAGTAATATCAAATTCTGATGGTGTAAATGTATCTTCGCTATATCCTACAAATTCTCCATTTACCCATACATAAAATGCTGTTTCAACACCTTGAAAAGAAATAAAAGTCTGCTTATTTTTGAGTTCATCTTTAACTTCAAAAAATGTTACATAGCTTCCCACCGGATTATATGTTTTAGAAATATGAGGTGGTCTTAATTCATCATGACCTTCCCAAGGATACATGGTATTAATATATTGGCATTTATCATATCCTTGAAGCTGAATATGACCTGGAACTTCGATATAATCAAATCCATTTATATCAAACTCATCCTTATAAAACTCTTTAATTCTTAATGATGGATTTTCACTATATGAAAATATCCATTTTCCATTTAAATTTTGCTTAAGAGGCATGGCGTCTTCTAATTTAACATCCTCAACTTTTTCATAAAACCAATGATCGGAATGAGCATCTATTCTATTAACTCTAAATATTTCTGGATCTTCTAGCCAATCTAATGACGGTTTATTATTAATCATACTCTTACCTCACTTTCACCTTGTAGAGTTATTGCTTTTTTAAATTAAAGTTGTTAATCGTATTAACTAAATGTAACTCTTTTATAAAGTCACATTTAATTAATACTTAAACATATATGAGAATAAAAAAAATTATGAGCTAATATTATTAGGACACCTTACTTCGTAATCAATTACATTGATTTTTTAATTTATCCTATATCCCGATGTTAGGATTATGTTATTAATTAAATTTATAATTACATTTTATTATCTTTTTAGTAAAAAATCAATTACATTTTACTAAACTTTACTAAAGTTATTTACTACTTAATTGAAAACCTTTAATTTATACTATATAATCAGTAGTAAGCAATATTAAACTATCTTGTGGTAATTTTAGAATAGGGGTGCTAACTATTGAACGAATATAGTAAAATTTTAGTTGTTGATGATGAATTTATTATGCGACAAGGCATAACTCATATGATTGATTGGGAAAAAGAAGGCTTCCAAATTATAGGACAGGCTTCTAATGGTCAAGAAGCTCTCGAAATGATAAAAAAGGATATTCCTGACATTATAATTTCTGATGTTGTAATGCCTCAAATAAATGGAATTGAATTAGCTAAATTTGTACAGGACAAATACCCTAAGATAAGAATTATGATCTTAAGTAGTTATAGCGATTTTGAATATGTTAAATCATCTTTTCAAAATGGTGCTATTGATTATATTTTAAAACCTTCTCTAAATCCTTCTGAGTTATTAAGTACTCTAAAAAAGATTTCAATTAAAATGAAAAGAAATACTTTAGAAGGAAACTCTTTAAGTCTCACCAATAGTGCCTTAAATCGTCTTATATCAGGTTTTGACAATGATCCTGACTTTAAATATTTTGATACGATATTTACTTTTCAATCATTTTGCTTATTGGGTTTAAACGCAAAGAAAATATATGATAATTATAGCAAACGCCTTGAAATTATTGATTTTACAATTTCAGAAATCGGCAAGGAATTTTCTTTAGAAGGATTAAATGCAAATTATAATATACAATTCGCTAACATTGAAAACGAAATCATAGTTGTAATTATAAATTTTGATGATAAAAATTATAATTCTCTATTTAGTAAGCTAGAAAATATTTCAGAAATAGTTTCAAATAGTTTTAAAGAAGCATTTTTTGTATTAAGCAACTTCTTCTATTCTAGTAGAAATATTAAGGATATATACGAAAAGGAATTCCTAGTGTTAACTCAACAATATTTTTACAACAAAAATGTTTCTTTAATGTGTTCTTCCAACTTCAAAACACCATCGCCAATAGAAAAATTTAATTTTAAGCGTTTTTCAGAATCAATTTCTATAATGCAATTTCAGAATGCATTCGAAATGCTAACAATATACGTTACAAATGCTATTGATCAAAGATCTCTTACAGAATTTGAATTAAAAACATTGATTCAAAATTCTTTTTATAATGTGATTACTTCTTTAGAATATTTAAATTTTGATTTAAATAAGCTAAATTCCTTAAAGCAAGAGTGCTTTCATGACATAGATAACACTAAATATTCAGAAGACTTACTTGTGGCCTATGACTCTCTCTTAAATCGCTTTAAACAAATAATAGACACATATGAAAATAAAATAAATTCACATATGATCAATAAAATTATTCAATACATTCATGATCATTACGACGAGCAACTTACTTTAACTAATGTATCTAAGCTATTTAATTTTAATTATTCATACTTATCAACCTACTTTAGTTCCCATAATGAAGAGGGGTTTAATGAATTTCTTAATAAAATTAGAATACAAAAAGCTTGTGATTTTTTAAAACAGGATATTCCTATCTCAGATATAAGCGGAATGGTTGGCTACTCAGATCAAAGTTACTTTTGTAAGGTTTTCAAGAAATTTATCGGACTCACTCCTAGCGCTTTTAGAAAAAAATGATATTAATACTAGTAACAAACGAAAGGACTTTTCATTATGCTAAAATTATCAAAATCAATACATTCTACGAGCCTGTTTTTTAGAGTTGCTTCAGTTGTTCTTATAAGCGTTATTTTAGTATCTATTTCAATAGGAATTATTACAATTAAAATTTCAAAGGATATACTTGCTGATACTTTCAGCAAATCAAATTATAAAGTTTTAACACAAATTAGCAATGAACTTAGTACATTTAATGATAATACAATTAACATTATGAATGCGATTGATTATATCCCTGATTTTCAGCGATACTTATCAGAAAATGAGCTTACTCCACAGCAAAATTATCGAACTTTATACAATATGTTTACAGGCTTCCATAAAATGATCCCTGATAAAGATCTTTATGATATTACTGTACTAGCTGTAGGCGTTAATGGGAATACCTATGTAGCAAGCGATTATGACCATCTTATCCTTGATACTAATGAAGTTTTAAATAGCAGCTTTACAAAAAAAGCATTAGATAATAAGAATACTGTTTTATATCAATACTTAGATCATGGTTTTACAAAACTCACAAAAAACTCTAGTACAATTGTAGCTATAAAGGTTCTGTGTGATAAACTTACAAGAGAACCCTATGGATTTGTATATGTACTTATTAGTGAGCATACATTCCATAAATATTATGATTATTTTGTAGGTAATGGTAATAGCATTTCTATCATATCAAGTGATGGTACTATTGTTTCTTCTAGCCTTTCTTCAAAAATAGGAACGAAAAATTTAGATTTATATAATATATCAAGTGTCATTTTAAATAATAACCTCAAATACGTTAACACTAAATTAGATTCTTCTGATGTAGCAATATTATCAAAACATTTACCAACTTATAATTTTAATATAGTTGGCACGATTGATAAAAATATAGTATTAAGTGAAATATATGATTCTTCTGAAATTATAGCAGTAAGTATATTAATTGCATCAATATTCATTGCTATTACTTTCTTCGTAATACGTAGAACAACAAAACCAATTTCAGCTCTTGTTAAAGTTATGCCTAAAATAATTCATGGTGATTTCAATAATCATATTCCCATTGTTGGAAGCTATGAAGTTCGAGAACTATCTGCTAACTTTAACTATATGTTAGATGGATTAAATACTTATGTCTATGCCCAAATAAAAATGCAGAAAGAAAAGAGAAAAGCCGAAATACATGCTTTACAGATGCAAATTAATCCACACTTTATTTACAATACTTTAGCTTCAATCAAATGGCTTATGTGGCAAGGAAGCACAGAAAAATCTATACAAACTATAGATGCATTTATATCACTTCTTAGAAATACTATTAGTAATAAAAATGAAATGATAACAATACAAGAAGAAATCGAAAATCTAAATAATTATGTTTTAATTAATCATATACGATATGGAGATAATATTAATGTAAATTTTTTCGTAATTCCAAATTGCGAAAACTATGTAATTCCAAAATTAATTTTACAACCTTTCATTGAAAATGCATTTTTTCATGGCTTTAATGAAAGAAATAATGGATCTATACATGTGTTTGTAAATGAACAAAATCAGAATCTAATTTGCGAAATCATAGATAATGGCGTCGGAATGACAGATGAAGAAGTACAAAAGATTCTTAGAGAATCTTCTAAAAAACACGAGCATTTTACAAGTATTGGAATTCAAAATGTTAATGATAGAATTAAACTTCTATATGGCGATGATTATGGTATTTCAATTAGCAGCGAATTAGGTAAAGGCACTACTGTAAGGGTAACAATTCCTGCTCAAAAGGAATTTGTGGAGAATTAGCTTTTAATTTCTTTTATTTTCGTTAACAAGTAATATACATTTATCACAAAAAATAAAAACTATAATATGTTCTGCTAAATTTTAAATGCAACATATTATAGCTTTTTTAATAATAAGACAGCCTTTATATTTCTTAACTTTTTTTCTTTAATTCACCATAGAAAAATTGACTCATTGGAACTTCTACCTGACATATCGAAGCTAGTTCAATTAAATTTCCCGAAAAAACTTCTAATTCATTTTGTCTTCCTGCTTCAATATCTCTTTTTAATGAACTTGTTGATTCTCCCGCTTGTTTATGCATTAAGTGATAAAAATGCTCTTCTTCTAACTCATCAGAAATATTTATTTTTAATTTACGAGCTACAGCGCAAGCTTCTTTTAGTAATATTTTAGTTTGCTTAACTGCTTCATCATTTTTTATAATTTCTGCTGTTGTTGCGTTATAATAAGCAGTTATTATGTTATATGCACAATTTAATATATATTTTTTCCAAATAGCAGCTTCTATATCTTTTTCTATTTTACAAATAATTTCAGCTTCTTGTAACATTTTTTGAATTCTAATTAATACATTTTCTACTTCATCACTTTTTTTCAATCCATATCCTATATGTACCTTACAATAAGGACTTGCATGATGTATTGAAAAATCTTTCTCCGCTCCAGAAACTATATAAATTAGACTATCGATAACTTGGCCCCCATGTACAAGCTTTCTTACTTTTTCAGACACTCCAACTCCATTCATTAATGGAATTATTATAGTATTTTCATTAATCATCGGTATTATTTGTTTACATACTTGTTCCAAAGAAAAATGTTTAACACATATAAAAATATAATCCATTGTTCCAATTTCATTAGCATTATCGCTTGCTAATTTAGGATGAACAGTTAATTCTCCATGAAGATCACTGTATAACTTTAACCCATTATTTTTTATTGATTCTAATCTTTTGCCTCTTGCTAAAAAATACACATTGGAAAAATGCTTTGCAAGCATACAGCCAATATATCCTCCAACCCCACCTAATCCTACAACACAAATTTTGCTATTATCCATAAACAACTTGTCCTTTCACTTTTTATCATTTACTAAAAACGCTTCATCTAATTTATACCTATTTAGTTTAATTATAGTATATCATTAAATTAGTTCATTGTTAATTTTCATTCTTTTCCTCACTTATAAATAAGATAAAATCACTACAAACTTTTAAATTATTTATAGTGATTTTATCTTATTTGGGGGTAATATTTTAATTTTTTAATATATATATATCGAAATTTAATTTCTACATTCTGGTCTTAACTAAACACTTGTCTTACTAGAATTTTAAATGTGAATTTATTATTGCAACATATATACATAAAGAATTTTTCTCATTCTAATAATTAATTACAATTAACTTGCTTTAGTATTTTTAGACCATATTTATCTAATGTGATCTTTCCACTAATTTCTCCATCAGAAATCATATCAAAATATACTTCTTCTCCTAAATCTACCTTCTTTTCTTCTTCAGTGAAATTCATAATGAAAGTATATTTATTATTTTTATTGGAACGCATTTGAGCTGTGACACCTTGTGGCAATTCCCCATCTATAACGCTCTTAATATTTAAATCCTTAATAAGCTTTGAATAAAAATCATTGTTAAAATCTGCTCCCGTTCTTGCTGAAATATAATATGCTTTTCCATATCCATAGTTATTAACTGTTAACGCAGGCATGTCAGCATAAAAATCTTCTTTATATACTCCAAGAACTTCTGCGGTTTCTACATGGATCAATTCACAGTAATCTCTTACTTCATATTGTCTCTTTAATTCTTTAATTTTATCATCTTTAAATTCTATATAATTCACTTCATTATCATATAGTGAATCTATTTCTTCTGACCATATTCCAGTTACTTCTCGAAGTGGTCCTGGAAATCCCCCTAAAAAACAGAGATCATTTTCATCCACCATTCCACTGAAATAAGTGGTTACAAAAGTTCCTCCTGTCTTTACAAATTCATTAATTCTTTTTGCAACATTTGGTCTTATCATATATAGCATTGGTGCTATTACAAGTTTATAATCTGATATATCACAATCCATATTAATAATATCTACTGAAATTCCATTTTCCCAAAATACTTTATAAGCTGCTTGACAGCTTTCTTCATAGCCCTTTCTATATTTTTTTAATCCCTGTGCATCATCGATAGCCCATAAGTTTTCAACATCAAATATTATGGCCACTTCTGATTCTTTAATTGACCCTTGGATTTCTTTAATCTTTTTTAAGACTTCTCCAACTTCTGTAACTTCTCTAAATACTCTTGTATTCTCATGGCCACAATGATCTACAACGGCACCATGAAATTTTTCTGAAGCTCCTCTTCCTTTTCTCCATTGGAAGTATAGAACAGAATCTGCTCCATGAGCCACACCTTGCATTGATGATAATAAATGCATTCCAGGGCGCTTTAATTTATTAGTATCATGCCAATTTACGAGACTTGGAGTACTTTCCATTATTAAAAACGGCTGTCCACCTTTTAACGACCTGTATATATCATGTACAAAACTAACATTAGCTGCAAGCTCTTCAGTGCTTTCAAAATCATTATGCCATGCAGGATAGTTATCCCATGCAGCTACATCTACTTCTTTTGCAAACTTCCAATAATCTAAGCCTGTAAATAAGCCCATACGTGGATAATTCCCCATAAAATTAGCTGTCACAGGTATGTTAGGTGTTATTTCTCTTATGGGGGCAATTTCATTTTTATAAAAATCTATTGTCTGATCTGTAACGAACCGCTTCCAATCTAAATTATGTCCATGAACAAACATCTCACCCTTTTCAGACGGACTTTCGATTTGTGACCAACTGTTAAATCTATGACTCCAGAAACCAGTCCACCAAGCCTCATTTAATTTATCTAAATTATTATCGTACTTTCTTTTAAGCCATTCTCTAAAAGCATCTTGACATAGATCACAGTGACATTCTCCTCCATATTCATTAGAAACATGCCACATAATGAGTGCCGGATGATCTTTATATCTGTCAGCAAGAATTTTATTTATTTCATATGTCTTTTTTCTATAAACAGGTGAGGTAAAACAATGATTGTGTCTTTGACCATGAAGTTTTCTACTTCTATCGCTATTTACTCTTAAAACCTCTGGATATTTTTCTGACATCCATGCAGGTCTTGCACCACTTGGAGTAGATAGAATTACATGGATATTGTTTTCTGCCATATCATTCATAATTTTATCTAACCAATCAAATTCATACTTTCCTTCTTCTGGCTCTATTGCACTCCAGCCAAATATGTTTATTGATACACAATTGCAATTTGCAAGTTTCATAAGCCGCACATCTTCTTTTAACACTTCAGGATAGTTTAGCCATTGATCTGGATTATAGTCACCGCCATGTAAAAATCCATTTATTTTACCATTAAGTACTGGAAATTCCTTCTTCATAAGCTTTCCCTCCAATATTTTATAAAACTCTTATTCTTCTTAATGTCCAATTCTTTATTTTATTGAACCTGTCATTCCTGCAACAAAGTGTTTTTGCATAACAAAGAATACAAATGCAGTTGGTAATGTCGTAATTACTATAGCCATCATTATTAATCCATAATCTGGAGAGTAACTTGACGCTAACTTTGAAATTATAAGTAAAACAGTTTTCTTTTCTGGTGATTGTAGTGCAATCAATGGCCATAAATAAGCATTCCATGCACTCATAAATGTTATAATCGCTGCTGCTGCATAGGTTGTTCTCATAGTTGGGAAAAATATCTTAAAGAAAATTCCAGCTTCCCCCAAACCATCAATTCTTGCTGCTTCTAAAATTTCTTTAGGAAATGATTTTGCATTTTGTCTAAAGAAGAAAATTAAAAATGCGGTACAAACACTAGGCAAAACTACAGCCCATAATGTGTTTACTCCAAGAAAACTTAATGGTGAACTTTTTAAATTTGAGAAAAATTTGAATAATGGAATCATTAGAGCTGAAAATGGAACCATCATAGACAAAAGTAAAATGTTAAATAGTCTATCTCTAGCTTTTGTTCTAAATATTTCAAACCCATACCCTGCTATAGACGAAACAAGAAGTGCAAGAATTGTAGTTATAATTGCGATTTCTGCTGAATTAACTAAGGAAGAAGCAAATCCCAATTCTGGCTTAAAAAGATTATTTAAATTTTCCATAAAGCTATGCCCGGGAATTAGTTTTCCTCTTGTTACATCAACAGATTTATTTGTTGCACTAATAACCATCCAAAAAAACGGAAATATAGAAACAAAAGATGCTATACTCAAAAATATATATTTAAATACTCTATTCATTTTACTTGTCATTCTTATCTCCTCCTATTTTGAATTGGATTATAGCTAACACTACCACTATAATAACAACAAGATAAGCTACTGATGTTGCATATCCAAAGTCTGGTGTATATGTGAAACATAAATCATATATATATTTCGAAATAGTTGTTGTTGCATTGGCCGGACCGCCTTTTGTGATATTCATTGGTTCATCAAATAACTGCAGTGTACCAATTGTTGAAGTAATTGTTGTAAATAATATTATAGGTTTTAATAGTGGCACTGTTATAGATGTGAATTTTCTAAATGGAGATGCCCCATCAATTTCTGCTGCTTCATAAATAGAATGATCAATATTTTGTAAGCCTGACAAATAAAATATCATATTATAACCTGTCCATCTCCATGTTATGGCTATAATAATCAATATCTTAGCCCAAAATGGATCTGTAATCCATTCAATTGGTACTGAAATTAAATGTATATTGATAAGCAATTTATTTACTAAACCATCTGATGCAAATATGCTCTTTATAATAACTGAATACCCAACTAAGGATGCTACACAAGGTAAGAAAATTGCTGTTCTAAAAAAGCCACTAAATTTTAATTTTTTATCATTGAGAACTGAAGAAATAATAAGTGCTAAAATAATCATTATTGGAACTTGGACTATTAAAAATATAAATGTATTTCCAACTGCTTTAATCAAAGTTGCATCTGAAAACATTCTTACATAGTTACTAAAACCACTAAATTTCAAGTTATTACCTTTACCTGATTGTAGTGACATTATCAAAGATTGTATCATTGGAAAAAACACAAATAGTCCTATTAAAAATGTACCTAATGCTACATAAATCCATCCCCAAAAGTTTTCTTTGCTGTTAATACCAGATCCAATTTTGCGTTTCATTTTTTCAACTCCTTTAGGATTTGTAAAAGGCTATTTGCTAAACATGCATTTAAACTTTTAACAAATAGCCTTTATAAATTCATATTTTTCAAATTACGGTTATTTTATCTGTATTATTTACTTACAGCTGCCTCTGCTTGAGCTTGAGTTTTTTGAAGAGTTTCATCTATGTCAGCTCCGTTAACAATAGCTTGCATTCCTTCTGACATAACACTTTCCAATTGATATGTGTAAAGACCATAGTTTACAGATGGAACCTTTTCAGCCCATGCTGATAAATCTTTAAACACTTGTTGATCTCCATAAAATTTTATTGGCTTACTATAATTTCCGCTTGTACTTGCTGATTTTAAGGTACTTACTAAACCAATTGCTGGAACCAAATCATTCATTAAAGCATCATCTGATGCAAAAGTATTTGCTAAAAAGTCAGCAGCTAAATCTGAATTTCCAACCTTATCTAGAACATACCAGCTGCTGCCACCAAGGTTAGATGCATTAACTGATTTTGGATTTGAAGCCATTCTTGGAATAGCTGCTACTGCCCATTTTCCACTTTGGTCTTCAGAAGCTTGTATTGAAGAAGAAACCCAGCATCCACTTGGTACAGTAGCAACGTCACCTTTTTGGAATGCTGCTATAAATGCATCCCATCCAGATACTTGCTTTGTAATACCTGCGTCAACCATTTGCTTATATATATTAATTGCATCTTTTAAAGCTTGATTACCAGCAATATTTACTGTCTTTCCATCTTCTTTAACATACCATGAACCAGCTGACTGCATCATAGCTCTTAGTTGATTTAAATCACTTGGATCTATAGTTATCATAGCTTTTCCAGTCTTAGCTTTAACAGCCTTACCAATTTCTATATATTTCTCCCAAGTAAGATTTTGCATATCTTCTTTTTTGTATCCAGCTTGTTCAATTAAATCTGTTCTATAAAATAATGCTGTGACACCACTATCAAATGGTACTCCATAAGTCTTATCCCCTTGCTGCATGGATTTTAATTTGTAATCCATGAATTTGCTTTTGTCTATTTTTTCACTTAAATCTTTAATCTCACCTGGATAAGATTGCAAATAATTTTGAATTTTATAGTCTTCAATTAACACAACATTAGGAAGCCCATCATATGTCCCTGACGAAAGGCCTGTATTTAATTTTTGTACCACATCATCTTGTGCCATACTTACTACATTAATAGTTACATCCGGATGATTCTTTAAATATTTTTCTTTAGCCATATTAGCTGCTTTTATATTGAATGTATCATCCCAAGCCCAGATAGTAATTGTTTTATCATCTTTTCCTTTGCTTGATGATCCAGTGCTGCCACCACCTGATGATGAACCACACGCCATTAAACTAAAAGCCATCATTCCAGTTACAACTGCAGCCATAACTTTTTTAAGTTTCATAAATTATTCCCCCTTGAAATTAAAGTTTATACATAAGTAATTTTCTAATTTATATTAGTTATGTATTTGTTTACATTGTAGCATTTTCAATATAGTAATCGTTATTGAAATATTGATATCAATTTGTAATAATTTTATAATATTAACATTTGTATTTGTACTTTTTTTAGTTATTAGTACTTTTTTTATTAGCCTAATATAAATGTTTAGCATAGTTTTTTTATTTTTTCTTTATTTAGTCCTTTAAAAGTTTAAATGCTTAGATTTATAGCAAAAAAATAGTAACCCTTTTCTACAAAAAAGGCTACTTCTTAGTTATTATATTCTCTTACAGCTTTCTCTAATTTTAAATTCAGTTGGTATTACTACTTTTTTATTATATTCCCTAGCACCATTTAAATTTTCAAGCAGCAAGTCAACTGCCGCTTTTCCTAAATATTCACTTGGTATTCTTATTGTAGTTAGGGCTGGTATCATATATTTTGCACTAGGCTGATCATTAAATCCAATTATGCTTATATCATCTGGTATTGA
Source organism: Clostridium beijerinckii HUN142 (assembly GCF_000621745.1). Classification (GTDB taxonomy): domain Bacteria; phylum Bacillota; class Clostridia; order Clostridiales; family Clostridiaceae; genus Clostridium; species Clostridium beijerinckii_A. The sequence continues at coordinate 246,524 of NZ_KK211337.1, read as the reverse complement.
TAATCCTTCCTCTGAAATTGCTTTGTAGGCTCCAACTGACATTGTATCATTTCCAATAAAAAAAGCTGTTATATTATTTTTAGATTTTAATGCTTCCTTCATAAGATTATATCCAGCTTTAAAAGTGAATCTCTCTGTTTCATATATATATCTATGATTATAGATCCCCTTGCTTTCCATAAATTCTTTATATTTTATATCCCTCTTATCTAAATGCGCATCTCTATAATCTATGTATTCCAATTTCTTTCCACCAATAAAACCAATTTTCCTATGTCCTAAGCCGTACAGGTAATTTAATATTTCATAAGTTGCTTTTTCTAAATCTGCCATCACTGAATCAAATCTATTTTCATCAGGCGAGAAGTCTACAAATACTATATTATCATTGGCACTTGCTAATTTATCCACGACACTTAAAGAGAACTTTCCGATAGCAATTATTCCGTTAACATTCTTAATATCCTCAATACTGCTATCCTCACTTAGCTTTACCAAATTAAAATTATTTTCATTACATTTTTTTTCAGCAGCTAATCTTATTGATAAGTAATATGGATCTCCTAATTCTTCCTCATAATTATACCAGTAAATAATCCCTATATCCTTGTTTTTCTTATTTTTAGCTTTTTTTGTCTTCGCTGAAACATAATCAAGTTCATCTGCTATTTTTAATATTTTTTCCCTTGTTGCATCACTTACATTTAACGTTTCATCAAAATTTAAAACTCTAGAAACTGTTGATATAGAAACTTCTGCAATAGAAGCTATTTCCTTTATAGTGGCCAACTTAACTTCCTCCTTTAGCTCCGCATAGTTTAAAAATTAAACACAATATCTTGCTGAAAATAAATCCAATTTAAGTTTATCTCACAAGCAAAATATAGTCAAACTGTTGTGATGCTTTTCCTTATATAGATGACACTAAATTTAGACTTAGGAGCTAATCTACCGAAAGTAGAAACATTGTTATTTCTCAGGAATATGAAAATTTTGCTGAAAGTGCTAAATTGCAGGTTGCATCACTAAAGCTTGATCCAAATTTCATTGTGACAAGCTTTAGCGGAACCACCTCTAATTAAGAACTTTTAACATCTCATTTTCAAATGCCTGCTGCATAAAAATGTTTCTGCTTTCTAGTTAATGATATATCATAGTATAAATCCAGCTAATAATTGTTTTGTCTCTTTATATATAACGACTAGCGGTCATACTTGTGTTTGAACTTACCAAAATTATAAATATTTTAATTCCAAAAACTATGAAAACTTCAGAAATAATTAAGAGAAAGAGGGGTCCACTTAAACTTATTCCAATCTAAATTGGATAAGCAAAGCGTTTCCCTCTCCCCTCAAGTAGTTTTAGCAACTTACTTTATTTACACTACACAAACAATTTGATTTCTTATGTGAATGTACTTATATAATAAATCAAATATATATCTATGCTATACTAGAAATCATGTCCTATCGTATAAGCCTAACCACTCGTCATACCTGATGTTTCCTATAAATATTTATATATTTATATATGAAAGTATTTTTATACGTACATATATTTCTTTAAAAATATATACCTTTAATCCTATATAAATATATACATATGTTTATAATCTTTAAGTATGTTTTCATAGTCCCATGTAACAGACATATATTCAATTCCGGTGAATATGCATATAAGTTCCATCATCATTTAGGAACCGAACCCTATGCACAAAAATATTTTATCCTATTGTATTAAGTAGGTTAGCCATTTCAATAGCTGAAACTGCACTTTCATATCCTTTATTACCAGCTTTAGTTCCCGCTCTTTCAATTGCTTGTTCTATAGTATTTGTTGTAAGAACACCAAAAATTACTGGCTTTCCACTTTCAAGAGAAACACTTGCAATTCCCTTGGATACTTCTGAGCAAACATAATCATAATGTGATGTAGATCCTTTTATTACTGCTCCTAAACATATTACTCCATCGTATTTAGGGCTCTTAGCCATCTTTTTAGCAATTAGTGGGATTTCAAAAGCACCTGGCACCCATGCAATATCAATATCTTCTTCTTTTACACCATGCCTCTTTAACCCATCTATCGCTCCATCTAAAAGTTTTCCACCAATAAATTCATTAAATCTTCCTACTACTATTCCAAATTTTAATCCTTCTGAAACTAAATTTCCTTCAAATATATTCATTATTTTTTCCTCCAATATTTTATATTATTTATTTTATTTTTTATCAAATTCAATTAGATTTACTGTAATCTAAATACTAGTTGAACTTATAACCACAAGTATTAAAAGTAACTTATTGCTGCTATATTTCTCCAAATAGAGCAGTACGTTATTAGAATTTAATTATCCGATATATCTAGAAAATGATTCATTCTTTCTTTTTTAGTTTTTAAATAAAATTCATCATTTTCATTTAAAGGCATTTGTATCGGAACTCTTTCCACAACTTTTATATCATTTTTTTCTAACCCTTCTATTTTAGCTGGGTTATTAGTAATTAATCTAACATTCTTTATACCTAAGATTTTAAGCATGTCAGCACTTATTTTATAATCTCTCATGTCTTCTCTAAATCCTAAAGCTAAATTTGCATCTACCGTATCCAATCCTTGGTCTTGAAGTGCATATGCTTTCAACTTATTTAAAAGGCCAATTCCTCTTCCTTCTTGTCTCATATACAAAAGTATCCCTGAGTCCTCTTTTGCTATCATCCTCATTGAAGCTTCATATTGTTCTCCACAATCACATTTTCTAGATCCTAGGGCATCTCCAGTTAAACATTCAGAATGAACTCTCACAAGCATTGGTTCATCATTATTTTTAATATCTCCTTTGACTAAAGCCAGATGACATTTTGAAGAATTTTTTTCTTTAAATGCTAGTACTTTAAAATCTCCATACTTAGTCGGAAGATTAGCTTCCGTTTCCATAACAACACTTAAGTGTTCTTCTCTTCTATATTTAATTAAATCTGCTATGGTAACAATTTTTAAGTTGTGCTCTTTAGCAAACTTTACTAAATCATCACGTCTTGCCATAGTTCCATCATCTTTTACTATTTCGCATATAGCTGCTGCACCTTTAAATCCTGCAAGTTTTGCTAAATCCACTGATGCCTCTGTATGCCCAACTCTCTCAAAAACTCCGCCATTCTTAGCTATTAATGGAAATATATGACCCGGTCGTCTAAAATCATCTCTTTCATTTGCTGTTACAAGTTTATTTATTGTACAAGCTCTTTCAAATGCTGATATACCTGTTGTGGTATCCTTATGATCTATAGATACTGTAAACGCCGTCTCATGATTATCTGTATTTTTTTCAACCATTGGATTTAATCCAAGTTTTACTGCAATTTCTTCTTCTACCGGAGCACAAACAAGTCCTCTTGCGTACTTAATCATAAAATTGATATTTTCTCCATTAGCTAGCTCTGCTGGAATTACCAAATCACCTTCGTTTTCTCTTCCTTCATCATCAACAATTATTATCATTTTTCCTTCTTTAATATCTTTTAGTGCCTCTTCTATACTATTAAACATAATACTCCGCTCCTTAATTTTATATTTTATATATACTGAAAATTTCAGATTTATCTATATAATTAAAATCCATTTTCTCTTAGAAATTCCATTGTAATATTACTCTGTTCATTTTTCTGTTTTTCATCTTTTTTGCTAAATAGTTTTTCTACATATTTTCCTATTAAATCACATTCCAAATTAACTTTTGAATTAACTTTTTTATATGGAAGAATGGTATTATCTAAAGTATGAGGTATAACAGAAACCTTAAATACTTCATCATCAACATAAGCAACTGTTAAGCTTACTCCGTCTATTCCAATTGATCCTTTATATATAATGTATCTTAACACCTCTTCAGTAGCAGATATAGTGAACCAAGTCCCATTACTTTCTTCTTTTATAGAAACTATTGTTCCAACACCATCTATATGTCCACTTACAATATGACCACCAAGCCTATCACTTAGTCTCAATGCTCTTTCAAGGTTTACTTTATCACCAGTCTTTAAATTTCCTAAGTTACTTTTAGCCAAAGTTTCTCCCATTACTTCTGCTTTAAAGGAATTTGAGTATTTTTCTTTTACTGTTAAACAAACCCCATTTGTAGCTATACTGTCCCCAACTCTGGTTTCCTTTAAAACTTCACTACACTTAATTTCCATTACTCCAAAACCATTACCCGTGCTGAATTTCTCAAGCACTCCAACTTCCTCAATAATTCCAGTAAACATTCTTTCCTCCTTATTTCTTTACTTTTTATTTATCAACATAGCCATCTACCACTAAGTCTTCTCCAATTGTTCTATAACTAATATCTTTTAATCTGACTGCGTCATCTAATTTAAAGAAACCTTTTCCTGCTATACTATTTCTGCTGTTTTCTCCACCTATTATCTTAGGAGCTATATAAAATCTTACTTTATCTACAATTCTCTCTTCTAATGCCGAAAAATTTAAAGTTCCTCCACCTTCTATAAGTATTGAATCTATCCCTTCTTCTCCAAGTCTCTTAATCAACTCTTTCAAGTTAACCCTATTATCTTTATCTAACACTTCTATAACTTTAATATCCATGGACCTTAATATTTTTTTCTTTTCTTGGTCTGATTTTAAAGTAGTTGCCACTATTGTAGCTTTGTCACTATTTGTAACAACCTTAGATTCTAGCGGAATTCTAAGATTACTATCCACAATAATTCTGATTAACTTCTTTCCCTCATTGATTCTACATGTGAGTTCAGGATTATCCTCAATTACTGTATTTACTCCTACCATAATCGAATGAATCCTATTTCTTAAGTGTTGTGAATCTTCTCTCGATTCTTTAGATGTAATCCATTTTGATTCTCCACTATAAGTTGCTATCTTCCCATCAATTGACATTCCACTCTTTAAAATAACAAATGGAATTTTTGATGTTATATACTTCATGAAAATTTCATTCATTTCTTTACATTCTTTTTCTTTAATACCTACTAAAACTTCAATTCCATGCTCTTTTAACTTTTCCACACTTTTTCCCGAAACTAACTCATTTGGATCTAACATACCTATTACTACCTTTTTAAATTTTTTTTCAATTATTAGATCTACGCACGGCGGTGTCTTTCCGTAATGAGCACAAGGTTCTAAAGTGACATAAATTGTACTTCCCTCCACAGATTTTGTTGCATTTTTCACTGCATTTCTTTCTGCATGAGCTTCTCCATAGCACTCATGATAACCTTCACCTATTATTTCGCCGTCTCTAACTATAACAGCTCCAACTAATGGATTGGGATTTACTTTTCCTATTCCTCTTTTAGCTAATTCTAAAGCTCTCTCCATGTATTTCTCATCCAAAACTTATCATCTCCATTTTTTCATACTACCTCTTATAATATAATCTTCCAAATACTTAACTTTTTATAAGCAAATAAAAAAATCGCAGGCGCCTGTGGTTAAGTTCCGTATTGTGTTTCGCACTCTTTTCATATGTGTAGATTTTTTTACGCATCTGCCTTTTTGAACGCATGTGAGAAAAATTTGGCAGGCGAATATATTTTCTTTTTTTATTCTCTTTACGAACCGTAACTTTCTGAATCAGTCTTTTCTATAACTTATCCACAGATTTCACCTGAATATAAATTCCTAGAGAATAAAAAAACTCCGAGGTTTAAATCCTCAGAGTTTCAAAAAATGTAATTACATTATTTATATCTATAAGTAAAATTTTAAAATTTATCCTATATATTACAATATATATCGTAAGCCAATTCTATCGATCTTATATAATCAACTCAATCTTAAAAATATATTGTAATAAAAAAACCCTGAATTTCATTTAATTCAGGGTACTAAATACGAACAAATAACATTTAAAACTTTAATTTTAAATATAATTTATAATAATTACTCTCTTCTTTCATCCAGACTTTACTGTCGGCTTCGGAATCTAACCGAATCTGCTTTTTAAAGCTTGCGGGCTGTACCGCCGATAGGGAATTTCACCCAACCCCGAAGATTTTTTATTCAATTTACAATAATTATAATATCATTAAATTTTATCATTGTAAAGTAATTAGCTAAAATTTATGATATCAAATTCTTTTTTCTTTTCTTTAATCCATTGAAGCATCTTAGGATCATTCCAAACGTCTAAACCTAAGCTAGCATATTTCATTGCTTCTTCCTCGCTTCCAAATCTAATTAAATTAGGTAAGGAATTCGGAACTCTTTTTTGTTTTAAGATGTATGGTATCACGTACGGGTTTCTCTTATATGCTCTTCTCAAGGCACTTTCCGCCGCTCTAATTTCATCAGTCTTATATAATAACGCCACTCTACTATAGTGTATAGCCGCCAAATTATCCTTTTCATATTTTTCTAATAGGCTTTTTAGTTGTGCATATCTTTTTTCAATTAAAAGCCAGTTAACTACTAAACTTCTAACTACTAATTCATCTTTCTCATCATATTCTAAAATTTCTAAAGCATTATCTATTGCAACTTCTTTTTGACCAGTTTCCCATAAATGGGTTGCTAAACTATACTTAGCTCCAAAAAGAGGCCTTGCTATTTTTAATCTAAGAAGCTCTGCCTGAGCATTTTTTAAATCATCTATTTTTAATGAATTCTTTGCTGCGTTAACTGCTTTTTCTAAAAGCTCTGTCTTCTGGTTATTATTCAAACTAGAATCTTTTGATAATATTATATATGCGTCTGCACAATCTTCATATACTTCTAACGCTTCTCTTGCATATTTCGCCTTATTTTTATAATTTTTTTGTTTCCATGCATACTCAATAATTCTTTGAGCTATTATATAATTTTTATCAACAGCAAATTTAAAAGGAACTGTTGCTTCATCATTAACAGTTTTATCAGCTTTTATTTTATCATTCATAGTTAATGCAACTTCTTCTTTAGCTCTTAGCATAGTACCTTCTGAAGTTTCTGCATCCTTATTTTCGCCTATTATCCATTTCTTATTCTCCTCTGATATATCTAATAAGCTTCTTACTTCCTTTGATTTACTAGAGCCTGTACTACTGCTAACGCCAAACTCTTTATATAAGTCAGCAACCTTAATATATGGCTCTTCTTTTGAATCAAATAAGTTATTTACAGTTCCTATAGCATGCACTATTCCTGCTCCCCATGAAAAGCTCTTCCCCTTTTTAAATTGTTCTTCATAATTTAAAAACAGCGTTTCTGTGGCTAGAACACAAATATTCTTATAATCTTCATTAAGATATTCATTTGAAAAACTCTTTATTTTTTCAATTATTTCTTCATACTTGCTAGCTATTCCGTTAGATAATTCTTGCATTTCTTCTTATAGCTCCTTTATAAAAATCTTTGACAAATTTGATTTTATCCTACAACAATTACAATTTGCAAGTATAGTCACCAAATTTATAATTTTCTTTTTATGTTTATAATATTCTATATAAAAACATTATAAATTCATTATTTATTTCGTCCATATTATATTATAACATATTAAATATATTTGTATCTACTTTTAAATTTTTGTGAATATTTTTGTTGTTTTAATTTATAAATTAGTATTTTATCAGTCTTAATTTACATATATTTTTCTAAAAATTTTAATCATAAAATCTTATCCTAAACTATTAGATAATACAAACCAGATTACTTTATAAAAATTGAATTATATTAACATATCTTTACAGTTTACCTCATAAATATATTTAATGATAACAATTTTAAATAAAGGAAAAGATATGCTAACAAACAGTTTATATAATTTATCCTTTCTACTATCAATGCCTTATGATAATCTTAATCTAATTTCTAAAAATGCGTATGATTTAGATGATACCATATTAAAAGAAATTTATCTAAAAAAATTATTCAACTTTGAATGGGCAAAAAAATTAAACTCTTCATTTAAAGACTATAAATTTGATTATGCCTATGATGTATTAGAACAAGTTCCAAGTTTTGTTAAAGTTAAACTTATTTTAAAAACTTCTTTTATTGTTAACAATTATCCTCAAAATATAAATTCAGTTTCAATAAATAAATATATACTCATTTTAGAATATTTACAAGACAAATGCAAAATACAATTTATAGCAGAGAATGAAGAAAATCCACTTTTATATGAACATATCCTAAACACTGATTTATCAAGCCTAATAAATGGACTTAATTTCGATCAAAACCGCAACATAAATGTATATAAGGATAAACTTTCATCAATTGATTCATTATTTGAAATGTTCATAGCTTCTAACTGGCTTTCTACTAATAACCATGATAAAAAAAGAGCTTCTAAGTTTAATGTCACAGCTGCCTGTAATTATGCTGAAAGATTTTCATTAAATTACAATCCTGAATACAAATCATTTTCTGGAATCGGAGGGGATTGTACTAATTTTATGTCCCAAATAATTCATGCTGGTGGTTTCAATCAAAATGCAACTTGGAAACCATATACTCATGCCTGGATCAGAGTTGAAGAATTATATGAATACTTAATAACACCAAAATTAAGAGCCACTAAGCTTCCAAATGACAAATCATTGGATAGAGGCTGTTTAATTCAATTTTACACTCCGTCTATAGGTCGATATTTTCATAATGGTTTTATTACTTATAGGCTTCAAAATGGTGATTGTCTTTATTGCTGCCATAGTTATGACAAATTGAATTATCCTCTCAGCCAAATTTATCCTAACAGGTATCCAAAACTCAGAGCCTTAAAATTTGATTGATATAACATATCTATTTTAAACTTGAAAGTATATTAATCCAAATGAGATACATGTTTGCTTGAGTTATACTAAAATATAGCTAAAAACAAAAAAGTAGGTTGTATCAAGATTTAGCTTGCTCCAATTTTAATTTGGCAAGCTGAACCTGAACAACCTCACTTATAATTAAATCAATTTTTAATGAGTTAACTAAGTTCATGAACCTCAATTATATATTTGAACTTTCACTTATGACAGCTAATTTTCAAATATATGTTTCATAACTATGTATCTTATTTCTTTGATTTATATATATGCTTAATTTTAATATTGTTTGTCTATATTATACAGTTATCTCACTCTTAATTTTTAATGCGTCTTCATTATTATTAATAATAGGATCTACATATTCATCTATAAACTCAACGACTTGACTTGGTGCTCTTCCAACAAACTTAATTGGGTCTATAATTGCTAGAATTTCTTCTTTAGATAAACCAAATGAATTGTCATTTATTATTCTATCAATCAGGTCATTATCTAAGCCTTCTCCTTTTACCCTTTGAGCAGCTGCCATAGAGTGAACTCTAATCTGTTCGTGTAATTCTTGTCTATCCTTACCTCTTTTAACAGCTTCCATCATTATATTTTCAGTAGCCATAAATGGTAACTCTCTTTGCACATGAGATGCTATAACTTTATCATATACTACCATATTTTCAGCAATATTTATGTATAAATTTAAAACTCCATCTAATGCCAAAAACCCTTCAGCAACAGATAGTCTCTTGTTAGCCGAATCATCTAGCGTTCTTTCAAACCACTGAGTTCCTGCTGTAATTGCTGGATTTAATGCATCCACTATTACATATCTAGCTAATGCACTTATTCTTTCACTTCTCATAGGATTTCTCTTATAAGCCATAGCTGATGATCCTATTTGATTTTTTTCAAATGGCTCTTCCATCTCTTTCATATTTTGAAGCAATCTCAAATCATTACTAAATTTGTAAGCACTTTGAGCAATTTCTGATAATGTATTTAATACGATAGAATCAAGTTTTCTTGGGTATGTTTGACCTGTTACTCCATAACTTTTTTCAAATCCCATTTTTTCTGCGACAATTTTATCTAAAGACTTAACTTTATTCTCATCTCCATCAAAAAGTTCCATAAAGCTAGCTTGAGTACCTGTAGTCCCCTTAACACCTCTAAGCTTTAATGTTGATAATAAAAAGTCTATATTTTCAACGTCCATTACTAAATCTTGCATCCACAATGTAGCTCTTTTTCCTACTGTAGTTAATTGAGCTGGTTGAAAATGTGTAAAGCCTAATGTTGGCATGTCTTTATATTCTAGAGCAAAATTTTTCAAATGATTTAGAACTGTAACTATTTTATTTTTAATTAGATCTAAAGCATCTCTCATTATTATGATATCTGTATTATCTCCAACATAACAAGATGTAGCTCCTAAATGGATGATTCCCTTTGCACTTGGACATTGAAGACCATATGCATATACATGACTCATAACATCATGTCTAACTTCTTTTTCTTTTTTAGCTGCCTCGTCATAATTTATATCATTGATATGTTCTTTTAACTCTTTTATTTGTTCCTCAGTTATATTTAATCCGAGTTCTCTTTCTCCTTCTGCTAAAGCTACCCATAATTTTCTCCAAGTTGTAAACTTCATATCATCAGAAAAAATAAAACTCATTTCCTTTGATGCGTATCTTGAATTTAAAGGTGTGCTATATAAATTTCTCATCAAAAAACCTCCACACGAATATATTTTATACTTTTTCTTTCAATATTCGTATTATATCATATTTTTTTCATTTTTGCCTATTTAATTTTAGAATTATTTACACTCTTTTGTATTTAAATTTATTTTACATTTTTGTTATTATTGTCTCTAAGAATCATATATATATACTAGTGATCATATTAAAGATTGGAGTGAAGAAATATGTGTAAGATAAGTATCTTAGATAAACTTTCCTTTTTATTAGTTCTTATAGGTTCATTAAATTGGGGAACAATAGGCTTGTTTAACCTAAACATAGCAAAATTAATTTCTATGAATATTACTATAATAGAAAGGTTTATTTACATTGCAGTATTTTTAGGTGCTTTAGATTTGTTTTCATTGCTATTTAGATGTAATTTAATAACGGATGAAGATTAGACTTCCACTAAAGATCTGCATGAGTAATCGATATCAAAAATTGTACTTATATAAATCATATAATACTTATAATACTGATGTACCAAAAAAGGTTCCATATTAATAATATGGAACCTTTCGTGGTATATTAGTCTTCTAAAGTTTGAACTAATTTAACTATTTCTTCAACAGCTAAAGCTTCGTCATCTCCTGAAGCTACAACCTTGATAGTAGCATCCTTAGTTACTGCTAAAGATAATACTCCGATTAAGCTCTTTACATTTGCTTTCTTGCCGTTATATTCTATGCTAACGTCTGACTTAAATGAAGAAGCCTTCTTAACTAATAATGTTGCTGGTCTAGCATGAAGACCAGATGAATTTTTTACTGTAACCTCTTTTGCTATCATTATATACACCTCTTTACAAAAAATTAATAAATATAGCATTTAACTATTATAGTATAATCGTTTTTATTGATAATTTCAACTGAAAAATTGCTGCTCACATCAGAATTTCGAAATAATTTTAATTATCTAGGTTGTACTATTAATTTTATGGCTGTTCTTTCTTCTCCATCTATTTGTATATCTGTAAAAGCCGGTACACATACTATATCTTTTCCACTTGGTGCAACAAATCCCCTTGCTATTGCAATAGCCTTAACAGCTTGGTTTATAGCACCTGCGCCAACCGCTTGAATTTCTGCAATGTTTTTTTCCTTTATTATAGCTGCTAGTGCACCTGCTACAGAATTAGGATTTGATTTTGTTGATACTTTTAATACTTCCATTTTTGTTATTCCTCCTAGAATTTAATATACAAATCGTTTACATTAAATATATTCTATATAATTCCTAAAATTCCTTTTAGAATTACTAAATTATTTTTTTCTTTCTAGGTATTTTGTTTCTTGCATATTCAATCATAGTTTAAATGAATTAATTCCACCTAATCTATAATAAAACGAAGTATATTTCATTGCTTAACAAAATATACTTCACTTTTTTATTTAGCAAAATCTACTGCTCTAGTTTCTCTTATGACATTAATTTTAATTTGTCCTGGATATTCAAGTTCTTCCTCGACACTCTTAACTAAATTACGTGCCAATTCAATCGTTCCAGCATCATCTACTTTATCTGGTTTAACCATAATTCTAATCTCTCTACCAGCTTGAATGGCATATGACTTTTCTACACCTTCATGTGAATTTGCAATTTCCTCTAACTTTTCCAATCTCTTAATGTATGCTTCCAATGTCTCTCTTCTAGCGCCTGGTCTAGCTGCTGATATTGCATCTGCTGCTTGAACTAGTACCGCTTCTAAAGATTGCATTTCTACATCTGAATGATGCGCTGCTATTGCATTTATTACTAATGGCGATTCGTGATACTTTTTAGCTAGATCTCCACCAATTAGAGCATGAGGCCCTTCTTGTTCTTGATCAACAGCTTTACCAATATCGTGTAGCAATCCTGCTCTTTTAGCTAAAGTAACATCTAAACCTAGCTCTGAAGCCATTAAGCCAGCTAAGTATGAAACTTCTATGGAATGCTTTAACACATTTTGCCCATAACTTGTTCTATACTTTAATCTACCAAGAAGTCTTATAATTTCAGGATGTAGTCCATGTACACTAGTTTCAAGAGCTGCTTGCTCTCCTTCTTCTTTTATACTACTTTCTACGTCCTTAGTTGCTCTTTCAACCATCTCTTCGATTCTTGCTGGATGTATTCTGCCATCCACTATTAACTTTTCTAGTGCCATTCTCGCAACTTCTCTCCTAATTGGATCAAAACTAGAAAGAATGACTGCTTCTGGAGTATCATCTATAATTAAATCAACTCCTGTTAATGTTTCCAAGGTTCTAATGTTTCTTCCTTCTCTACCTATTATTCTACCTTTCATCTCATCATTCGGTAGTGCAACAACGTGTACAGTTGATTCAGACACATGATCGGCAGCACATCTTTGGATCGCAGTCGTAATTACTTCTCTTGCTCTCTTGTCTGCCTCTTCTTTTGCCTTACTTTCAATATCTTTTATCATTAAAGCTGCATCGTGGGTAATTTCTTTTCTTATTTCATCTAAAAGAATCTCACGTGCATCTTCACTAGAAAGAGCCGATATTCTTTCAAGTTCTGCTCTTCTTTCTTCATAAAGCTTCTGTACTCTTGCTTCTACTTGATCTACCTCAAGCATTCTTTGATTGATTGTTTCGTCTTTCTTTTCAAGAAGTTCACTCTTCTTATCAAGTGATTCCTCTCTTTGGATTACTCTTCTTTCAAGCCTTTGAATCTCATTTCTTCTCTCACGAGATTCCTTATCAAAATCATTTCTTAATTTATGAAGTTCTTCTTTTGCCTCAAGGATTGACTCTTTTTTAGCTGATTCCGCTTCCTTTTTAGCTCTAGTCAAAACTTCTTCTGCTTCATTTTCAAGCGATTCAATCTTAGCTTTTGACGCATTTTGAATCGTTTTATAAACCACTATTCCTAATATTAATAGAACAACTATATCTATTAATATCATAAACGCTAGTTGCACATAAACACCTCCCAATTTAATATTTTCTCATTATATTACTAACAAGAAAGTATAGTAGGTGCCATATTCTTCTCACTGCATTCGGAATATGATAAACCAGTATTCCTTTTTATTCTATATTAAAAACAAAATTATGTCAAGTTTGCGCATATATCTGTTACGTGCTGTATTATGCTGTTAAATACTTAATATAGCTGCATATATATGAGTTAACATAATATATGCAGCTATATATTTATTAATAAATATTATAAAGTAAATTTATATCTATATTTAAACTTTCTATTTATTCAATACATTTTATTATTTTGTTTCTACATCAACTTTATCTTTATCTTTTATATCTTCCTTTGTTCTCTCTGGTGCAGCTCCCTTAAATAATTCAGCAGCCGGAAGATTATACTTTTCTCTAATTTGATTTTCTATATCTAATGCTACCTCTGGATTTTCTTTTAAATATATTTTAGCATTTTCTCTTCCTTGGCCTAATCTTATGTCTCCATAAGAAAACCAAGCTCCACTTTTTTGAACAATCTCTTCTTTCACTCCAACATCCACTATGTTACCAGTTCTTGAAATACCCTCATTATACATGATATCAAACTCTGCTTGCTTAAATGGTGGCGCAACTTTATTTTTCATGATTTTTATTCTTGTTCTATTACCAATAATAGCATCACCTTGTTTTATAGAATCTATTCTTCTAATGTCCATTCTTACTGATGCATAGAATTTTAATGCTCTTCCTCCAGTTGTTGTTTCTGGCGAACCAAACATAACTCCAATTTTTTCTCTTAATTGGTTAATGAAGATTGCAACACAATTAGTCTTATTTATTGATCCTGCAAGTTTTCTTAACGCTTGTGACATAAGTCTTGCTTGAAGGCCCATGTGCGAATCTCCCATTTCACCTTCAATTTCAGCTTTAGGTACTAATGCTGCGACTGAATCTACTACTAAAACATCAATAGCTCCAGAACGAACTAAAGCTTCTGCAATTTCAAGACCTTGTTCTCCTGTATCAGGTTGAGAGATTATTAAGCTATCTACATCAACACCAAGTTTTTTAGCATAACTAGGATCTAGAGCATGTTCTGCATCTATATATCCTACAGCTCCACCTTTTTTTTGTGCTTCCGCTGCTACGTGAAGCGCAATTGTAGTTTTCCCTGAACTTTCTGGCCCATAAATTTCAATAATTCTTCCCTTAGGTAATCCACCAATTCCAAGGGCTATATCTAAATCTAAACATCCAGTTGATATTGCTTCCATATTTGAAACATTATGATCGCCTAATATCATTACTGATCCTTTTCCAAATTGCTTTTCTATATGACTCATTGCACTTTCAATTGCTTTTAATTTTTCCGCATCTATATTTCCCATAATACTTATTAGCTCCCTTCTATCGAACTTATGTTCTGTATTTATTATAAATTAATTAAAGACTATAGTCAATAATTAATTCTAAGAAAAGCCCCTTCTTTGCTAGCAAAGAAGGAACCTTTTTAATTCATATCCATTTTTTTATATTTCTAAACATGGACCTTATATATTTTATTTATCGTAAGAAACAGCTTCTTTATTTTTCTTAAAGTAATCATAACCTGAAATTAAAGTTACTATAACTGCAATCATAAGCGCTATATTTGGAACTATTCCAAAAAATAGTTTTAGATAATGATTATCTATAACAAAAATTTTCAAAAGCCTTGCGTCATGTATATTAATTTTTAATAACAACAAAATTATTGCTATTATTTGTATGACCGTTTTGATCTTCCCCCACCAACTTGCAGCTATAACTCTTCCTTGCGCTGCTGCTATTGATCTTAAGCCTGAAATAGCAAACTCACGAGCAATTATAACAACTGCAGCCCATGATGGTACTACATGTAATTCCACTAAGGAAATTAATGCAGCTGTTACCAACAACTTATCTGCTAAAGGATCCATAAACTTTCCAAAGTTAGTTATTTGATTTCTGCTCCTAGCAATATATCCATCTAACTTATCAGTTAATGATGCTAAAATAAATATAAATGTAGCTATAAAGCTACCATAAGGTATATCTTTAACAGCTATAAACACTAAAAATACAGGAACTAAAAATATCCTAATTAAGGTTAACTTATTTGCAAGATTCATCCACAACAACTCCCACTAAATCATAATCCATATTCTCTATTATTTTTACCTTTACAAATTCACCATTTTCTATTTTTGCATTTGATTCAAATAATACATTTGCATCTATATCAGGAGCCATTTCATAGCTTCTTCCATAATAGCACTTTCCATTATATCCCTCAACAAGAATATCATATAACTTTCCAATTTTCAATTTATTTATTTCTTCTGAAATATTCTTCTGTAAAAGCATTAGAGCTTTTTCTCTTTCTTCTTTAACGCCTTCTTCTATTTGCCCATCCATTTTAGCTGCTGGAGTATCTTCTTCTTGGGAATAAGTAAACGCTCCTACTTTATCGAGCTTATATTCTTTTAAGAAATCAATAATCTCATTAAAATCTTCCTCAGTTTCGTTTGGAAATCCCACTATAAATGTTGTTCGTATAACAATTCCAGGAACTTTTTCTCTTAAAATTTGTATTTTATTTATTATATCTTTTTTGCTAGTTTTTCTTCCCATAAGTTTTAAAATCTTATCACTTATATGCTGTATAGGTATATCTAAATATTTTACAACTTTTTCATTACACGCAATTTCGTTTATAAGTTCATCATATATCTCTTCCGGATAACAATAAAGAACCCTTATCCATTTAATTCCTTCAATTTTAGATAATTCCTTAAGAAGAACATGAAGATTCTTTTTTCCATAAATATCACTGCCATATAAAGTAGTATCTTGAGCTATTAGTATAATTTCTTTTACTCCACTCTCACTCAAATCTCTTGCTTCATTTATAATATTTTCCATCTTCCTACTTCTAAATTTTCCCCTTATTTTAGGAATTATACAATATGTGCAGAAATTATTACATCCTTCCGCTATTCTTATATACGCGCTCTCTCTTTGAGTTGTAATAATTCTCTTTCCTTCATTAATATTTTCATCTGAATAATTTAAAAGTTCCGTTGCCAATTTATTTCCTTCTATGAATTCAGTTATAATTGCATTTATTTTATTATAATCATTAACCCCTAGCATTATATCTATTTCGGGTATTAATGTTCTCAACTCTTCTCCGTGTCTTTGAGTAAGACATCCTGTAGCTATAAGCAGTTTGCATTTATAGTTAATTTTATAATTAGCCATCTCTAAAATTGTATCAATGGATTCTTGTTTAGCACTCTCTATAAATCCACATGTATTCACTATAATTATATCTGCATTTTTAGGATTATTAGTTATCTCATATTCATCACTCATCTTGCCTAGTATTATTTCTGAATCAACTCTATTTTTGTCACAGCCTAAGCTTACCATTCCAACTTTATATTTGTTTGAAGCCTCTTCATTGTATTTTTCTTTATTCTTAGCTATTTCTATTTTAATTTCGCTCAACTTCTTATATCCTCCTACGTTCTAATAGTCTTAATTATAACAAATTAGAACTACATTTTACAAGTTGCTATTATATATACTGCTCCTATATCTCATAAAAATCGCTTATTATTTTAGTTTAAGAGAGTTAGATTAAAAAAGTTAACACAAAGTTTAATTTTATTTCATAATTAATTTAAGATTAAAATCTTAAAATCCGAAAATATTCTTCATTAATTTTCATCTTCATGTTCTTCACCTAATAGCTGCTGCTTTGTAATAAGTACCTGCCTTGGCCTGCTTCCATCTTTTTCTGATATAATGCCTCTTTCTTCTAACTGGTCCATGATTCTAGAAGCTCTATTAAATCCTATCCTAAACTTCCTCTGAATAAACGAAGTTGATGCTTGACCATACTCCACTACAACATTTATCACTTCATTAAGTAATTCATCTACATCACTATTATTCTCATTTGTATCTACAGACCTTGAATCTGCTGCATTATTAATATGATCCATTATATCTTCTTCATAGCTAGTATCACCTTGTTCACTCTTAATAAATGATATAACTTGCTCTACTTCTTCTTCAGATATGAAACAACCTTGAACTCTAAGAGGTTTACTTTCTCCTACTGGATAATATAACATATCACCTTTTCCTAAAAGTTTTTCTGCTCCAGACCCATCTAAGATAGTTCTAGAATCAATTTGAGATGATACCGCAAATGATATTCTAGATGGAATATTAGCTTTAATTACCCCTGTTATTACATCTACTGATGGCCTTTGAGTTGCTATAACCAAATGCATACCTGCCGCTCTTGCCATTTGTGCTAATCTTCCAATGTAATCTTCCACATCATTAGGACATACCATCATAAGATCAGCAAGTTCATCTACTATAATAACTATATATGGGAGTTTTTGTTCTATTATACCCTTATTGAATAATTCATTATACGACTCCATATTTCTAACTCCTGAGTCTGCAAAAAGTTTATACCTATTGGTCATTTCATTTACTGCCCAGTTTAGAGCTGCAGCCGCTTTCTTAGGATCCGTAACAACCGGAATTAAAAGATGCGGTATTCCATTATAAACATTTAACTCAACAACCTTTGGATCTACCATCAGAAGTTTAACTTCTTCTGGATTATATTTATATAACAAACTTATTATAAGAGAGTTTATACATACACTCTTACCAGAACCAGTTGCCCCTGCAATTAGTGTATGTGGCATCTTACTTAAATCTCCCACAACACATTTCCCTGAAATATCTTTTCCTAGAGCAAATGCAAGCTTTTTCTTAGACTCGATAAATTCATCATTTTCTAGAACTTCTCTCAAGAAGACTGGTGTTTGTTTTCCATTTGGAACTTCTATACCAACTGCCGCCTTACCTGGAATTGGAGCTTCTATTCTTATTCCCGACGCCGCTAATCCCAAAGCTATATCATCCGATAGATTTACTATCTTACTAACTTTGACGCCTGGACTTGGCTGAAGTTCGAATCTTGTAACTGATGGACCTTTCGTAACTTGAGTAACCTTAGCATCTACTCCAAAATTAGATAATATTTCTTCAAGTTTATTAGCATTCTCTATTAATTCTTTTTTATCACTGCTATTAAGTTTTGTATTTGAATTTAATTTTAATAATTCAAAACTTGGATGCTTATATTCTTTAGTTTCTTTTTGTTCCATAATATGTTCTTGTATCTCTTTATTTACCACTTCTTTAACATCATTATCTAAGTTTTCTTTTTTCTTAGTATGGCTTTGCGTAGGTTTTTCTAAGAAACTATCTATCTGAATATCTGATGATACTTCAGCTTTTGATATGGGTGAAATTTCTGTATCCTCATTAGTATTTTTCATAAAATCTAGAATTTTTATTTTCTTTTCTACACCTGAAAGGAATGCTTGTTTTTCATTTTCCCTATCATCTTTTTCTACTATATTTATAAAGTTCTCTCTAACTGGTTTCTGTTCATCCCTTACTCTTCTACTTCTTCTACTATTTCTTATTTTTTCACCTTTATTGTAAGCCTTTATCCCTAAATCATACAAAGTAATATCGAAAATTAACGTGATAGCAATTATCGAAAACGCAAGAAGAACTATATACGTCCCCAGGGCCCCTATAATTTTATACATCGGATAACATATAAGATATGCCATTATCCCACCATGAGGAGTCTGTGAGCTATCATTAAGTATAATCTTAACATTTTCGAAAAAACTACCTTGACCATCTAAGCTTTGAATATTTATTGTCCCAAATGTCAATATAGTAACTGCCACCAATATAGTTATTCCAAAAAAATTCTTACTTAATTTAATATTCCCTCTTGTTTTTATATATTGAAACCCAAAATATATCAAATAAATAGGCAATGCATTTGCACCTATTCCGATTACTACATATGATACTCTTTGTGCTAAAGATGATAATATTCCAGCTAAAGAAGTGTATATTGCTATACCAAGTATTATCCCTGTTGCAATATACACTATTCCTACTACATCTGGATTTATTGTATTTTCATCTTTTTTACTTTTTGTAGTGCTATGTTTGCCTTTAGTCCTACCCACCTTAAATCACCTCATATTTTTATTTCTACATAAGATAGCAATTCTCCTTTAATAAGATAACACTAAAAACAAAAATCGGCTATAGATTTTTTCTATAACCTTAAAAATAGACTACTATTTTTCTATGAGTTCATTAAGTTTACTTAAAGCTTCTCGTATTCCTCCAACCTCATCAATAAGACCGCATTCAACTGCTTGCTTTCCAATTAACATTGTTCCTACATCATTTAACAAATCATCTGTTTGAAGCATAAATCTCTCTAAAGTATCTGGTTTTACATTTGATGTTCTAACTATGAATTCATTTATTCTTTCCTGCATTTTTTTAAAGTATTCAAATGTTTGTGATACTCCAATCACAAAACCATTCATTCTTACTGGATGAACGATCATTGTTGCAGATGGTGTTATAAATGAAAAATCTGCTGATGTAGCAAGAGGTACTCCTATGGAGTGTCCTCCTCCAATCACTATGGACACTGTTGGTTTTGACATACTTCGAATCATTTCAGATATAGCTAAACCTGCTTCCACGTCTCCTCCAACAGTATTTAATACTATAAGCAATCCTTTTGACTCATCATTTTGCTCGATATCTATTAATTGAGGTATAATATGTTCGTATTTTGTGGCTTTTGTTTGCGGCGGAAGTACTGAATGTCCTTCAATCTGCCCTATTATAGATAAAACCTGTATTCTTTTATTCGGAGTTGCTAATGTAGTATTTCCAAGTTCTTTTACATTTTCTATCTTATCCTGTACTTCTGATGTGTTTTTATCTTCCTTTTCTTTCTCATTGCTATTTAAAATATATTTCTCCATAAAATAATTCCTCCTATACTCTTTTTATTTTGTACAGTAGGAATTATTTTATTCATAAGTGAAATTCCAAATCTATGATTTGGTTAATTGAACTTACTCCCTATAAAACTCAAGGAACTCAGTGCATCGAGTTTCCTTTATATTAAAGTTTAAAAGTTTTATGTAAAACATTTATTGCTTCTTTTTCGTTTTCAGAGTGAACCAAGCACCAGATTGTCATATGTGAATCTGCTGTTTGTAGTACTTCTATATTATTATCACTTAATGCCTTGATAATTTTAGCCATTACTCCTGGTATTCCCTTCATTCTCGAACCAATAACCGCTACTTTGCTACAGTTATCTATCAAAGTGTACTTTAAATTCGCATTGTTTAGAACATTTTCTAAAATCTCTTTATCTACTTGATTTATAGTGAAAATCTGTTCATTAGGAAATATATTTATTAAATCTAAGCTTATTTTATTTGCCGCTAATAAATCTAGTACATTTTTATATTTCGCATTTCCTTGATTTTCTACAGCCCTGATAGAAATCTGAATTCTATTCTTTTGACTTGCAATTCCTGTCATTATCCTATCATTACCTTTATCTCCAAAGTTGTTTATTAAAGTTCCTTTACTATTGCTCATAGTATTTTTAATTAATATAGGAATATTGCCTTCCATTGCAACTTCTACAGCTTTTGGATGAATTACAGTTGCGCCCTTATCCGCTAATTGGAATACTTCGCTATAACTTATTACATCAATTAAGTTTGCATTTTCAACTATTCTTGGATCCGCCGTCATAATTCCATCTACATCAGTATATATTTCAATAGCTGAAGCTTTAAGAGCTACTCCTAAAATAGAAGCTGTTGTATCACTCCCCCCTCTACCTAAAGTAGTTAAATATCCATTTTCAGTCATTCCTTGAAATCCAGTCACTACAGGAATTCTTCCTTGAGACACTAACTCTAATATTTTTTTAGGCTTCACCTCAATGCACGTTGCATCTGTAAAATTATTATCAGTCAATATCCCCGCTTGTCCTCCAGTAAGTGGTACAGCATCAATTCCAGCATTATATAAATCATTACTCATAACAACTGAGCTAATAATCTCTCCACATGTCATTAATAAATCTTGTGCTAACTTATTTGCATTTTTAAATTTGTCATTTATCAGAGATAATAATGTATCCGTTGCATATGGCTGCCCTTTTCTCCCCATAGCTGATACTACTACAACAGGACTATAGCCTTCTTTAATAGCATTTTTAACTTTTTCAATCACTTTCTTCCTATTTTCTTCAGTAGACACTGAAGTTCCTCCAAACTTTTGTACAACTACTTTCATTAAATTTCCTCCTGAATTATAACTTTACTTTTTTTATTACTTCTTCATCTGCATCTAATATAATGGTTTTTGCACCAATTTTTTTTACACAATCCCATGGAATCTCTAAAAAGTCTTTACTACTAAAGAGATTAAATTTTCCACCACTTAAATTAACTATCAAATATTTAAAGTTTCCTTCTTCATCTATTATTAAATCATTATTTAATAGATAGTCATACTTTTCACCATCATTTATATTAATAAGTTCGTATCTCTCTATATCACTTAAATATTTTACCTTTTTTTCTTCACTCATAATAAAAACCCCCTTTTAGTACTCATAAAATAATATGAGAAAAGGAGGTGTATTATTACATAATTTTTTACAAATTAATTTTACCATTATGATTTGAGTTATCATATGCTTTGGCATTCTTTAGTATTATAGAATCTAATTTGCTATATTCTACATCTTGCCCGACATATGCTGCATTTAGAACTCCTTTTTTAAAACATCTTTCTAAGACGTATTGTATATCATCTTTTCTTATATCATCTATTCTCTTTATTACTTCTTCTTGAGTTTTTATTTTATTTCTAAATAAGAATGTCTTTGCATTTGAAAACATCCTCGAACTCGTACTTTCAAGTCCTAAAATATAATTGGCTTTAATTTTCTCCTTGTTTATTTCAAGCTGCTTATCAGTTATTCCATTCTTACTAAATAGAGTAATTTCTTTTTCTATAACTTCTAGAGCTTTCTCTCCATAGTTTCTATTTAAGCCCGCATATATATTTAGCGTTCCAACTCCCTGAAATGGTTGCAAATAAGATGTTATAGAATAACATAATCCTAGTTCCTCTCTCACTTTTTGGAAAAGAATTGAAGATGCACCACTTCCAAATATATTATTAAGCAATACTAACGCGTAATTGTTTTCATCTCCATAAGGCAATCCCTCTAATCCTAAAGAAATATGGAGTTGCTCAATTTCTTTTTTTGCATATGCAGAATCAACTTGTATTATAGTTTTATTATATTCTGGCGTATATTCACCTTTACTTTTCCATCCACCAAAATATTTATTAATCAATTCCTCTAACTCTTTATCATTGAACTTACCACAAACTGATATTACAGAATTATAAGGAGTATACTTTTCACTAATAAAATTCAATATCTTTTCTCTAGTAAATGACTTCACCAATGGTATTGTTCCCAAAATTGGAGATCCTAACGACCCATTTCCAAAGCAGGCTTTTGAATGTGTATCATCTAATACATCTTCCGGTGAGTCTTCACTCATATTGATTTCTTCAATTACTACACCTTTTTCTTTCTCTATTTCTTCTGGATCAAATTTTGCATTTAAAAGTATATCTGAAAGAACATCTAACGTTAAATCTAGGTGGGTATTTAATGCCTTAATATAATAACAGGTAGCTTCCTTACTTGTGAAAGCATTAATCTGTCCTCCGACATTCTCAATATCCTCCATTATTTCTTTTGAAGTTCTTTTATCAGTTCCTTTAAAAAACATATGCTCAATAAAATGTGATATTCCATTAACTTCTGGGCTCTCATTTCTAGATCCATTTTGAACCATTACTCCAACACTGATAGAATTTAAGTGTTCTATTTTTTCTGTTACAATTCTTAATCCATTTTTAAGGGTATATGTGTTATACATTTTGTACTTGCCCTCCTTCTTAGTTAAAAAAAAGGCAATTAATTGCCCTTTATTTCTCTTCCTTATTTTCTTGTTCTAATAAAGCATCTTTTCTTGAAAGATTTATTCTACCTTGATTATCAATTTCTGTAACCTTAACTAAAATATCATCTCCAATAGATACTACGTCTTCTACTTTGTTCACTCTTTCTTTAGCTAACTTAGAAATATGAACTAATCCTTCTTTACTTGGTAAGATCTCAACAAATGCTCCAAATGTAGTTATCTTTGTAACTTTTCCAAGATAAACTTCTCCAGCTTTAACTTCTTTAGTTAATCCTTCTATTATCTTTATAGCTCCATTAACACCTTCATGGTCAGTTGAGCTTACAAATACAGTTCCATCTTCTTTTATATCGATTTTAACTCCTGTATCTTGTATTATCTTATTTATAACTTTACCGCCTGCTCCTATTACATCCCTTATTTTATCAGGATTTATGCTCATAATTTGCGTTTTTGGAGCATATAATGAAACATCTTCTCTAGGTATAGAAATACATTCGTTTATTTTATCAATTATAGTAAGTCTAGCTTTTCTAGCATCTCTTATAGCATTTTCCACTACATTAAAGCTAAAACCTTTAAGCTTAGTATCAACTTGAATGGATGTTATACCTTCTGTTGTTCCGGCCACCTTAAAATCCATATCTCCAAAGAAATCTTCTATTCCTTGAATATCAGTCAATACTGCTTCTTCACTTAAATCTTCTGAAGTTATTAACCCCATTGCAATACCAGCAGCTGGTCTTTTAATTGGCACGCCTGCATCTAATAATGCTAATGTTGAACCACAAACTGATGCTTGTGAAGTTGATCCATTTGAACTTAAGACTTCTGATACTAATCTTATTGTATATGGGAATTCTTCTTCGGAAGGAATTAATGGTTCTAAAGCTCTTTCTGCTAAAGCTCCATGACCTATTTCACGTCTACCAGGACCTCTTAAAGGTTTTACTTCTCCAACACTGTATCCTGGGAAATTATAATGATGCATATATCTTTTCGATTGAGCTTCGTCTATTCCATCTAAGATTTGAATTTCGCTAATTGAGCCAAGAGTTGCAACTGTCATTACTTGAGTTAATCCTCTTGTAAATAGTCCTGTACCATGTGTTCTAGGTAAAATTCCTACTTCACATCCTAATGGTCTGATTTGATCAAATGCTCTTCCATCTGGTCTTCTCTTATCTTTTAGAAGCATATGTCTTACAACTTTCTTTTGCATGGTATAAAGAACTTCTTTAATATCGCCCATTTTATCTGCATACTTTTCGCCAAACGCTTCATTAACTTTTTCATAAACTGCATCAACAGCAGCATTTCTTTCATCTTTTTCCATGATGTACATTGCTTCTTTAATCATGTCAGATGCAAATTCTTTAATTTCTTTTTCAAGTTCTGGATCTACAGTATATAATACTGGTTCATCTTTCTGCTTTCCAAATTTAGCTACTGCTTCTTCTTGGAATGCAATAATCTTTTGACACTCATTAAAACCATATTTAATAGCGTCTATCATAGTATCTTCTGGTATCTCCTGTCCACCAGCTTCAATCATCATTACTTTTTCTTTTGTAGCACACACTGTTAAGTGAAGAATGCTTTTTTCACGACCTTCAGTATCTGGATTTGTAACGAACTTACCATCGATAATTCCTACTTGTACTGCTGCTGTTGGAATTGTGTAAGGAATACTTGACAGGCATAATGCAAGCGATGCTGCATTAATTGCTAAGATTTCTGGCAAATTATCTTTTTCAACGGATACAACTGTAGTAACAACTTGAACGTCATTTCTGTATCCCTTTGGAAATAGAGGTCTTAGAGTTCTATCAACAGCTCTACCATTTAATATAGCTTTTTCTGATGGTCTTCCTTCTCTCTTGATAAATCCACCCGGGATTTTACCTACTGCGTATAATCTTTCTTCATATTCAACACTTAGAGGAAAGAAATCAATTCCTTCTCTTGGCTTCTCTGATGCATTAACATTAGTTAAAATCACTGTGTCTCCATAGCTAGTAAATGTTGCTGCATTTGATAACATACCTACTTTTCCGAATTCAACTTTCAATTCTCTTCCAGCGATTTCAGTCGTTAGAACGTTATTCATAATTTATGACCTCCCTTTAGGTTCATCTAATCATTAATAATTTTGTATAATTTTTCTATAATTTGTATAGTTTAAAATAATAGAGCGGAAAACTCCGCTCTAAAAATTATCTTCTTAAACCTAATTCTTTGATTAAAGTTCTATATCTTTCGATATCTTGATCACTTAAATAGTTTAAAAGACCTCTTCTTTGACCAACCATCATTAATAGTCCTCTTCTTGAGTGATGATCTTTCTTATGAACTTTTAAATGTTCAGTTAAAGATTGAATTCTTTCAGTAAGTAAAGCTACTTGAACTTCTGGTGAACCAGTATCTCCTTCGCCTCTTCCAAACTTTTTAATTATTTCTAATTTTCTTGCCTTATCCATTATAAGTGCACCTCCGTGTATTATATTAATTATCCCCTAGTTCCAAGTAAAAGA
Organism: Clostridium beijerinckii HUN142; assembly: GCF_000621745.1. Lineage (GTDB taxonomy): Bacteria > Bacillota > Clostridia > Clostridiales > Clostridiaceae > Clostridium > Clostridium beijerinckii_A. The sequence continues at coordinate 220,540 of NZ_KK211337.1, read as the reverse complement.
TGGCACCTTACAACTTAGAATTAGGTTCCCTGTGTTATTATATCAAAAGTAACTATTATTGTAAACTATATTATTAAAGCCGACGTACAATTCTCATTTCTTGCAAAAGCTTTATCTCTTTCAAGCTGGTTCTTTAACTCTTCTAAACTATTAAATTTTTCTTCATTGCGGATTTTTTTTATAAAGCTTACATCTATTCTATCTCCATATATTTCTTTATTAAAATCTAATATATATGTCTCCACTGTTAAATTTTTACCTTCAACCGTAGGATTGTATCCAACAGATGTAATTCCTTTATATATATTATTATTTACCTTAATATTAGTATAATATACACCAATCTTAGGTAAAATGAAATTTTCATCATATTTTAAATTCGCTGTAGGAAAACCTATAGTTCTTCCAATTTTCTTTCCATGAATAATTTCGCCACTTAATGTGTAAGGAACACTAAGCATCTTATTAGCTTCCGAAACCTCACCATCTTGAATATCTTTTCTAATTCTAGTACTACTTACAACATCGTTATTATATGTACATGGATCCATAACATATAGTTCATACCCATATTCATTTTGTAATTCTTTTAGAAGTTCTACATTCCCTAAATTCTTGTATCCAAATTTATAATTAAACCCTACAACAAACCCCTTGATATTATAATTAACTATCAAAAACTCTATAAATTCCTTTGGCGTCATTTTCATAAATTCAAGATCAAATTCCTTAAAACAAACTATATCCACCTTATGATTTTCTAGAATTTTTGCTTTCCTTTCATTATCCATCAAAAGTTTTACTGAGTTTTCTTTATTTATAAGAGTTCTAGGATGGTTTTTAAATGTAAAAACCATACTTCTCCCTTTATTTTTTTTTGCAACCTCTACTACTTTATTTATTAAAGAAAGATGCCCAATATGAAGTCCATCAAAACTTCCAAGAGCTATATAATTATTAGAACTTTGAATATCTTTTGAATGTTTATCTATAATAATCATTATCCTTACTCCTAAATTAAGTCACCCGAAAAAACAGCTACATACTAGTTAAGATGCCTAAAGCAACAATTTTTCGATTTTGAATCCATCATCATCTTGTTTTCCAATTCCTATAAAAGTACCCTCGCTATCATATACCCTATATAAAACATTTTTTTCTCTTTCCTCATTTGTTAATCTCTTATCAAATACTTTAACTCCATTTACTAATAATTTAGTAAATGTGCTTTTTACTGTAATCTTAGGGTAAAAAGAAAGGGCATCCTCTATAGTCATTATATAATCTTGTATATTTTCCTTAGTTAAATCATCTATGTTTACACTATCTACCTGTTTAAAAATAGACGTTTCAGATCTATTTAATTCTGCCATAGCTGCTCCAACTTTGAGTTTTTCGCCAATATCGTAACATAAACTTCTAATATATGTTCCTTTTGAGCAAGCTACTTTCATATATACATAAGGTAATTCAATCTTCAAGTCCGATATATTAAATATCTTAACCTTTCTAGCTTCTCTTTCAACCTCAATACCTTGCCGCGCCAAATCATAGAGCCTTACCCCATTTTTTTTAAGAGCAGAATACATTGGTGGAACTTGGTCATATTCTCCAACGAAAGATATTACAGCCTCTGAAACCATATCACTTGTAATATGATCTATTTCATTTCTTTCTAATATTTCGCCTTCAAGATCATATGTTGTTGTCTTCACTCCAAGCAGAAATTTCACCTCATATACCTTATTACTATTCATTATATAATCAATAGTTTTTGTAGCTTTTCCAAGACATACCGGAAGGACTCCAGTAGCTTCTGGGTCCAAGGTTCCAGTATGACCAACTTTCTTCTCGTTAGCTAAGAACTTTATCTTTCTAACTACGTCAAAGGAAGTCATTCCTTTATTTTTGAATATATTTAGTACTCCAGTTATCTGTGAAGTTTTTGTATCTTTCATATATGAATTCTCTATTCCTTCCTTATATAAGTGAAGTTCTTACTTATTTTTCATAAGTATAGTTTATATTTTATTTTTTTATGAGCAAATCTCTTCTTTAAGTATCCTTAGCAGATTTTCTTTTGCAGCTTCTATACCTACGCCTTTTTGCATAACTCCAGCGGCTTTTATATGTCCGCCACCACCATATACTTCTGCAACTTTTCGAACATCTACATTATTTTTAGATCTTAAACTTCCTTTAACTCCATCTTCAACTTCTTTCAAAAGCATAGAAACCTCTACACCTTTAATTCCAAGGCCAACTGAAATTATATCTGAAGTATCAGTATTTTTTAAGTTAAACTTTTCTAACATTCCTTTCGGTATCTGAAGGATCGCTACTTTATTTTCTAAAGCAAGCTCAATATTAGATAACACACATCCCATTAATTTTATTTTTTCAAAGGGCTTGTTATCAAAAAGATTGCTATGAACCTTACTGTTGTCTACTCCAAGTTCTATAAGTTCTGATACTATTTTATGAGTTCTTTTAGTAACATTAGAATGCCTAAAAGAGCCTGTATCTGTCACAATTCCTGTATAAACTGCGTTCCCTATATTTATTTCAACATCAGTTCTATTCCTAAAATCAATTCCCAACTCTTCTGCTAATAAATATGATATTTCACATGTTGCAGCTGCACTTACATCTACATAATTAATAAATCCATATTCTTCATTTGAAATATGATGATCAATATTAATAACCTTGCCGTTATAATTACTTAGATCTGCGGATATTCTTTCAACATTACCACAATCTAATATTATTACAAGATCAGTACCTTCTTTAGGCTCTAAAGTATTGCCATCAATTTCATTGGCAAAAGAAAGGAAAGAGAGGTTATCAGAAATAACATCTCTTGATATAATATATGAATCCTTTCTTAAATACCTTAATGCATTTAGTAATGCCAAAGTGCTGCCTATAGCATCTCCATCTGGAGATGTATGGAATGATAACCCAATTCTTTTTGATTTTAAAATTTCTTCTTTTATTTCTTTAAGACTACTCATTACCCTTACTTATCCTTTGAATTAATTCATCCATATGCATACCATAATTTATAGAGTCATCTAATTCAATAATTATTTCTGGTGTGTGTCTTAAATTTATTTTCTGGCCTACTGATTTTCTTATAAATCCACTTGCATTTTTTAATGCTTCCAGATTATTTTTCTTTTCTTCATCATCTTTAGAAAATATGCTTACATAAACCTTAGCATATCTTAAATCTTTTGTAACTTTAACATCTGTAACTGAAATCATAGCTGTAAGTCTTGGATCTTTAACTTCATTTTGAATCAAACTACTAATTTCTCTTTTAAATTCTTCGTTAATTCTTCCACCTCTATAGTTTGCCATGTTGATCTTCACCTCTTTTAAAGTTCTTTTCTCTTAATTGCCTCCATCATGAAGCACTCAACGATGTCGCCTTCTTTTATATCGTTAAACTTTTCAACTGTTAAACCGCATTCGTATCCTGTATTAACTTCTTTTGCGTCATCTTTAAATCTTTTTAATGATGATAATGACGATTCAAAGATTACTATTCCATCTCTTATAACTCTTGTTTCTGCATTTCTTTGAAGTTTACCCTTCAAAACATAGCAACCAGCAATTGTTCCTATATTGGAAATTTTATAAGTTTCTCTTACTTCTGCTGTTCCTAATATAACTTCCTTATAATCTGGTTCAAGCATTCCTATCATTGCTGACCTAACATCATCAATTGCATCATATATAATTCTATAAGACTTAATATCTACTCCATCTCTATCAGCTTGAGCAGCTGCATTGTTATCAGGTCTTACATTAAATCCTATAACTATTGCATTAGATGCTGTCGCAAGAGTTATATCTGTTTCAGTAATAGCTCCAACGCCGCCATGAATAACTCTTACCTTTACATCATCAGTAGAAAGTTTTTCTAAAGATTGCTTTATAGCTTCAACAGAACCTTGAACATCCGCTTTTACTATTATAGCAAGTTCTTTAACCTTACCTTCTTTAATTTGGTTATATAAATCTTCTAATGATACTCTATGGTTAGCAAGTAAAGTTTCTGCTTTTAATTTATCTTTTCTGCTTTCGGCCATATTTCTAGCAGTTTTTTCATCTTTTACTTGATTAAATCTATCTCCAGCTTCTGGAACTTCAGAAAGTCCTAGAACTTCCACTGGAATAGATGGTCCAGCAGATTTTATTTTTTTACCAGTATCATCAAACATAGCTCTTATTCTACCATACGTAGATCCGACTAATATAGAATCTCCTACTCTTAAAGTTCCATTTTGAACTAAAAGACTAGCAACTGCTCCTCTACCTTTATCTAATTTAGCTTCTATAACAGTTCCAACGGCTCTTCTATCTTTGTTTGCTTTAAGTTCAAGCATTTCTGCAGTAAGTAGAACCATCTCTAATAGCTTATCAATATTAAGATTTTGTTTCGCAGATACTTCTTCACATATAGTATCTCCGCCCCAGTCTTCTGCAAGCAATCCTTGTTCAGCTAATTCCTGCTTAACTCTATCTACATTTGCTCCTGGTTTATCTATTTTATTTATTGCAACAACAATAGGAACTCCTGCTGCTTTACAGTGATTGATAGCTTCCTTAGTTTGTGGCATGATTCCGTCATCTGCAGCAACAACTAATATAACGACATCTGTGATTTGTGCACCTCTAGCTCTCATAGCTGTAAATGCTTCATGACCTGGAGTATCTAAGAATGTTATTTCTTCTCCGTTCAATTTAATAGTATAAGCACCTATATGCTGAGTTATACCACCTGCTTCTGTATCAGTAACTTTTGCTTTTCTTATACAATCAAGTAAAGATGTTTTACCATGGTCAACGTGACCCATAACAGTTACAATTGGTGGTCTCTTTTGAAGATTTTCTTCATCATCTTCTTCTATTTTTAGTACTTCCAACTCTTGAATTTCTTCTTTTCTTTCAACTAAAACTCCATATTCAGCGCATACCTTTTCTGCAGTTTCAAAATCTATTTCCGCATTTATCGCTGCCATAACTCCTGCAAAGATTAACGTTCTTATTACATCATTTGAAGGTTGTTGCAATTTTTCTGCCAATTCCTTAACAGTTATGCTTTCGCCAATTTCAATTACTTTGCCTTCAGCCTCTGCTTCAGCAGCTATTCTTGCTTCTTCTTGTTCTTCTTTTTTAGTCTTTTTCTTTTTCTTTATACCTTTGTTAAGTTGTTCAGCTAATTCATCTTCATATACGTCAACTATGCTTTTTGAATTTTCAGCATTATCACCTGATAATACTAAATCGCTTACTGATTTTCCTGCTAACAATTCTTTTATTAATTCAGCATCTTCATCTTCAATTGTACTCATATGATTTTTTACTTCTATATTAAATTCTTCCTTTAATATAGTTATTAATTCCTTTGACTCTATGTTTAATTCTTTTGCTAATTCATGTACTCTTATTTTTGACATGCAGTCACCCCCGTATTATTATCTACTCATATATTTTTTTCCTCCTCATATAACGCTAACATTCTTTTTGCTATATCGTTATCTAGAATTCCCAACAACATAATTTCTTTACGTCCAATTGGAGGTCCTAGTTGTTCTTTTGAGAAGTCTTCAATATATGGTATATTTTTTTCATTACAATGCTTTTTAAATTTATCTTTAGATTTATCTGACAAATCATTGGATATGATAAAAAGATAAATTTTAGTATTATTTCTATAATCGTCACACTTGCTATATCCTTCAAGCAAATTTCCCGATTTCTTTGCTATACTTAGAAAGTTAAAAAACTTATTCATTATTTACTTCATCCTTTAGTTTATTATAAATTTCTTCACTTATAGGAATTTCTAAATTTCTACTAAGTCTTTTTGCTTTAAATGCTTTTTCTAAGCACTCTGTGTTCTTACAAATGTATGCGCCTCTTCCCGATTTTTTACCAGTTAGATCAACACACACTTCGCCTTCTGGAGTTTTAACTACTCTTATTAATTCTTTTTTTGGTTTCATTTCCATGCAACCAGTGCACATTCTTAAAGGAATTTTCTTAACCTTCATGAAAAGCACCCCTCTATTCTTGTATTTCTTCCATTGAAGTTTCTTCATCTATCAAATCATCAACTTCAATATCATCTGAGATTTCTAATTCATTTAAATCTGTAGTTTGTTCATTTTCAATTTCAACTTCGGTATTTAGAATTCTTTCGTCTTCTTCATCTTGTGCTTCTTTTTGAGATTTACTCTTTATATCAATCTTCCAATTTGTAAGTTTAGCCGCAAGTCTTACATTTTGGCCTTCTTTACCTATTGCAAGCGATAATTGATTATCATCAACAACAACCTTTGCAGATTTATTGCTTTCATCAACTACTACACTTAACACTTTTGCAGGACTTAAAGAATTAGCTATAAATTCTTCTGGACTTTTGCTCCATTTTATTATATCTATTTTTTCGTTTTTAAGTTCATTAACTATACTTTGTACTCTTACTCCTTTTGGTCCCACACAAGCACCCATTGGATCTACTTCTTCATCGTTTGAGTATACAGCTATTTTACTTCTTGAGCCTGCTTCTCTTGAAATACTTTTAATCTCAACTACTCCCTCAAATATTTCTGGAACTTCAAGTTCAAATAATCTTTTAACCAATCCAGGATGTGTTCTTGACACATGTATTTGAGGTCCCTTATTACCATTTTTAACTTCAACTATATATAGTTTTAACTTTTCGTTGAATTTATATTCCTCATTTGGAATTTGTTCATTAGGTCCTATTATACCTTCCAATTTTCCCAGGTTTACAAAAACAATACCTTTATCTTTTCTTAATATAGTTCCTGTAATTATATCAAATTCTTTTTCTTTGTACTCATCATATATTATACTTCTTTCAGCTTCCTTAATTCTTTGAGTAACAACCTGCTTAGCAAGTTGAGCTGCGACTCTTCCAAAATTTTTAGGAGTTACTTCTAAATTTATAATATCATCAACTTCACTTTTAGGATTTAATTCTTTAGCTTCTTCTAATGAAATTTCTGTTACATCATCATACACCTCATCAACTACTGTCTTTTGAGCATATACATGTATTTCTCCTGTTTCTCTATCAATATTAACTTTTACGTTTTGTGCATTTGTATTGGCATTGGCATAATTTTTCTTATATGCTGCAACCATCGCATCTTGAATAGTTGTAAAAAGTAAATCTTCACAAATCCCCTTTTCCTTAACTAATTCTTTAAGAGCACCTACAAACTCTTCATTCATTTTTATACCCTCCTCGTTATATTTCCCCTTCTAAATTTGCTGATTTAATTTTATCTCTTGGTATTTTAATTTCTGTTTCTCCTTCTATTAGCATAGAATCCTCAGAAACATCTCTTAATACTCCTTTTACGCTTTTTACTCCATCTAGTGAACTAGTAAGCCTAATTAATACTTCGCTTCCTATGTACTTTTTAAAGTGCTCTTCTTTATATAATCCCCTATTAAGACCTGGTGAAGAAACTTCTAGATAATATGCTTCTTTAATTGGGTCTTCTACATCTAGAACCTCACTAACTCTTCTTGAAACTGCTTCACAATCATTTAATGATACTCTGCCTTCTTTATCTATATATATCCTTAAGTAAAACTCACCGTTTTCCTTAACATATTCTACATAATATAATTCACATGACAATTCTGAAACAATAGGTCTTACTAATTCTTCAATTCTTTCAATCAATACATCTTTTTTCATCTTTCTAACCCTCACTTTCATCTTTTAAAAACACATATCATATATCTATCTTATGCATTTTTAAAATTTGTAATCAAAAACGCAACTATCTTAAGTTAGTTGCGTTACAAACAGAAAGAGCGGGTAACTTCCCACTCCTTTTTTCTAGCTATTAGAAATAAATCTTCTTACATGATATCACAAACAAATTAACTTTACAAGGGATATTGCCAAATTTTAAATATCCATTCAATATTTTAATTCATAGTTCATAATTCACAATTATAAAATATATTATTTTAAAAAGATATTATCCTACAATTTTTCTATTTCTTCCATTAGAGCATCAATTAACTCTTCTTCTTTTACCTTCTTTATGATCTCACCCTTTTTAAAAATTATTCCTTCTCCTTTTCCACCAGCAATCCCAATATCAGACTCTCTAGCTTCTCCTGGTCCATTTACAACACATCCCATAACAGCGACTTTAATATCTTTTTTATAAGTTTCAAGTCTCTTCTCAACTTCTTCTGCGATTTTTATCAAATTTATTTGAGTTCTGCCGCAAGTTGGACACGATACGAATTCAACGCCTTTTTTCCTTAATCCCAATGCCTTTAAAATTTCAATTCCAACTTTTATTTCTTCAATTGGATCAGTAGTTAATGATACCCTTATAGTATCTCCTATTCCTTCTGCAAGAAGTGTTCCTATTCCTACGCTTGATTTAATTGTTCCCTTTTGAATAGTCCCAGCTTCTGTCACGCCTAAATGAAGAGGATAATCACACTTCTCTGATATCAACCTATAGCATTCTATCATCATTTGCACACTAGATGATTTTATCGATATTACAATATCATAAAAATCTAAATCTTCTAAAATTTTAACATGCCTTAAAGCACTTTCAACTAAACCTTCTGCAGTTGGCATACCATACTTTTCTAGAATGTCTTTTTCTAATGATCCAGAATTAACACCAATTCTTATTGGTATTTGTCTCTCGCTGCAAGCTTCCTTAAGTATTTTTATTCTATCTATACTACCTATATTCCCTGGATTTATCCTAAGAGCAGAAACACCATTTTCTATTGCTTTCAGCGCCAGTTTATAATCAAAATGTATATCTGCAACTACTGGAATTGGAGATCTTTTTGTAATTTCCCCTAGGCTTTCTGCATCTTCCGTGTCCAAAACTGCGCATCTTATAATATCACACCCAGCGCTATATAGCTTTTCTATCTGATTCAAAGTATTTTCCACATCTTTAGTGCGAGTATTAGTCATAGATTGTACTGTAATAGGAGAATCCCCTCCAACAAATACATTTCCAACCTTGACTTTTCTAGATTTTCTTCTTTCCATACAATGTATCTCCTCTAATTTATAGTTAATTTACAATGTAAACATCTTATATTCCGTATATTCCTCTTTTATAAAAATCTTTGTAATACTATTTTATAGAAATATTATCTTATGATCACTATAGACTATACATTGCTAAAACTATGTATAGTAAATTTGATATATTAAACTTGCATTCATATGAGAATCGCTTCAAATCGAATGCAAGTATTTATAATCACAATTTTTTTCTTATATCTAAAACTTTACAGGGAATAATATATCTTTTATTGTAACTAATATCATTAATCCTATAAGTGCAGCAAATCCTATATAATTTAACACTCCAACTATTTTATCAGGCACTTTTCTTCTAGTTATCAATTCTATAAGCAATATAACACACCAGCCACCATCTAGAGCTGGAAAAGGCAATAGATTAAAAACAGCCAGATTAACACTTAAGAAAGCAGTAAAATAAAGCAATGGCCAAATTCCAGCTTTAGCACTTTCTGCTGATATCTTAACTATTGTAAGCGGACCACCTACATCTGTCTTTAGATTAGCCTTACCTGTGAATATCATTTCTAAACCCTTAAAAGTTTGAGAAACTAACGAAGCTGTCTGATTAAAACTTTGCTTAAAACTCTCTGCATATCCCGGATTTTGAACTCTTTCAAAATTAAGTCCTATTAACAATTGTCCTTGTTCATTCTTCTTTGGTGTTACTACAACATCTTTCTTTTCTCCATTTCTTTCAATAGAAATACCCACTGGATTTCCATTTGATAATACTATTCCAGCCGAAATATTATCGTATGAGAAAGCTCTCATTCCATTTACTTTTACAATTTTATCTCCCGGTAAAATCCCTGCTTCCGAAGCTGGGGAATCCGGAGTAACACCAGTCGGAATTTTATTGGTGTATCCAAATGCATGTATAAAAAAAGTAAAAATAACTATTGCTAATACATAATTCATAAAGACACCAGCAATTATTATGCTTATTCTTCTCAACGGAGATTTTGCTGAAAAACTTCTTTCATCCTCAACACTTTCTTCTTCTCCCATCATTTTTACATATCCACCTATTGGAAACAACCTCAAAGAATATTGCGTTTCTTTTCCTTTGTTAGAAAAGATTTTCGGTCCCATTCCAATTGAAAACTCCTCAACTCTTACTCCATTAAGTTTTGCTAATGTAAAATGTCCAAGCTCGTGAACTATTATCAAAACTCCGAATGCTAATATAGCCAAAATTATATACATATTAAATCTTTCCCTCCTTAAAGTACTGCATTTTTCATTACATATTCCTTAACTTCTTTGTCTAGTTCAATAATATTTTCTAGATTTAATTCTTTATTTGCCTGATTTTCAAATACCTCCATGCATCTTTCTATTATGTCAGCTATTTGTAAAAACTTTATCTTTCTAGCTAAAAACAACTCTACTGCTGCTTCATTTGCTCCATTTAAAATAGTTGGCATAAGTCCACCTGTCTTTCCAGCTTTAAACGCTAAATTTAAAGCTTTAAAAGTATCTATATCAGGCTTTTCAAATGTTAATTGAGATATTTCATAAAAATCTATTGTATCTGCAATAAGCTTTTCTCTATTTTCATAAAGTAAAGCATATTGTATTGGTAATCTCATGTCTTGTGCTCCAAGTTGTGCAACTATACTTCCATCATTATATTCTACCATTGAATGCACAATACTTTGTGGATGAACTATGACTTGTATATTATCATACTCGCAGTTAAAAAGCCAGTGTGCTTCTATCACTTCAAGTCCTTTATTCATAAGCGTTGCGGAATCTATTGAAATTTTTCTCCCCATATTCCATTTCGGATGTTTTAGTGCGTCTTCCACCTTTATATCTTCAAGGCTTTCTAGAGTTCTTCCTCTAAACGGTCCTCCTGAAGCAGTTAAAATTATTTTCCTTAAAGTATTTATATCATTCCCCCTTAAGCATTGAAATATAGCACTGTGTTCTGAATCAACCGGGAGTATCTTTACATTATTTTTTTTAGCAGCTTTCATTACAATTTCCCCTGCTACAACTAAAGTCTCCTTATTAGCAAGTGCAATGTCTTTTTTTGCCTCTATAGCTTTCATCGTAGGCTCTAATCCTATCATTCCAACTACAGAAGTTACTACCATATCAATCTCATTTAAAGATGCTATTTTATTAAGTCCTTCTATACCTTCCAATACTTTAATTATTTTATTGTGATCATCACAATACCTCTTTATTTCATGAGCACTTACAACATCCATCATAGCTACATAATGAGGATTGAACTCCTCAATTATTTCAATAACCTTTTTTACAGACGTATTCGCTGTTACTCCTATAAGCTTTAGTTCTCCATTTGATTTTCTTATTACATCTAAGGTCTGAGATCCTATAGAACCAGTAGCCCCTAGTATAGAAATGTTTTTCATCGTTTTTTCCTCCTAAAAGCAAATCTTAATTAGTACTGATTAAAGTTTAGCTTGAAGATGAGAAGTCTCTTGGCCTCAAATAAATTATTTAAATTGGACTATAATCCTTCATTCTTCATAATTACTCAGTACTATAAATTATTTCTTTTGCTAAAATGCTATACATTGGGCCAATTAATATACCTAAAACACCAAATATTTTCACTCCTATGTATATAGATAGCAATATAACAAGAGGGTGCATATCTAATTTATCGCCTAAAAATTTAGCCTCTAGTATTTCCCTAATAACTTGCACTAGTATATACAAACATATAAGACCAAATGCAGTAAGGAAATTCTTCATTATAATATTGTATATTATAATCGGAATAAATACAATTATAGTTCCAACATATGGTAATACATCTAAAATTCCGCATACTATTCCAAGCGCAAAAAAGTTCGATACCCCAAGTATAAAGAAACCCATTATTATCTCCATAGTTGAAATTATGACTAAGATTCCCTCTATTCCTATCATTTGAGTAAAGTTTTCTTTTTGATCCCTAAATCTTATCATCATTTCCTTCGGAAGTAACATAGAAATTAATCCTAAGATTTTTGACTTATCAATCAATATGAAAAAAGCGCATATATTTCCTATAAAATAAGCTAAAACACTGTCCCCAGTATTCACTGCTCCCCTTCTTATATTCTGATCATTAATCATAGATATTACACTCTTTCCAATCTCTAAGTTGTTAAAATTTACATTTAATGCAACTGAAATATCTTGAATAAATTTCTCTATCCACTCTAAATTTGTTAAATACAATTTTCTAATTATATAAAAAATTTCACTTCCCAAATATATTGTCACAAGTATTATAATAATATTAACAGTAATAATGCTTAAAGCACCCGCAATCTTACTTGGCATTTTAGCCTTAATCATGATTTTGTATATAGGAGAGCATACTATAATTATTATAATCATGGATAAAAAAGGCTTAAAATAATATTTTATAAAAAAGGTTCCTATTAATACAAATACGAAAGACAATAAAAGTGAGAAAAGTTTCTTATAAGTCTTAAAAATATTCTTCACCTCACTAACTTAATAATTATTAATATTTGTATATTATATGCCAAGTGTACTCTATTAAAAACTTCATAACTTAACTTATATAAAAAAACCGTGAATTATTTATAAATTTAAAGTTATCGTAATAACTTTTATAAGAAATAATAACTTCACAATTTTATAAAATTCAATATATATGCTGAAATAATAGATTATTTACATTTAAGATAATTGTTAACTTGACAGTTAATTAAGAATAGAATCCCGAAACTTAATTGCATCATATATAAATAAATTTAAATTGTACAATTAACGCAAAAAAATTAAGCCTTATATAAGTCATACTATATAACGCTTAATTTCTCTCTTATTTTTAAATCTTTATTATAAAAGTTAAGTAATAGAATACTGCCGCCGCCGAAAAAATTATGCTATCAAATCTATCCAGCACTCCTCCATGACCAGGAATTAAATTACTATAATCTTTTACTCCTACATATCTTTTTATCGAAGAAGCAACCAAATCTCCTAATTGTCCAAATAATCCACATAAAATACCGATAATAAAATAATTATATATCGGCATAATATTAACATATCTCTGTACTATTATTCCAAATATACCTGTAAAAACAGTCGCTCCCACAAGTCCTCCTATTGAACCTTCTATAGTTTTCTTAGGTGATACTTTAGGTGAAAGTTTATGTTTTCCGAAAAGTTTTCCGCTATAAAAAGCAGCTGTATCCGAAAGCCATGATCCTATAAATATGATCCAAACTAAAAACTCACCATGTGATTTTATATTAACCAGATACACAAAACTAAATAAAATTCCACAATATATAAAGCCTAACAATGTTAATGATGTATCAATAAAAGTGTATTTCAAATTTACAACCGGAAATATCAATAATATAAATGTTGCAGCAACAATAACATACATCATATTTTCAAAATTGTTATTCAAAAGATAATATATTATTAGCAGGATATATCCTGCACTTCTCATTGGCTTTAAGTTATTCTCTTTTAATGCATTGTAAAATTCCCAAAGAGCCATTGCTGATAATGCAAATATAAAGCATTTAAGATAAACTCCTCCAAGAAATACGAACACTATAAATGGAGCAATCATAGCAGCACCCAAATATCTATTATTAGACTTCAAAATCTAACCACTCCTCTATTTAACTTTTCCAAAGCGCCTATCCCTATTTTGATAATCCGCTATAGCTTTTCTTAAATCTTTTTCTTTAAAATCAGGCCAATTAATATCAGAATACCAAAATTCTGAGTAAGCACATTGCCATAATAAAAAGTTACTAAGTCTTTGTTCCCCAGATGGTCTAATAATTAAATCCGGGTCAGGTATCCCTTTCGTATACAAATATTTCTCTACTAACTCGTCATTAATGTCTTCTTCTTTTATTTTATTATCTTTTACATCTAAACTAATAAGCTTAATAGCTCTAACAATTTCGTCTCTGCCTCCATAATTTAATGCAAAATTCAAATTTATTTTTGTGTTATTTTTTGTAATTTCCAGAGCCTCTTCCAAAGCATCTTGACATTCCTGTGGCAATCTTGCCATATCTCCTAAAACATTCATTCTAACTCCATTTTTATGACATTCATCTAATTCTTTTTTCAGATAAGTGACCAATATTTTCATTATTGCTCCTACTTCATCTTTAGGTCTAGCCCAGTTTTCAGTCGAAAAAGCATATAAAGTTAAATTTTTTATTCCAAGTCTTGTTGCTTCCTTTAAAACTTTTCTAATGCTCTCCATACCTGCTCTATGTCCCATGCTTCTAGGTAAATTCTGTTCTTTTGCCCATCGTCCATTTCCATCCATTATTATAGCTATATGATTTGGTATGTTATTCATATCCAAGTCAAAATTTTGATTAAATTCCTTTTTTGATTTAAATATATTTAACATCTTTCTCCCCCTAGTTTATTAACGAAACTTGACTTACCCTCATATATTCTTTATATACATTATTAATACTAAACCTTTTTCATATGAAGTCAATAATAAAGTCTTTACTAATTATCCTCATTTAAACAAAATCTAATAATATGTATTACTCTTCAACAATTTCACATATATTCTACTAGTACAAACATTGAATTTCTATTTCAATTGTCATAAAAGCACTTAATTCATACCAAATCTTTTCACCCAAAATAAGTTAACTCTTATACGAGTTAACTAAGTTTATAAATTCAAGTGCTATATTTAGGCCTTTACTTATGTGCTTGTTCAAAGAATAAATTATTCCTATTTCCAATTATAAACTCCAAAATCTTACATAGGAAAAAACCTGCTTTTTAGCAGGCTTTAAAATCTAAACTGATAAGACTTCTTTTTCCTTTGCAGCAATTATAGAATCTATTTCCTTTACAACTGCATCAGTCTTCTTTTGAACTTCATCTTCAGCTTTCTTTACTTCATCTTCCGATAAATCAGCATCCTTTTTCAAGTTTTTTATCTTATCATTAGCAGTTTTTCTTATTGATCTTACAGCTACCTTAGCTTCTTCTCCTGTTTTCTTAACATTCTTAACAAGAGTTTTTCTAGTTTCTTCTGTCAATTCTGGTATTACTAATCTGATGATTGAACCATCACTTGAAGGATTTAATCCTAAATCTGATTTCAAAATAGCTTTTTCTATATCTTTCAATAGAGGCTTTTCCCACGGTGTTATCATAAGTACCCTTGGTTCTGGTGCTGAAACATTAGCCACTTGGCTAAGTGGACACATGCTTCCATAATATTCAACTTGAATTCTATCAAGCATCGTAGGATTAGCTCTTCCTGCTTTCATTGTTGATAAATCTGATTTTAATACAGATATTGTTTTTTTCATTTTTTCTTCTGCATTTTGAATAATATCCTTAATCATGATTCTCCTCCTATTTCTTTTTTACTAATGTACCTATATTTTCTCCATACATAGCTCTTCTAATATTTCCTGGCTCATCTAATCCAAATACAAGGATAGGAATTTCATTGTCCATACACAACGAAGTTGCTGTAGAGTCCATTACTTGTAATCCTTGCTCTAATACTTCTATATATGATAGTGTATCATATTTTTTTGCATCTGAATACTTATGAGGGTCTTTATCATAAACTCCATCAACTTTTTTAGCTAAAAGAATTACATCCGCTTCAATTTCAGCAGCTCTTAATGCAGCAGTAGTATCTGTTGAAAAATATGGATTTCCTGTACCAGCAGCAAATATAACAACTCTTCCTTTTTCTAAGTGTCTCATTGCTCTTCTTCTTATGAATGGTTCTGCAATTTCTTTCATTTCTATAGCAGTTTGTACTCTTGTTTTAACTCCAACTTGTTCCAAAGAATCTTGTAACGCTAATGCATTTATACAAGTTGCCATCATTCCCATGTAATCCGCAGTAGTTCTATCCATGCCTTCTCCGCTTCTGCCTCTCCAAATGTTTCCACCGCCAACTACTGTTCCTACTTCAACGCCCATATCGATTAATTCCTTAATCTCAAGCGCTATTCTTTTTGCTACACTAAAATCAAGCCCAAATCCACTAACTCCTGCTAATGCTTCTCCTGAAAGTTTTAAAATTACTCTCTTGTATTTACAATCTGCCATTTATAATTACCTCCTGAATATTTTAGGGATCAATAAAAAACCTCTTTAATAAGTATATGTACTTTATTTCTTAAAAAAAGAGAACACAAAGTGTTCTCTTTAGGTTTTAACTATTTACCGATTTGTCTTGCAACTTCTTCAGCAAAGTCTACCTTTTCAACTTCGATTCCTTCTCCTCTTTCGTATCTTACGAATCTAGTTATTTTAACTGGAGAACCAACCTCTTTAGATTTTTCATCTAAGAATTTAGTAATTGTCTTATCAGAATCTTTTACCCATGGTTGTTCTAAAAGACAAACTTCTTTAAAGTACTTTTGAATTCTTCCCATAACCATTTTTTCAACGATATTTTCTGGTTTTCCTTCATTTAAAGCTTGAACTCTGTAGATTTCTTTTTCTTTTTCCATAGATGTTGTATCAACATCATCTTTACCTAAGAATAATGGGTTTGCTGCTGCAATTTGCATACAAACTTCTTTTGCAACTTCGTCTAAAACTTCTGAAGCTTTATCGCAAGAAACTTCTACTAAAACCCCAATTCTTCCGCCACCGTGAATATAGCTACTAACTATTCCATTATCAATAGAGAATTTAGTAAATCTTCTTACTGACATGTTTTCACCAAGTTTTGCTATTAAAGCTTTTAAACTTTCTGCAACTGTTGCTTCTCCATCAAACTTTTCTTCAAGAAGTTCTTCCACTGTTTTAACTGAAGTTTCAGCTACCATTTTAGCTAACTTATCAGCAAAACCAACAAATTCTTCATTTAATGCAACGAAGTCTGTTTCACAGTTGAATTCAAGAACTGTTCCTGTTTTCTTATCATCTGAAATATATGTCTTAACTATACCTTCAGCAGCAACTCTACCTGACTTCTTAGCTGCATCTGCAAGTCCTTTTTCTCTTAAGAATTCAACAGCCTTTTCAATACTTCCTTCTGTTTCAACTAGAGCTTTCTTACAATCCATCATTTTAGCTCCAGTCATTTCTCTTAGTTCTTTAACTAATTGTGCGCTTATATTTGCCATAAATTTAATTCCTCCTCTATATCGAAAGTAATCCTTAACACCTAATAAAAGGGCAGTTGGAGTGAACTCACTTACCCTTTTACAGTTTATATAAACTACTCAGCTAATTGTTCGCCTTGTCTTCCTTCCATAATAGCATCAGCCATTTTAGCAGTTATTAATTTAACAGCTCTAATAGCATCATCATTACCTGGAATTACGTAGTCAACTTCTTCTGGGTCACAGTTAGTATCTACAATAGCAACAACTGGTATTCCTAAAATCTTAGCTTCTAAGATAGCATTTTTTTCTTTTCTTGGATCAACTATGAACATTGCTCCAACGTTTGATGCATCTAAGTTTCTGATACCGCCAAGATTCTTTTCAAGTTTTTCCATTTCGCCCTTAAGCTTTATAACTTCTTTCTTTGGAAGAACGTCAAAAGTTCCATCTTCTTGCATTTTTTCAATTTGTTCTAATTTTCTTATTCTACCTCTGATAGTTGAGAAGTTTGTTAACATTCCACCTAACCATCTGTTATTTACGAAATGCATGTTACTTCTGATAGCTTCTTCTTGTATTGCTTCTTGTGCTTGTTTCTTAGTTCCAACGAAAAGTATATCTTTTCCTTCTTCAGATACTTGCTTAACGAAGTTATAAGCTTCTTCAGCCTTCTTAACTGTTTTTTGAAGGTCTATTATATAGATCCCGTTTCTTTCTGTGAAGATATATGGAGCCATTTTAGGATTCCATCTTCTTGTTTGGTGACCGAAATGTACACCTGCTTCTAATAATTGTTTCATTGATATTACTGACATTTTGTTACCTCCTTGGTTTTTACCTCCACTATCTTCTTCTTATAAATTTCCCTTAAAATAAGGGCACCAAATCTATAAATTGGATAGTGTGTGTATTTCTTACCTTAAGTAGTATATCATAAGGTATTTATGGTATCAACAAAAATTTTTCAATTTAGACACTTAGAATTATACTTCTTAAATCTTTTTTATTTTATAAAGAGATGAGAATGCCTAATAAAATTTTATTAATCATCTTAAAGTGTTATCAAAATAGTTAAATTTTATACACAAATGGAATAAACTATAGCACAAAATCGCAAGCGACTGTGGAGCCTGAGATTTTTTCACGCATCTGCCTTTTCGAACACATGTGAGAAAAACTTGGCAGGCGAATAAGATTTCTTTTTTATTCTTTTTAAAATACAAAAACTAGTCAATCAACCTTTTTTAATTTATCCACAGATTTTATTGGAATATAAATTCCTAAAGAATAAAAAAATAGCTATAGATCATTTCTGTCTATAGCTACCTTATTATTTAATCTTTTTCAACTCATCCATTAGCTTTTCATTTAATATCCTAATATAAGTGCCCTTCATTCCAAGTGATCTTGATTCAATTACCCCTGCACTTTCAAATTTTCTAAGCGCATTTACTATAACGCTTCTAGTTATACCAACTTTATCTGCTATCTTTGAAGCCACTAAAAGTCCTTCATTTCCATTCAACTCATCAAAAATATGTTCAACTGCTTCCAACTCTGAGTATGAAAGAGTTCCTATTGCTAATTGAACTACTGCTTTTTTTCTAGTGTCTTCTGTTATTTCATCCTGCATAGCTCTAAGCATTTCCATACCTACAATTGTTGCACTATATTCTACTATAACTAAATCCTCATCGGTAAACGGATTACCGAATCTAGCTAAAATTAATGTTCCTAATCTTTCTCTGCTTCCTATAATAGGAACTATTGTCGATAGCTTATCTACCTTCTTGCATTTACCAATCTCTTGAAATACGCATCTGCCTTCGTTAGGGAGATTAGATAATGTTTCATTAACTTCCAACAATGTCTTATTATAATCTTCTGGAAATTTTTTATCCTCTATCACCTTTTTTTTCATGGCTTCACATTCAAAATCTTTACCAAAAGTATATCCAAGTACTTTCCCTTTTTTACTTATTATGTATACATTACATTCAAGAACTTCGCTTAATAATGTACATATATCTTGAAATGCTACAGGTTCTGTACCAGATTTCTGCAGAATCTTATTTAACATTCTAGTTTTAGTTAATAATGATGACATATTATAATCCTCCTTGGCAGCTGTATAACAATATTATTTAGCAAAAGAATATTATTGTTAGAAAATTCTTAATTTATTGAATTTTTTTACAGGTTGCTACCAAGACTAGTTTATCATATAAAATCTTGCTTTTCAACACTCTTTTTATTAGATTCGACAAAATAATATTACTTATTTAAATATAAAGCTGTTTTCTTCGTATTTATTTTTACTCTTCTTTTGTATCCTCTTTTTTTAATTCTTCTTTATAATTACATTCACTATTCGAGCATTGTATATAATTTCCTTTTGTTTTCGAATATTTTGCTACCATATAAGAATTACAATTAGGACATTTTTCTTTTACCGGCTCATACCAACTTACAAATTTACATTCAGGATAGCCTAAGCAACCATAGAATTTCTTTCCTTTTTTACTTTTCTTGGCTACAATCGGTTTTCCACATTCAGGACATGGAACATCCAATTCCTCAACTATAGGTTTAGCATTCTTACACTCAGGATATCCTGGACATGCCAAAAACTCTCCAAACCTTCCTCTTTTAATAACCATCATACGTCCACATTTTTCACATTTTACATCGCTGACTTTATCTTCAATTACAACCTTCGATATTTCTTTCTCAGCCTTTTCAATAGCGATCTTTAACGGACTAAAGAATTCTTCTACTATTCGGGTCCAATTCTCAGTTCCTTCTTCTACATCATCAAGCTTTCTCTCCATATCTGCCGTAAAATCAACATCAACTATTTGTCTGAAATATTCACTTACAATATTATTTACTATTTCGCCAAGTTCAGTTGGAATTAGATTTTTCTTTTCACGAACAACATAATTTCTTCCTAGAAGCGTTGAAATTGTCGGAACATAAGTACTAGGTCTACCTATGCCTTTTTCCTCTAGCAATTTAACAAAGGATGCTTCAGTATACCTAGGCTGCGGTTGTGTAAAATGTTGTGTTCCATTTAGCGAGTCTACTTTTAACTCTTCATTTTCTTTAAGCTCTGGTAATAGTACAGAACTTTCGTCTTCTTCGCTTGAGTATTCATATATCTTCATAAAACCATCAAAAGAAATTACTGATCCAGATGCTTTAAATTTGTAGTCTCCATTTGCTATATCTATTGAATTTGTATTTAATTCACAAGACGCCATTTGACTTGCAACAAATCTATTCCATATTAGAGAATACAATTTATATTGTTCTGGATTTAAATTTCCTTTAGCAATCTCAGGTGTAATTTCTACATAAGTAGGCCTTATCGCTTCATGAGCATCTTGTATATTTTTTTTGCCCTTATATACTCTAGGAGCACTTGGCAAATATTCTTTTCCATAAGTACCTTCTATAAATTCTTTCGCTCTTTCTTGAGCTTCCTCTGAAATTCTTACAGAATCAGTTCTCATATATGTTATTAACCCAACCGTACCATAATCCTTAACTTCAACACCTTCGTAAAGTACTTGTGCAATTGACATAGTTCTCTTTGTCATAAAATTCAATTTTCTATTTGCATCCTGTTGAAGAGTACTTGTTGTAAATGGTGGAAGAGGATTTCTATTTTTCTTACCTTTTTTTATGTTCTTTACTACAAAGCTTCCTTGATTAAGTTCTTCTATAATACCATTTGATGTTTCTTCATTTCCAATTTCAATCTTCTTTCCTTTATATGTTGAAAGTCTAATAGGAAACTTCTTTCTTTCTTTTCTAATTATGCAATCTATAGACCAATATTCTTTTGGTACAAATTCATTTATTTCCTTTTCTCTATCGCAAATTAATTTTAAAGCAGCTGATTGTACTCTTCCTGCACTAAGTCCCCATTTTACATTTTTCCATAAAATCGGACTTATTTCATAACCAACAAGTCTATCTAATATTCTTCTTGCTTGTTGTGCATCAACTAAATCTAAATCTATTTTTCTAGCCTGCTTTATAGATGCTTTTACAGCAGTCTTCGTAACTTCATTAAACACAATCCTGCATGTTTCATCCTCTGAAATTTTTAATATGTTGGCTAAATGCCACGAAATCGCTTCCCCTTCTCTATCAGGGTCGGTTGCGAGATAAACTTTTTCTGCTTTTTTTGCAGCTTTTCTTAGTTTATCTATTAATTCTCCTTTTCCTCTAATAGTTATATATTTAGGAGTATAGTTATTGTCTATATCAACACCTAATGTACTCTTAGGTAAATCTCTTACGTGTCCCATTGATGCTTCTACAATATAATTCTTACCCAAATATTTGCCGATTGTTTTTGCTTTAGCCGGCGACTCAACAATTACAAGTTTTTGACCCATAGTACAACTTCATAAAATTTATGAAGTATTCACCCCCTACACATTTTTAAATTGTTTTCACATAGTAATTTCCCGGTAGACAAATAATTTCACTTTTTATTTGCATTTCAAATAATAATGCGTATAAAGCTCCTCTATCAACAGATGTATTTTTAAAAATATCATCTATGTGAATTGGTGAATCTGTAATTAGCTCTAATATTTCACTTTTCTCCGGTGTAAAATTCATTGGTTGAATTTCAACATGTTCTAAACTAAGTAAAACTCTTAAATCTTCTATATCAGTACATATACTAGCACCATCTCTAATTAGTTTATTACAACCACTTGCCCCAGCATATAATATAGAACCTGGCACAGCGATAACTTTCTTCTCCTGCTGCTGAGCAAGTCTAGCTGTTATTAACGATCCGCTTTTTTCTGAAGCTTCTATAACTATTACACCTTCACTAAGACCACTAATTATTCTATTTCTTTTAGGAAAATTTTCTCTTAATGGTGCTGTCCCTAGTAAAAATTCAGAAATTACTACGCCTTTTTCTGCTATTTTAGAAAACAAAATTTTATTTTCTGATGGATAAGCTCTATCTATTCCACATCCTAATACGCATATGTTATATCCATCATTCTCTAAAGCCGTTTTATGTGCAATAGAATCAATTCCTCTTGCACCTCCGCTTATAAGCGTTATATTATTAGTAATGAGCTCCTTTGTCAAGAGTTTTGTTACAGTTAGTCCATAATTTGAGCATTTTCTCGCTCCTACTACACCTATAGATTTATTATTTATAATGTCTATATTTCCTTTATAAAAAAGGAAATAAGGAGGATTTAAAATTCCTCTCAATTTCTCTCTATATAAAGGATTAGCGTATGTTATATATCCTATATTTTCTTTATATAATGTTTCTCTTAATTTTAAAACTTCATAATGCAAATCATCTTTTTGAAAATTTTTTAATTTTTTAGATATCGTTTCGCTTTCTTTTAATATCTCCTCAAAATTATTATATACATTTTCTGCTGTTTTATATTTATTTATCAATTTTATTTTTTGAAAACTTGTTATATCAATAAGTATTAACCATAATTCATAATCCATGTATATATATCCCCTTCTAAACCTATATAATTTCTCCATTAATATTTTTCCTATAACTAAACGCTTCTAAAATATGAAACTCTAAAATATCCTTTTGATTATCTATATCTGCTATGGTTCTTGCTAATTTTATTACTTTTCCATAGCCTCTTAATGATACATTTGATGTATTGTAATATTTTTTTAAAAGCTCTGAGCATTTCTTATTAACCCTACAAATTTCAAAGATATCCTTTCCTTTTATATCTGAATTATACTTATAGACTGTATCTTTGAATCTTAGTTTTTGTATATCTCTAGCTCTAAGAACATTTTCTTTCATAATTTTCGAGTCATATGAATCTTTTTTATTTTCTATTTCATCGTAATTGAGCCTAGGTACATAATTTAATATATCAATTCTATCTAACAAAGCACTTGAAAATTTCTTAGAATATTTAGTAATTTTAGTGTTTAAATAATATTTGCTATCATTAAAATCTTTATCCTCATTGTTTTCTACTGGGTTAAAAGCTCCAACTAATAAAAAATCAGCCGGCATTTGATAATTTCCACTAAGCCTATTAATATTTACACTTTTTTCTTCAAGTGGTTCTCTTAAAGATTCAAGAGCATCTTTCTTAAATTCTAAGATCTCATCTAAAAATAAGATACCATTATGTGCAAGAGTTATTTCTCCAGGCTTTATTTCTTTTCCTCCACCAATTAAGGCTATTCTCGTAGTTGTATGATGTGGTGCTCTGAAAGGTCTACTAAGATGAGAAATCCTTGTCATAAGACCACATGCACTATATATTTTTGCAATTTCTATCAATTCCTCTTGAGACAAGGATGGAAAAATTGAAATTAATGCTTTTGCAAGCATTGTTTTACCACATCCTGGCTCTCCATAAAGAACTATATTATGCTTTCCAGCTGCTGCGATTTCTAATGCCCTTTTAGATGAATATTGCCCTATAATGTCACCATAATCTAACGAATCTAATATTTCTTCCTCTTCATTACTATCCGCCTCATAAGGAAGCATATCTTCATATGTAATATACGAAATAACTTCTTTTAAATTTTTTAATGGGTAATATTCAACATCCTTAAAATAATAACTTTCTTCTAAATTTTCGTAAGGAAAAATAAACTTTCCAATTTTCTTCCTTGCGCCCTCTATTATTATAGGTATGGTACCTTTTACCCCTTTAAGCTCACCAAATAGTGATAGCTCTCCAAATACAATATAATCCTCCAAATTCCTTCTACAAATCTGATTTGATTCCATTAGTATACCAATCGCAATTGGTAAATCTAAAAGAGAGCCAATTTTTTTCACATCTGCTGGAGCTAGATTAATAGTAATTCTTCCTAACGGAAATTCAAATCCACAGTTTACTATTGCTGCTCTAACCCTTTCTTTCGCTTCTTTTACAGAAGTGTCTGGAAGACCAACAATATTAAACACTGGTAAACCTTTAGATATATCCACCTCTACTTTTATTAAAAAACCTTCTAATCCATTGTGCGTTGCACTAATTATTTTTACTGCCATATAAATCACCTACTAAAAATTATAGACATACATTTAAATATTAATTCCATAAAAATGCATTTGTTATATTTATTTTTTAATTGTTAATAATTCAAATATGGAGTAGTAATATGACTAATTATATTTTAATAATCTAAATTGGAAGTGATATTGTGAAAAAGATACATAAAGATATAGGTAAGTTTAGCGAGGGCTTAGCAAAGGAATATTTAGAAAATAATGATTATATTATTTTAGATTGCAATTTCAAAAACTTCTTAGGAGAAGTTGATATTATATGCAAAAAGAATAATTTACTAATTATTGTGGAAGTTAAGAGCAGATATAATAATAATTATGGATTACCAAGGGAATCAGTTAACTTTTCGAAACAAAAATCTATAATAAAAGTAGCCAATTCTTATATTAATTACAAAAGATTATTTGATATTAACGTTAGGTTTGATGTCATTGAAGTTTATTTAAATTTTCAAAATACAAATTTTAAAATAAGTCATATAAAGGATGCCTTTAGGCTTAACTAATCACTTAACTTGCCTGAATCCAAATATAAATCTATCATCTCAATATTTAGAAGAACAAAATCGCAGGCGAATATATTTTCTTTTTTATTCCCTTTTAAAAGTCAACCTTCCGAATTAGCCTTTCTTATAAGTTATACACATATTGTCCATCGATATAATTTCCTAGAGTATAAAAAAATCTATAAGAATATTATTTATTTTAATATTCTTATAGATTTAGAAATCAATTTCTTTATCATAAACATATCACTGTACGCTTCATCAAAATTCTATTAACACACAATTTAATTACAATAATTTTGTCAAAAAACTATTTCTATGAATGTCGCATTTTCCATATTTCTTTAATCCCTCTATATGTTTTGATGTGCCATATCCGACATTATTTTCAAAGTCATAATTGGGATATTTTTTAGCATATTCTTTCATAAGCTTATCTCTATATACTTTTGCTACAATTGATGCCGCAGCAATACTTGCACTTTTTGTATCACCTTTTATAACAGATTTATTCTCTATGCCAATGTTCTTAATTAAATATCCATCAGATAATACTAAATCTGGCTTTATACTAAGGGAATTACAACTCTCTAAAAATACTTTATTATTTGAAAATGCTATTCCTTTCTCATCAATTTCTTCATTAGAAGAAACTGCAATCTGATAACTTAATGCTTTTTCTTTTATAATTTCAGAAAGCTCTTCTCTTTTATGTTCTTTTACTTTTTTTGAATCATTTATATATAAGATTAAATCTTTGTCTAAAACATTTATATCCAAAATAACACTACAAGCTACAATCGGACCAGCAAGAGGTCCTCTCCCAACTTCATCTACACCTGCTATATATCGATAATTTCCAAATGATTTATCAAATTCATACATTGTTTTGACTCTTTTAACTTCATTTAAATATGAATCTAAGTCTTTTTCAATTTTTTTCTTTAGCGATAACACATTTTTTCTTTTATCTTCTTTTAGCCAGTTTATAAGTTTTATATGTTCGCCATTTTTATATAAGTCAATTATAGATAACTTATGTATTTCTTCCTTAATTTCCGCAAATGATAATGACTTTATATCTTCATTAAACTGTATCATTTTCATCTATTGGGCGTTCTAATGTGATATTGCCCATTTTTCCTCCTCTGAATTCATCAAGTAGTATAACAGCTATTCTATTATAGTCAATTTGTCCTCCAGAAATTAAAGCACCTCTTTTTTTGCCTATAGCGTCTAATGTTTCTAATGGATTTTTAAAAATTTCTTTGAGTTTATATCTCTCTTTTAGCTTCTCTTCATAACTACTTTGTAATCTCTCAACGAGCTTTAAAGCTAATTCTTCTATATCCATTATTTCATCTTTTATCGCACCAGTAAAAGCTAAGTTCAAAGCCGTTTCATCATCTTCAAATTTAGGCCATAGAACTCCAGGGGTATCCAGCATTTCAATTCCAATTCCTGTCTTTATCCATTGCTTACTCTTAGTCACTCCAGGTCTATCACCTGTTTTAGCTATATTATTTCTTGCCATCTTGTTTATAAAAGTAGATTTTCCTACATTAGGTATTCCAACCACCATAACCCTTATTGTTATGTTTACCATACCCTTAGATTTCAATCTATCATGCTTTTCTTTTAATAGATCTAATAACATAGGCTTTATATTTTTAAGTCCATCACCTTTTAAGCAATTAACTTCCAATACTTTAACATCTTCTTTAGTTAAATAATTTATCCATTCTTTTGTAGCTCTACTGTCAGTCAAATCACTTTTATTTAAAAGTATTATTCTTGGCTTTCCCTCCAGTAGTTTTTCAATATCAGGATTTGCAGAACTCCTCGGAATCCTAGCATCTCTTATTTCAATTATAGCATCTACTAGTTTTAAGTTTTCTTTAATTTCTCTTTGAGTTTTTTTCATATGTCCCGGAAACCAATTAATTGCCATATGAATTCCTCCTTTTTATATTTAGATAGAACAAAATCCCAGGCGAATATATTTACTTTTATTCTTTTGGTTCTTTTCAAACCCATTTGAATAGATTATTGTATAAATTTCCCACAGATTTAAATACATTATAAATTCCTAAAGAATAAAAAAAAGGACTGAAACAGTCCCCTTTTTAAATACTATCTAGTTAATAATTCTTTAACTTTAGCAGACTTACCAACTCTATCTCTTAAGTAGTAAAGTTTAGCTCTTCTAACTTTACCTTTTCTAGCGATTTCAATTTTGTCGATGATTGGCGCATTCATTGGGAATGTTCTTTCAACTCCAGTTCCATAAGCAACTCTTCTTACAGTGAAAGTTTCTCTTAAACCACCATTTTGTTTTTTGATAACAGTACCTTCGAACATTTGAATTCTTTCTTTGTTACCTTCTTGAATCTTAACATATACCTTTATAGTATCTCCGATAGCAAATTTAGGTAAGTCAGTTCTGATTTGTTCAGCCTCTATAGCTCTAATTATTTCGTTCATTGTGCATTCCCTCCTTAACGATAATTTGACGTTCTTAACACATATGTATGACAGCGGAACGCCCGTACTAGCACAAACTTAATATTATCACATAATTTTTTATATTTCAACAAAAATTATTTATTATTCTTATTTTTTAATATTTTAATATCTTCTTTAGTTAATGTAATTTTCTTATATAAATCAGGTCTAATCTTCTTGGTCACTTCAAGAGACTTAAGTCTCCTCCATTTTCTTATATTTTCATGATGCCCAGATAATAGTATTTCAGGAACCTTATCCCCCTCAAACTCTTCTGGTCTAGTGTATTGTGGATATTCTAAAAGTCCATTATAAAATGATTCTTCCATAAAGCTCTCTTCTTTTCCCAAAACACCAGGGATTAGCCTTAATATACAATCAATGACCGGAATAGCAGCCATCTCTCCGCCAGTCAATACAAAATCTCCAAGTGAAATTTCCATATCTATATGCTTATAAACTCTTTCGTCTATACCTTCATAATGTCCACATAAAAATATAAGTCCTTCTTCTTTAGAAAGCTCTTTAGCAATCTCTTGGTTAAAAGTTTTTCCTCTCGGTCCTAAGAAAACAACCTTGCCTTTATTACTCAACTTTGCATGCCTTATAGTATCAGCTATAGGTTGAGGCGCCATGACCATTCCAGCTCCGCCTCCATAAGGATAATCATCAACCTTTTTATGTTTATTTAACGTATAATCTCTTATGTTTAGCGTATCTAACTCTACTATATTACTTTCCCTTGCTCTTCCTATTATACTATGATCAAAAATAGAAAACATTTCTGGAAATAACGTTAATATACTAATCTTCATCTTGCCATTCACCTACTGGCTTAATGATGATTTTTTTTAAATTTATATCTATGTCTAGAACTATATCTCTAAGAACCGGTATTAATAGTTCTTTAGGTTCCTTAATCCAATATACATCATTGTTAGGAGTACTTATTACGTCAAAGATTCTTCCAATTTCTTTTTCATTAGTATCATATATAGTACATTCTTTTAAATCTGAAACATAATATGTATCAGGTGGAAGTTCTGGTTCATTCTCGCGTGGTATTTCAATATACTTTTGCTTATAAGTTTCAGCATCATTCATAGAATCTACGCCTTCGATTTTTAGTATAACTCTATCTTTTTGAAATTTAACCCCTAAGATTTTCTTTTCTACTCCATCTACTAAAACAGTTTCTAGACGTTTAAATTTATTTACATCTTCTGTTAGAGGATAGACTTTAACTTCACCTTTAATTCCATGCGTATTTACAATCTGACCAATTTTAAATAAGTTTTCCACTATTTTCACCTCATTATATATATTTAATCTTAAATATATTAATTTATAAGATTAAGGCTTACCTTTATAAAAATAATTTAAAGAAACTACAATATATATTTTCTAAAAATATTCTTCTGTGACATGACTCAAACATTTATATTTATGTATCTTATCTCTATACATAATAATTTTACATCCTATGATTCTTTTAATTGAAACTTATATATTAGAATAATCGGCAACAAACATATAATTTATACATTCTATTATTAGAAATATTATTATTCATAATAACATCCCAGATTATAGACATAATAAAATAAGATTCTTGTAAAAATATATGTATCATATAGATTAAAACGCTACTTTTTTAAATATACTTAAAAAGAGCTAGGTTACCCTAACTCTAAATTTTTAGATGATTTCTACTATAACTCGTTTATTCTGTTTAACTGCTGCAGCTTTTATAACTGTTCTTATAGCTTTCGCAATTCTTCCTTGCTTACCTATAATCTTACCCATATCTTCTGGTGCAACTTTTAATTCAAGTATTATGGATTGTTCTCCATCTACTTCATTAACAGTAACTGCATCTGGGTTATCAACAAGGGATTTAGCCATAAATTCAACTAATTCCTTCATAAACGCCTACAATTAGTATGTACTAACTGTAGAATTCACCTCCAAAAATTACTTAGTAAGACCTGCATTATTGAAAAGTCTCTTAACTACTTCTGTTGGTTGTGCTCCATTAGATAACCATTCATTAGCTTTTTCTTCGTTGATTTTAACTTCAACTGGTTCAGTTAATGGATTATAGTATCCAATTTCATCGATGAATTTACCATCTCTTGGTGCTCTTGAATCTGCAACAATTATTCTATAGAAAGGAGCTTTATGAGCACCCATTCTTCTTAATCTGATTTTTACTGCCATTTTAATTTCACCTCCTTTAAAGGATAATAAATATATATTTTAACTCTAATGCTTAGAAAGGTAACTTTCCAAATAGGCCGCCTTTCTTTGCCTGCTTCTGGAATGATTTCATTTGCTTCATGTTCTTTTTCATCATTTCATAGCCTTTCATGAGTTTATTAACTTCTTGTATGTTGGTACCTGACCCTTTAGCTATTCTGCTTTTTCTTGATGGAGACTTTAATATAAGGCTTGGATTTCTTCTCTCTTTTAATGTCATTGATTGAATAATCGCCTTAGTCTTATCAAGAGCCTCAGTTCCCTTTTCAAAGTCAACCCCTTGAAGTTCCTTTGAATTTAACCCAGGTATCATTTCCATGATTTTATTTAAAGGTCCAAGTTTTTTCATTTGTTCCATTGCCATTAGATAATCCTCAAAGTTAAATTCTTGATTTAACATTCTCTTACCTAAATCAGCAGCTTCCTTTTCATCAATGGCTTCCTGAGCTTTTTCGATAAGCGATAATACATCACCCATTCCTAAAATTCTTGATGCCATTCTATCAGGATGGAACACTTCAAAATCATTCATTTTTTCGCCAACACCAGCATATTTGATTGGTTTATCAATTATACTCTTAATTGACAGTGCAGCCCCACCTCTTGTATCGCCATCGAGCTTAGTTAAAATAACTCCACTTAGATCTAGATCATTATTAAAGTTTTCTGCAACATTAACAGCATCTTGACCTGTCATAGCATCAACAACTAATAATATTTCTGATGGATTTACATTCTCTTTTATATTTTTTAGTTCCTGCATTAATTCTTCATCAATATGAAGTCTACCTGCAGTATCTATGATAACTACATTATTTCCATTATCTTTTGCATGTGCTATACCATTCTTTGCAATCTCAACAGGATTTACTTTATCTCCCATCGAAAATACTGGAATTTCAATTTGTTTTCCTACAACTTCTAATTGCTTTATAGCTGCTGGTCTATAAATATCACAAGCTACCAATAATGGTTTCTTATTATCTTTTCTAAGGTTTAGCGCAAGTTTACCACACATAGTAGTTTTACCTGCCCCTTGTAATCCAACTAGCATTATAACTGTAAGTCCTGAACTACTATAATTAAGTTTACTTTCAGTTCCACCCATAAGATTAGTAAGTTCTTCATTAACTATCTTTATTACATGTTGTCCTGGTGTTAGACTTTCAAGAACTTCACTTCCAACACATTTAGAACTAACAGAAGAAATAAATTGCTTAACAACTTTATAGTTAACATCTGCTTCTAGTAAGGCAAGCTTTACTTCTCTCATGGCTTCTTTTATATCTTTTTCAGTCAACTTTCCTTTACCTTTTAATTTTCTAAAAGTTTCCTGTAATTTTTCACCTAATCCTTCGAAAGCCATGTTTACTCCTCCTTATAAATTTTCTAGCTTTTCTTTATATTTTATAATATCCTCATCATCTATGGAATATTTATTTTTTAAGTGTTCTAAAAAATTCATAATTTCCTTTTTTCTATTTATACTCTTTTGAAGCAAGTTAAGTTTGCATTCATAGGAGAGAAGTTGTTTATAACATCTTTTGATTAAATCATGAATAGCCTGACGACTCGTTTGATTAAGCTCAGCTATTTCAGCTAACGATAAATCATCGTTATAATACCACTGCATAATTTCACTTTGCTTTTCTGTTAATAAAGGACCATAAAAATCCATAAGTAACGAAATCTCAACTCTATCTTCCATTTAATCACCTTACCCACAAAAGAGATTTTAACAGGATTATTTAAAAGTGTCAAGTACTTTTACTTAACACTTTTATTTTTTTACACACAGTTCCTATATTTTAAATTGATCTGTACATGCCAATGACTTTTAAATCATTTAAATTCATTCTATTAATAGCTAAAAACTCTGTAAAACCTGATGTTTCCAATAAATATTTACATATTTTCATATGTAAATATTTAAAAATGAATCTTTGAAACTATATTTATATAAACATATATACCTACAAATCTATATTTATATAAATATAGATTTGTATAAATATTTAAACATAGTTTCATTCTTATATATTTTTCTAGAAATATTTTTCTGAGAAAATTAAAGAAAATAATATACAAAACGTGCTGATCTATTATTTTTTTGATTGTTCCTAGATCAAAGCTTCTGCAAAACCTTCTGCATCAAACTTTTGAAGATCATCAATACCTTCTCCAACTCCTATGTATCTAACAGGAATATTCAAACTCTGCTTTATAGATAAAACAACACCACCTTTTGCAGTCCCATCTAATTTAGTTAGTACTATTCCATCTATTGGACAAGCCTCCATGAATTGTTTTGCTTGAATAACAGCATTCTGCCCCGTTGTTGCATCTAGAACTAATAAAGTTTCTTTCCTATAACCTTGTAATTCCCTGTCAATTATTCTATTTATCTTTTCAAGCTCATTCATTAAGTTCTTCTTATTATGAAGTCTTCCAGCCGTATCACATATTAATAAATCAACATTCCTAGCCTTTGACGCTTCAATTGCATCGAAAATAACCGCAGCTGGATCTGACCCCTCCTGATGCTTAACTATATCAACTCCAGCTCTTGAACTCCATACTTCAAGTTGATCAATAGCTGCAGCTCTAAATGTATCTGCAGCAGCCAGCAATACTTTTTTTCCTTCCTCTTTATTCTTTGCCGCAAGTTTTCCTATAGATGTAGTCTTACCAACACCATTTACCCCAATTACAAGCATTACTTTCTTTTCTTTTTCTTCATCCTCGTATGCGCCTTCAAGTAATATATCTCTAATTACTTCTTTTAACGCTGGTTTTACTTCTTGAGGATCATTTATCTTTTCTTTTCTGATTTTGCTTCTTAATCTTTCTATGATATCTACTGTTGTATCCATGCCAATATCAGACATGATTAATATTTCTTCTAATTCTTCATATAAATCTTCGTCTATAGTTACTGCTAAATTTAAAGCCTCATTAATTTTATCAGTTAATCCATCTCTTGTCTTTGCTAATCCCTCTTTTAGTTTATTAAATAAATTTCCAAACAAATTCATTTCCTCCTAATTAAA
Organism: Clostridium beijerinckii HUN142; assembly: GCF_000621745.1. Taxonomy (GTDB): domain Bacteria; phylum Bacillota; class Clostridia; order Clostridiales; family Clostridiaceae; genus Clostridium; species Clostridium beijerinckii_A. Next base: position 187,916 of record NZ_KK211337.1, on the reverse strand, counting down.
ATTTTCTGCTAAGTCTACTGAAACTACCTTTGATACACCTTTTTCCTCCATCGTTACTCCATATATAATATCACTTACCTCCATAGTACCCTTTCTATGAGTTATAATTATAAATTGCGTATTTTCAGAGAACATTTTCAAAAACTCTGCATACCTATATACATTTGCGTCATCTAAAGCCGCTTCTATTTCATCCAATATACAGAAAGGTGTTGGTTTCATCTTTAAAATTGCAAAAAGTAAAGCTATTGCAGATAGAACCTTCTCTCCACCAGACATTAGATTAATATTTTGAAGTTTCTTTCCTGGCGGCTCTACATTTATGTCAATATTAGCTGTAAGCTCATCTCCTTCACCTAAAATAAGCTCTGCACTTCCACCTTTAAATAAGTCCTTAAAAGTTTTGTCAAAATTATAGTTTAGTATTTTGAAATTTTCCTTAAATAAAATTTTCATTTCATTAGTCATTTCTTCAATAACAGCATTTAATTCCCTCTTTGCATTTTCTAAGTCCTGTGCTTGAGTAGACATAAATTCATACTTTTCTTTAATTTCTTCGTACTCTTCTATTGCTGCTAAGTTTACCACTCCAAGTTTTGTTATCTTTCCTTTAGTAACAAAAATTTCTTGCTTTAAAGCTTCCTCATCAACTACCGGTTCGCATTTATCTAATGCTTCTGCATAAGTTAATTCTAACTCTTCATTAAGCTTCTTATAAATATGCTCTCTATCATTTTCTTTCTTAGCTTTAATTACTTCTCGTTTATTAACTTCCATTTCCTTTAAGCTGACTTCATCCAAAACACCACTTATTACATTGTCTTTTTCTTTAAATTCTTGCTTTAACTTTTCTTTTAATATTTCATCATCTTTAAAATTCACTTCTAAATCACTAATATTAACATTATTTTCTTCTATATTCTTATTCTTAGCCTTTATATCTAAATTTAAACTTTCAATATTCTTTTTATTTTCTTCATTTTCCTTATTTAAAAGTTCATTTTTAACCTCTAAATCTTTTGTTTCTTTTTCTATTCTTAAAAATTCATTCTTTTTATTCTCTATTGCCTCATCTAATTTAGCTTTGCTTATCTTCATTTCTGTAAGTTTAGTATCACTATCATTAACTTCTTGAACTTTAGTTGTCATTAATTGTTCCAGTTCTACACTTTTACTCTTGTTAGCTGTATTTTCACTTTCAATCAATTGAACTTCAGATTCTTTAGCTTTAATTTTTTCTAAAATAACTTCTCTTTCACTTACTATCCTTTTTATTTCTTCTTTAGCAGTTTCTAAATTTCTTTTTAACTTGTCCGTATCAGACTGTAACCCTTTAATCTCACTTTCCTTTTTTGTAAGTTCAATATTTTTTTCATGAACTTCATCCCTTTTATTCAGCATATCCTCATCTAGGTTTTGAATTTCTTTCTTAATATCTTGAACTAATACCTTCAACTCTTCATATTTTTCTTTTTTATTGTTTGTTTCTAATACTAATTCTTCAATTTCTCTTTTTCTACCTAAAACATTTGAATTTTTTCCCTTTATGCTTCCACCTGTTAATGCTCCTCCTGGGTTTACTATTTCTCCATCCAAAGTAACAATTCTATAATTATATTTTCCGATTCTTGCAATATTAAGAGCACAATCCATATCACTACAAATTATTGTTCTTCCTAGAGCATAATCCATTATATTTTTATACTCTTTATCATAAGATATTATGTCACTCGCAATACCAATATATCCATTAGCTTCAGTAACACTTCTATCCAGCTCTAATCTCTTTCCTCTTATAATATTTAAAGGTAAAAATGTTGCTCTTCCTAAGTTATTTTTTTTCAAATATCCTATAAGGACTTTTGCTATTTCTTCATTTTTTGTTATAACGTTTGAAATCGCAGCACCTAAAGCTATTTCTATAGCCACTTCATAATTCTTGCTTACAGTGAAAATTTCCCCTAAAACTTTAGTATCATTTGCAGCTGTAATTCTTTCCTTATGAATTGATTCCATTAATGATTTTACAGATCTATTATACCCCTCATAATGCCTTTCTAAGTTTTCCAGCATTGATCTATTTGCATCAAGTTTTGTTAAAGTTCCACTCAACTCTCTAAGTTCATTTTCTTTTTTAGTTAAATTTGCTGATAGCGAACCTATTTTTTTCTTGTGCTCTACTATTTGTATATTTAACAACTTTATATTGTCTTTGTACTTTTCAATTTCATTATCTAAATCCTTATAAGTCGCTAAATTAATAACGATATTATTCTCTAAAAAAGATATAGACGAATTTAGAGTTTCTCTCTTCTCTTCTCTTAGCGAAAGATCTTTATTTAGCATAGTAATCTCATTCTTCATGTCTGAATTACTTCTTAAAAGTTCAAATTCACCTTCTCTTAAAGATTTTATCTCTTCTTCTATACTTTTAAGTTCCTTAGAACTTTTTATATTATGTTCTTCTAAATTTGCTATATCTTCTTTTTTTAATTTTTGTTCTTCTAGTCTTTCACTCAGTTCATTTTCTAATAATTTCTTATTTTCATTCAGCTGATTTACCTTAACCAAGATGTCATCCAGCTCATAATTATTTCTATTGATTTTTTCTTCAAAACTCTTAATTCTTTCTCTGTAAAGTTCTATACTTTTTTCATCTTCACTAACAGTCTCTTTTAGACTATAGTATTTCTCTTTCTCTTCTAAATTCTTCTTTTCTAGTTTCTCTATCTTCAGTTCTAACTCTTTAAGTTGTGACTTGTAACTACTTACTTCTTTACGCTTATCTTCAATTTCTTTAATTTTTGAATTTAAATCTTCATTGAAGCCTTTTAATTCTTCTTCCATCTTATCTATGCTATGTACTATAAGTGATACTTCTTTCTTTTTCAAATTATTAGATAGCTCAGTAAACTCTAATGCTTTCTCCCTTTCAATCCTTAAAGGTTCTATTCTCTCTTCATAAGTTGATAGAATATCATTTATTCTAACTAAGTTCTCATCTGTATTGCTTAACTTTTTCTCCGCTTCTTCTTTTCTATTCTTAAACTTTACAATACCCGCTGCTTCTTCTAAGAGATTTCTTCTATCTTCAGGCTTACCACTCAATATAGCTTCAATCTTACCTTGTCCAATTAATGAGTAACCTTCCTTACCAATTCCTGTATCCATAAAAAGATTTATTACATCTTTAAGTCTGCATTTTGAATTATTTATTAAATATTCCGATTCACCCGATCTAAATATTCTTCTTGATACAACTACCTCGTTATATTCTGTTGCAAGCTTTTCATCACTATTATCAAGCGTTAATGAAACCTGAGCGAGACCTACAGGTTTTCTAAATTGCGTTCCAGCAAAGATTACATCTTCCATTTTTCCGCCTCTTAGAACCTTAATACTCTGCTCTCCCAATACCCATCGTACTGCATCTGAAATATTACTCTTTCCGCTTCCATTAGGTCCTACAACAGCCGTAACGCCTTTTTTAAATTTTAGTTCTGTCTTATCAGCAAAAGATTTAAATCCTCGTATTTCTAGAGATTTTAAAAACATGTGTCCTCTCCTTAAAAAGAAAATATACTAGGTAATAATGTTACAACAAAGATCACTATAATAAAAATAGTCATTGCAATTATCATTTTTTCTCTAGTCTTTTTTTTCATATCAAACAACTCCTTATTATAATTTAGTTTATAGTAAACCTTATTAAATATCAATAATTCACACAAAAGAAAATGTTAAGTTAAGATTCATGAACGTAATTAACATTTTAAAAGCGAGAGTCTCCTCTCGCTAGTATGCTATGTCTAACTTTCTATTTTTCAAACAAAGTTTTATATGACCTCTTTCAATATCATCATCTTGTTTCACATCAACAATCTTACCATTATCTTTAAGCCTGTTAAAATATAATTTTTTATTAGCATAAAGCTTACTTACATCTCTTGAGTTAATATAAATTACTCCATTTTTTTCATCCGTCATATTTTCTAAAATAATATCTGACAATAAACTGCCCTCAACTAATTCTCTAAATGATGGATGAAAAGGACCTGCCACTATGTCCTTTCCTTCATTTATACTTTCTGTCGGCTGAAGACCAATTCTTATTACATTGATGTTATGCTTCTTATACATATCATACATAACCTTGCTTATGTCAACTGCCTCTTCAAGAGAATATGGAATGTACTCATTGTTAGTATACATTCTTTCCATTGGAGTATCTTTTATAACTAAAGACGGATATATTCTGCAAATATCTGGTTTCATCTTAATTGACTCTCTAGTTGTCTGCATATCTCTTTCAAAAGTATCTCCAGGCAGTCCCGGCATTATTTGATGACCTAATATAAATTTATATTCTTTTATTAATTTAGATGCATTTATAACATCCTGAACGCTATGTCCTCTGCCAGCTTTTTTTAATACCTCTTCATCCAGTGATTGAACTCCAAGTTCTATTATGTCGACTCCATACTCTTTAAGATATGTAAGTATATAATCATTGATGTAATCTGGTCTTGTAGAAAGTCTTATTTTATCTATAAAACCTTTTTCTTTAAACTCCTTAGCCACTTTTAGAAGTTCTCTTTGTTTGTCTTCTTTAATCCCTGTGAATGTACCACCAAAAAATGAAATTTCAATAGTTGCATTTTTATTCTTTATAGTTTCTAAATAATCATTTATTGTGCTAATTACGGAACTCGCCGTAACCTCTTCATCATCAACACCTGTTATTCTATCTTGATTACAGAATACGCAATTATGTGGACACCCTTCATGCGGCACAAATATAGGTATTATATAATAATTTTTACTCATGTCTACCTTCCAACATATCTAATGCTTGTTTAGCTGCATTTTGTTCTGCTTCTTTTTTACTGTAGCCTGAACCTTCACCCATTAATTTTTTATCTATGACTACATTGGTAAAAAATTTTCTTCTGTGAGGTGGTCCTTCAAATTTTGTAAGTTCATATTGAATTACTACTTCTCCGTCTTTTTGAAGAAGCTCTTGTAGCTTTGTCTTGAAATCCAATACTATTTCATTATTTATTGCTTTATTTATTATTTCCTCAAAATGAAGCAATATAAAATCCCTTACAAAGCCAATACCTTTGTCTAAATAAACAGCAGCAATGATTGCCTCGACTGCATCTGCCTGTATTGAAATTCTTTCTCTTCCACCTGTGATTTCTTCACCTTTACTCATTCTAATGTAAGAACCTAGATTTATTTTTTTTGCAATTTCGTAAAGAGAATTTTCACAAACTATCAAGCTTCTTATTTTTGTCAGCTCACCTTCTGTTTTATGTTTGTAATTATTAAAAAGATATTCTGTAATGCAAAGCTGTAATACAGAGTCTCCTAGGAACTCAAGTCTTTCATTATATTCCGCATCCTTAAATTGATTTCCAAAAGAGCTATGAGTAAGAGCAGTTTTTAGCAATGTATGGTTATTAAAAAAAACCCCTAAATTTTCTTCTATTTCTTTAAGTGTATATCTATTCATGTATTCCACTCCTTGAAGTTTATTCTTCAACTTGCTAATTTATTGTTAGATGTTACGCATAACAAATTCAAGAATAAACTATTAATTTGGTATATTGGTTACTATAATGATTTTACTTTCTAAATTCCAACTAAAAACATCGTTATCATAGACCGTAACATTTGTACGCAAATATATTATAAAAGCATATTTCACTAAAATCTATTTTAAAATGAATTTTAAATTTAGTTGTCATTTTGTAAAATATAAAATCCCGCAAGATGCGGGATTATTTTATTCTTCGTGATGAGCTTTTACGTAATTGACAACATCTCCAACTGTTTTAAAGTTTTCAACGTCTTCGTCAGGTATTTCCATATCTAGTTCATCTTCTAGAGCCATTATAAGCTCAACTATATCTAATGAGTCCGCATTTAAATCTTCAATAAATGATGCTTCCATAACAACGCTTTCTACATCGATACTTAATTTATCAGCAATAATTGCTTGGATCTTTTCAAACATTTGTTTCACCTCCCAAGTTCTACATTTAGATAATATTATATATTGTTTAAATCGTCAATATTAGTTTCAATATATTTTAACTAATTTTCCGAAGAAAATTCATTTCTTATATCTTTTAATACATTATTATCATAAAAAATTTTAGTTTGTTTAATAGAATTCTTAAACGCTCGTGCGTCTGAACTACCATGAGCTTTTATACAAATTCCATCAACACCCAGAAATGGAGCTCCACCATATTCCTTATAATCAAACTTTTTCATTATGTTTTTTAGTACAGGCTTTAGTAAAACCACCCCTATTTTAGATATAATTGATGATTTAAGCACTTCATCTTTAACTATGCCTAATATACTTGAAGCTGATCCTTCATACATCTTTAAGGCTGTATTCCCCACAAAACCATCACTTACTAAAATATTAGTGTCACCAGTAGGTATTTCTCTTGGTTCTATATTTCCTTTAAAGTTTATAGAGCTTTCTTCCTTTAAAAGCTTAAAAGCAGCTTTCGTAAGTTCATTTCCTTTTTCTTCTTCTTCTCCAATATTTATAAGTCCTATGGTTGGATTTTTAACATTGAAAACCTTTTGATAATATATTTTTCCCATCTTTGCAAATTGCACCAAAAATGACGGTTTGCAATCTACATTAGCACCAACATCTACTATCATAAAATTTCCACGTCTTCCTGGCATTATAGGTGCAAGAGCAGGCCTTTCTATTCCTTTAATTCTGCCTACTATCAATGTACATCCAGCTAAAAACGCTCCTGTACTCCCTCCTGATACTACAGCATCACAAATTCCTTCCTTAACTAAATTTAAAGCCTTAACTATACTTGAATCCTTTTTCTTTCGCAAAGCCATAACAGGATGTTCATTAGGTGAAATCACTTCCTTTGCATCTACTACAATAACTTTTTCCTTGGGATAAGTATATTTCGCTAATTCTAGATTTAGAACTTCTTCTGGGCCAGTAATATATAGCTGGATATCATCATATGCCTTTAGGGCTTGAATAACACCATCTATTACTGCTACAGGTGCATTATCTCCTCCCATGCCATCTATAGCTATTTTCATCTGAATACCTCCCTTCTTCCACTTTAATTATAAATAAATTAATTTAATTAATAAATAGAATATTTTAATTTTTACTCAGATAATAATATCAAACTAAACTCACAAAAACATTTATATATATTGAAATTGAATTTCTACATTTTAGCCTTAACTAAGCACTTGCCTCACTAAAATTTAACATTTTACTTACCAAAGCTTTAAATACAAATTTATTATTGCAATATGTATATCTATATACACATATATATTTCTTTATATAAGAAAAGAAAGTCATAAAGACTTTCTTTTACTTTTCAGAAGCTACAACTTCCTTACCTTTATAATAACCACAATTTTTACATACTCTATGAGCAAGTTTCATTTCGTGGCATTGTGGACATTCAACTATGCCAGGTAAACTAGCTTTAAAAGTTTGAGATCTTCTTGCTTTTACTTTAGCTTTTCCTGATTTTCTTGCTGGACAACCCATTCATTACACCTCCTTATTATCAAACAAACCTTTCAAGGCTTCAAAACGTATGTCTACATCTTCTTTTCGACATGAACATGAATTATGATTTAAGTTACATCCACATTCTTGACATAGCCCTTTACAGTCGTTTTTGCAAACTCTTTTAATAGGTAGTGTTGAAATTATGCTACTTTCGACAATTTCTGTGATGTCTAAAACATCATCCATTACAACAATAGCTTCATCATCACCACTATCTCTATTAGTTGTAAACCTTTCTTCTATATCAATATCTATTGGATAGATAAAGGTATCTAAACATCTTGAACATACCATTTCTAAATCAGTTTTGATTTTAGCATTCAATATTAATATATCACCATCTGATAAGATATTCCCAACAACTTCAAAAGGATTTATTGGTTTAATTATATCTCCTTCAAAATCAAATTGCGGCACATCAAGGATATAATTAATTTTCTTGCTTCTATCTTTACCTGAAATAATATCTGAAATTTGTACTTTCATAAAATCACAGGGTAATCATATAATAAAACTAATGTAAATTATATAATATCTCCTCTTTCACTCCTTAGCACATATATTTATAAAACAAACACAACTAATTATATAAATTGCGTGCTAAAAAGTCAAGAAATTTATTATAAATTCCTATTTCTCCATATGAAAGAAAATAACAAACTCATGATACAAATGTTTTTGTATGTAGCATAACTGCTCCTTTTTACGTATATATCTTATTCAACAAAAAGAATCATAGATATATTATAGTGAATTATTGAAAAAACATGCTGACAAATTATAAATAAAAACCAATCAGCATGTTAACTTACTATTTTTTCAATTATGCCTTACTTAACTAATTCTAAAGTTTCTTTAGCAATCATTAATTCTTCATTTGTAGGTATTACAACTACTTTTACCTTTGAAGTTTCTTTAGAAATTTCCATACCATCTCCGATATTATGACTTTCGTTCTTTTCTAAATCTACTTCTATTCCTAAGAATTCCATATTAGTTAAAGCTCTTGATCTTATTTCTGGAGCATGTTCTCCGATTCCTGCTGTAAATACAATTGCATCCACACCACCCATTACGGCAGCATAAGCACCTATTTGCTTCTTAACTTGGTATCCGAATATGTCCATTGTAAGTAATGCTCTAGGATCATTATCATTTTCTACAGCACTTCTAATATCTCTAAAGTCTGTTCCTATTCCTGATATACCTAAAACCCCTGATTTCTTATTTAAGATATCATTTACTTCATCTATAGAATATCCCTTTTCCTTTACTAAATAAGTAACTATTGCTGGATCTATACTTCCAGATCTTGATCCCATTATAATACCATCTAACGGAGTGAATCCCATTGTAGTGTCTACAGATTTTCCACCATCAACAGCTGTAATACTTACTCCATTACCTATATGACAAGTTACTATCTTTAAATCACTTACATCTTTATTCATCCACTTTGCCATTTCACCTGCTACATACTTATGCGATGTTCCATGGAATCCATATCTTCTTACATGATCTTCCTCATATAATTCATATGGAAGTGCATACATAAATGCTTTTTCTGGCATAGTTTGATGGAATGCTGTATCAAATACTGCTACCATTGGAGTTTTTGGCATAAGAGCCTTACATGCATTTATTCCAATTATATTTGGAGGATTATGAAGTGGTGCTAATTTTGTAAATTCATCAAGTGCTTTAATTACTTCTTCATTAATTACTACTGAAGTCGCATATTTTTCACCACCATGAACAACTCTATGTCCAACAGCTGATATCTCATCCATTGAACTTATTACACCATGATTTCCGTCAACTAAACACTTTAAAACAAGTTCTATTGCATCTTGATGATCTTTTAATGGTGTTTCAACTATATATTTATCTTTTCCTTCAACTTTTTGAGTTAATATTGATCCATTAATCCCTATTCTTTCAACAAGTCCTTGAGCTAAAGATTCTTCATTATTCATATCAATAAGTTGATATTTTAGTGAAGAACTACCACAATTTATAACTAATACTTTCATAACTCTACTCTCCTTTTAACATTCAAACCTTTTGTATTTTTGTTTTAACAATCTATAAGCTAACTTACTTTAAATTATCTGTAAAAATAACACTTACTATTTGTTTGTTTGAGCTTGAACTGCTGTAAGCGCAACAACACTTACAATATCATCTGAGCTACAACCTCTTGATAAGTCATTGATTGGCTTTGCAAAACCTTGACAGATAGGTCCAATAGCTTCAGCATTTGCAAATCTTTGAACTAATTTATAACCTATATTTCCAGCTTGTAAATCTGGGAATACTAAAACATTAGCTTTTCCAGCAACAGTACTTTCTGGTGCCTTTTGAGCCGCTACTTTTCCAACTATAGCTGCATCTAATTGTAGCTCACCATCTATATCTAAGTCAGGTCTCATTTCTTTTGCTTTTTGAGTAGCATTTCTAACCTTATCAACTAATTCATTATCAGCACTTCCCATAGTAGAGAATGATAACATTGCCACCTTAGGTTCCATGTTACATAAATTCTTAGCTGTTTCTGCAGTAGCTATTGCAATTGCTGCTAATTGATCCTCGTTAGGGTTAGGGTTAACTGCACAGTCTGAGAATATTAATGTTCCTTCTTCACCATAAGATGATCCTGGAACTTGCATTATAAAGAAGCTTGAAACAACAGATACCCCTGGTGCTGTCTTTATAATTTGTAATCCTGGTCTTAATAAATCTCCAGTTGTGTGGATTGCTCCCGATACCATTCCATCTGCATCATCTAATTTAACCATCATCGTACCAAAATATAGAGGATCTCTGACTATTTTATCTGCCTTTTCCATTGTAACGCCTTTTGTCTTTCTAAGTTCATAGAAGGCTTCAATATACTTTGTTAATTTATCTGATTCATTTGGATCGATAATCTCAATTCCTGATAAATTTACATCTAATTCCTTTGCTTTATTATTTATTTCATCTTTGTTTCCTATTAAAATTGGATATGCTAATCCTAATTTTTGTATTTTCTCTGCAGCTGCAATATTTCTTTCCTCGTTTCCCTCTGGAAGAACAATTTTTTGTTTATTTGATTGTGCTGCAGTCCATATTTTTTTCATAAGGTCCATAATCTATTTATCTCCTCTCTATATCCTATCTCTAATACTAATATACTCCTTTATCAGTGCTTTTTTCAACACAAATTCTCTATAAAATAGAAGTCTTTAGATTTGAAATAATCTAAATTGTCAGACAATACTCTTGTAAAATAACAATATCGGAAAAGTATAATTTTTAACAATTAAATTTTATTTAAAATTATTTTATAATTTATTATTAAACGCTATCGATTGTTTTAATTTGTATACCAAATAATGAAAATTTCGTGTCTATTTCTCATTATTTTCATTCAAGTTTTAGTAGAAACTCATAGTAAATTCATTTAACTATCTGTATATAAGCTAGTTTTTTGTTTATATTAGATAATAATTAAAAATTCACTATTCTTTCAATCTTCTGAATATTTCCGAAACTACTTTTTAATGAAGCAATATTTAAAAAGTATATTTTTTAACAATACTTTTATGATATCTTATTGACATCATGAGAAAAATATATATAGTATTAAACCGTTAATAACAAATATTATAAAATTCCATAATATGCTATACTAGCTTTATATATGATTTTTAACATATATAAATTTTACAATAATATATGTTAAATCCTTTCTAGTTCTTAAAATTTATAAGTGCTTCTTAATAGCATCTTTTGGGCGCGCCAAAGAAAATATATTTGTTAGTTATCTTTGTAAATGCGCTCTAACAAAAAGGAGATGATTTTAATACTTACAGGAATAATTACAGAATATAATCCATTTCATAAAGGTCATGAATATCACCTTAGTAAAGCAAAGTCTGATACCAACGCAGATGGTATAGTCTGTGTAATGAGTGGTAATTTTATGCAAAGAGGTATTCCAGCAATTATAGATAAATGGAAAAGATCTGAAATGGCCATTAGAAATGGTGTTGATTTAGTTTTAGAACTACCTCTAGTTTACTCTATTTCCTCAGCTGAACATTTTGCTTTCGGAAGCGTATCTCTTCTTAATTCATTAGGCATAATAGATAACTTATATTTCGGAAGTGAAGAAGGAAATATAGCTATACTAAAAGACATAGCAAAGGTTTTAGTTTCTGAACCTTTTAAATACAAAAAACTTTTAAAAACAAATTTAGATCTAGGCCTACCATTTCATCTTAGCCGGGCAAATGCGCTGAAAGATTATTTTAATTCAAACGAACTATTAAATACAATATCCAATTCTAATAATATCTTAGGTATTGAATATATAAAATCTTTAATTCGTTTAAATAGCGCAATAACTCCTAAAACCATTAAAAGAGAAGGTTCATTATATAACGATGTCAACATAAGTGCATCATTCTCTTCTGCAACGTCAATAAGAAAGCATTTAAAAGAGAAATCTCTAAATGACTTAGCTGATATTATGCCAAAAGCTAGTTATGATATTTTGATTGATTTATCTTCATCTAATTATCCTTTTATTTTTGAGGAAGATACATTTAAATATATAAAATACAAATTACTTACTAACGAAAAATCTCTTTTAAATCTACCAGATGTATCAGAAGGCATAGAAAATAAAATATTAAAAGGGATTTTAACATCCAACTCACTTGATGAATTAATATTAAATTCAAAGAGCAAAAGATATACGTATACGAGAATAAGCCGAATTCTTTTGCAAAGCTTTCTGAACCTTGAAAATTTTGATTTGTTCAACTTATGTAAGAGCCCTGCGCCTTACGCAAGAGTTCTTGCTTTTAATTCTACTGGACAAAGCATTCTAAAGAGTATAAAAAATAACTCTAGTATAAATTTAATAACAAAGTTGCCACGAAACAACCTATGTGATCATTTAAAAATAGACATCTTAGGAACTAAGGCATATTCGCTGCTAAATCCAAAAATAAGCCCTATGGATGACTATTTAAAAGGCCCTTTCATAATGTAGTAATATTTTACATAACCATAAGAATATAAATATTATTGATTGGGGTGATTTCATGATATATATTATTATCTTATGGTTTCTTATCATTAGCTTAGTTTTTATTTTAATCAAACAACTTAATATCAAAAAGAATACTCTTATTTGTATATTTATCTCTGTCTTGATAATTGTTTTTGTTTTAAATATAAACCAATGCACCACTGCAGCTATTGATGGTTGTAAATTATGGTATAACACAATATTGCCAACTACATTTCCTTTTGTGGTTATATGTAATTTATTAATATACTACGATGGGATAAATCTTTATTCTAAATTTCTTGGCCCATTAATTTGCAAACCATTAGGTCTTTCTAGAAATTGTTCCTTTCCAATTGTAGCAAGTATACTATGCGGCTATCCACTAGGTGCTAAATATTGCGTAGATCTATACAATATGGAATATATAGACAGGTATGAATATGAAAGACTTTTAAACATAGCTTCTAACGTTGGCCCACTGTTTTTAATAGGATCTGTTGCTGGAACTTTATTAGGGAATGTATCATTAGGTTATATTTTACTTATAGGAAGTAATTTATCAATAATCCTAATGGGCTTTTTAACAAAAAAAAAGAGAAACTTAAATAAGCTAAGTTCTCTCCCTTGTCCTAAAAATGAAAGTATGAATTTCGGTAATGCTGTAAAAAATGCAGTTCAAAACGGAATAAACACTACATTATCTATAGGTGGTTTCATAATAATTTTTTCAGTCGTTATATCTCTCGTTAAAAACAATCTTTATATTAATATTGCATTTAGGCAGCTAGATAATATTTTAAAATTGCCTTCCCAAACTTTATACAGTATATTTTTAGGAAGCATTGAAATGACTAATGGGTGTAGTATAATCTCTCCCCTACAAATTTCACTTCCTTTAAAGCTCGGGATAATAAGCTTTTTAACTTCATTTTCTGGCCTTGCTGTAATTGCTCAAGTAAGTTCTTTCGTAAGCGATACTAAGATAAATTATAGCAGATATATTTTTTTAAAAGTAATCCAAGGAATCGTTAGTTTTATCATAACTTATGGATTATGCAAAGTGTATCCTACAAGTATTTATACATCTAACTTAGAAATAATCCATTCTCCAAGTTTATTTGTGTATATATATCCAGCATTAATAATATTACTCTTAACACTTTTGCTAAGTATATTTAATAGAACCTTGAAATTATTTTTTCATACTGCGTAATTCTTTAATATTCTCTTTTATAACATCACATGTACCAGTTAAATTTGCATCTATCTCTTTAGCTACTACTTCAAAGCTTTCTTGAAGGCTTTTTATTAATTTTATTTTGTGTTCTTCTAGCTCCTGATCTAATTGTGTTAATATTTCGTCAGAATAATCTCTAGAACCTAATCTTATAGCCTTAGCCTCTCTCTGGGCTGAGGTTATAATTTCTTTTGCTCTCGCTTTAGCTTCTCTTACTACATCGTGATTCTCGACGTTCTGCCTCATCATAGTCATTGTTTCTTTTCTAACAGAATCATATTCTTTCTTAGCTTCATTAAGAATTCTTTCTCTCTCATTCATAACCCACTCAGCTTTTTTAAATTGATCAGGCATATAGTTGATTATTTGATCTATTACATCAACAACTTCTCTTTTATCTATCATAACTTTACCGCTCATTGGCACCTTAGATGAATTTTCCACCAAGTCTTGTAAATACTCTAATAACTCTATTATATTTACCTCCATTTTTTCCATAAAAACACTCCTTAGATATTTATTCTATAAATGAGCAAAGTACCAGGAACAAATTACCATCTAGTATTTCTAAATGATTTTATCATTGTTAATACTATTAATTTAAATTTAATACATACTTTTAAACACCGTACATTCTAATCATGGAAATAAACTCCCTTAGAAAATGACCATTTATAGATTTATTCTAGACATTATATCTGAAATAATTTCATTGGGAACAAGTCCACTAATATCTCCCCCAAACTTTGCCACCTGCTTAACAGTTGAGGAACTAATATGTATATTTTTAGATGATGACATCATACATACAGTTTCAGTATTCGAATCTAATTCATTATTAATAAATGCCATTTGAAACTCATACTCAAAATCAGAAGCTGTTCTTAATCCCTTTAATATTATATTAGTCTTACATTCTTTTAAGAAATTAACTAAAAGTCCATCAAAACTTCTTATTTCAACATTTCCAATATCTCTTGTCACTCTTTTTATAAGCTCAACTCTTTCGTTGCTTTCAAAAAGATATTTCTTATCAACATTAACTAATACCGCAACTATTACTTTATCAAAGACCTTTGCTCCTCTTTTTATAATATCTAGATGGCCATTAGTTATAGGATCAAAACTTCCAGGGTATACTGCAACTCTCATTTCTTATTTCTCCTCATACCTGTAATAACATACTGTTGTATTTCCATACTTCTTACTCTTTGTTAACTTTATATCTTTATACCCTTCATAAATTTCTTCAATAGTATCTATTTTAGTAACTATTATTCCATCATTCTTTAGTATTTCATTATCCTTAACAATTTTCATAGCTTCTGGAATCATTTCTTTACAATAAGGTGGATCAATAAATATTATGTCAAATTTCTTTCCCTTATTAGCAAGATTCTTTAAGCCTTCATAAGCATCTATATTCATTGGAAAACAAAAATCTTGGAACTTGAGACTTTCTACATTTTCCTTCAACAAAGGAAAAGTCACAGAGCTTTTATCAAATAAATAAACTTCACTTGCCCCTCTGCTTGCCGCTTCTAATCCCAGGCTTCCTGTTCCAGCAAAAACGTCTACAACTACTGCCTCTGGTATATACATTTGAATTGAACTAAACATAGCCTCTTTAACCCTGTCTAATGTCGGCCTTGTTTCCATTGTAGCTGGAGGTATTAATTTATGTCCTCTTGCTTTTCCTGCTATTATTCTCAAAATTTTATTCCTCCTTCAGACATATGATATCAATTAAAACCTGATTTAAATGAGGCTTGCACTCCTCATCAGAACACTAGATTTATTATTTTTATATGTCTATGCTATATATTTTATATATTAACATATCTATACATAATATTTCAAATTAATTAAAGCAAATATATTTACTACTTTTTTCCAAATTTTTACTAAGTTCACTAATTATTTCTCTATTTACCTCAAATTCGTTTTGCAAAATATTATTTGCCTCCAGTTTAGCACACCTTAAAATCTTTATATCATCATAAAGATTTGCAAGCACAAACCCTTCATCACCACTTTGCTTCTTACCAAACATCTCTCCTGCGCCCCTGAGTTCCAGATCCTTTTCTGATATTAAGAATCCATCACTACACTCTGTCATTATCTGCATCCTCTTTTTAGTCACATTACTTTTAGCCTTTGCTATCAATATACAATAAGATGAATACTGGCCTCTTCCAACTCTACCTCTTAGCTGATGTAACTGCGACAATCCAAACCTCTCTGCATTTTCAACAATCATTACAGATGCATTAGGAACATTAACGCCTACTTCAATTACAGTTGTTGATATTAGAACATTAACTTCATTATTCTTAAATCTTTTTATTATTTCATCTTTTTCAGAGCCTTTCATCTTTCCATGGAGTATCTCAACATTTAATTCCTTAAAAATTCCACTTGTAAGTTTATTGTATAAGGTTTCTACCGAATTTAATTCCTCTTTTTCATCTTCCTCAATAAGAGGGCATACTATATATACTTGTCGACCGCCTTTTATTTCATCATATGCCAAATCATAAGCTATATCTCTTTGATTATCAGCATAAAATCTAGTATCTATTTTCTTTCTACCAGGTGGCAGCTCGTCAATTATAGATACATCGAGATCTGAGTATAGATATAATGCCAAAGTTCTTGGAATCGGAGTAGCTGTCATAACTAAACAATCAGCCCTTTTTCCCTTGTTTATAAGTTTACTCCTTTGCTCAACACCAAATCTGTGCTGCTCATCAGTTACTATTAGTCCTAACTTTCCGAATTCTACGTCGTCCTGAAAAAGTGCATGAGTCCCTATCACTAAAATCGGTTCTTTAGTTTTAATTCTTTCCTTAATTCGTTTCTTTTCTTTTGCCGAAGTTGTTCCTGTTAATAATTCAATTTCTATATTAAATTCATTATAAACTTTTTTCGCCTCTTCAAAATGTTGATTGGCAAGAATCTCTGTCGGAGCCATAAATGCACATTGATAATCATTTTTCATGACATTAAAAATAGCTATAAGTGCAATTATTGTCTTTCCACTACCAACATCCCCTTGTATAAGCCTATTCATTGATGAGTTTGATTTTTGATCTCTTAATATTTCACGTATAACTCTTGTTTGAGCGTTAGTAAGAGGAAATGGTAACTTCTCTTTAAATAAACCAAGTTCATCTACCCATTGAAATAATATACCATCTTTATTTTTTTTAATTTTATGTTTAAGAAGCAGTAGTTTTAGTGAATATGTAAATAATTCCTGAAATTTAAGTCTTATTATAGCCTTTTCTAACACTTCCTTATTATCCGGAAAATGCACACTTCTGATAGCTTCATTTAATGAAATTAAAGAATATTTATCTAGTATTTTTTGAGGCAAATTCTCTTTAACAGTCATCTTGGACAAAATTTCGTTAATTAATTTTTCAAACAACTTATTGCTTATATCACCTTTTAGAGGATATTTAGGGATGATCTCACTTGAAATCGCTTCTTCACATGTGACCATAGGATTAACAACCTCTAAAGTACTTCCTATCCTTTTAAATTTACCCATCAAATTATATATTACTCCTATTTTAAAAGAGTTTTTTATATACCTTTGATTAAACCACTTTCCAGATACTTTATATCCATTATAATCAAATTCTATAGTGGTTAATAATTTACCAGTTTTAGTTTTTACATCGCCTCTAAATCTAATAACTTTACACTTTAAAATTTGCTTGTCTTCTCCTGTAATATTTTCAAATTCCACATTACTATCTACAAATTCATAATCTCTTGGAAAATATAACAGAATATCTAATATATTAAAAATTCCACATCTATTTAATTTTTCTGTGGCCTTCGGGCCTACTCCTTTTAATGTTGAAATATTGCTATATATATCCAACACCCTTCTCCTCCTCCCTAAATAATAAGAGCACCTAGCATTAGGCGCCCTTACTATTTTTTATTCTACTGATATTAAAAAGTAATATAGTGGTTGATTTCCTTTATAAAATTGAATATCTAAGTCTTCGTATTTTTCCTTTAACTCAACCTCGAATTCATTTGCATCTTCATCACTTACATCTTCACCATAATATACAGTAATAAGTTCACTTTCATCATCTATCATATCCTCTAGGACTTTACCGGCAACATCCTTCTTGTCTTCGCCTACCTCTTTTATTTTACCTTCTACAATTCCTAACATATTTCCTTGTTTAATATCTATCCCATCAATTTCTGTATCACGAACTGCATAAGTCACCGAACCAGTTTTAACTACTTCAATTGCATCCTTTAAATTCGTGAAATTTTCTTCAACTTCAGAATCATAATTAAACATTGTAGCACATGCTATTCCTTGAGGAATAGTTGTTGTAGGTACTACTAATATATTTTTACTTGATATTTCTGCTGCTTGATTAGCTGCCATAATTATATTCTTATTATTCGGCATAATGAAAATATGTTCGGCATTTATTTTCTCAACAGCATCTAAAATATCCTGAGTGGATGGATTCATTGTCTGACCACCTTCAATGACATGATCTATTCCTAAGTCCTTAAAGATATTTGAAATTCCATCTCCCATAGCAACTGTTATAAATCCATACTTTTTCTTCTCATCGTCAACACTTTCATCTGAAGATGAATTTTCTGTTAATTCCTTAGTATTGATTAATAGCTCTCTATGCTCTTCTCGCATATTATCAATCTTTATCTTTGATAATTCCCCTATAGCAACTGCTTTTGATAACACCAAGCCAGGATCATTAGTATGTATGTGCACTTTTATAACATCATCATATCCAACAACTATCATCGAGTCTCCAAGACTCTCTATCTGATTTTGGAAGTCTTGTGCGCGTTTAGCATCACCAAGTATTATAAATTCAGTGCAATAACCAAATTTTATATCAATTTCCTCTGTAGCTTTAGCTAAAGTGCCATTTGCACCACTTATCTTTATATCACTTAGTTCAGCTTTAATATCATTCTTTAATGCTTCAAACATACCTTGAAGTATAATATAAAGACCCATTCCTCCAGAATCAACTACTTTAGCTTTTTTTAGTGCTGGTAATAATTCTGGAGTTCTATCTAACATTTCCTTTGCTTTAACTGTTATCTCTTCCATAAAGCCAACTATATCTTTAGCATCAGATGATACCGCTGCTTCAGCAGCCGCCCTGATTACGGAAAGTATAGTACCTTCAGTAGGCCTCATTACTGCCTTGTATGCTGACTTTGATCCCTCTGAAAAGGCTACTGCAAATTCTTTAATATCCGCTTCTTTTTTTCCTTCTAGGCCTTTAGAAAAACCTCTAAGGATTTGTGATAATATAACACCAGAGTTACCCCTAGCTCCCATTAGAGCACCTTTAGCTAATCTTTTTGACATTTCTCCTATAGAATCAGTATCCATACCTTCTATCTCTTTAACTGCAGCCTTAAACGTCATGGACATATTAGTTCCAGTATCTCCGTCTGGAACAGGGAATACGTTAAGTGCATTTACGAAATCACTTTGCTCTAGCAATTTATTGCTAGCATTCACAACCATGTTATAAAAATCATGGCCATTTATCTTTGTATATTCCATTTAGTTTAACCTCCTAAACTCTAACCGCTTGCACATTTACTGTTATAGATGACACCTTAAGTCCTGTGTAATTTTCAACACTATAACGTACTTTTTGAATTATATTATTAGATATAACCGATATCTTTGTTCCATATTCAACCATTACAAACAATTCTATTTGTAATTTTTTCTCACTTGTTAGCTGTATTTTTACACCCTTGCTAAAATTTTCTATACCTATAAGTTCCCAAAATCCTTCACTAGCATTTTTAGAAACCATTCCAACTACTCCATAGCATTCCATTGTGGATAATCCAACAATTTTAGCTAGAACTTCTTCTGAATAATTTATATTACCATTTTCGTTTGAAAATCCAACCATCCATATTCCTCCTAAATTCTTATCTCTTATTTTCTATTCTATATTTATATCTTATTTTATATTCTATATTAGAACAATATTTTATTCAAGTATTCAAAAAATATACACCTATAAAAAGCGCGCAGCGCAACCAAGATCATTCCCCCTAGAAAAAAGCGTAAACTACGACTATAATCATTTCCATAAAAAAAGCACGCACATATGAAAAGAGTGCAAAGCACAATTCTGAACTTATTAAGTGGAACTAAGACCATCCCCCCCCACAAAAAACAGCAAGCAAATCAAAATCATCTCGTCTCTAAAAAACATGCACATATAAAAAGAATGCTAAACACAATTATAAACTTTTACGTAAAACTAAAAGCATTCCTCTTTCCTTATGACTCCTTACCCCTAATGATCACGACAAACATCTTTTTACCTTTAAATAAAATACTCACATATAATACTAGTGCAAATTACAATTAAAAACTTCTAACTAAGGATAAAAGTATTTCTCTATATTTAAATAGCTATCTCTATAAAGTCTTTCCCTAGAGAAAGGGTTTAAAACATAATTGAGATCAAAATTTTTATAGTCCTATGGAACAAATATATGCCCTATTTCGGCAGAGATTCACATAAGTTTCACTCTCATTGCAGAACCCTATATTAACTGCAATACATAATTTTTAATTTATATTAATAATTTATCTTGCCTATTATATTTTCCTATGATATAATTTACACTGTCCTATTGAAGATGATTATCTTTGGAATATAAGGAGGTGTTTTCTAATGGCAAGAAGATGCGAAATTTGTGATAAGGGTGTTGTAGCTGGAGTAAGCTATAGCCATTCACATCGTCAATCAAAGAGAACTTGGGCTCCTAACATAAAGAAAGTAAAAGCTTTAGTTAACGGAACACCAAAAACTGTTCATGTATGTACAAGATGCCTTAGATCTGGAAAGGTTCAAAGAGCAATATAAGTTCATAATAAAAAATGCAATTGTTATCCCAATTGCATTTTTTATTTTTAAGGCATATGAAAGAAAATAACGAGTCTAAAATGCCATGATTATTTTTCATCAGGCGAAGAAGCAGATTGGGCTCATAGCGAGCCTATTAGTGCAATCTGTTGATGAAGCATGATGGAAAATAGGCTTGGCAGATGGACTTGTTATTTTTTTGATTATGCCTAAAGCTATTTAGAAAGCCTAAAACTAAACTATACCTTATGTACTCTAGCTTTTTTTTCTAAAGAACTTTATTATATTAGATAGAAACTTAGGTAATTTAAAAGCTATTATTTTCATTATGAATCCTCCTAACTATTAATACGTTCAAAATTAAAATGAAAATTTAATCCGTCTTATTATATTAATATTCAGTTACTGCTCAAAATGTTCCACTTTTAAATATAAAAAATATTTTAATAAGTTCATGAATATTTAATCTATAGAATGAATAACTAATAACTCCCCTTCTTCATATGTTATATCTATTGGCGTATCAATAAATTCATTACATATAGCTCGCGGATCTAATAACCCCAAATCATAACTTGGCAGATTATATTTACCTCCACTAATTTCAAGTTTACTTACTTTATCACTTAGTGCATGAAATGATATATTCTCACCATATTGGCCATATAGCCTCATTTTATGTTCTCCAAGGTAAAGTCTATTATTGTCATCCAATATTTCTAAATGAGCGCCCTTTTTTTTCGTAGTTAGCATAAGGCCTATATTTCCTAGCGTATGATCCATTCTAGTTCCAGTCGCCCCAAATAAATATATTTTTTTTGCACCTCTTTTTATTGCTTCCATAACTGCAATTTCAGTGTCAGTATAATCTTTCTCTGGTTGAAATTCCAAAACTTCCTTAACCTTTAACTTCATAGTGTCTAAAATTTCCCTTTTTGCCGAATCAAAATCCCCTAAAAGCAAGTCCGGAATAATATTATAGTTATAAAGGCATTCACTTCCCTTATCAGCTGCTATTATAAACTCCACTTTACTAATATATTCCCTTAGTAACTTTTCTGAAGGTGGGTTTCCTCCAGTTACAATTGCAACATTCAAATTATTACCCCCTTAGAGCTTTTATATTCTCGTTAATTTCTCCACCATTAAATACTGCTGAACCTGCAACAATTACATTTGCGCCTGCTTCTATGACAGATTTAACATTTGTCTTATCAATACCTCCATCGACTTCTATTAAAAGCTCTGGATTTAATCTATCACTAAGTTCTTTTATCTCTCTGATCTTATCCAAAGAATAAGATATAAATTTCTGTCCACCAAATCCTGGGTTAACAGACATTATCAAGACCATATCCAGACTTGGTATTAAATCTTTCAATACGCTTGTTGGAGTTCCTGGATTTAAAGAAACTGCGGCTTTTTTTCCTTTTGATTTAATATAATTAATTGTTCTATCTATATGTTTATCTGCCTCATGATGGATTGTGATTATATCAGCTCCAGCCTCTATAAAAGCATCTATGTAATTTGATGGATTATTTATCATTAAATGAACGTCAAATACCTTTTTTGTTCTATTTCTAATAGACTTTATAACTGGTAATCCAAAAGATATATTAGGAACAAAAGACCCATCCATTACATCTATATGAATAAAATCTGCTCCTCCCTTATCTATTCTTTCTATGTCTTCTCCTAACTTTGAAAAATCTGCTGATAATATTGATGGTGCGATCTTTACCATTTATTTTTTTCCTCCTCAATTATTTCTTCCAATGCTCTTATATAAAATTCATACCTATATCTATTGACTTCTTCGCTTTCTACAGCCTCTTTTAGAGCACAATTTGGTTCTTTATAGTGTAAACACCCCCTATATTTACACTTATCATTATACTGTGTAAATTCAGGAAAACAATATTTTAAAGAATTTTTATCCATTAAATCTTTTATTTCAAGTGTAGAAAATCCTGGAGTATCAACAATATATCCATCTGCTACATCAATTAACTCACTATGCCTTGTAGTATGCTTTCCTCTTCCAATCTTCTCACTAACATTTCCAGTTTCCATATGTTCTTTATTTGAAAGTTTATTTATTAATGTTGACTTTCCTGCTCCTGATGGTCCACAAAAAACTGTTATATTTCCTCTAATTTTTTCTTCTAATCTCTCTATTCCTATTCCTTTTTTAGCATTTATAAAGAGAACCTCATAACCTATGACATTTATTCGCTTTTTTATTTCTTCTCTTTCCTCTTCTGATACTAAATCTATTTTATTTAAACAAACTATAACCTCAATGTTATTATATTCACATAGAATTAAAAACTTATTTAACAAATCAAAATTTATGTCTGGATTTCTAACTGCGAAAACAACAAATGCTAAAGAAACATTTGATACAGTAGGTCTAATCAATTGAGATTTTCTTGTATGTATCTCTTCAATAACGCCTTTTCCATTCTCCATCTTAATTGTAACATCATCCCCTACCATAGGCTTTATGTCTTTATGCCTAAATTTCCCCCTAGCTTTACATTCTATTAAGCCTTCATCTGTCTTAATATAATAAAAGCCTCCTATACCCTTTATTATTTTTCCATTCATAATTTTCCTCCATAACTTATAAAATAAATTTTAATATTTTTCCATACAATATCAATATATACACCGCAATAATATATTTACATTCAAAATTATAGTAAGCTAATTGCTCAAATATAACTAGAATGTGGCAAATTCAATTGCAATATATATCAAGCTTTTTTAATTAATATTTTCTATCATATTATATTTTCTTTTTAGTGATTTAATGTAGATCAAATACAAATATATCATAGAAGGAGAGGTTTTTATCAACCTCTCCTTGCTTTATTATTGATGATTTTGATTTGATGTTTTAGTTTGGGTATTGTTTTGGCTATTATTTGTATCATCCCATGGACCTGTAGGGTTAGTTGTACCTGGCGTATTAGTCTTTCCTGGTGTATCGGTAGTAGTACCACTACCTGTTCCTGTTCCTCCGGAATTTTTATCAGGAGTACTTCCGCTTCCACCTGGCTTAGTATTTCCTTGGGTAGGATTATTAGTTACAGGCGGATCTTGTTTTGCAACATATTTACCAACTGTTATAACAATTGTAGTTCCTTGCTCTACTCTATTGCCTTCTCCTGTTTGTTTTAAAACTTTACCATTTTGACTTTCATCTTGTGTTTCTTGGGAATTTACAGATACTTGTAAACCAGCATCTTGTAATGCACCTGTAGCTGTATCTTGGTCTTTACCCACTACACTAGGTACTTTTGTCGTCTTAACTTTCGGCCCTTTACTTACAACAACTGTTATTTTATCATCTGCTGTTACCTCAGTATCTTTTTTAGGAGTTTGACTTATTATTTGTCCTTCTGGTACACTATCACTGAAATCTTCACTTTTGTCACTAATTTTAAGTCCAAAAGATTTTAAAATAGTAGTTGCTGTATCTATATCATACTCCTTCAAATCAGGCATCTTAAGTTTTGTTGCTCCTCCACTTACAATGACCCTAATCTGACTTTTTTCCTTAACTTTAGTTCCAGCATCTGGATTCATTTTAAGAATCGTTCCTTCTGGCTGATCACTCGCCTCAGTTCCACCTTCTACTAAAACTAGATTTAAAGCGTCAAGTGCTTTCTTTCCATCATCTACATTTTTTCCTACTATGTCGGGAACTTGAACTTCTTTACCGTTAGCAGTAGCAGAACTAATCATTTTAAACGCTGCAACACCTAAAACTATTAACAGTAATGCTAAAACTACTCCCATCGTTATTTTCATTATTCTCTTCTTGTTTATTCTACTGCCTTTTTCATCTTCATCGTCTTCGTAGTAATAATCATCATCGTCTTCATCTTCATAGTCGTCATCTTTTTTATTAGGCAGCTTTTCCTCTTGCTTTAATATCTGTTCAGTTACAGCTGACATTATTATTGTATGATCATTGTCATCTTCTTTATCTATCTTGGCATTAGGATCATCTTTTATTTTTTGGAGATCTGAGATCATTTCCTTAGCAGTCTGATATCTCTTAACAGGTTCTTTTTGCATTGCTTTTAAAATTAATTGATTTAAACTCTCAGGAATTTTGGAATTGATACTTTTTGGCGGAACAACTTCTTCTTGAAGATGTTTTAAAGCTATAGTTACAGCAGTATCTGCTTGGAATGGGAGATTTCCAGTAACCATTTCATATAATACAACTCCTAATGAATATAGATCAGTTCTACAGTCAATAAAATTTCCTTTTGCTTGTTCTGGAGAAAGATAATGGGCAGATCCCATTATTGTACTAGTATTTGTAATAGTTTCAGAATTCGATGATTTTGCTATTCCAAAATCAGTTACCTTCATAACTCCATCTTCTGTTACTAGAATATTTTGTGGCTTTACATCTCTATGGATTATATTATTTCTATGTGCGCAATCCAAAGCTTTAGCTATCTGAATTGCAACTGATATAGCCGTTTCATAATTCATTTTTCCAACTTGTTTTATAATATCCTTTAGAGTTTTTCCCTTAACATATTCCATTACAATGTAATTTATATCATCCTGTGTTCCTACATCAAGTATGTTTACTATGTTATTGTCAGACAAAGCTGCAACAGCTGTTGCTTCACCTTTAAATTTTTCTACAATATCAGGATTGTCGCAAAGTTCCTTCTTAAGTATTTTAACTGCAACAAATCTGTTTAATTTATTGCATCTAGCCTTAAATACTTCTGACATTCCGCCTTCTCCTATTTTTTCTAACAACTCGTATCTGTTTCCAAGTACAATTCCATCCATACTACATCTCTCCTCCAAACAACAATACTGTTATATTATCTCTGCCACCGTTTTTCTTTGCCAAGTATACAAGTTTATTAGCAATATTTACATAACTTTCTTCCTCAGTGACGACTTGTAGAATCTCTTCTTTAGTTAATTCATTTGTCAATCCATCTGAACACAATATGTAAAAATCATATTCACTGTTCTTTAATTGAAATACATCTACATTTACATTAATACTAGTTCCTAATGCTCTCGTAATAATATTCTTCTTAGGGTGATTTTCCGCCTCTTTTTCACTTATACTCCCAATATCAACAAGTTCTTGTACTAAAGAATGATCTTTAGTAATCTTTTTAATCTCATTATTTTTAACTGCAAAACAACAACTATCACCTACATTTGCAACCTGTATAAAATTTTTAGTCATAAAACAGGTTGTAACAGTAGTTCCCATTCCACTTAAATTTTCGCTAGTGTTAGAAAAAGTAAATATATCTTTATTTACTTTTTCTATAGCTTCTACAAGTAAATTTTCTACTCTACTAGAAGAAAATTTTTCTTTTATATAATCAACAATATTCGTTGCAGCCATTTGACTAGCAACTTCTCCCGCATTATGTCCACCCATGCCATCTGCAACTACATAAATCTTAAATTCTTCTTTCTCTAAATACGAAGCAGAGTCTTCATTTAATGTTCGCCTTAACCCAACATCACTAACTAAACCTACCATTTTACTCTCCCCTCTATTTCTTGGGTATTTATGTAACTTCTTCTAAGTTGTCCACATGCTGCATTAATGTCACTTCCCATTTCACGTCTTGTAGTAACTTCTATTCCATGATTTTTTAGTATTTCTGAAAAATCTTCTATCGCCTTTTTTGAAGACCTCTTATATGTATTTTCCTTTATTTCATTTACTGGTATCAAATTAACATGGCAAAGCATACCTTTTAATAATTTACCTAATGCTTTTGCATCCTCTCTGCCATCATTCACGTCTTTCACTAGTGCATACTCAAATGTGATTCTCCTATTAGTCTTACTTATATAATATCTACAAGCTTCTAATATTTCCTCAATGCTATACCTATTAGCTATAGGCATAATCTCTTTTCTCTTATCATCGCTAAATGCATGTAATGATATAGCTACGGTTATGCTGAGCTCCTTATCTGCTAATTCGTATATCTTTGGTACAATTCCACAAGTAGATAATGTTATATGTCTCTGCCCAATATTTAATCCATATTCAGCAGAAACTATTTCTAAAAACTTTATAACATTATTATAATTATCAAGTGGTTCACCACTTCCCATTAATACAATATTAGAAATTCTCTCATTGATATAATCTTGAACAACCATAATTTGCGATAAAATTTCTCCAGTTGTAAGATTTCTAACTTTACCTTCAATTGTAGATGCGCAAAATTTACATCCCATTGCACACCCAACTTGAGTGGATATGCATATGGAATTTCCATGCTTATATCTCATTAGTACAGATTCTATTAAATTTCCATCCGTAAATCCTAACAAGAATTTTTCTGTACCATCTATATTAGATTTATATACTTCTATTATCTTTGGCATGCCTACAAAAAAATTTTCTTTTAGTTTGTGTACTAATGGCTTTGGTATATTCTTCATATCATCGAATTCTTTAACACCTTTATAAATCCATGATAATATTTGTTGACCTCTAAATGCACTTTCACCATTTTCCTTCATCCATGCTTTAAGTTCTTCCAAAGTAAAATCTAGCAAATTGTTCATTTATTCACCTACTATTGTCTTTTTTCTAATTTAGTCACAAAGAATCCATCCATGTTTTCATTTGGCATAATAGTTAGAGAACCATCTCTATTGTATACTAAGTTATCTTGTTTACCAATAAAGATCCTTTTCACGCTACAGTCTTTATGTCTGCTAACAAACCACTCAATATTTTCTTCATTTTCTTCTTTATTTAATGTACAAGTTGAATATATCATTATTCCATCATCTTTTAAATACATCCATGCACATTCCATTATATCTCTTTGAACTTTTATAATTTCTCTTAAATCATTTCTTGTTTTGTTCCATTTTATTTCCGGCTTCTTTCTTATAATTCCAAGTCCTGAGCAAGGAACATCTATTAAAATTCTATCACTAGATGCTATTAAATCTGGGTTTAATTTAGTTGCATCACTTGTATTAACTTCAACATTAGTTATACCTAATCTTTCACAATTTTCTTTTATTAATCCAAGTTTAGACTCATGAAGATCGTAAGCCAATACTTTTCCAGTGTTTTGAAGTATTTCAGCTATATGCGTAGTTTTACCACCAGGTGCACTACACAAATCTGTAACTATCATTCCTTCTTCCAATTCTAATAATGGTGCTATGATCATTGCGCTTTCATCTTGAACTGTGATCTTACCTTCTTGGAATAGTGGATTATTTTCTATAGATTTACCACCTTTTATGCAAATTGCTTCTGGACAAATAGAACCTTCTTCAACCTCATATTCAAGTTCTTCTAATTTTTCAAAAACATCATCATAGTCTGCTTTAATTTCATTTACTCTAACACTTACTTGTGGAACTGCATTTAATCCAGACATTATTTTCTTTGACACATTTTCACCATATTGTTTTATTAAAAGTCTTATCATCCAAGGTTCAAATGAAAACTTATAAGCATATTCATCGATTTTATTCCCTAAAACTTCAATATCATCAGGATTTTTCGTAAAATTTCTAAGTATTCCATTTACTAATTTCGAGTCATTTTCAGATATTTCTTTTGCTTCTTCTACTGCTTCGTTGCAAGCAGCATAACTAGGTATTTTATCCAAAAAGTTCATTTGGTATATTGCTACTCTTAAAATGTTTAAAATATCTTTGTTCATTAACTTAATATCTTTGATAAAGTTTGAAATTATAATGTCTAACGTTTTTTTTCTTCTTAAAACTCCATATACAATTTCAGTTAATAATGCTTTATCTTTATCGCTTAATTCTGATTCATTTAACTCTTTTGCTAATACTATATTAGAGTAAGCCCCTTCATTTAAGACTCTACCTAATATCTTTACTGCTAATTTTCTACAATTCATACGCTACCTCTTTACTTAATCATTTCTTCTATTGCTTATAGCAATTAATCTTATTAATTGTGATACTGCCATTAACGTTGCAGCTACATATGTCATTGCTGCTGCATCTAAAACCTTTTGTGCACTTTTAGTTTCGTCACCATATAATATTCCTCTTGACTTTAATATATTTAAAGCCCTAGTTGATGCATCAAACTCTACTGGTAATGTTATTAGCTGAAAAATCACCACTCCAGAAAATAAAATTATTCCTAGTGTAGTTAATCCCTTAAAGCCTAATAATATCCCAACAAAGAATAACATCCATGATACATTTGAGCCAATATTTACAATTGGCACAATGGAATTTCTTATTACTAATGGAGCATACCTTTCTTTATGCTGCAATGCGTGCCCAACCTCATGGGCAGCTATGCCTGCTGAAGAAATAGATCCACCTGAATATACTTCTGGGGATAGTCTAAGGATTTTACTTGCAGGATCATAATGATCTCCAAGCTTTGAATTTATCAATTCTATTCTAACATCAAACAGCCCAGCTTCATCTAACATCATTCTTGCAACTTGTTGACCAGTATATCCATTTATTGTTCTTACTTGGCTATACTTACTATAAGCACTATTAATTTTGGATTGAGCCCAAAATGAAATTATTATAGCCGGAACTAATAATATCATTGTTGGATCAAAAAACGGATAAAAATGCATTAAACATCAACTCCATTATTGTAAAATTATATTTTTTTCTATTTCATGTCCATTAATATATTGCTCTATTGTCAAAGGCTTACCATTAGGAAACTGTACTCTTTTTATTATGAGAACATCTTCCTTACATGCAACTTTTATTCCATCCTTGCTTACATCTATGATAGTACCAGGTTCTCTGACGCTTTTTTCTTTCAGAACTTCTGTTTCATATATCTTCATTCTTTCCTTATTATAATCAGTGTAAGCAATTGGCCATGGATTTAGTCCTCTAACTAGGTTATGAATCTCTTCAGCACTTTTATTCCAATTTATATTGGCAATATTCTTATCGAGCATCTTGGCATAAAAAGTTTCATCCCCTTGCTTTTCTACAACTATATCTCCTTTAGAAATTCCTTCTATACTTTTTACAAGTAAATCTTCTCCTCTACTCATTAATATATCATGTAATTCACCAGCTGTCATATTATTAGGAATTTCAACTTCATCTTTAAGGATCATATCTCCTGTATCTAACCCAACATCCATAAGCATTGTAGTATTTCCAGACATCTTTTCACCATTTATTATTGCCCAATTTATTGGTGCTGCACCTCTATACATTGGAAGTAATGATGCATGAAGATTTATACATCCATACTTAGGTATATCCAGTACTTCCTTAGTCAAAATTTGTCCAAATGCCACTACTATAATAAAATCTGGTTTTAATTCTTTTAATTTCTCTATTAAATCTCTATCATCTTTTAGCTTTATTGGCTGGTATATTGGGATTTCATGTTTTAATGCTTCTTCTTTAACTGCAGAATACGCCATTTTCTTGCCTCTGCCCTTTGGTTTATCTGGTTGGGTAAGGACAGCAGTAACATTATACTCTTTAATCATTCTTTGCAAAGAAGGAACTGCAAAATCAGGAGTACCCATAAATACTATATTCATTATATTATCCTCCTATCAGTATTTATTTTTTTGAAGCACCCTTGACTCTATCTATAAACAAAGTACCATTTAAATGGTCATATTCATGCAATATAGCTCTCGCAAGTAATTCTTCAGCTTCTATTTCGAATTCTTCTCCCTTTTCATTTAAAGCTCTTGCTCTAACATAATTAGGCCTCATAACTTCTTTTGTTTCTCCTGGTAAACTAAGGCATCCTTCCTCATCTATTTGAGACCCACTTGTTTCTATTATTTCCGGATTAATAAATACTAATGGCCCATCTCCAATATCTACAACAAATAGTCTCTTTAATATTCCAACTTGAGGAGCTGCAAGACCAACACCATCAGCTTCATACATAGTTTCTTTCATATCTTCAATTAATGTTAATAATCTAGCATCTATTTTATCAACTTCTCTACATTTCTTTCTTAATACGTCATCACCATATTTTCTTATATTTCTTAATGCCATTTTGTGTTCCCCCTATGTCATATTATTAGGATTAATATCTATAC
This sequence comes from Clostridium beijerinckii HUN142, assembly GCF_000621745.1. Lineage (GTDB taxonomy): Bacteria > Bacillota > Clostridia > Clostridiales > Clostridiaceae > Clostridium > Clostridium beijerinckii_A. The sequence goes on along the minus strand of NZ_KK211337.1, from coordinate 156,988 downwards.
TAACCCTTATTTCATTATATACACTCTTATTTAATAGATAAAGTGTATCTTTAACTTTTTCACTAAACCCATCATCAAAATTCCCTTTTATTATTATCTGCCATCTATAATTTTCTTTTAACTTAGAAATTATACAAGGAACTGGTCCGAGAATAGTAAGATCATCTACTACTAATTTTTTCAAATCCGCTTCTAAAGTATACATAAATTTTGTTAATTTTTCTTCAAATTTTGAAGATCCAACAATTAATAATATTTTACCAAAAGGAGGATTTCCCATCAACCTTCTAATCTTTATTTCTTCATTAAATAGAGATTCATAATCCTCTTCTTTAGCAAACTTTAAGCTATAATGGTTTGGTGTATAACTTTGAACTATTACCTTACCATCATCTTCACCTCTTCCGGACCTACCTGCGACCTGTGTTATTATTTGATATGTTCTTTCAGATGCTCTATAATCCGGTAAATTTAGAGACATGTCTGCCGCTAAAACTCCAACCAGTGTAACATTCTCGAAATCTAATCCTTTTGATACCATTTGTGTTCCAATTAAAATGTCTGCTTCTCCATTCTTGAAACAATTATAAATAGATTCATGAGAATTCTTATGTCGTGTAGTATCAACGTCCATTCTTATTACTCTTGATTTGGGAAAATATCTTTTCACTTCTAATTCAACTCGTTCTGTTCCTGCACCAAAAAATTTTACATATTTACTATTACATTTTGGGCAAACAGTTTTTGATTTCTCTGCCCTGCCACAGTAATGACATATTAAATATCCATTCTTATGGTATGTCATAGAAACATCGCACTCTGGACATTTAAATACATATCCACAGCTTCTGCACGAAATAAATGTTGAATAACCTCTCCTATTAAGAAATAAAATTATTTGCTTTTTATTTCTTAAAGTTGCCTCTATTTCAGCTAACAGTTTTCTGCTGAACAATGACAAATTTTTATTCTTTAATTCCTCCCTCATATCGACTATTTCCATATGCGGCATTTCTTTTCCATTAGTTCTTTTATGCATTTCTATCAGCTTATATTCGCCTCTAATAGCTTTATAATAACTTTCAACGCTCGGAGTTGCTGATCCTAGAACTAACTTACAGCCTTTAATTTCGCATATGAACTCGCTTACTTCTCTAGTATGATATTTAGGATTATGCTCTGATTTATATGTATTTTCATGTTCTTCATCAATTATAATAAGACCAAGATTTTGAAGTGGTAAAAACAAGGCACTTCGTGCTCCTATAACTAATCTAGCTTTTCCTTCCTTTACCCTATACCACTCATCAAATCTCTCACCATCGCTTAATCTACTATGAAAAAGTGCAACATTTTCACCGAATCGACCTTTAAATCGTTCAATCATTTGAGGCGTTAATGAAATTTCCGGCACTAAAACAACTGTACTTTTATTTTGCCTTAGCATTTCTTCAACTAATCTTATATATACTTCTGTTTTTCCTGACCCCGTAACGCCTTTTACTAAATATTTTTGATTTGAGCCATTTAAAATTGTATCAAGACAATTCTCTTGTTCTTTTGTAAGTATCTTATTACTATCAGTATCATATATCCGAGTGTTGTATCTAAATACTGTTTGTTCTTCTGTTTTTAGTATCCCTTTTTCTATTAACTTATTCAGTAAATATAAAGAAAAACACCCATTGTTTATGATTTCTGTCTTAGTATAAATCCCATTATTGCTAGCTATAAAATCATATAATTTTTTATAATTTTCCTTATCAAACTGATCAGCTTGTATTTCCTCATTCACTAACACTACTTTTTTCTTTTTTTCTCTTAATCCTTTCATGATCCCAACAGGAATCATAAGACGAATCGCATCAATAAATTTGCATAAATACTTACTTCTTAAAAATCTAATTATCTCCATATCATAGCTTGTTAATATAGCATAATCGTCACATATACCTAAAATTTCTTTCACTCTATAATTGAAATTAATTAAATCATCTTCTTGTAATATTGAAAATACAAAGCCTTCTATCGGTCTGCTTTTAGGGCCAAAAGGTACTTTAACTCTAAATCCTACATCTATTTTTTCTTGAAGCTCACTAGGTACTTTGTATGTAAATGGCTTATCTATTTCCAAAGCATCACTATTTATAATTATTTCAGCATACATAATATTTATACCTACCACCTCACATCCAATCTTATATTAATAATGTTCAATATTAGGTAATTAACTTTTCTTATCTAAGGATAACATATCGTAACTGTTTCATACTTATACATATATTTTCATTTATGTATTACATGTATAAGTATTTCCAATATTAATAAAAGAAGCGCAAATTTCTAGCGCTTCTCAAGTATAATATCAAATAAGTTCGTTGCAATTTTTTCTTTGCTCATCTTATCTAAGTAAATTTCCTTACCTTCTTTAGACAAGATTATTACTTTATTATCTTCTGAGGCAAACCCAGTATCACTTGCTGTTATATCGTTTGCTACAATATAATCTAAATTTTTTCTTTGTAGTTTTGACATAGCATTGTCTTTTAACTCTTGACTTTCAGCCGCAAATCCTACCAGAATTTGATTTTTCTTTTTGCTTCCAAGCTCAGCTAGAATATCATTATCTCTAATGAATTCTATACATAGCTCTCCATCGCTTTTCTTTATTTTTTGTGTACTATAATTTTTAGGCTTATAATCTGCAACCGCAGCTGACTTTATTACTATATCTGCTTCATCAAATATATTCGTAACTTCATTTTTCATCTCTTCATTTGTTGAAACATTTATAACAGTTATATCCCTTGGAGCTGCTATGGATGTTGGCCCAGATATTAAAGTCACATTAGCTCCTCTATTTCGTGCTTCCTTCGCTATAGCATAACCCATCTTTCCAGTTGATCTATTTGTAATAAACCTTACAGGATCTACAGGCGCTATAGTCGGCCCTGCTGTTACTACAACATTTTTGTTTAACAAATCCTTATCTTTATTTAATTCCATTAAAACTTTGTCAACAATAATTTCAGGACTTTCAAGTTTACCTTTGCCACTTGTTCCACAGGCAAGTCTACCTTCAGCTGGGTCTATAAATTCATATCCAAACGACTTTAATTTCTTAATGTTTTCTTGGACTATAGGATTCTCATACATATTAGTATTCATTGCAGGCGCAAAAATCACTTTTGCCTTAGTTGCCATGATTGTAGTTGAAAGCATATCATCAGCTATACCATTTGCAACCTTACCTATTATATTAGCTGTAGCAGGTGCTACTAAGAACAAATCTGCTTTTTCTGCTAAGCTTATATGTTGAATTTCCCAAGCTTTAGGTTCTGAAAACATATCACATGTAACCATATTCTGACTTAAAGATTGAAATGATAATGGTGTTACAAATTTAGTAGCTGATTCTGTCATAATTACATTAACATTAATATCCCTTTTAACAAGTAAACTTACAATTTCTAATGCCTTATATACTGCAATTCCGCCACTTACGCCCAACACTAAATTCTTTTTCATCTTACTTAGGACCTTCTTCTAAAATTTCAAATTCAACTGCATCTTGATCTACCTCATTTATTGCAATTGTTAAAGGTTTATTTGATTTTATTGAAATCTGAGGTTCTGCACCTTCTATTATTTGTCTAGCTCTCTTTGATGTTAAAATTACTAAAGAATATCTGTCATGTATCTTTTCTAATAAGTCTACTACTGATGGACTAATCATAGAGTTGTTCATGAATAATTCCCTCCTTTGAATCTAATATACTATCTTTTATTCTATCTACTCTGCATTTTTCAGCTGATATTATAGCCTCTAGCTTTTCTACAGCTATTTCTACTTTATCATTTACTACAGCATAATTATATTTAGAAATAAAATTTATCTCCTTATATGCTGATTTAAATCTTTTCATTAAAGATTCTTGAGTTTCAGTTCCCCTATTAATAATTCTTTGTTTTAATTCTTCCATAGATGGCGGAAGAATGAATACAAAAACACCTTCTCTTGTGTTTTCTTTTACCTTCAATGCACCTTGTATATCTATTTCTAGAATAACATCTTTCCCATCTTCTAACATCTCTTCAACGTTAGATTTTGGTGTACCATAATAATTATCATACACTTCTGCATATTCTAAGAAATCATTACTTTCTATCTTTTCTTCAAACTGCTCTTTTGACATAAAAAAGTAATTAATGCCTTCTACTTCTCCTACTCTTGGAGCTCTTGTAGTAGCTGACACAGACAAAGTAACATCCTCATTCTTTTCCATAAACCTTTTACATATAGTACCTTTCCCAGCACCAGATGGTCCTGATATAACTATTAATAGACCTCTACCTTTAGTAATCATTATTCATCATCCTCATCAACTGCCATATCATCTTTTGTAGATAATCTATGAGCTACTGTTTCAGGTTGAACTGCTGACAAAATAACATGATCACTATCTGTTATTATTACTGCTCTAGTTCTTCTTCCGTAAGTCGCATCTATTAACATACCTCTATCTCTTGCTTCTTGAATAATTCTTTTAATAGGTGCTGATTCAGGACTCACAATTGCAACTAATCTATTAGCAGAGACTATATTCCCAAAGCCTATGTTTATTAACTTTATTCCCATTTTCTACCTCCTAATTATTCAATATTTTGAACTTGTTCTCTTATTTTTTCAATGGTATTTTTTATCTCTATCACTTTGTTGGTCATATTTATATCTGTTGATTTAGATGCTATAGTATTAGCTTCTCTGTTCATTTCTTGAATTATAAAATCCAACTTTCTTCCAATAGGTTCATCTAAATCTAAGGTACTTTTCATTTGGCTTAAATGACTTCTGAGTCTTGTTATCTCCTCATCCACTGATGCCTTATCTGAAAGAATAGCGACTTCTAGAGCTATTCTGCTTTCATCTATATCAACGCCAGATAATAAATCTTCTAATCTTTCTTCAAGTTTCTTCTTGTAATTCTTAGGAATATTGTCAGCTACCGTTTCTATTTCCTCAACATAATTCTCTATAATCTCAATTTTTGATAAAATATCAGCTTTTAATTTTTCGCCTTCTTTGCATCTCATATCATCCATCAAATCTAGAGCTGATTCAATTAGAGGAGATATCTCACTAAAAATACTATCTAAATTATCATCTAATTCTTCTAATGTAATAACATCAGGAAATTTGGCTATTTTAGTTGTAGATATATCATCAATAACGTTCAATTCACTTTGAATCTGTTTTAAACACTTATAATACTCTTCAGCTAATTTCATATTTAGACTTGCTTTTCCAACGCTGTTTCCATAAGTTTTATAATTAATAAAAACATCAACTTTACCTCTATTTAGTCTTTTACTAATTATCCTTCTTATTTTTTCTTCTAAAGCTAACATGGTTCTAGGCATTCTTATATTTATATCTAAATATCTATGATTTACGCTTTTCATCTCTATAGAGAAACATGATTTTTTTCCATCTTCACTTTGAGCCCTTCCAAAGCTAGTCATACTTTTTATCAATTGTACACCTCCTTTTAATCTTCAAATAATTTGGAGTTTATTTAACTAAGTATAATAATAATAAATTCCTATGTCAACATTCTGTTCACAAAATGTTAACATTTATATTAATAAACATTTGCAAGCACAAGTATTTATTAACCACATAAGTTGTGGTAATAAATTTATATTGCTATTTCCCACAAGTAAAACGCTAATAATATAATATTAAAACCTTTAACCCACAACCTATATATAAATACTTTAACCCTTCTAAAAATACTTTTATATTTATAAATAACAAAAGATTACTTAACAATTATTTATTTAAACATTGTTAAGTAATCTCTTTAATATAATTTATTTTTTGGCAGGTCGGCGTATCCTGCATCTCTGATTACTAAAACTAGCGCATGAGGAGCCTTTTCTCACCTCAAAAAATAAAATTTATTTCAAAATTTATTATAATATATTTTCTTTTAATTCATTATCTTCAACTTTTATTAATCTTCCTCTATATATTCTCGCATTCATTTTTGACACTGTTATTGGATACATAGTTGCAACATATATATATTGGTCTTCTAAATCAACTTCTAATCCTAAAAGTAATATAACATTATCAATCTTCTTAACTAATTCAAGAGAGTCACCAGTTGCTCTCTTATAATCTACACCAACATATTGTGGATCTTTGATAACTTTTTCTATAGTATCTATTATATTATCTTTGATTTTTTTTGTGAATTGCCTACCATGTCTTTTTTTTATATGGTTTACAACACCTGGAGAGGCATAAACTATTCTAGGTAAATTAAGCTCTAAGAGCTCACTTATAGAGATTTTAATTTTACCAACTTTCTTATAAGCTTTATACTCTCTTTTCATAATACCCCTCATTTATATCCTTTCTTTTATTATATCCCAGTAGTATGTATTTTTCCACCACTTAAATAAAAAATCATGGTAAAAAAAGTGTTGATTCTATCATTTTATAAACCATAAGGCATACGAAAGAAAATAACGCGACCAAAATGCCATGATTATTTTTCATTAGGCAAGGAAGCAGATTACTCTCATAGCTAGCCTATTAGTGTAATCTACTGACATGAGCAGAGAACCCAAATCTATGATTTGGCGTGAATCGCTTACTCAGTGAGTATAGCGATTCGAGCCTCCACAGTATAATAGAAAATAGGCTTGGCAGATGGGCTTGTTATTTTCTTGATTATACCTAATATGTAGTATCACTAACATAACTAATTTACTTAACTACAATATAAAATCAACACTTTATTAGGATTAAATTATAAAAATCTTTATATCTGATTTTTTAAAGTATTATACAGATTAATCCACCATTACCTTCATTAATAATTTTTTGCAAAGTCTTTTGAATCTTAACTTGAACATCTTCTGGCATTTTATATAACTTGTTTTGTAATCCTTCCTTTACTAACACTTCTAAAGATTTTCCAAACATATTACTTTGCCAAAGAAGAGCTGGATCTGTTTCAAATTGTTCTAAAAGGCCTTTTACTAGTTCTTCAGATTCCTTTTCCGATCCCATTATAGGGCTTATCTCAGTTTTAATATCGCACTTTATGAGATGTAAACTCGGAGCACTTGCCTTTAATTTAACCCCATATTTATTACCTTGTTTAACTATTTCAGGTTCTTCAAACTTCATTTCTGAAAGTTGTGGTGCAACCAATCCATAGCCACTCTCTCTTACATCTTCTAATGCATCTTTAACCTTATCATATTCACATTTTGCATGACTTAAGTCATTTATTATGCTAAGCAAATCGCTTTCTGAACCAACTTCCAAATTACATATCTCACTAAGGACTTTATAGAAAATTCCATCTTTAGGTTTCATGGATATTTTTGCTGTTCCACTACCTAAATCAACTTCATTTATAGTTGCCTTCCCCATAAAGTCTTCATTTTCAAAATCATTTAAACAGTATTTTATGTCTCTTACCTTAGAGACATCTTGGCTCATATTCATAATTATGTTGAAAAAGTCTTTTTTTAACCAATGGTTACATTCTAATTTTTCTAACCATTCAGGCATGTCAATATTTATTTCTTTTATAGGGAATTCCTTAAGTACGTGTTTAAATAAATCTTCAATATCTTGTTCTTCCATATTATAAACATCCATAACTTGAACAGTTACGTTATATTTATCTTCCAACTCTTTTTTCAACGCTTTAGTTTCTTGAGAATTAGGTTTATTAGTATTAAGAACTACAATAAATGGTTTATTTAGCGACTGTAATTCATATATCACTCTCTCTTCTGGTTCTACATAATCATTTCTGTCTATCCCAGTTATACTTCCATCAGTTGTAATTACTAATCCTATTGTTGAATGGTCTTTTATAACTTTTCTTGTCCCAATTTCTGCAGCATCCTCAAAAGGTATTTCATAATCATACCATGGTGTATGAACCATTTTAGTTTCTTCACCATCTAGATATCCTAATGCTCCTTTTACAATATATCCTACACAGTCAACCATCCTTACTTTAAATTTAATTTCATCCCCTAGATTTATTTCTACCGCTTCATTAGGTACGAATTTAGGTTCTGTAGTGTGAATATTTTTTCCAGAACCACTCTGTGGCAACTCATCTTTCGCTCTTTCCTTTTTATAAGTATTATCAATTTTAGGTATTACCATAAGATCCATGAACTTTTTTATAAATGTAGATTTCCCGGTTCTAACTGGTCCTACGACTCCTACATATATGTCCCCTTGGGTTCTATCGGATATATCTTTGTATATGTTAAAATTGTCCACATTTTTTCCCTCCCATATTCTTTTTCCAATATATATATATTCATCCTTTATTTAAAATATACAACTATAATAAATAAAAAAATTTCTAATACAATTCTAATCACTAAATATATGACTAAAATCACATTAAAATTCCTAAAGAATAAAAAAATAATAGACCAGATGTGCAAACATACTGATCTATTATTTTTGTAATGTATATAGATATCATCTTATATATAACATAATTATCTGTCTTTGTTGAATTTCTGTATATAAATCCATACCAGAAATCACATGTATACTTGTGTAAGAATCATCTGAAATTGAGCTTTGAAGGTTCTTAAATTGAGGTTGTCTCACTTACCGCCTGTCATAAACTTGTTTCAGGAATATGCGTAAGTGGGGACAACTTTTCTCTTAGAACCTTGTAGCAAAATCTCATAGTCAGACGTAACAAATATATATATAATTCCGGTTAGTCACCACCACATACTTATAATTTTGATGTTATAAATATTAAAATAATTCACTCTTTTTATCTCTATTCATAAGTTCGTCAATAATTGATTTAGCATTCTTCCCTTCAAATAATCCCTTATAAAGTCCATCCGTTATAGGCATTGATATACCTATTCTTTCCTTTAGTTGATAAAAGGCTCTACAAGCCTTTACTCCCTCAACAACCATTCCTACTTCTTTTAAAGCATCTTCAAGAGACATACCTTTACCTATTAATAAACCAGCCCTTCTATTTCTAGAATGCATAGATGTACAGGTAACTATTAAATCGCCCATACCAGTTAATCCGTAAAAAGTTTCTGCTCTTCCACCAAGTGATATTCCAACTCTAGAAATTTCCTTCATTCCCCTAGTTAGTAGTGCAGCTTTTGTATTATCTCCATACCCAAGACCGTCTATAACCCCTGCTGCTAACGCAATTACATTCTTTACAGCGCCACCAACTTCTACCCCTATTATATCGTCATTAGTATAGACTCTAAAATATGGTGTCATAAATAAATCTTGAACATCAGTAGCAAATTTCATTTCTTTAGATGTACTAACTATAGTAGTTGGTATCTTCATTACCACTTCCTCTGCATGGCTTGGTCCTGATAATATAACAACTGGATTATCTAATTCTTCTTCAATTACAACTGATAATCTTTTATCCGTATCTTCTTCAATACCTTTTGCAATAGATATTATTGGAATATCCTTAGGGATTTTTCCCTTAATAGCTACACACATATTTCTAATCACATGAGATGGTACTGACAAAACTATATAGTCAGCGCCATCTATTGCTTCTTCAATACTATTAAATGCAGTTACTCCTTTAGGAATCGCTAAATCTTTCATATACTTTTCATTTGTTTTCTTAATGTTTATTTCGTTAACAACATTCTTATCTCTATCGTATATATTAACAACATTATTTTTTTCTGCAAGTAAAACAGCTAAGGCGCTTCCAAAGCTTCCTCCTCCTAAAAAAGTAATTTTACTCATAACTATTCCTTTCTTTGTCTGTATTCAATTTGTATTCCAGTTCCTTTGAAATCAAAACTATCTCTTAATTGATTTTCCAAATACCTTTCGTATGAGAAGTGTCTTGCACTTTCATCATTTATAAAGAATACAAATTTAGGCGGTTTAGTTGCAACTTGAGTTGCATAATAGATTTTCATTCTCTTAATTCCAACAACAGGTGGTTCCTTCATAAGTACAGCTTTACTTATAACATCATTTAATATCCCTGTTGAAATTCTCTTATTGTAATTATCATAGCAATATCTTGCTAACTTAAGCACTTTATTAGTTCTTTGCCCTGTTAATGCAGAGATAAATAAGTATTCAGCATAACTTAAGAACTTTAAATTTGATTGTAGATCCTTTTTAAATTTATCTAAAGTTTTATCATCTTTTTCAACCAAATCCCATTTATTAACAATAACCATAATGGCTTTTCTCAATTCATGAGCATAACCTATTATTTTTTCATCTTGTTCTGTAATTCCTTCTGTTGCATCAATCATAAGTATACAAACGTCCGCTCTTTCTATAGCAGCATAAGTTCTTATAACACTATATCTCTCAATTTCTTCTTTTACTTTACTCTTTCTTCTAAGTCCAGCAGTATCAACTAAGATAAATTTACCTTCCTCTGTTTCTAAATGACTATCTATTGAATCTCTTGTAGTTCCTGGAATATCAGAAACTATTACTCTTTCTTCTCCAAGCAATTTATTAATTAAAGAAGACTTTCCTACATTAGGTTTACCGATCATAGCTATTCTGATAAATTCATCCTCTTCTTCATCATAAATAGATTTATCAAAATGCTTAACTACCTCATCAAGCATATCACCAAGACCTAATCCTTGCCCTGCTGATATTGCTATTGGCTCACCTATTCCTAAATTATAAAATTCATACGCATTATTTTCATCTTTTAAATTGTCGACTTTATTAACAACTAAAACCACTGGTTTTTTGCTCTTTCTAAGCATAGTAGCAACTTCATTGTCTGCAGCAGTTAATCCTTCTTTACCATCAACTATAAATATTATTACATCTGCCGTCTCAATTGCAATATTCGCTTGTCTTCTCATTTGTTTTATTATGATATCATTATTCTCTGGTTCAATACCACCTGTATCAATCATAGTAAAATTATAACTCAGCCATTCAGCCTCTGCATACACTCTATCTCTTGTAACTCCTGGTGTATCTTGAACTATTGAAATTCTTTTCCCTGCTAATTTATTAAATAACGTTGATTTTCCAACATTTGGTCTTCCAACTATAGCAACTATCGGTTTACCCATTAAAATTCCTCCTCTTTATATTTAGACATATTCAAAAATAACAAGCCAGCACGCTAGTCTATTTTTCTTCATATGCCTCATTAAGTTTTTCTATTAAATCTTCACCTGTGTAGTCAACTACTATTACCTTAACATCTAAAGCTGATTCAATATCTTTAATTTTAATATCATCCAGCATTATCTGCTCATTTGAATCAGATAGTTCGTAGCCTTTTCTAAACATGTTATTAGACATTATTAAATACTTACTATTTATTATTCCCCTCATCTGATTTATTATATCAGTTCCAGTTAAAAGTCCTGCTATAGTAATAGTTTCTCCAAAATAATGATTCACTATTTTGTAGACATCAAGCTGTATATTAGGATTTTTACATTTAATTTTATTGCTGGCTTCAAATAACTCATTATACGCCAGCTCTCCTGTAACTATAGAAAAGCTTCCCTTCATATTTAAATCTAAATCATCCAAGGTGCTATCTATGGCATCTCTAAAACACCTAACCATTCCTATACCATCTTCTATTTGATGATAATCATCATAAAATTCCTGATTCGGAATTTCTTTATCTGCGACTAAATAAAATTCATCAGATAATCTCACAAATGGCTTACCAGTTTCTTTAATATATCTATCTTGCAATTCTTTAATATTATTGATTTCCTCAATAGATTGTTCCTTTGTATACGTATTAACATGTTTAAGTCCTTGCCTAAACTTAGTAATACCTATTGGAACTACTGCTACATCTGAGACTTCTGGATAAAGTTTATATAAATCTTCAATTGTTCTTTTAAGTTCATTCCCATTATTTATTCCTGGAACACAAACTATTTGTGCATTCATTGTAATTCCTGCATCAGCTAGTCTTTGCATCCTTTCAAGAACATTACCTGCAAATCTGTTATTTAACATCTGAACTCTTAATTCTGGATTTGTTGTATGTACAGAAATATTAATTGGACTTATATGATATTTTATTATCCTATCAATGTCCTCATCTTTCATATTTGTTAATGTCACGAAATTTCCTTGTAAAAATGATAATCTTGAATCATCATCTTTAAAGTATAATGTTTCTCTCATTCCTTTAGGCAGCTGATCAATAAAACAAAATATACATTTGTTACTGCATGATTTTGCTTTATCCATAATGCCCCCGCCAAATTCTATCCCTATATCTTCACCATACTCTTTTTCAATTTCAATTTCCCATATCTCACCACTAGGTTTTTCTATCTCTAAGACAATCTCTTCGTCTGCAGACAAAAATTTATAATCTATGATATCATTTATTTCCTTATTATTGATAGATACTAAGATATCATTTTCTTCTATCCCGACTTCCTCTGCAATGCCATTAGAGGTTACTTTTGTTATAATATTTTTCATTTTTTCACCCCTTATTATAACATTCTTATCTTTGTTATATTACATTAAACCCTTAGTTAAGTCAACAATTCATATTGTTAAAACATATTTAAAAAATTAGAACAAAAAAATGTTCTTAGTAAAAAGAACATTTTCCTACATTATATATTCCTATTCATTTAAATCAACATAAGCTCCTGTTTTTGAAAAAACTGTCCATTCACATATATTAGTTACGTGATCCCCTATTCTTTCCAAATACTTTATTACAAATAACAATTGGGTTCCTTCCTGAAGTAAGCTTTCATCTTTTTTTATTGCTTTAATAAACGAAGCAAACAGCGATCTATATATAGTATCTATCTCATCATCCTTTTTGCAAATCCTATATGCCATTTCATCATCATCATTAACGTGTGAGTCTATAGATGCCTTTATCATATATCTTGCTTTTCTTTCCATATCCCATAGATCCTCTGAAACTTTTTTGAGAGAATTAACATTCTTACCGATTCGTTTTGTTATTTTGCAAATATCCACTGCATAATCTGCTATTCTTTCTAAATCTGTCACTATTTTCGAAACAGTAAATACTCTTCTCAAGTCTGTCGCCAAAGGCTGCTCTGCTGCAATAAACTTAATGCACTGCTCTTCTATTACTTTTTGTAATTCGTCAACTTTATCATCAGCTTTAATAATTTCATCTGCTGATTCCACATTGCAATTCTTTAAACACTGCATGCTTTCATATATCTGCTTTTCCACTAAATCTGCCATAATTACTAATTGCCTATTTATATTCTTTACTTTAGTATCTTGTGATCCTCTTGTCATTCTTCCATTGCCCCTTTATCCTTAAATTCATCGTTTACACCTAATTATACCTTAGTTACATACACAAAATATGCGTCGCAGACTACGTGTTTCTGCCACTTTTAAAAATCACCATAGCTTTGATTATAATTTTCTAAATAATAAAAAATATCATTAATTAAATTACCACGAGTTATCTTATTATATGATATATTTTCTTTATACTTCTAATTTATTTTTTCATATTACATTAATATAATACCTAAATCAAGAAATTCATATCAAATGATAAAAATGTCCTCAATAAACCAAGGACACTTTTTAATACTTATACATTATTATTCATTTAAATCAACATAGGAACCTGTTTTTGAAAAAATAGTCCATTCACATATATTAGTTACATGATCTCCTATTCTCTCTAAATACTTTATTGCAAACAGTAATTGAGTTCCTTCTTGAAGTAAACTTTCATCCACTTTTATCGAATTAATTAAAGTGGAAAATAACGATTTATAGAATGCATCTATCTCATCATCCTTTTCACAAACCTTATATGCCATTTCTTCATCTTCATTAATATATGAATCTACAGCAGCTCTTATCATCGCTCTTACTTTATCATCCATCTCCCATAATTCTTCCGAACCCTTTTCAAATGAACTTATTTTTTTCCCAATTCGCTTTGTTATCTTGCAGATATCTACTGCATAGTCTGCCATTCTCTCTAAATCCGTCACTATTTTAGATGCCGTAAATACTCTTCTTAAATCTGTGGCAAGCGGCTGTTCAGTTGCGATGAATTTAATACATTCCTCTTCTATCATTTTCTGCATATCATCAACAATATCATCATCCTTTATAATTTGCTCCGCCTTTTCTAAATCATATTTCTTTAAACTTAACAAACTCTCGTATATTTGCTTTTCAACTAAGCTAGACATTTTTAATAGCTCTCTATTTATATTTTTTACCCTTGCATCCTGCGATCCTCTTGTCATAATTATCATTGCCCCCTTTTAGCCAAATCTACCTGTAATATAATCTTCCGTTCTCTTATCTCTTGGATTATAAAATATGTCTTCTGTTTTTCCGTACTCTATAACTTCTCCATTTAAAAAGAATGCAGTTTTATCAGCTATTCTTCCTGCTTGCTGCATATTATGAGTTACAATGATAACTGTATATTTCTTCTTTAGTTCATCCATAAGTTCTTCCATTTTTCCGGTTGATATTGGATCTAATGCAGATGTTGGTTCATCCATTAAAATTACTTCTGGTGAAACTGCCAAGGTTCTAGCAATACATAATCTTTGTTGCTGACCTCCTGACATTCCAAGCGCACTTGATTTTAACCTATCTTTAGTCTCATCCCAAAGCGCTGCTCCCCTTAAACTTTTTTCTACTATCTCATCTAAGATCTTCTTATTTTTTGTACCATGTATTCTAGGCCCATATGCAATGTTATCATAAATTGACATTGGAAATGGATTTGGCCTTTGGAATACCATTCCGATTCTTTCTCTTAAATATATATCATCATAATCCTTATATATATCCTTACCTTCAAAAAACACTTCCCCTGTTATTCTTACGATTTCGATCAAATCATTCATTCGATTTAAAGTTCTCAAGAAAGTTGATTTCCCGCAGCCTGAAGGTCCAATGAGCGCTGTAACTTCATTTTTATTTATAGATATATTTATATCTTTAAGAGCTTTATTATCACCATAATATAAACATAAATCTTTTGTTTCTATAATATTCATAACTATCTCCTACTTCCCACTATAAGCTTTCATCAATCTATTTCCAATTAATCTTGCACAAACATTAAATAAAAGAACTACTATTATAAGCACAGCTGCTGTTCCGTTAGCTATTTGAGCCGCATCAACCACTGCACCTTCTGAATTTAGCTTCCATATATGAACAGCTAACGTTTCTGCTGGTCTAAAAAGTGAAAATGCCGAACTGTTTCCTGATATACTTATTGTATTAAAATTTAAATTTTTAGAACTTAATCCTGCAGTATATAAAAATGCTGCTGCCTCACCAAAAATTCTTCCTGCTGCTAATATTATACCCGTTAATATTTCTGCCATAGCTGTTGGAACTGTGAGCCTAGCTAATGTTTGCCATCTAGTTGCTCCAAGCCCTAAAGATGCTTCCTTTACCCTTTTACTTGCTGTATTTATTGCATTTTCTGAAATTCTAGTCATTGAAGGTATATTTAATATACTTACAGATAAAGCACCTGCAAGTATTGAATATCCCCATCCGGCCATATTGACAAAAACTAATAATCCAAACATACCAATAACAATAGATGGAAGTGAAGACATTGTTTCAAGAGACATTCTTATAAATTTAAGAATGGGTCCTTCTTTAGCATACTCTGCCAAATAAATTCCCGCTCCAACTCCAATAGGAATTGTTATAACCAAAGAAATAACAAGCATATAAAACGAATTAAATAACTGCGGCGCTATTCCTCCACCTGCTCCTGTCAATTTAGGATTACCAAAAAGAAATGATGGCTTTAACATGCTTCCACCTTTATATAAAATATATAAAATAAATGCACCAAGTAAAACAACTATGAACATACTTATTATATAAAATACAATTGTCGCAATTTTATCCACCTTTTTTGCATTCATTATATTGCACTCCTTTTCTCAATTATTCTTACTATAACTATAAATATAAAAGAAATCACAAGTAAAATTAGTGCTAATGTCCATAATGCATCATTCCATGGAGTTCCGCCGACAGTATTAGCCATATCCATTGTTATTATACTTGTTAATGTTGACATTGAAGAAACAATGCTATCAGGTATTTTTACAGTGTTACCAATTACCATTTGAACTGCTAATGCTTCTCCAAAAGCTCTTGCAATACCAAGTACCACACCTGTCAATATTCCTGATTTAGCACCTGGAACTATTATCCTGTAAATCGTCTGCCATCTTGTAGCTCCAAGTCCATATGATGCCTCAATATGATCTTGAGGTATTGTTCTTATAGCATCTATAGATAACGTTGCTATAGTTGGTAAAATCATTAATGATAAAACTAAAATCCCTGCGATTAAAGAAAATCCCATTCCGCCAAAATTTCCTTTTATAAATGGCACTAACACAGAAATGCCAACCCAACCATAAACAACAGAAGGTATTCCAACCAATACTTCTAATGAAGGTTTAATTATTTTTTTTCCAAATTTACTTGATATGACATTCACAAATATCGCCAAAGCAATAGCAATAGGTGCACTTATAACTACTGCACCTACTGATACTAAGGTTGACCCCAAGATGAAAGCGAGAGCTCCAAAGGAAGGCTCTCCACCTTTGTTTGGCTTCCAATTATTTGTGAACAAAAATTCTGTGACACTATATCCATCTTTTGTGAATATTCTTATCCCTTTTGACGCTATGAATACTATGATTGATATTGTTATCACTATTATTAATATTCCACATAGCCCTGCAAAGCCTTGGCCCAAATACTCATTTTTAAGCCTTTCTTTAAAACTTCTTTTTTCCATCTTTACTCATCCCTTAATTGAAATTATTTTACTTTCATTTCACTTCCTGAAACAAATCCTAAATTATCTAAAACTGATTTATCAACTTTGTTTGTAACATAATCTATAAAACTCTTAGATACTCCTGTTGCTTCGCCTTTAGTGTACATATGTCCCCATGACCAGAACTTATATGATCCGTCAGCTATATTTGCTTTTTCAGCTGCAACTCCATCAAGTTTTACTATTTTTATAGCATCCTTAGCTTCTTGTGTGTTCATATATGCAAGGCCTAAATAACTAATTGCACCATCATTTTGTTTCATTGCACTTAAAACTGCTCCATTTGAATCTTGAGTTACTCCTAACGATTCATTTTCTGCTGATTTATCTCCACCAAGAATTACTTTTTCAAATGTTGCTCTTGTTCCAGAACCCGCTGTTCTATGAACTAATAATATTGGCTTATCAGGTCCTCCAACTTCTTTCCAGTTAGTTACTTTACCAGAGAATATATCTTTGATTTGAGCTGATGTTAAATTATCTATTCCAAGTGATTTGCTTACTGCAACACCAAAGCCTTCTGCCACAACTTGATGATCAACTAGCTGACTTGCTTTATCTTTGTCTAATTTTTCTTCTGCAAAAATATCTGAATTTCCTATATTTACTGATCCGTCTAACACTTGAGTAAGACCTGTTCCTGATCCACCTGCTTGAGCACTAATTTGTGCATCTGGATTTTCCTTGTTATATGTTTCAATTGCTTGTTCCATTAATGGAAGCAATGCAGATGAACCACTCATTGTTATTGACCCACTTACTTTATCGCTTGATTCAGTCTTTGTACCTGTTTCTGATTTATTTGATGAGCTTCCACACCCAACCATTGCACTTCCTATAACTGTAACTAATAAAGCCCCTACGACTAATTTTAAAGTTCTTTTTTTCATTATAAATTCCCTCCATCAATAAATTCGACATAAATTATGTTGGTTAAATTGTTTCTTATTACATATCCTATAATATACCCCTTTAGTTAATCTATTATTAGAATAATGTTAAGTTATATTAGAGTGGTGTTAAGAAAATTTAACATACTTTTGATAATAATTAAAAAATGCGCAAAGCTCTTGCCACTTTGCGCATTATTTGTTATAAATATGGAATTTTCACTTCAAAGCATGTTCCTACTCCAAGCTCACTTTTAACATAAATATCTCCGTTAAAAATTTTAACAATATGTTTTACAATTGCTAAACCAAGTCCTGTTCCACCTTTTTTTCTTGATTTATCAACTCTATAAAATCTTTCGAAGATTCTCGATATATCCTCCCTAGGTATTCCTATTCCATTATCCTTTACTCTTAGGCAATAATATTTATCTTCATTATAGCTTAATACTTCAACTTTTCCAGAAGCATCCTTAGAGTATTTTATTGCATTTTCTATTAAATTCAAAGCTAGTTGATGAAATTTATCTCTATCTCCAAAAATCTTCTCATTATTCTCATCTTTAAATTCTAATTTAATATTTTTATTAATAGCAGTTTTTCTCATGATATTAATTACTTCTTCAATTACTGACCCTGGCTCAAACTCATGCATATCAACAGCTAGATTACTTTCAATATTAGATAACACTAATATATCGTTTATAAGCCTTGATAATCGTTCAGCTTCTTTATCTATAATATCTAAAAATTTCTCTCTTGTTTCATCATCCTTAACAAATTTTAAAGTTTCAGCAAATCCCTTTATAGATGTTAACGGAGTCTTCAATTCATGAGATACATTTGCAACAAACTGGCTTCTCATAAGTTCTACTCTATTTATATCAGTTATGTCTTGAAAAGTTATAACCTTTCCTACGCCTTCCATTCCATCTACCATAGCCGATTTCTTGATTTTGAAATCCCTTTCTATTGGATGACGTATTTTTATTTCTTTATCACTTACATCATCTTGTTCTAAGAATTTGATTATATCATAGTCCTTTATATAGTCTAATAAACATTCACCTACGATATTTTTCTTAATACCAAGCAACGATTCTGCACATGGATTAATCGAAATTACCATATTGCAATTATCCACAGCTATAACGCCGCTTTCCATACTCTTCAATATCGATTCTATTTTATTTTGATTGTCTATAACTTCACGAATCTTTATTTGTAACTGTTCAGCCATATTATTGAAGCTATTTCCTAACGTTCCAAGTTCATCATTTGTCTTAATATTAGCTCTTATTTCATAATCTCCATGAGTCATTTTCAGAGTTACACTTTCTAGCTCTTTAACTGGATCAACAATTTTTTTAACTAGTCTTAATGATAAAAACAAAGAAAACGGCATAACCACAAGCAATATTCCTAAACAATACTTGATATTTTCTTTAAGTATTATAGTAACAGAATTTATGCTTACGGAGCTTCTAATTACAAAATTATTGTTAAGCCTATTTGCATAATATATTAAATCAGACTTAATTGTCTCACTATATCTTTTTGAATAACCTTCGCCAGTTTCCATTGCTTTCTTAACTTCTTCTCTGTCTTTATGATTTTCATTACTTTTCTGCTCGTTATCATATAAGACTACTCCATTATCATCTATAAGTGTAAATCTTACATCTATACTATTTATTTTCGTATTACTTAATGCTTTTAACTCTTCATAATCATTTCTACTTATATCAGTAACATCATTAAGTTCAGAAATCAGTAAATTTATATTTCTAAGTTGTTCTTTTGTATTTTTAATTTGCTCTAAATTTATTATTGTAATAAAAGAAGATGCTACAATTAATAGTGCAAATAGCACTGTTATAATAACTGAAGTTAATATTTTATTTCTCATTTTTACTCAGCTGGGTTAAATCTATAACCTACTCCCCTTATAGTTTCAATAAATCTTGGATTTTTATCATCTTCCTCTATCTTCTTTCTAAGATATCTTATATGAACATCTACAGTTCTTGTTTCTCCTATATACTCATAACCCCAAATCTTATCCAATAGAGTTTCCCTTTTTAATATTCTTCCTTTATTTTTTATTAGTATTTGTAAAAGTTCAAATTCTTTTAAAGTTAAATCAACCTTTCTATCATTCACATATACTTCATGACGTTCAAAGTCCACTTTAAGGTTTTCTGAATTATATACATCATCTTCTGTCTCATTAAATGAGCTTGTTCTTCTTAAAACTGCCTTTACTCTGGCAAGTAATTCTCTAACCGAAAATGGTTTTGTTATATAATCATCAGCTCCAAGCTCTAATCCAAGTATCTTATCCAATTCTTCGCCTTTAGCTGTTAACATTATTATTGATGTTTTTTTCATTTCAGCATCTCTCTTTATTTCCTTGCAAACATCAAAACCATCCATACCTGGCAACATTAAATCAAGTAATAACAAACTTGGCTTTTCAGATTTAGCTATTTTTACTGCGTCAATACCATTATTAGCACTTAAAACCTCATATCCAGCATTAAGCAAATTAAAATGTAATAATTCAACTATATGTTCCTCATCATCTACAATTAAAATTTTTTCATTAGCCATATTCCAATTTCCCCCTTAACGTGAAATAATAAAAGAAAACATTCTGCCATAGGAACCCTGAGATTTTCTGTATGAATGCAATTTAATCTCGCTACTGCAATAAGTACACAAGCCAAAACTATTTATATTAAAATCATTTATCCCGGCTTTCCTTAAATCATCTATTATGCACGCTTCAAGATTAAGATTATTTTCACTAAATAACTCTTTTTCATTTATTGTATCTTTTTTCTCAATAAACTTCTGCTTTAAATCCTTTGAAACTTCATAACAACATTTTCTAATATGTGGTCCTATATAAGCTTTAATATTTCTTCCATCAGATCCAAATTCATTTTTCATTTTATTGATTGTCTTTAATGTAATAGACTCGAAAGTACCTCGCCATCCGCTGTGTATTGCAGCTATAACTTCTTTTTCTTCATCAACCAATATAATTGGTACACAATCAGCAGTAAAAACTCCGATAATAACGTTTTTTTCATTTGTTATTATAGCGTCGCCTTCATCTTCTCTAATATTTTTCCCATCAACTTCATATTTTAATATCCTATCACTATGAATTTGTTTAATATATATTACATCATCTGCATTAAATTCTTTTTTTAATGAATTTAATTCTTTAATTCCTTCTTCCGTATTTCTATTAAAACTTCTTCCTTTTTCTGCATTTGTGAAGACAATTTGAAAATTCTTACCACCTATCATTGTAAAATCATCTTTAACTTCTAAGTCTTTCAGCTCTAATATATTCACTCTAATCCTCCAATAAATTAATACTTTTTTAATAAGGTATATGAAAATAACAGTCACAAAGCCACCATGAAATATTCTTATATACAGCTAGATACTTTTTATAATAATAAAATGATTGCTCCATTTAATTCATTTTAATTCTTTACTTAATATTAACATTTTATTAGCTGCTTGGCATCTTTATTAACTGAAGTTTAACCTATATATAACATTTTCCCACTCTTTTTTTCATTATAAAAAGGACATTGAAAACTTTTCAACATCCTTAATTATGTGATTATGTTCTAAGATTTTTTATTTCTTCTAGGAAAGTATCTATATCCTTAAATTGTCTATAAACTGACGCGAATCTTACATATGATATTTCATCTAACTCTTTCAATCTAGCCATAACCATTTCCCCTATTTCATTTGATGGGATTTCAGTAAGCATACTATTAGATATGGTTTTTTCTATATCATATGCTATTTCTTCGATTTGCTTTCTAGATATGGGTCTTTTTTGACATGCAATAATTAATCCATTAATTATTTTTTCTTTGTTGAAATTTTCTCTAGTTAAATCTTTTTTAATTACTAGGATTGGAAAATCCTCAATTTTTTCATATGTAGTATAACGCTTATTACACTTTAAACATTCACGCCTTCTTCTTATCGTTGTATTGTCATCTGTTGATCTTGAATCAACAACCTTACTTTCTTCAAATCCGCAAAATGGACATTTCATACTTTCATTCACCTCTTTGCTTTCGTATATCAAAACCTATACTTATTATAACTATATTTTTGAAATATGGCTATACATTGTTTGCATTTACTTTATCTTTATCTTTTGCCTTCACCAATATAACATCTGTTCCGATTTTTACTATATCGCTCCACAAAATCTCTTTTTCATCTTCTTTTGCAAACCATGATTTCATTTCTCCTGGTAATATTAACGCAACTATTTTATTTTCATCGCAGTCTATTTTAAAATCTTTTATAAACCCGATTTTAGTTCCTGTTAATACATCTATAACTTCCATATTTCTCATAGCATTGAGTGAATGTAATTCAAGTTCCATAATTATCCCCCACCATTATAATATTATTAAACTCTCATTCTTATACGTGTTTTCTCATATGCTTTAGTGCTGTTTTTTCTAATCTTGAAACTTGTGCTTGAGAAATTCCAATTTCATCTGCAACTTCCATTTGAGTTCTTCCATTGAAAAATCTTAAATTCAATATAAGCTTCTCTCTATCAGTAAGTTTTTTCATTGCTTCTTTTATTGAAATATTCTCAAGCCAATGTTCATCTGTATTTTTAGCATCGCTTATTTGATCCATTACGTAAATGGCATCTCCTCCATCATGATAAATTGGTTCAAACAGTGATACAGGATCTTGTATTGCATCTAACGCAAATACAACTTCTTCTCTTGGCAATTCAAGTTCCTTTGCAATTTGCGATATAGTAGGCTCTTTATTATTATCTTTTATAAATTTTTCTCTCATAATAAGCGCTTTATAAGCTATATCTCTTAAAGATCTACTTACCCTAATAGAATTATTATCTCTTAGGTATCTTCTAATTTCCCCAATTATCATAGGAACTGCATAAGTTGAAAATTTAACATTTTGAGACAAATCAAAATTATCTATTGATTTCATTAAGCCTATGCAGCCCACTTGGAATAAGTCATCGATATTTTCTCCTCTATTATTAAACCTTTGAATAACACTAAGTACTAATCTCAAATTTCCCTTTATAAAAGTTTCTCTTGCATTCTTATCTCCAGCTTGCATCTGTAAAAAAAGTTGCTTTTTTTCTTTTTCTTTAAGTATAGGGAGTTTTGAAGTATTAACGCCACATATTTCTACTTTGTTAATTATCACAAGTATTCACCCCTTCGAAAGTAATAATCCATTGCATTAAACATTATCTCCGATAGGCAATACTTTTATACTTGAAGACAAGCTAAATCATTCTACTTATTTCTTTTTTCAATCTTTTAATTATTTTTTTCTCTAATCTAGAAATGTAAGATTGCGAGATTCCAAGCATATCTGCGACCTCTTTTTGCGTCTTTTCTCTTGTCCCATTTAGACCAAATCTAAGTCTTACTATTTCTTTTTCTCTATCATTTAAACTCTTTAATGCCATAACTAATAATTGCTTATCTACTTCGTCTTCTATCAAATTATAAACAGTATCGTTTTCAGTTCCTAATATGTCAGACAATAAAAGTTCATTTCCATCCCAGTCAATATTAAGAGGTTCATAAAATGATATCTCAGCTTTTATCTTGCTATTTCTTCTTAGATACATAAGTATTTCATTTTCTATACATCTAGAAGCATAAGTTGCAAGCTTTATCTTTTTCTCTGGATTAAAAGTATTTACTGCTTTTATTAATCCAATAGTACCAACCGATATTAAGTCTTCTACATATACACCTGTATTCTCAAATTTTCTAGCTATATAAACAACTAATCTTAAATTTCTTTCAATTAAAGTACTTCTTGTATTTTCATCGCCACCATTTAATTTATTTACTAAATCTTCTTCTTCATCTTTTGATAATGGTGGTGGTAGAGCATCATTTCCTCCTACATAATATAGCTTTTTCCTAAATAACTTAAACTTGCATAATAATTTATTAAAAAACAGAACTAACTTTTCCATAAATATCCCCCTTATAGACTATTCCCCTTGATAATAAGGCATTAAACTCGCATTCTTTACTTAACTTTTCTTTGCATGGACATATTATTGCATCGACTTCTTCGTATAGATGATAATTATTTCTTATTTTTATATTGTTAACTTTTATACCTTTAAGACTTCCTCCATATCCAATTGAACTGTAAAGCACATGATAAGTATTAATACTATTGAAATCCACATCACCTATTAAATTTTCTTCAATTAAAATACACGGAAGATTTGTAATTGGTTCTCTAAGCTCGTTTCCAGTATCCAAAAAACTTTTAATACTATATTGCTTACCTTCTATATTAAACTCAATCTCAAAAACAAAATTCCTTACGAACAACTTGTCTCTAATGTATTCCACAAGCCTGCTAGAAATTATATACATAATCATTATCCCTAGAATAATATACTTAATTGAATACTTTTCTATTTTGAATGTACTTCCTAATAAATATAAGTTTTGCTTTAACGAAAATAGAAAACATACTCCACTCAAAGTAAATGTCATCATTAGAAATACAATTAGAATCTTGATCATATTAAGAATATTTGTTTTTCCATACACTATTCTGAGCATTATAAAAGCGACAATTAATTCAAACGGTAAACAGGACAATATATTTAACTGTGGAATAACTAAAACCAATGTATAAATTCCACCCAGTAAACTGGAGCTTAAGAGCGCAATTACCTTACATTTATGCTTTATGCATTTCATAGTTACTGTTAACAAAAAGAAATTTACTATACAATTTTCCAAAACCAAGGTATCAACATAAATTTCCATCTCAACGCCTCCAGTCTGTCTGGATTTTATTATATACTTCTTTCTCATAAAAATTTGTCACAATCACATTAAATATTTTTGTTTTTTTAATTGAACTTTTTACATTTATTTACAGTATATTTTTTTGTATTCTTTTTTATATTTAAAACTAACTTAATACGTAAAAATAAATTCTTTTATCTTATATAAATTTGCTAGAAATAAGTGGAATAAAATTCAATCAATTCTATTCTGAAATTAATTATGTAATTTAAATTCATAGATAAGTAATATTAAATTTGCACTTATGCGATAATCTACCTAAGTACAAATATTTTGATTGCGAAAAATTATGGATAATATTAAGTAAAACAAAATTGAAATTTTTCAAGTATATATGTTGCATTTCACAATTACGGCTAAAATTCTTGCAATATTTTTAGAATTATGATGAAGAATTATTTTGACAATATAATTTCCTATAAAATAAAAAAATAGAATGAAAGCTTATATATCAAAGACTAAAAAACCATTGTATGGATTTTTCTGCTTCTAAAACAAACTTTCATTCTATTTAACTTTATTTTTTAATAATATAAATTCCGATATTAATGTCTCTTTTGTCTTCTTAAAAAAACAGGTATATCTAAATCATCTTGTTCATAATTGTTAGATTTCATTTCTGGTTCTTTTACATCTACTGCAACTTCTTGCTGTTCTTTTGCTACTTCCTTAACTTGAGGTTGAGCTTTTTTAGGTTCTTCTACTATGGAAGCTAATGATAATCTGTTATTTTCACTTTCAAATCCAGTTGCTATAACAGTAATTCTTATTTCCTCGTTAAGACTTTCGTCTATAACAGCTCCCACAATTATATTCGCATCTGGATCAACAGCTTCACGAACAACATCTGCAGCATCATATACTTCTAATGCTCCAAGGTCTGCTCCACCAGTGAAGTTTATAATAACATCTGTAGCTCCATCTATTGATGTTTCTAAAAGCGGAGATGAAATTGCTTGTTTAACAGCATCTTGTGTCCTAGTATCACCTTTACCGAAACCAACTCCCATATGAGCTAATCCTTTATTAAGCATTACTGCCTTTATGTCTGCAAAGTCAGCATTAATTACACCTGTTATTGTAATTAAGTCTGAAATAGCTTGAACACCTTGTCTTAAAACTTCATCAGCTAATTTAAATGAATCCAACAACGTTGTTTTCTTATCAGCCATATTAAGTAATCTTTCATTAGGAATTATAACTAATGTATCAACTTTTTCTTTTAGTGTCGCTATTCCCATTTCAGCATGTCTCATTCTTCTTTTTCCTTCAAAAGGAAATGGTTTTGTAACTACACCTACAGTTAAAATCTCCATAGATTTAGCAATTTCTGCAACTATTGGTGCTGCACCTGTTCCTGTTCCGCCGCCCATACCAGCAGTAATAAATACCATATTTGCTCCCTTTATAGAAGCTGTTATTTCTTCCCTGCTTTCCTCTGCTGCTTTCTTTCCTATTTCTGGATTAGCGCCAGCTCCTAGTCCTTTAGTTAGCTTTTCACCTATTTGAATTTTTTGATTTGCATTAGAAAGCATAAGTGCTTGCTTATCTGTATTTATTGCAATAAATTCAACGTTCTTTAATCCTTCAACTATCATTCTATTTACGGCATTACTTCCACCGCCGCCACAACCAATAACTTTTATATTGGTTAACTCTTGCATATCTGTCTCAAAATCTAACAAAACAATTCCTCCCCTTAAAAAATCTTATCAAAAAAAACTTTAATTTTTTTTAGAATATGATTTTCACCTTCATTATTGTGTAAATGTTCTTTTTCATTAATTACTTTATTATCATTATGTTTATTAGTTAGAATTATATTATCATTCTCTAATAAATTTAATCTATCATATACCTCTTTAGCGATAGCCATAGAAGTTATATTTTCAGAATTTTTTATTCCCAAATCATTTTTTCTTATAACTTTAGTCTTTATTTTGAAAATTTTACGAACGATTTCATCAATATCTTCAAAATAATTAACTCCATCCCCATATAGAATTATACTACAAATTCTATCAGAATGACCAGTATTTTTTAATTTTATATTGATATGGCTTAATATTTCTTCAATTCTAGCATTTACCACTTCATAGAATAATTTCCTAGATACTTTAGTAGTTCCTACCTCAATTTCTTCTTCAAGCGAATTATCTAGATATAAAGCCTTATAATTACTAGAGTAGATCTTTTTCATATTATCTGCTTTTAAAAATGAAAACTTCCCGCAAATTGCTAAATCTTTAGTTATATTTTTTCCACCTATTGGAATAGTACTTATACTTTTAGGAATTCCATCTGTAAATAATGCCATATCAGTAGTTCCAGCTCCAATGTCTGCAATCACTATACTTTCTATAGAATTTTTTTCATTTAAGAACACTTGCTTTCCTACTAATATATTCAATTTTACAGATTCAATATTATACTGTGTTTTTCTAAAAAGTTCATAATATTTTTCCATTTCACTTTTGGCTGCTATTACTAAGGTAAGATTTATTTCAAGTTTACTTCCTTTCCAATTTAATATATCCTTGTGTATTACCTTGTTATCTAATATATAAAAATTGATAAGTACATCTACTATACATTCATCATTACTTACAGTAACGCTACTTTGTCCATTTTTTAATGCTTTTCTTATATCCGCACTTGTAACTTTTTCTTGAAGATTAACTACAGTTGTTGCTTCAGTAATTCTTATTTTATTAGAAGAAATTCCGATAGCTATTCCTTTAATTTTTACTCTTGTCTTCTCTTCCAACTCTTTTAATAAACTTACGGTAACATCTCTGCATTTATCAACATCTACTAACAAACCTTTATCTATACCTGCTGATTTGCACGATTGAGCTCCTAAAATTTTTAGTTCATCTTTTTCTCTAACCGCTACAGTAGCAGATAATTTTTGGGTACCAAAGTCTAAGGACGTAATTATCTCTTGTTGCATGATTAAATCTTTCCCTTCTCTGCAGAAAAAAGTCTACTAATTGCAATATATTCAACATATTTATTCAAATTCCTTTTTTATTTATACAGTTATTATTTTTTATTTATTATTTCTTATCCATTTCTCATATTCTTCTCTTGTTATAGTATTATTACTTACTAATCTTTTCAAATCCATCTCAATAGTCTGCATTCCAAATTTAGAGCCCATTTGAATAAAGCTGTTAATTTGCTCAAAGTTTCCTTCTCTTATAAGATTTTTTATACTAGAGGTACATACCATAATTTCCATTGCGGCAGTTCTGCCCTTTCCTGAAGCATTTGGTAATAATACTTGCGAAACAACTCCCCTAAGCAAAGATGATAATTGAATTTTCACTTCATTTTGATGGCCTGATTCAAAAGAATTTATAATTCTATATATACTATTTGCCGCTCCCATATTGTGCAAAGTGGAAAAAACTAAATGTCCTGTTTGTGCTGCTCTTAAAGCTATTTCAATTGTCTCAGGATCTCTCATTTCTCCAAGTAATATAACATCCGGATCTTGTCTTAAGGCAGCTCTAAGGCCCATTGCATAGCTTTTTGTATCTTGTCCAACTTCCCTTTGATTTACCATTGATTTCTTCGTTTCATAAATGTATTCTATTGGTTCTTCTAATGTGATAATATGCTTTTCTTTAGTCATATTTATTTCATTTACCATAGCAGCAAGTGTTGTACTTTTTCCAGATCCTGTTGGGCCAGTAACAAGAACTAATCCATCCTGTAATTCAGTAAAATCCTTTAACACAGATGCATCTGATATATCTCTAAGTTTGGGTATAGCTTCCTTTATAACTCTCATACATATAGCATAATTACCTTTGCATTTAAACGCATTAACTCTGAAGTTGCCTAAGCCAGGCTTATTATACTTAAAATCTATTTCTCCATTTTCTAAGAATTCTTCATATTTATTTGGCATTAAATCTCTAATATATTCTCCAACAACTTCGTGTGGCACAGCATTTTCATCTGCAATAACCAAATCACCATCTATTCTTACCATTGGTGGCAATTCTGAAGTCAAGTGAATATCTGATGCGCTAGTTAGATCAATTCTATCTAATAAGTTGTCTATTTTAGCCATAAGTTTTCTCCTCTAATCTATAATTTAAGAAAGTAAATTAGGTACATCAAAATAAATAACAAGTCCAAAACTACCACGGAATGTTCTTATACGCAGCATAGCTACTTTTTATAAGGTGTATATTTTTCATCCATCAGACAATTAAGTAAAGTGCAGCCAAAGCGAGCCTATTATGGCATTTTGCTGATAAACAGAGAACCAAAATCTATGATTTGGTGTAAATCGGTTAAGCAGACATCGAAATCTGTGATTTGATGATAGTCGCTTACTCTGTGAGTACTCAGTTAACGCATGTGAGTCTAGCTTCCAATTATAGAAAATAGACTAGCAGATGGACTTGTTATTTTTTGATTGTGCCTTATTAGTATATCTTATAAAAATAAGGTGCTATATTAAAAATAGCACCCTTGTTTCAAGTATGTCAATATTCTTTATATAAATATAGAATATTTATCCTTTCAACTTCTTTTAACATTACACTAATATGAATGAAAATGGATATTATTAAGTACATATATACTAAATAGCAGCGCATCGCTTCATAGTGATAAAGATTTATAATTCTCTATACACTAAATTAATTTTTAGTAAATAACTCTTTTTTTAATTTTTTTAAAGCTTTTTTTTCTATTCTCGATACATATGATCGAGAAATTCCTAAATTTACTGCTATTTCTCTTTGTGTCTTGCATTTTCCATCAATTAATCCATATCTCATTATTATAATAGCGCTTTCTCTTTTGGTTAATGACTCAATTAATTTTTTATATAGAGCTTTGACTTGTAAATTACTTTCAACTTTTTCTAAGACGCTATCTTTTTCACTGCTTAGTATATCCATAAGACAAAATTCATTTCCTTCTTTATCAACCCCTATTGGATCCTGAAGATAAATTTCGCTTTTCTGTTTTTTACTATTTCTAAACAGCATTAAAATTTCATTTTCTATGCATCTAGAAGCATAAGTTGCAAGTCTAGTACCCTTGCTTCCATCGAAAGAATCGATAGCTTTTATTAATCCAACAGTACCAATTGAAATTAATTCATCTACATCCTTATTAGGAAAAGAATATTTTTTTACTATATGAGCTACTAATCTTAAGTTTCTTTCAATTAAAATGCTTTTGGCACTCTTATCTCCTTCTTTAAATTTTTTTAAATACATTTGTTCTTCTGTTTCATCTAAAGGTAGTGGAAATGTATTATTATTTGTTACATATCCAGTTAAGAAAAGTGAATTACATATTAGGTCTATAAAGCTATTTAATATAAACACCTTTTTCCTCCATAGCAGTGCTTGATATTATAATATGTTGGAGTTACTAAAAAGTTGCTTATACTTTTTTATTTTTTATATTTATATTTTAGTTTGATATATAGGTTCTAAATGATATAGTTCACTCTTCATAAAATTATTTGGTTTATAGTGCTTAATGTTCTAATATAGACTCGTATGGATTAAACTTTTTCTCATCTATATATTTCAATTAAGTTTCTACATTCAAGTTTTAATTGTGCACTTAGCTTGCTAGAGTTTTAAATGCAAATTTATTATTGCAGCATAATATATAATATAGTAATACTTAAATTCTATTACTTCGCATTTAAAGTTTTAACTATATCTTTAAATATTGGCGCTGCAGTATCACCGCCGCCAAGATCTTCATTGTTTGCATTCTTATCCATCTGTATATCTGGAGTAAATACTACCATAGTATAGTTTTTTCCTCCTGCACTAAAATATCCAGCGAACCATCCATGAGTTTTACCCTCACTACCTGTTGCCGAACCAGTTTTACCACCTATATCAAGATCTGATTCATAGGCTTTTATTCCTGTACCTTTTACAACAACCTGCCTCATTTCATTTTTAACTATTTTTGCTGTTGTTTCACTAAATACTCTCTTTTTATCCGTTTTAAATTCTTTTATTAAATTATCATCTTTATCTAAAATCCCTTCAACTAAATATGGCTTTTCATAAATTCCATTATTAGTTATAGAATTTATAGCTCCAAGCATTTGAATTGGAGTCACATTCATACATTGTCCTATAGATATATTGTTTATTCCAGATTCCTCTTCAGGTTTTACACCTTGCGCTTCTTTTACAATTCCACTATTTAAATTTAATACTCTATCATATAATCCTAACTGCTTTGAATAATCCATCAATTTATCATAACCAACTTTTGCTCCTATATCAGCAAATACATCGTTAGAAGATTTTTCAAAAGCCTGCTCAACTGATAATTTACCATATACCTTCCTATCTATTTTACCTGCTCCAACAAACGTATCATTTATATTTATAAGCCCCATATCTAGAGCCGCTCCGAGTGTTATCACTTTATAAATAGATCCAGGTTCATATCCAATCTGCTGTATGCCTAAATTTACATTAGCAGCACTTTCATCTTTTTGAACCATTGCTCTAATCTTACCAGTATCACTTTCCATTATAGTAACACCTACATTATTTAAATATGAATAGTCCTCTTTATCTAAAATACCTCTAATTTTATTTTCAATATCACTATCTATTGTTAATTTTAAATTTTTATTATCATCACTTATACTTACTGATTGTTTTGCATAAACAGCTTTATTATCTAAATAAAATTCACTTTTAGGCTTTTCATTATCTTTTAGATAATCATACATATCACCTTCAAGAGAACCTGACTCATGCTCTTCATCTAATATTTTAGATAACATACTGCTGACACTCCATGCTTTTTTAGTATCTACTTCATCAGAAATATAAGTATATATTCCCTTTATATTTTTTAGGTTATTAATTTTGTTATATGTATCTTCTGATATGTTAAAATATAACTTTCCACTTTGTTTCATTATATCTGAATAACTAAAATCAGGATTTTCAGATTTCATTATGAAATTAAACGCCATTAAATCCTCAAGTGTTTCTTCATAATTATTTAAACTGAATGGTCTAGTGTCAATGACAAGTACGTATTTCTTGTTATACTTCATTAAATCTTTCCCATTAGTATCTAAAATCATATAATTCATATTGCTAATATTTTCTTCCTGGTGATTTTGATAAGAACTCACAACCCTTTCAGATGGATATATTTGCAATATTGCTAAACGAGCTGTTAACATAACAATTATAGTCATAAGCATAGCTAGAATCTGAATTAATCTCTTATCTCTATCAAATTTTTCAGTAAAAATTAAAAACACCTCCCTCTCTAGCTTAGATTCTAGCCTTAAAGGAGATGTTTTATTCAAAATATCTAGACTTATATATCTATACATCTAATCGCCGAAATAAAGATTGTGCTGTTGTTCCAGTCTAGCTATTATATATTTCATAGTATGAATCTAGATTATAATTATTATATATACCGATATCGAATACATCTGAGATTTGTGATTATTTAGTATTATAAAAATTTTGCTTAAAACACAAAACGGGAGATTTCACCTACTTTAGCCTACTCCAAACATAAAATTTTGATACGCAAAAGAGGAACAACCTCCCGTTAAATAAACTATTCTTTATCTTTAACAATTAAATCTTTGACTTTTAATGGAACTTCTACTCTTACTTTATAAATCATTTTTGCTCTATTGGCTGATTCTATTGGAGTTCCATTTTCTTCTGTCATGTCATGAAGGACAACCTCAAAATTATCTCCCTCTGGTCTCAAGACTTCTACTGTATCTCCATTTAGAACTTTATTTTTTTGTTCAATAGTTGCTATTTTTGTTTCTTCATCGTATTCTCTTACGATTCCGATTATATCTGCATGTCTTATATACGCTGAATCTTCGTATACTTGTTCTCCACTCTGTCCATAGTAGAAACCTGTATGATACACTCTATGACTTACTTTATTTAAATTCTCCATCCACTTTGGATCGAATTTATAATTATCTGGGTCTTTCATATATGCATCCACAGCCTGCTTATAAGATTTTACTACAGCTGCAACATAGTATAAACTTTTCATTCTACCTTCGATTTTAAGAGAATATACCCCTGCCTTTATAACATCATCTATATGTTCAATCATACATAGATCTTTTGAATTCATTATATATGTTCCATTTTCATCTTCAACTACTGGATAAAATTCATTTGGTCTCTTTTCTTCTACTAAATGATATTTAAATCTGCATGCTTGAGCACAGGCACCTCTATTAGCATCTCTTCCAACCATATAATTAGAAATCAAACATCTTCCTGAATAACTTATACACATTGAACCATGGACAAATGCTTCTATTTCACATTCTTCTGGCAAGTTATCTCTCATTTCTTTTATCTCAGTTAGACTAAGTTCTCTAGCCATTACTATTCTCTTAACACCTTGTTCATACCAAAACTTCGCTGCTCTCCAGTTAACATTATTAGCTTGAGTGCTTAAGTGAATTTCTAAATTTGGTGCAACTTCTCTAGCTGCAGAAATTATTGCTGGATCTGATGCTATTATTGCATCAACACCTGTTTCATATAATTCTTTTATATAATCCTCTACTCCACCTAAATCTGCATTATGAGGGAAAACATTCATAGTTACATAAACTTTTCTATTCCTATCATGAGCATATTTTACGCCTTCCTTTAATTGTTCATTCGTAAAATTATCGGCAAATGCTCTTAAATTTAATTTGCTTCCGCCAAGATATACAGCGTCAGCTCCGAAATCTATTGCTATTTTAAGCTTATCTAAATTTCCTGCTGGTGCTAAAATTTCTGGTCTTATCATTTTAATTTACCTCCTCTTTGTAACTGCAATTCCATCTCCCATTGGTATGACAGATGTAATTAAGTTTTCATCTTGAGTAACTAATTCCAAATAAGTCCTCATTCTCTTTACTATTGTAATTTTTCTTCTTTTAACTAATTCTGGTGATGCCACCATACCTCTAAATAAAACATTATCAGCAACTATTACTCCGTCTTGGTTAAGTAATCTTAAACAGTGTGGCAAAAAGTGGTTGTAATGTCCTTTTCCTGCATCCATAAAAATCAAATCAAAAGGCTCATCTGATTTTTCTAAAATCTCTAAACAGTCGCCCTCTTCTATTTTTATTTTATGATCCAAATTAAATCTTTTTAAATTTGAATTTGCAAGTTCAATCATTTTTTCATCACGTTCTATTGTTACAATTTCCGGTTCGGTTCCCGATGCTTGATACATTAATATTGACGAAAATCCTATTGCTGTTCCAAGTTCTAATATTCTCTTTGGTTTTTTCATGCTACACATAAATTCAAGAAAAACCCCAGTCTCCTTTTGAACAACAGGTACCTTATTTTCTCTAGCAAAATCCTCTATCTCTTTTAAAATTCCACTTCTATCTGGAATCAATCCTCTAATATAATCTTCCATATAGTCGTATGTAATCTCACTCATGAATTTCCTCCATAAACTTATATACATTCAAAAATAATAAGAACCAAAACACAAATTATATTATGTCTCACTACCTTCTCTGCATACCTTAATATCCCAATTCTTTTTTCTTATTTAAAAAATCTTCATAGCTATTAGTAAAATAATGTGATCCATCATCTTTCATAATATAATATAAATAGTCTGTCTTTTCAGGAAGTAATGCTGCCTTAATGCAATCTATCCCTGGATTCGCTATAGGACCAACTGGCAACCCCTTGTACTTGTATACATTATATGGCGAATCTACTTCTAGATGCTTGTTTAATACCACATCAACGTGATACCCCAATGCATAAATTACCGCTGCATCTATTTGAAGTTTCATATCTTTTTCTAATCTGTTGTAAATAACTGATGATATTAATGGTCTATCACTAGCCACTCTTGCTTCTCTTTCTATCATAGAAGCTATAGTAACTATCTTTTCCACATCTTCATCCTTTATTTCAACTTTAGTTTCATCTTCCACCTGCTTAAGCACATCTTCAAATCTATCTAACATGGATTTAATTACATCATTTGCGCTTGACCCTTTTTCTATTAAATATGTATCAGGATATAAATATCCTTCCAAATTATATCTCTTCTTATTGTTATTTTTCACAAAGCTAGGTAATTTGTAATCTTTAACAGCTTTAATAAACTCGTCTTTAGAGCAAATCTCTTTGTCTTCTAAGCTCTTCGCAATATCTTCTATAGAATAGCCTTCTGGTATAGTTAATTTAACCAAATCCTTATCTCCATCCTTATTTTCTAAAGATTTTATTAATTCTTCTAGAGATGAATTTGTATTTATTTCATATATACCTTCTGTTAAATTTACTTTTCTTTTATCTATAGCCAGATTTACTTTAACAAGAAGCTTACTAGTCAATTTATTTTCTTTGTCCAGTTTATCCAATATGTCATAGAATCCTTCGCCTTGTTTCACTTCAATGATAATTGAGTCTTCAGTTGATTTTAATGGTTTTCTTATAGCGCTACTATAAGATATTACAAATGTCAGAGTTATTACAAATAAAAATAATATAATTAACAGTATTAGCTTTCTAAAAGATTTATATTTATTCATAAACTTTTTCTACTTTCTCCTAGATATAATTAAAAGTAAATAGCCAAATAAAGACCATTTACTTTAATTATATTTATTTTATTTAATAGTTAAAGTATTTTCAGCAAATTATTTTTTATTTCTGCTAATCATTCTTCTTCTTTCAGCACTATCTAATACTCTTTTTCTCATTCTTATATTCTTTGGTGTAACTTCTACCAATTCATCAGCATTTATAAATTCTAAACATTGTTCAAGAGACATTTCAACTGGTGGAGTTAATTTTAATGCATCATCAGCACCTGATGATCTTGTATTAGTAAGTTTCTTCATTTTACATACATTAATTTCAAGATCCTCTGCTCTTGCAGAAACACCAACGATCATACCACCATATACAGGAACACCAGCGCCTATGAATAATTGCCCTCTTTCTTGAGCACTATATAATCCATATGCTATTGAATCTCCTGCTTCAAATGAAACTATTGATCCTCTGCTTCTTCCTGGAATATCACCTTTGTATTTTTCATATGAATGGAATACGTGATTCATAATTCCATTACCCTTTGTATCAGTCATTAATTCACTTCTAAATCCAATAAGACCTCTAGCTGGAACTGTGAATTCTAATCTTGTGTATCCATTTACTGCAGATGTCATATTAACCATTTCTGCTTTTCTTGGTCCTAACTTTTCCATAACAGGTCCCATGAATTCTTCTGGAACGTCAATTGTTAAGTACTCAATTGGTTCTTCCTTGTGACCATTTACTTCTCTAAATATAACATTTGCTTTTGAAACTTGGAATTCATATCCTTCTCTTCTCATTGTTTCAATAAGAACTGAAAGGTGAAGTTCTCCTCTTCCTGAAACTTCAAAGCAATCTGGAGTAAGTTCTTTTACTCTTAAACTTACATTTGTTTCAAGTTCTCTCATTAATCTATCTCTTAAATGTCTTGATGTTACAAACTCACCTTCTTGACCTGCAAATGGTGAATCATTAACCATGAAGTTCATATTTAATGTTGGTTCATCTATTTCAAGGAATGGTAATGCTTCTGGTGATGATGAATCTGCTATAGTATCACCTATATTAGCATCAAGAACACCACTTACTGCAACTATATCTCCCATTGAAGCTTCTTCTGCTTCTTCTCTCTTTAATCCTTTGTACGTAAATATACTAGTTATCTTGTAATTAGCACTTGATCCATCATTCTTTAATAAAGCAACTGTTTGATTTCTCTTTACTGTACCTCGATGTATCTTACCAATTGCAATTTTACCAACAAATGCATTTGTATCTAGTGTACTAACAAGCATTTGAAGTGGTTCATCCATATATCCTTCTGGTGGTGCAACATATTTTAATATTGTTTCAAATATAGGAGTCATATCATTATTTTCATCATCTACATTATATTTTGCAAAACCTTCTCTAGCTGATGCATAAATAATTTGGAAATCTAATTGTTCATCATTAGCTCCAAGTTCTACGAACAGGTCAAATACTTCATCAATAACTTCTGTTGGTCTAGCATTTGGTTTATCTATCTTGTTAATTATAACTATTGGTCTTAAACCTAATTCTAATGATTTCTTTAAAACGAATTTAGTTTGTGGCATTGGTCCTTCATAAGAATCAACAACAAGCAAAACTGAATCAACCATTTTAAGTACACGTTCAACTTCTCCACCGAAATCAGCATGCCCTGGTGTATCTACTATATTTATCTTTATATCATTATAAATTACTGCAGTATTCTTTGAAAGAATTGTAATTCCTCTTTCTTTTTCTAAGTCATTAGAATCCATTACTCTTTCTTCTACTTTTTCATTAGCTCTAAATGTATGGCTTTGTCTTAACAAAGCATCTACTAAAGTTGTCTTACCGTGGTCAACGTGGGCTATTATAGCAATATTTCTTATATCTTCTCTTTTAATTAATTCCATTTTTATTCCTCCAAACAGCAAATAAGCTGCGAATTTTTCTTTTATAGTTTCTCTTTAGTTTGTATATAAATTAGTTAAAATTTAAGTATATATTGTAAATAACTTCATACTATTAATATATTATTCCTATATATTATAAATAAATTATGATAAAAATTATTCACATATAAATGTAAACCTATAACTGTTTTTCTCCAAAAGAAAATTGGATACTTAAAGTACCCAATTCCTACACAACTATTATAAATTCTACTCTTTCCATCAAAAAAAGTCAACCCTATTCCAAACAATTATAACTTTAACAACTTAATATTTCGTTAATTATAACTCAATTATTAACATATATACTCCAAAAAAATTCAACTCATAAAAATTTATCTTAAGCTATCAGGCGCTGTAGGTCAAATAACTTTTTTAAAAAGATGAATTATATTATTTAATTTTCTCATATATATTGTTGCAGTTTTCGACTTGCTATTTTCTTTTGCATTTCTAAAACTCCATAATTATTGGTAATATCATAGGTTTTCTCTTAGTCTTTTCATAAAGGAACTCTCTAAGCTGATCTCTCATCTTAGATTTTAGTGTAGCCCAGTCAGTAATCTGTTTTTCTTCACAAGTCTTTAATACAGATTTGACAATTTCTCTTGCTTCATCCATAAGACCTTCAGATTCTCTAACATATACGAAGCCCCTTGAAATTATATCTGGACCAGATACAACTCTTCCAGTCTGTTTTTCTATTGTTACTACAATTGTTAAGATACCATCTTGTGAAAGATGCTTTCTATCTCTTAAGACAATATTTCCAACATCTCCAACACCGAGACCATCAACAAATACTTGCCCTGAAACAACAGTACCATTCTTTTTAATATAATTTCTTGCTACTTCAATAACATCACCATTTTCAGGTATTAATAAATTCTTTTCTGAAAGTCCAACTTCAATAGCTAGTTCACCATGCTTCTTTAAATGTCTATATTCACCATGAACTGGCACAAAGAATTTTGGCTTAACTAAAGCCTGCATTAGTTTAAGTTCCTCTTGACATGCATGACCTGAAACGTGGATCTTTTCCTGGGAATCATATATAACTTGAGCACCCTTTTTAAATAGTTGATTTATAACTTTTGAAACAAACTTCTCATTACCTGGTATAGGCGTTGCTGAAATAATTACTGTATCACCTGGAATCACATTGATTTTTCTATGTTCCGATGCTGCCATTCTTGCAAGCGCAGACATTGGTTCCCCTTGGCTTCCAGTTGTTATTACAACAATTTTTTCGTTTGGATATTTTGAAATTTGATCAACAGGAATAAGTACATCTTTTCCAACTGTAAGATATCCAAGTTCTATTGCAACTTGAACAATATTCTCCATACTTCTTCCTGATACAGCTACCTTCTTTTCATAAGCTTCAGCTGCTGTAATTATTTGCTGAATTCTGTGAACATTAGATGCAAACGTCGCAACTATTAGCCTGCCCTTAGCCTTGCCAAAAAGCCTTAGGAAAGTTTCTCCCACAATCTTTTCTGTCATAGTATATCCTGGTCTTTCAACATTTGTTGAATCCGCCATTAATACTAAAACTCCCTTTCTTCCAAGTTCAGCTAATCTTCCAAAATCCATCATTTCTCCATCAATTGGTGTGTAATCAATCTTAAAATCTCCTGTATGAAGTACTACCCCAAGTGGTGTATGAACTGCAATTGCAACTGAATCTGCAATTGAGTGATTAGTCTTTATAAATTCAACTGAAACACTATCAAGCTTAATTATATCCTTTGGCTTTACTCTTACTAACTCTGTTGAAGCTAACAAACCGTGTTCCTTTAGTTTTGTTTCAACTATTCCAAGAGTAAGCTTAGTACCATAAACAGGAACATTTAGTTGTCTAAGCACATACGGCAACGCTCCTATATGGTCTTCATGTCCGTGAGTTAAAAATATCCCCTTGATTTTTTCTAAGTTTTTGATTAGATATGAAACATCTGGTATTACAATATCTATTCCAAACATATCATCATCAGGAAACTTTAGTCCACAGTCTATAATAATAATATCTTCTTTATATTCTATAGCTGTTATATTTTTCCCGATTTCGTTTATACCACCAAGAGGAATTATTTTTATCTTCGCTCTTTCATTTTTCATACTTCCCCTCCTTCTTCTTAATATTATATTTATAAACAAAGGTTCTTTCTTTAGCATTAAAAATAATAAGTCATATGTGCAAATACATTCCACATTAACACAGGCGACCTTAATTCAAATTGCAATCTATAAGCCTATATTGCTTTATTGAGCATATAAGGTTTAGCCATGTCAATTCACTTTACACATACATACCTTCATATCAATTGCCATTTGACACTATACTCTTTTAAGCATAGCGCCAAATGCAGTTTCTTAGTAAATATATAAACCGTAAAATATATATCTTTCTTTACTCACGGCGAAATATTTGACACATTCTTGACTTTATTTTATTTCTAATTTTCTATCAAAAGTCCTTTTATTCATCATTTAATTTTTTTTGGCATTCATCACACACACCAAAGAATTTCACACTATGGTCTAAAATCTTAAAGTTATATTGCTTTTCAATTCCAGATTCTAGATCTTCTAGTAAATCATCTTGAACTTCTGAAACCTTATGACAGATATTACAGACAAGATGATGATGCCTGTGTGTTTCATTTGAATGCACTATTTCATATCTACTGCATCCATCATTTAGATCTAATCTAGATATTACACCTAATTCTTCTAACAAAAGAATAGTTCTATAAACTGTTGCTAATCCAATTTCCGGGCAACTCTTTTTTACACTATCATATATTTCTTCCGCTGTTAAATGTTGACCTTCATTTTCAATAATAGTATCAACAATCGATCTTCTTTGTGGTGTTAATTTATAACCCTTCTTTTTCAAGTCTTCCTTCAAGGCATTCATATCAATTAAATTTGATGCATCCATACATGACACCTCACTTTTCATATTAAATGAATTGATTTTTCTTTAATAAGCATTAAAGAAAATACTATCTTACTTGATTGCATACTATTCCTCAATTAAACCATCTTCATTCATAAGAGTTTCATAAGTCTCTAGTACCATTTCGAATTCTTCATCGTCATCTTCTAACGCTATAAATATATCGCTTCCATCCTCATCTTTGAATATTTTAAAAGCATAAGCTTCATCAGTTTCTTCAATTGTAGGAGTCGCAATTATATATTGGCCTTTTAATTTTTCTATTTCAAAGTATATAATAACCTCGAACTTAACATCATTTCCTTCTTGATCAGGTATATATACATATTTTGCTTCTTTATCCATAAATGTATCCCTTCTATACTTTATTTTATCTTTATTTTTATTTATTAATAAAAGCATATTGCATAAGAAACTAATCTTATACATACACTTCTCAAAATTTCCTATTCTATAGATATTTTTTATTTTGAAATCATATCCAAATATCCTTGAAGTATGTAAGTTGATGCAACTTTATCTACTATCTTCTTTCTTTTGCTTCTTGACAAATCAGCTTCAAGCATTGCCCTCTGAGCTGCAACAGTAGTTAAACGTTCATCCCAAAATTTCACTTCTACATTAAGCTCTTCTTCTATCATCTTTCCAAAAGCCATTGCTATTTCTCCAGATGGTCCTATTGTTCCATTCATATTCTTGGGTAAACCAATTAAAATAGTTTTCGCATCATATTCATCACAAAATTTCTTTATTTCGGCTATATCTTTTTCTTTGTTAGTTCTTCTAATTGTAGTTAGGCCTTGAGCTGTGAACCCTAACGGATCACTTACTGCCACTCCAATAGTCTTTGAACCCAAATCTAATCCAAGTATTCTCAAATTACAGCACCTCTCACAACATATACGAATTAAATATTAACCTAATCATGGTATTATACTTTCTTTCATATACAAAATTAAGAGTGCCCGTTATAAACGGGCACTCTCTACTTTATCTCTAAATAAGATTTTATAACTTCTTCTAGTATGTCATCTCTTTCGAGTTTTCTTACTAAAGCTCTTGCTCCGTTGTAATTAGTGATGTAAGTAGGGTCTCCTGAAATCAAATATCCAACTAATTGATTTATAGGATTATATCCTTTTTCCTGTAATGAATTATAAACCTCTGTTAATATTGTTTTTGTAAGAGCTTCTTTATTCTTACTTAAATCAAATTGCATTGTATGTTCAATATTATTACTCATAAAATTGCTACTTAAAGCAACTCACCCCCTTAATCATTTTATAAGGAAACGATATCCATATTTATTATTAACTTTATTCTTTAAATTTATTCACTAACTATACTTAGATTATAACCTATATTTTATAAAAAGTATACTACTTTGCTAAAGTTTCCACTATTTTATATGATTCTTCAATTGCTTCTTGTATTTTTTCTGGCATTTTTCCACCTGCTTGAGCCATGTCTGGTCTTCCGCCGCCACCGCCGCCAAGCATAGAAGATATTTCTTTTATTAACTTTCCACAATGCGCACCTTTAGCTACTGCATCTTTAGTTGCCATAGCACAAATAATAACTTTTCCAGCATTTGCACTCATAAGTAAAACTATACTATTTGGAGCTTTATCTCTTACTTTTTCGCAAACATCTCTTAAAGTATCACTATCAACATCTTTCAATTCATATGCAATTACATTTATATCCTTAACTTTTCTTGAAGAAGATACTATATCGTCTATTCCCATTGATGCGAATTTAGATTTTAAAACTGTTATTTCTTTATCTTTTTCCTTTAATTCCTTAACTTGTTGATCAAGTTTAGATAATAATTCTTTTTCTGAGCATTTAAGCTTAGTTGAAATTTCTTTTAACAAGTCTTTCTTTTCATTTACTATCTTATAAGCTTCTTTTCCTATTACAGCTTCTATTCTTCTTGTTCCTGCTGCAATACCACTTTCAGATATAATTTTAAACAAACCAATCTTTCCTGTGTTATCTATATGTGTTCCACCACATAATTCCTTAGAATATTCCCCTGCACTTACAACTCTAACTTTATCAGCATATTTATCATCAAATATACCTATAGCTCCACTTTTTTTTGCTTCTTGAAGATCCATAACTTCTGTAACAACTGGTGTAACACTTGTAATTGCTTCATTTACTAAATCTTCAACCTTATTAATTTCTTCTTCTGTCATAGCTTCAAAATGAGAAAAGTCAAATCTAAGTCTATCATTACTTACATAAGATCCAGCTTGATGAACATGTGATCCAAGAACCTCAGTTAAT
The DNA here is from genome assembly GCF_000621745.1 of Clostridium beijerinckii HUN142. Classification (GTDB taxonomy): domain Bacteria; phylum Bacillota; class Clostridia; order Clostridiales; family Clostridiaceae; genus Clostridium; species Clostridium beijerinckii_A. The sequence goes on along the minus strand of NZ_KK211337.1, from coordinate 114,455 downwards.
GCTTTATCCAAAAGATGAGTTGCAGTATGGTTCTTCTTAATGTTTTCACGTCTAACTTTATCCACCTCTATAGTAACTGTATCGCCTACTTTAAGTTCTCCTGATACAACTTCAACAAAATGAACTATTTTTCCGCCTATGTTCTTTTTAGTATCAAGCACATTAGCTTTAAAACCATCATTAAATATTACACCTGTATCTCCTATTTGACCACCCATTTCAGCGTATAAAGGAGTAACATCGGTAACTATAATAGCTTTATTTCCTTCTGTTATAGCATCTGTAAAATCTTCACCTTCAATTAACACTTTAACTTCTGCATTTAAAGTATCATTGTCATATCCATCAAAAATAGTTTCGATTTCTCCTGGTATAATATCCAATGTTTTAACATCAGTTCCCATGTAATTAGAAACTTTTCTTGCACTTCTAGCTCTTTCTCTTTGAACTTTCATTTCTTCATGGAAAGCATCTTCATCTAATGATAAACCTTCATCTTCTAATATTTCTTTTGTAAGTTCCATTGGAAAACCAAATGTATCATATAATTTAAATCCATCTACACCACTAAGAACTTTTTCATTCTTTGCCTTTAGTTCACTTATAAATCCATTTAATATTTCCATTCCTGAATCTAATGTTTCTCTAAATTTATCTTCTTCTATTTTAATTACTTTCTTAATATATTCTTTCTTATTGTTTAATTCTGGATAAGCTTCACTTGAATCTCTTATAACAGTATCGCATAAGTTACAAAGAAATGCTTCTTTAATCCCCAAAGTTTTTCCATGTCTTGCTGCTCTTCTAAGAAGTCTTCTTAACACATATCCTCTACCTTCATTCGATGGCATAACATCATCTGAAATCATGAAAGTTATCGATCTAATATGGTCAGTTATTAATCTTAAAGATATATCTGTCTTTTGATTTTCCCCATATTTAACATTAGCTAATTTTGCAACTTCACTTAAAATATTTTCTAATGTATCAATTTCAAAAATACTATTTTTTTCTTGCATTATAGTTGCAAGTCTTTCAAGTCCCATACCTGTATCAATGTTAGTATTAGCAAGTTTTTCATAGTTTCCTTTTCCATCACCATCAAATTGAGTGAAAACAAGGTTCCAGAATTCTATTATTTTATCTTCATCTGCTAATTTAACAAACTCATCAGCGTTAGTTGGTATTTGCTCTGATCTATTAAAATGAATTTCTGTACAAGGACCGCATGGACCTGCACCATGTTCCCAGAAGTTATCTTCCTTACCTAATCTGAATATATGAGTTTTATCTACATCTGTAAGTGTAGTCCAATATTCATATGCTTCATCATCATCTAAATATATAGTTACATATAATCTATCTTTTGGAAGTTCCAACACTTCTGTAATAAACTCCCAAGCCCAAGGAATTATTTCTTTTTTGAAATAATCTGCAAAAGAAAAGTTTCCAAGCATCTCAAAGAAAGTACCATGTCTGCTTGTAATACCTACATTTTCGATATCTCCTGTTCTAATACACTTTTGACAAGTTGTAATTCTTCTCTTTGGTGGTTCTTGTAATCCAGTGAAATAAGGCTTTAACGGAGCCATTCCTGCATTTATTAATAATAAACTTTTATCGTTCTTTGGAACCAAAGAAAAGCTATCCATTCTTAGATGATCTTTGCTTTCAAAAAATTTCAAGTACGCTTCTCTCAAGTCATTGGTTTTCATAAATTTCATAAACTATTCCTCCATTTTTTTCAGTTAACAGTTGACTATGATATTCCTTCAGAATATATTTTTATTTTGTTTATAATCTTCTGACGAAGATTTAAGATTTCATAATTATTAGTTAAAAGTTCCTAATTTCAAAAAGGCTCCGTATTGCAGCATAGCTGCCTTTTTCAAATGTGAAAAGATCCTAATTGCAGCATAGCTGCTCTTTTTATATGTGTATAATTTACCAAATAAAAAAAGCCCTCTCCCCTAATAGATATAGGGACGAAAGCTAGAATTCCGCGGTACCACCCTAATTATGTATGATATGCACTCATACATCACTTAGTAATTTATAGCTCCTAGGCAGCTTCAAAATATACAGCCAAAAGTTTTCACCAACCACTTTTTCTCTAAAACGACTATAATAAATTTACTCATCCTATTCATCGCTTAATATTTAATTATTTCATCAAAATTATATTTCATATAGATAATTATGTCAATATTCAACTTTATGTGTACTCAAGTGAAATAATAAATATGTTGTTTCGTAGGACTATGAAAAATTTCACTGAAATGTTCTAAATACAAAGTTACAGTCTAAAACAGATAGTAATTTATATCATCATATAAAACTTTTATAATGACAGCTATTGGTACCACTAATACCATCCCGACAAATCCACCGAATTTGTCGCCGATAAGTAATAAAATTATTATAACAAATGGGTGCATCTCTGTACTGTCCCCTGTTATTTTAGGAGATAAAATATCACCTTCAAGCTGTTGAATTATAAACATACCTACGATTACCCAAAATGCTTTTATTGGAGAGTCTAAAAGTGCAACTATCACCGCTGGAACCGCACCAAAAATTGGACCAAAATACGGTATTATATTTAATATCGCATTCAGTATAGAAATCCATAAAGGAAATTTCACTTTCAATACTAATAACAATATCAATGTTAACCCACCTATTAATCCCGAAAGCATTAACTGGCTTGTTATATATCTGGTTAATACTCTATCAATATCACTTAATATTTTTTTAGTAAGCCCTCTTTTAGAAGTTGGTAATAATAGCAGCATTTTAGTATATATTTTATTACCATCGCAAAGAAAGTAATATACCATGATAGGGATAATTGCAAATGACATTGCATTATCACCAATGTTCATTAGATTTTCAACAGCATTTTCTGAAAAATTTGTCCAAAAAGTATTTCCTTTTTCTAAAATTTCATTATATATTACATTGGTAGTAGCAAAATCATCCAAGTTATTTTTTTTAAATAATCCTTCCAGTAAACTGCTTATGTTCTCAAATACATTACTGATGTTAGATATCTCATTAAATAACGTAGGAACTATAACAATTATACACGCAGTAATAATGCTAAGAATTATTACTATAACTAATATTGAAGAGATTTTCTTACTTATTCTAAATTTTGTTTCAAATGTATCTCTGATAGGAGTCAAAGTATAAGCTAGAATAAAAGATACTATAATAATATTAATTATTGCATTTATTGATTTATTAAAGATGTAAGCTAATATTAGGCTAATTAAACATAATAGGGTTATTCCTAAAAGAATTGTGCCTCTATGCTTTCTTAATTGCATTGTGCCTATCCATATTATGAGGTAATGTTTTAAATAAAACCCCCTCATTTCCTATATATAATATGTATTCTTCTCCAAGTATGCATCTACTTAAAAGAATAATCTGCTTACCCTTTATCATCTTATCTACTAACCCTGAGCTTATAACTATTGCTTTAATTGAATAATCCTGTATATCTATTATAATATCCTCTAGAACTCCTTTAACATTCCCCAATGTATCAATAACTTCCATATACTTAATCTCTTTAAATGTAAGTCCATCACCTTTTTTTATATTTTCTATTATTACATCTTCACCTACATCTATAACATCTTCCATATCTATATAGTTGTTTTTAGAGAATAGATGGCTATTGGACACCTTAAATCCTACAACCCTTCCTAAAAAGAAATCTATGTATAAGTCTTCTATAATACCAATTTTTTTGCCTTTAATGTTATAAACCTTCTTGAAATAAAAATCTCTAGTTTTAAACATTGTGCACCTCCAAAACAATTTTTAATAGAAAGCTCTTATGTCTGTCTTATATCTATACACTGTAGTATTACCCCTATATTCTCTAAGATAAGAAATATAGTCAGCAACCTAAATTCAGTTCATTTGATATAGTATCCAACAATAGGAAAATTATTCATGCTAATATGCTTGCATGTATAACTTACCAATAATGAGTATTCTATTAAAATTACATAAAAGAAAATCCCAGACGTATATGAGAAAAATCTTCACACTAAAAATGACAGCTATGCACTTATAAAAAGAGTAGCTCTGCACTACTGAAAAGAGCAGCTATGCTGCAATACGGAACTTTTCTACAATATTGAACTTTTCTGCATATAAAAACACTTTTTGCAGGAGACTGTGGATCCGGAGATTTTTTCACGCATCTGCCTTTTCGAACACATGTGAGAAAAATTGGCAGGCGAATAAGATTCCTTTTTATTCTTTTTTAAATATAAAAACTAATCAATCAACCTTTTTTAAGTTATACCCTAAAAGAGTACCTCGTCCACAGATTTTATTGGAATATAAATTCCTAAAGAATAAAAATAGTACCTACTATTTAGTAAGTACTTAATTGTATAAAGCAGGCCTTTTCATGTGAAATTTTAATCCCAGCTGAATTTAGCTAAACACATTCAAGATAGTACAACCGTTTTCTTTAACCTTAATAAGAAAATTGCTGCTGATGTCAACTATCGAGTAAAACTAATTAATCTGAGTATAAAATATTTATTATAAATATCAAGTTAGAAATGTAACTTTTTTTATTTACCTCATGCCCTTCTTATTTTACTATCCATATTCACTTCAATCATTTCCACTTATATCTTACTTCTAAGTATTCACCATCTCTGTCGTAACCTAATATATTATATCCATTTTTATTGTATCCTTCTTTATCAAAACCGGCATTATTAAATCCATTTCTATCATATCCTTTTTTATCATAACCTTCTCTATCATACCCCTCTTCATTATAGTATGTCCCATTTTTATGCATCCCTCTTTTATCAAATCCATACTCATCATGCTTTGTGCCATTTTTATGAAACCCTTTAGAATTGAAGCCATGTTCATTATATCTCTTTAATGCCTTGAAGATATCCAAAAAATCACCTTCCAATTTTTTACTTCGAGAACATTATACCAATTATATCTTCATAAGTTAATACTATTATGTAAAATACTACTAATTATTTTACAACTTCCAACTATTAACTCACATTTGCCTCCATGCTTCATTTATTCTAATTTTCAAATATTCTTGCCATGTATTGTAAAGCAAGAATTATCATTTACAAATTAGGCTTCTTTTATGATTAAAACACATATTCATGACTACACAAAAGCACTAGCTTGCTCTGCGGCCCTAAACAAAAAATACACAGGAGCATTTTCCTAACTAAAACTGTCCATATATTTTATAACCAACGTCCATTACCGGCTTGGTAGCTGGTTTTGCGAACTCCAAAGCATAAAAAACAAAAGCCGAGAGCACTCGCATACTCCCAGCCTTAAAAATACTTAAACTACAATAATATTTTTTAGATTATACTTTCTATTATACCGCCGCCAACTACTATTTCATCATTATAAAATACAACTGACTGACCTTTAGTTATTGCCCTTTGCTTTTCCTTAAAAACAACTTTCACTCTACCATTTGGAAGTGGCATTAAAGCAGCTTCTGCTGGCTTTGCAGAATATCTTATTTTTGCTGTAACTTCCATTTCTTTTTCAAGTTTATCAAAAGGAATAAAATTTACATCAGTTGCGATTAATTCTGTTTTGAAAATATCATCTTCAGAACCTAGTACAACTTCGTTGGTTTTAGCATTTATATTTGTTACAAATACTGGCCTTCCAAGGGATAATCCAAGTCCTTTTCTTTGTCCAATAGTGTAATATACAATTCCTTTGTGCTGACCAAGTATATTACCACTCTTATCAACGAAATTACCTGGTTTAACCCTATCTGGCTTTGCTTCTGAAATATATTTACCATGATTATTATCAGAAATAAAACATATTTCTTCACTATCTTTTTTATTATGAACAGCAAGACCTATTTCCTTTGCTATTTCTCTAATCTTAGTCTTTTCATAGTCTCCACAAGGCATTAATGTATGTTCCAACTGATCTTGGGTAAAATTATATAAAGCATAAGTTTGATCTTTTCTATCATCATCAGATCTGATTAAAAGATATCTATCATCGCGCTTTTCAATTTTAGCATAATGACCAGTAGCCACATAATCTGCCCCTATACCTCTTGCTCTTCTTAAAAGTTCATCGAACTTTAAATGTTTATTACATTCAATACAAGGGTTCGGAGTCTTTCCATCTATGTATTCTTGAACAAATTTATCAATAACTTTTTCCTTAAAATAATCTCTAAAATTTAAAACATAAAATGGTATATCAAGCTTGTCGCATACTCTTCTTGCATCATCAACAGCAGAAAGGGAGCAGCAGCCCCCTTCCCTTTCTTCAAATTCCTCATCGTGCTGCCAAATCTGCATTGTAGCACCAATGACGTCATATCCCTGCTGTTTCAATAAATATGCAGCAACAGAACTATCTACACCACCACTCATACCTACTAAAACTTTTTTCTTCATAATTTCACCTATTACTCTTCTCCATGTACAGCAGCATGTAGATCTTCGTCACTATGTTCTTCCATAGGTATTACTTCTAATCCATTTTTTGCTCTGTAATCATTTATAGCTTTATGAATTGCTTCTTCTGCAAGAACAGAACAGTGCATTTTTACTGGTGGAAGACCATCTAAAGCTTCTGCAACTGCTTTATTAGTTAATTCCCAAGCTTCATCTAATGTTTTCCCTTTGATTAATTCTGTAGCCATTGATGATGATGCAATAGCTGATCCACATCCAAAAGTCTTAAACTTAACATCTTTGATGATATTGTCTTCAACCTTTAAATAGATTTTCATTATATCTCCACATTTAGCGTTTCCAACTTCACCTACGCCATTTGCATCTACTATTTCTCCAACGTTTCTTGGATTTTGGAAATGTTCCATTACTTTTTCACTGTATATCATATTAATTTTCCCCTTTCTTTAAAAAGTCATCCCATAATGGTGACATGTTTCTTAATCTTTCAATAATTGGTGGTACAACTTCAAGAACATAATCTACATCTTCTTCTGTTGACCCTTCACCCATGCTAAGTCTTAATGATCCGTGAGCAATTTCATGAGGAAGCCCAATTGCAAGTAATACATGTGATGGATCTAAAGAACCTGAAGTACAAGCACTACCGCTTGATGCGCAAACTCCTTTAAAATCTAATGATAATAAAATTGATTCACCTTCAATAAATCTAAAACATACATTAACATTTCCAGGAAGTCTCTTATCTCCTCTTGGTCCATTTAATTTAGTGTATGGAATTTCAAGTAAACCAGCTATTAATTTTTCTTTTAACGCAGTTAATCTTTTCATATGATCTTCTAAATTATTAGTAGCAAGTTCAAGTGCTTTACCAAGTCCAACAATAGAAGCAATATTTTCTGTACCTGCTCTTCTATTCTTTTCTTGAGCTCCACCGTGAATTAAATTATCAATTTTAATTCCCTTCTTTATATAAAGAACTCCAATACCTTTTGGCCCATAGATCTTATGACCTGCAAGTGATAGCATATCTATATTCATTTCTTTAACATCAACAGGAACATTTCCAACAGCCTGAACTGCATCTGTATGGAAGAAAACTTTCTTTTCTCTACAGATTTCTCCAATTTCTTTTATAGGCTGAATTGTTCCTATTTCATTATTAGCAAACATAATACTTACTAAAATCGTCTTATCAGTTATAGCATTTCTTAAATCATCTAATTTTATGAAACCTTCTTCATCAACATCTAAATATGTAACATCAAAGCCATTCTTCTCTAAGTATTCACAAGTATGAAGAACTGCATGGTGCTCGATCTTAGTTGTTATTATATGGTTTCCTTTATTCTTATGAGCTGCTGCGATACCTTTTATAGCCCAGTTATCAGCCTCTGATCCGCCACCTGTGAAATACACTTCATCAGGTAAACAGTTTAATGCTTCTGCTATCTGTTCTCTTGCCTTATCTATAGCTCTTTTTGTTTCTCTTGATATTCCATAAAATGAAGATGGGTTACCAAACTTTTCAGTAAAATAAGGAAGCATTTCTTCTAACACTTCTGGTTTTACATAAGTTGTAGCTGAATAATCCATATATACGTTCTTCATAATCATTCACTCCTATCCACTATCTTAATATTATTCTTATTGTTTTTAATTGTCTCATAATCATCAAGTATATCCTGTAATGTAATTGAGTTCATAACATCGTCTATGCTTCTTTTAATCTTTTCCCAAACTGCTTTGGTTGCACAGCAATCCGAACTATCACACTCAACACCATCAATACAATCTGCTATCTCAATTGGCCCTTCAAGAATAGTCATAACATCGCCAACCGTTATGTCCTTTGGCGGCTTGCATAGAACATATCCACCTTGAGCACCTCTTATACTTCTAATCATATTAGCACGTCTAAGCGGGCTAAATAACTGTTCTAAATAATATTCCGAAAGATTTTCTCTCTTTGATATAGTTTTTATTGAAACTGGGGCACCACCATAATTAGATGCTAAGTCAACCATAGCTCTAACTCCATATCTTCCTTTAGTTGAAAGTTTCATTATTTCTTCACCCCTTTTCGTTTTTTGTTGATATTTTCTAGTTTTTCTAGTATTATAAAAGATATATTAAATTCGCTTATATCTTACCAAAATACTCGGCTTTTGTCAAACGATAATTGCTATTATTTTTTTATTTCTGCCCAGTATTTCCTCAAACTCTCTTCATATTTATTATTTTGTTCATTATAATAAATCTTTCCAAGCAGTTCTTGCGGTAAATAACTCTGTTTTACATAATGATTAGGATAATCATGAGGATATTTATAGCCACCAACGCCAAGGTTTGCTGCTCCAGAGTAATGAGCATCCTTTAAATGCATTGGAACATCTCCAAAATTCATATTTTCCAGATCATTCATAGCAGAATCTATAGCTAAGCATGCACTATTAGATTTAGGAAGAGTTGCTAAATATATAACTATTTCCGAAAGAATTATTCTTGCTTCCGGAAGTCCAACCTTTAATGAAAGTTCTATTCCAGAATTAACAACAGATAATGCATTGGGAAATGCAAGACCAATATCTTCTGCTGCAATAACAGATATTCTTCTTATTATAGCTGTTAAATTTCCTCCTTTAATCAATCTAGCTAGATAGTGGACTGCTGCATTAGGATCGCTTCCCCTTATACTTTTTTGAAGAGCACTTAATAAATTATAAAATTCATCTCCACTAGAATCAGCGCGCATACTTGATTGCCCTAAGCTTTCAATGTATTCACTTGAAATCACTCTAACCTGCTTAACTTGAGAATTTATCGCCATCTCTAAAATATTATAAGCTTTTCTATAGTCACCTTGAGATATCTCTCCAATATACTCCAGCGCCTCATCTGAGTATTCTATCTCTATCCCTTCATCTATAAGCTTTTGTATAGATCTTTTAAGTCCAACTATTATGTCACCTGTAATTAAGGGTTTAAACGAAAATATATTACATCTACTTATTATTGCTTTGTGTATAACGAAATAAGGATTTTCAGTTGTACTTGCGATTAAAGTTATTCTTCCATCTTCTATAAATTCTAACAATGCCTGCTGTTGCTTTTTGTTAAAATGCTGAAGCTCATCTATATATAAAACAACTCCATTATAATTTAATAAGCTATCTATATTATTAGTTATGTCCTGAATATCCTTAACCGATGCAACTGTTGCATTTAATTTATAAAATTTCTTATCTACATAATTAGCCATTATGTTAGCTAAAGTTGTTTTTCCCGTTCCTGGTGGCCCGTAAAATATGCAATTACATATGTTTTTTCCAGATATCAAGTTATATAATGGCTTTCCTTGACCCAATATATGCTGCTGCCCTACAAAATCTTCTAATTTATTAGGCCTCATCAAGTCCGCTAATGGTCTCACCTTTTCCACTCCTTTCTGCAATTATCATTTTAAGACGTAATCAAAAATAATAATAAATCTCACTTTAATCATTTGCTATCAGAGTAAAATCTCAGGAGACTTCTAAGTCGGATGCTCATTTTATAAATCTGACTTTTTAATCCTTTAGATAAAAATCCCAAAGACTAATATGCTTCTTTTTTATTCTCTCTAAGAATTCAACACTCTTAATCAGTAACTTTCATAATTTATATTATCAAAGAATACAACGTCACAAATTTGACTTTAATATAAATTTCTTGAGAATAAAAAAATCTCAGCATATGTGCCAGACAATTGATTCACTCGAAGCCTAAGATTTCTAATTTTCTATTTAGCAACATACATATCTTAGTAACCCCACTCACATTACTACATTACTTATACCTGATCAAAACTCTTCTTGGTGGTTTTGGACTTCTCTTTTTCTTTAATGTGTCTTAACTTATATAATAAACTTTATTTTATATGTTCTTATATAATAAACTTTATTTTATATAAGAACATATAAAATAACGCTTTCCCCAATATTTCTCTTCGCTAGAAATAAAAATAGCGACAAGTAATATTATAGCAGATATAAAAAAATAAGAAAGCAGTAAGAATTTAAAATTCTTACTGCCTTTCTAAAACTCTGTCAAAACATTAAAATTTTAGAATCAAATCTGCATTTACATAAATATACAAATCTACTTGTTACTAAAATATGTTGGTGTTGCATTAACATATTTTAAACTTCCATCAGGACCTATTAAAGAAATGACTACAGTTACTGTCCCGCTCTGACCTTTTTCAATCTTATATCCGCTATTGTAATCTCCACTAATTCCAACATCTGTTCCATTTTCTAATGATACACTTATTTCTTTTTTAACCGAATAAGTTACTCCTCCTATAGACGCAGTTGTTGTGTCTCCTGGTGTAAATCCAAATACTGAAGGTTTTATAGTTACTGCCCCATTTTCATCTGGGTCCGACTTAGATAACCCAACTCTTGTTTGACTACTAAATGCCTGATCTATAGGATCTTGAGATGTCTTACCGCCTGATCCTGATCCTCCACCTGATGAATGACTGCTGCTTTCTGTTTCTGTAGGATTGCTTAAATCAACTACAACTCCACTAGATGTAAACCCTAATGTTGGAGTTGGTAGCTTAGTTCCTGTAGCTTCTCCAGTTGCTGCAAATGTATAAACTACTCCATCAATTGTTACATTACCAACTTGCATTGCTCCATTTGATGCAAAATAATATACTTTTCCATCAATTTGAATTACTCCACTTTGCATCGCTCCTGATACTGATGCAAAATACCATACACCATTATCATTTATCCATCCTGTTTTCATTGCTCCTGATGATTGTAAATAATACCATGTACCTCCATCATTTACCCAACCTGTCTTCATTGCTCCTGACGATTGTAAATAGTACCATGTACCTCCATCATTTGCCCAACCTGTCTTCATTGCTCCTGATGATTGTAAATAGTACCATGTACCTCCATCATTTACCCAGCCTGTCTTCATATATCCATCTGTATTAAAATAATACCAACTTCCGTTTATAGCTCTCCAACCTGTAGAGTATGAACTTCCTTCAGTATTCCACCATCCGTTAGAATCTTGCTTCCATTCCGCCGATGCCCCAATTGGAGATAAAGTCGCTATTGTTAATGCCGCAACAGCACAGGCAACTAATTTTTTCAATTTTAAACTTTTCATTATTATATTACCCTCCTTGATAATTCTACTTTCCATTTTTATGATAAAACTATAAATTATTGATATGGTTCTATAAATAACACTTTTTATATATTAGAACGTTTTATAAACTTATGTAAAAACATAAGTAGTCCTAAAATGAATATTATAGCCCCATATATCATTAAAGCTTCCAAAAAATATTTTATTGTATAAGAAATTGTATTAACTAAATAAGCTTGGTTAATATTAATTTTTTCATAAACTCTTAATCCATACGCAGCAGAAGGTATCCCTAATAATATTAATCCTGATAATAAGACTCCATTTCTTATGTATCCGACTCCCCAATTAATCCCTCTTCCGTTTATCTTTGCCAATGTAACCATAAAAATAATAGGTAGAGTTATCAATATATAGAACAACTTATAAATCATCGACGTTGCCTTTGCTAATATATAAAGTTTATTAGAAGCCAATATCCTATCTAAATTAATTTTTTCAACTTCTTTGTCAATATTATTTTCTGCCTCATTCTGTAATTTTCTTTCTATGTTATCCAACTGATTTTCAACACTTTTACTAGACTGTGCCTGGCTTGCAGAATCCGCCATCTTATTGTTTGCCGATCCTGATTCCTTACCTGAATTTTCATAAGAGTTATAGCTACTTGGTAAAGATGCACTATTACTCTCACCATTGTTAGAGTGCTCTAGTGTTGATTCGCTTCCCTTAGAATCATCATCAATAGTTATGCCATAGCCAGCTAGTATCTTTAAAGCCTGTTCCTCAGTTATTCCATTTTTTCTTGCCTTTTCAATAGCCTGTTCCTCAGTTAAACCTTTTTCTTTCAATATTTCTCTTACTCTAGCTTCTGCTTCTTCTTTGGACATTAGCTTTTCCACATTTAACGCATTCTTCATATCATCTTGTGATTTTTCTTTCACAAGCATCATATTACTAAACTTAAATTTTGGACTTTCATATGTCATATTCTCTAAATTATAGTTATCATTATAAGATAAATCACTTTTGCTAGACTTTAAGTTACCAAAAATTGATTGTAATACATCAGTAACTCTCTGTTTATATATTTCTGTATCCAAAGGTTTAATATTATTTTCTCCTGTTTCTAAATAATCAATTAAGCCAGAAATCATAGTATCAGCTTCTTTTCTTATATCATCTTCTGTTATTATTGATTCCTTAATGTCATAATTAATATTTTTAGCACTTAATGTAGCATCTATTTTGTCGTAAATTAATTCTTTGACTTGTTCATAAGTATTATTTTTATTAAATATAGTTGTATAAGTATTCTTATTTAACACAATAACTCTAAGAAATATTGCTAATACTGCAACTATAATACTACATATTAGTAGAATTTCTATGATAATACTGATGCCCCTTTTAATCTTACTCATGCTAGTATATTAATTCCTTCCTAAGATTAACTTCTTAATAAAAATTTTTTAATTCAACAACATCTTTCCAAGTAATACTATTAACTTTATCTATAACACTTTGAATATCGTTGTAATTAAGTTCTATTATAGTTTTTCCAAATTGTTTAATAGTTCCAGTTGTTTTTCCTTTGCTGTCCTTACCAAATGAAACTGTTAATGTATTATTATAAGCATTAACAATATTAATTACTTTCAATTCTGCATCTTTTCTATCTTGCCCTTGTAAATTATCCATAGCTTGTACTTTTTTTGCTATTTCTAAAAAGTCAGTTTTAAACTTATTAAAAGTAGCCTCATCTTTAGTAGCTTTTTGTAAGATTTGTTCTACAGTCTCATTTTGGTTATTATCGAATTTTGCTATTGCTTTATCAACTGTCTTGTAATCCCCAAAATTAGCATTAACTTTATTAACAAAATCCGAAGATACAATTGAACCAATCTTTGTATCTTTATTAACCCCTGTTAATAAACCAGTTTGGTTTTTCCCATTAATATATTGGCTTACAAGCACTCCCTTTAATAATTCAGCCTTATTAGGCACTTGTGTTTCAGCTGCTAAAGCTCCAATTGATGTAGAGCAAGCTACTACTAAACCAAGAGCTCCCATTGATAATATTTTCTTCATCTTCATTCCTATTTTATCCCCTTTCAATATTTAAATATTAAACATATAATTTATATTATATCGCTATACATTCTATAATATAGCATTTATGGATTAATTACAATATTTTTTCCATGTTGTGCACGAATATGAATAGTCCTTAAATTAAAAATTGTTATTTATTTCAAAATTTATTTTCCTTTTAATAATTTAATATACCGCTATTTATAATAATTTGAAATTTATATATTTAAATGGTAAATTATATATATGTATATTTCAAACTTTACATAGCTATACATAAAATTAGTAAATTAGAAAATTCCACAGGCTATTGTGAACTTTGATGATAACTAAGTATTATGAGGAGTGTTAAAATGAAAAAACTTAAATTAAGAAACTTAATGTTAGTAGCTGCAGTAACACTTGTAGCTACTGCTACTGTTACTTTGCCAACAAAAGCATCGGCTGCTTGGAAACAATCTGATAGCGGTAATTGGAGCTATGATAACGGAAGCAATTGGGTATCAGGCTGGACAGCAATTGATGGAAAATGGTATTTCTTCGATTCTAATGGAGTTATGAAAACTGGTTGGGTTAGCGATGGTGGCACTTGGTATTATCTTGCTCCATCTGGAGATATGAAAACTGGTTGGATTAACGATAGAGGTACTTGGTATTATGCTAATTCATCAGGAAGCATGCAAACTGGTTGGGTACTTGATAATGGTTCATGGTATTACTTAAATACCTCTGGTTCTATGCAAACTGGATTACTTGAATTAAACAGTAAAACTTATTACTTAAGTGAATCTGGCGCAATGAAAACTGGAAATGTAACAGTTAATGGTGTAAACTACACATTTGCAACAAGTGGAGAGAAGATCAGTGCAGCTTCTGCTGTAAATTCAGCTTCATCCTCAACAACTACTGCTACTGATACAAGTAATTCAAATACAAGTTCATCAGGCGGTTCTGGTGGTTCTGGCGGCGGCTCTGGTTCAAGCGGTAACACAACAAAAGCATCTATGCCTTCATATTTATATGGCACTTGGACTGTTAACAATGTTGTGTCAAAAGGTTCTTTAAGTGATGATAGCGTTGAAAAAGCCCGTGGTCAGCAGTTCACTATTTCTAAAGATAGTGTCAGTGCTACAGTTCCAGGTATTGGTCCAATAGCTGTTCCTACCCCTTCAGTTAACGAAAGCACGATGACAGTTTCAGCTTTTAAATCAAAATTTAATAATGTAGATGCTGATGGTACTAATGTTAAAGTTGTTAGTATATCTTCCCATGGATATTCAGTAAATATATTTGTCACAGAAAATGGAACTAAATATGTTTCATACCCAGCAAAGAATGCTCTTTTTGAATTGGAATAATACTTAACTCCATTATTCTCCTGCATAGGAACTTGAATTCAAAAATAGATATTCATTTGTGTACAAGCATTTAACATAATAAATAGACATTTGGATGTTAGGTATCCAAATGTCTATTTTATATACATTATAATTGAGTTTTTAAATTATAGCATTGTTTGAATACTTAATAATTTTATTTTAATACTTAACTTACTAGAATTCTAAACCTAAATTTGCTATTACTATATATATAGGCTATTAATTATTCTCTTCTCAAAGATTCTACTGGATCTAATCTAGCAGCCTTATTAGCTGGCAATAATCCAGCCAGTACACTTATAACAATGCTTAATATTAATCCAAAGGCAGTATAAGACTTCTTTATTAAAACTAAATTGATACCAAATAACTTAGCTGACATGATATTTATACCTCTCATTAATGCATATGCAAAGGCAAGTCCAATAATCCCACTAAAGCAACCAATTAAGAACGCTTCTAAAACAAAAATTCTTCTTATATCCTTTCCACGTCCCCCTATGGCTTTAATTATTCCTATTTCCTTAGTTCGTTCTACAACGCTAATGTACATAATCACTACAATCATAATGGCAGATACCACTAAAGATACTGCTGAAATTCCCGATAGTACATAAGTTAAAATACTTATCATAGAATTAAACATATTTAACATTTGCTCTTGTGAAGATCCTGAATATCCAAGTTCCTTGACCTTTTCTTTTATTCCATCAGTATATTTTTCACTAGATGTATTTAAATACATCACATTAGGCTTTAATTCATATTTATTCTCTGAATACCAATTCTCTAAATCTGAATAGTTTAAAAAGACAGACTTCATAATTGAAGTTAAATCTCCACCAGCTGTAGTATAAATTCCACTTACAACAAATTCTCTTTTTAATACCTTTTGATTTACTAAAATACTTAAACTCACCTTTTTACCAATGACATCTTCTCCTACTTTATCGCTTATAGTTTTGTTTATCAGTATCTCTCCATCCTTAGGCAACGTTCCTTCTTTAAGATTTGATTCTGTTATATTTGAAGATATGGTTGAGAGCCTCATAACATTGCTTCCTTTTCCATTATAACTTAAAGAATCTGCTCCTAGAGATATTTCATTAAATCCCTTTTCTATGGAAGATACATTTTCTATTTCTGATAGCTTTTTTATATCGTCTTCTTTAAATGGAATTTGCTTATTTATATCAGGCTTCTGTATAGTTGCAATGTCTAAATCCACTGTTTCTGAATCATCACTAGGCATGTTCACTTCTATTACTAGAGGATTAACATAACTATTCATAGTTCTATTAAAATAAGCCTTAATTCCATTTCCAAAAGCCAGCATCAAAATAAGACTCATTATCCCTATACTTGATCCTATAGAAATAGCTATATTTCTTATTGCCTTTTCCTTCATATTAGTAAGCGCCAGCTTTATGGCATTAAAATAATTTAAACTTTTTCCTTTTTTACTGATATACCTGCTTCCTTCATAACCTTTACCATCAGCAATATCATTTTCCAATTCAAAGAATTTATTATCATCAATTATACTTCCATCAGCTATTTTAATTACTCTGCTGCAACAAGATGCCACTTTTTCAGAATGAGTAACCATAATTACAAGTTTACCAGCTTTAGCTATGCTCTTCATTATTTCCAAAACCTGCATTGATGTCTTTGAATCTAGACTTCCTGTTGGTTCATCTGCAATAATTATTTCAGGATCATTCACTAGCGCCCTTGCAATAGCTACCCTTTGTTTCTGCCCACCTGATAACTGATTTGGCTTCTTATTTATATGCTCTTTTAATCCTAGTTCTATCAGCAATTCTTTTGCACGCTTAGCTCTTTCTTTTTTCTTTATATTAGATAACGTCATAGCTATTGCTACATTATTCAAAACAGATAAATGCGGTATTAAATTAAAGCTTTGAAAGACAAACCCAATCTTATTTTTTCTATACTCATCAAGCTCTCTTTTCTTAAACTTTTTAATATTCTCTCCGTCTACAAATAATTCTCCACTATATTTAGAATCTAATCCACCTATTAAATTCATTAATGTAGACTTACCGCTACCTGATTCCCCTATAATTGCCACTAATTCATTTTTGTCAAAAGATAAATTAACATCTTTTAGCACATAAATTTTTCCACTATTTTTTACTTTATAATACTTGCTAAGATTTCTTAAACTTAATGTACTCATTATTTTCCTCTTTTACTAATTCAACTTAAATTTCAAAACTTAAATAACTATATTCTTTAAATAATCAGTAAACCCATCTCTAAGTTCTGAATTTCTTAATGCATATTCTACTGTAGCTTTTAAGTATCCAAGTTTATCTCCCACGTCATATCTTACGCCTTCAAAATTATATGAATAAATTGCTTCCTCTTTAAGCAATTCCAATAATGCATCTGTAAGCTGTATTTCATTACCTTTTCCAGGTTTAATTCTGCTCAGTACCTCAAATATATGTGGTGTTATTATGTACCTTCCAAGAATTGCAGTATTAGATAAAGCATCTTTAACATTTGGTTTTTCCACTAATCCCTTAACCTTAGAAACTCTATCCTCAATTTTTATTCCATTAACTATTCCATACCTTGATACATGATCTGGTTCTACTGCTTGCACTCCCAATATACTTGTTTTATATTCACCATAACAATCTATAAGCTGCTTCAAACAAGGCTTTTGATATTCATTTGTATAAACAATATCATCTCCAAGTAATACTGCAAAAGGCTCATTTCCTACAAACGCCCTAGCACAATAAATAGCATGTCCTAAACCTCTTGGTTCTTTCTGCCTTATGTAGTGAATATTTGCCATACCTGATATATCCCTGACTATCTTTAATAAATCATCCTTATTATTTTTAGCCAATTCTTCTTCAAGCTCCACTGACTTATCAAAATGATTTTCAATACATGTTTTGTGTCTTCCAGTTATAATAAGAATTTCTTCAATTCCAGAAGCTATTGCTTCTTCTACAATGTACTGAATTGCAGGTTTATCCACTATAGGAAGCATTTCCTTAGATTTTGCTTTAGTTACTGGAAGAAATCTTGTTCCTAATCCTGCCGCAGGAATTATCGCTTTTTTTATTTTTTTACTCATGATTATGTCCTCCACATTAGTCATCTTATCTTTTTTTGTCAATTATATCCTATTTATAGTATAACATGAAATTTTATTCTATTGTGAAATTATTTTAATAACTGGTCAAGTAGATAAAATCCAAAATCAATTCTACCATCATATATTATAAAAAGAACAAAATCGCAGGCGACTTTATATATATTATGCAATTATATATTTTTATTTAAGATTCCAGTAATGAAAATACCAATTGTGATTAGAATGAAAAAATTTAATCGATATATATAATATCAATTAAAAACGTACGTAATTTTTCAACTACGTACGTTTTTCTTAAGACCTTTTTCTTTTATAAATCTTATAATAAGAAAGATAAAATAAACCTAATCCAATCATTGCTCCCATAAAGTCAACCAAAATATCACTAACTAATGAAGTTCTTCCTGGTATAAAAGCCTGATGAAATTCATCAGTTACAGCGTAAAATAAACAAATAAACAATATGTAAATTATCACGCCTTTTCCATTCTTATTATAAGAGAAAAGTGCACCGCTAACTAAAATTGCTAATACCATATACATAAATGCATGAGCATTTTTTCTTACTATATGATCTAAATTACTTGCGTCTACCTGCTGAACATTAATGTTATTCTTATTTACCTGAGAACTATCACTACTGCTTACTGCCTTATCTTTACTTTCATCTTGTGATTTTTCTTGATTTCCTTGAGCATTTTCAATTATATTAACCACCTTAGTGCTTTGTTCATGAGAAATTGTTCCGTTATTTCCTGACATATAAAATATAAATCCCATCCAGAACAAACATAAAAGTATAACGATTTTTTTCAAGTGACCACCTCTTTTTAATTAGACCGTTTTGAATTTTTATTTCAATAGTGTTAATAGTTATCTTATATTATACCCCATATATCACTTGCTTAAAACAAAAGTTGCACTAAACATAATTTAGTGCAGTATTTATATATAAAATTTATTCCTCTAAAAGACGTTGTACCAAATTAAAAATTGCTTCTGCGCTGTTAAAATTTTCAGGAATTATTTCAATTGCAGGAACTTCAATATCATATTCCTCATCAATTACATTAACAATTTCAACAATATCAAATGAATCCAAAATCCCTTCATCCACTAAAGTTGTGCATATATTAAAATCAACATCATCTCTAACACCTTGTAATAATTCAATTAACTTTTCCATAGTAGCTCTCTCCTTCATTGTATGATTTTACATATTATATAAACATATTTGTAAATTTACTAAAACTTTAAGTTCATATCTTTATTTTATATATTCCTCTATTAACTTTTTACGATCAATCTTTCCATTCATATTGAGTGGCATACTACTTCTATTATAGCAGACATTAGGCAACATATAACGAGGCAGCTTCTTCTTTAAATTCTGTGATAGTTTTTTAGCCTCAAGGCTTCCCGAGTAAACGGCAACAATTTGATCACTTTCTTTATTATATAGGCAACAGCACATATCCACACCTTCTAATGCGCTCATTGCATTTTCTATTTCACCTAATTCTATTCTATTTCCCATATGTTTAATTTGAAAGTCTTTACGTGAAACATATACTAATTCTCTATTCTCATTCCAATAAACTAAATCTCCTGTACAATAAACAGTTTCAGGATAGCTCTTATTTAGTGGATTTTGAATAAATGCTTCCCTTGTTTTTTCTGGATTATTATAATATCCACAAGCCAAGAAAGATCCACGAATTAACAATTCTCCAACTTTTCCACATTCTTCAACAAGTTGTCCATCTTCATCCACAACCAGAGCATCTACATTATCGCATGTAACCCCTATTGGGATAGGTTCATCATCATTAAATTCTCTGTCAACTATATAGTATATTCCTATATCTGTAATTTCAGTTGGTCCAAACAAATTTGCATATACTGCATCAGGAACATGTCTTCGCCATATATTAAGCTGTTTAGTAGGCATTGTCTCTCCTGCAAATAAAATCTTCTTTAAATCAGGAATCTTAATAACATCTAAAGCTCCTAGGTTAGCCACTATGCTTAATGCAGATGGAACCCAATAGATTGTGTTAACTTCTTTTTCTTTCAAGAATTCAAGTAACTTTACTGGAAATGAGAATAACATCTTAGGAATAATATATAATGTTGCTCCACTTCTAATAGTTGCAAATATATCTAATACAGACATACTAAAATAAAATGGTGTCTGATTTCCAAAAGTAGTATTTTCATTTAACTCAAAAGTCTTAACTACCCAGTCTGCATAATCAATCACAGATCTATGACATACAATAACACCTTTGGGAATCCCTGTTGATCCACTTGTAAAAAGAATATACAAAGGATCAGTATCAATTATTTGCCTTCTTGCAGTCTCTAATTTTTCTTTATTTTGCGATAACATATGAATTTCATCATACAATACCTTTATGCAATCTGTTTCTATAAGCGAAATATACTTTTCTGTTTTATCATCGTAAATTATAGCCGCTGGCTTCAATGTATCTAATATTATGTTAATACGCTCTACAGGCATTTGAGAATCAAGTGGGACATAAAAACAACCTGCATATGCTGCACCCATGAATCCCGAAATATTTCGTGCGCCTTTTTCCATATAGACAACAATAGCTTTACGCATGCCTATATTTTCTATCAAAAAACTCCCAATACTTTTAGCAGCTTTAACTAGTTCACGATAAGTCAATTCATATTTGCCATCAGAAAAAGCAACTTTATTTGGAAATTTCTTTTCTGATCTTTCAAGATAAGATAAAATGCTTTTTTCCATAATATTTCCTCCATATTAATTTGCTATTGTTTTAGAGACATCTTCGTCATAATGGCGAATTTCCTCATTATTTTTAGATCCTTTTGCCCTAGCATTTACTCGTATTTTAAACTTCTTATAAGACTTGGAATCAAAAACGAAATCTGGACTCTTATCATAATCTCGTATAATATGCTCCTGTCCAGTTTCTGAATCTAATAATACAAATTGGTATTCTGGTATAACTTTAGATCCATGCAGAGAATCAGCTTTTAATGTTATAGTACTATCACTCTTTTTCCAATTGAACCATGCAGATGAAACATAATCTATTGATGCATAATATTCATCTTGTGTATAAAAATATTTGTTCATATCATCACCATTTTGGCGCTTCTTTAAGAAAGCTGCCAATGACTTAGAAAAAACTTCTGCTCCTTTAGTATTCAAATGCTCAGTGTCAGAAAGATAATCATTTTTAATCTTAAATAATTCTGGCTTTATTAAGTTATAATTGTAATATTCAATATTCAACCCCCTCGCTATCTCCGCCACCTTATTATCAAATTCAAAGTAATTTTTTACTCTAAGAATTTGAAATGTAGGAAACGGTGTGCTTAAAAGGATTAGCTCACAATTGTTTTCCTTGCATAATTGTGATATCTTCTTTAAATATTCTATATTTTTTGAGTTTATATCACCTATATTTTTATTAGAAGGAGGTAATTTTAAATTATCACAATTGAGAGTTCCTTTTTCGCTACTAGGATCAACCTTATTAAAGCCTTTTCCTGCATAGCCATTTTTATTATTTTCCATAGCTTCTACTTGTCCCGGTTTGGGATAATCTGTATAAAAAGAATCAAATTTCCCATAAATATTGTTTACTACATCAAGAGGTGACTTTACATCATATCCACGCCACGGAAATAGCCTGTCTAAATAAGAACCATCCTGAGACGATGCAAAATAATATTCAAGCTTATTTAAAAATGATTTCATATATAAAGAAACTGAAAGAAATACTATTGGTTTTTCTTCCTTACTGGTAAAATTATCTGGGTCAACCGTCAAAACAATTAGTTTAGGTTTATGGTAAGCAAACAGTTCTTTAAGCGAATAGTAAGTCCCCACAAACATCTGCTGAGAAAATGCATAATTAAAAGTATTCTCTCCTAATTCCTTATCCATAATATATGGATTAATGTCTCTATTAGATAGTGAAGCACCTGCAAATACTAAATCAAAGTCTTTTTTATCTGAGTACATTTCACGCATTGTCATTCGTGAATAATTTCCTTTTGGTACAAGGACAAATGCAAAACCATAACTTAAAATAATAAAGATCATTATAAATATAATTCCACTAAACCATTTATATTTAAAATTGCGCATACATAAATCCTCCTAGCAGATTTCCAGAACTAGCATCAAAACTTATGACAGCAAAAATTAATACATAAAATACTGCCCATCTAAAAACTAAATTTTGCTTAGATAAAAATTCACGTATCTTTACTCCTCTTTCTTGTAATACACTTACTGCAAATAAAATAACCGTTGCCCAAAATAAAATTCTAAAATCCTGTTCCTTAAGCCCAAGTTTATAAATTGTACCATCAAGTAATTGAGTAATTTTAAAATTTGCTACGGTATTATGTAACATATAAAGTGACGAATTCAGATTACTTGCTCTATCAAAATACCATCCTAAATTTACAATAAAAAACGTTCTTAATACCCTAAATAAATGATAGGAAAAACATTCCGTATTTACTTTAGTTACTCTTTTTAGCCATTCATAAAGCGGCTCTAGAATCGTACTAAAAGCAATTACAATTCCGTTATATAATCCCCACGCTATATAATGCCAGTAAGCTCCATGCCAGACACCAACAACTAAAAATACTACTAAGTTAGAAAAGGCAACCGGAATAATTCTCCCTGCTTTCCTTCCAATGTATTTATTTGCTAGTTTTGATACTTTAGACATTTTCTTTGAAAGAGCTAGCGGATAAAATATATAATCACGCATCCAAGCACCTAAAGAAATATGCCATCTACGCCAAAATTCTGATAGTGAGGTTGAAAAATACGGTCTTCTAAAATTCACAGCCATATTTATTCCTAGTAATTCAGAGATCCCCATAGCCACATCAATTCCACCTGAAAAATCTGCGTATTGCTGTAATGAATAGAATAAAACTCCTACTACTGTAATTGCACCACCATAATTATCATAGTTCTTAAATGTTTCATTAACTAATGTAATGGCTCTATCTGCAATTACCATCTTCTTAAAAAGTCCCCATAATATCAATTGGAGCCCATATTTAAATTTCTGCCAATCAAACCTGTGAGTTTTATATAACTGTTCCGATAATTTATCAAATCTATTAATAGGGCCTTGTACAATTTGAGGAAAAAATGAAATAAATAATGCAAATTTAAACAAGTTTTTTTCTGCTTTGCATTTTCCATTATATACATCAATTAGGTATCCCATAGACTGAAAAGTATAGAAAGATATTCCTAATGGTAGTAACAAATTCAGCTTCATTGGAACTGTTCCATGATGCGTTACCATGTTGAACAATCCAACAATGTTTTTTGATAGAAAATCAAAGTATTTTAAAACCCCAAGAATTCCAAAATTACTTAATAAAACACACCAGAAAATTATTCTCTGCTTCCTCTTTGCAAAAGCCTTTATTTGCTTCTTCCCTTCTAATGTTAGTGTTTCTTTTTTTTCAGTTAATTCAATTTTCATATTTTCATTAATTTTACTTATAATAATCGTTCCAACCCAGACTGTAAAAGTCGTAAAAATTATATATCCAACAGTCTTTACACCCGCAGATATATAAAAAATGTAACTTCCAATAAGTAAACATATCCATTGAAACTTCTTAGGCAAAATATAATATGCCAAAATCAATATAAATAAAAAAATACAAAAATTAAATTGCAAAAACGACATTGTTCCACATCCTTATAAAGAGCTTTATATTTATTTATGAAAAATATTCAATACCCAAATATTTTTTATTATAGCACTTTATAGCACTTGTTCCATACATAAAATAATAAATATAAGAATTTTTTAATATTTCTCCATTAATATGAGTGACTTCAATGCTTTAATGATTATATAGATAAACAATTTGTAATATAAATTTACTCAACACTCTATGGAAAGCAGAAATATTATTATTTCGCTGAAAGTTCTAAATTATAGATTACATCTAATTTAAATAAGATTATTAGTTTTAAATTCAATAATAAGAAAAGCTTAGTGCTGATAACACTAAGCTTTTCCCAATCCCGTAAACTAGAACCAAAGAATTTTACTAAACAATCTTTTATTTTAGTTCACTTACTTCCACAATAATCTTATTCATTTGGGATGTAAACATGACCGCAACCATCTATATTATCTATAAAAGCTTTCCCAAATTTTCAACTAATTCTCCTATTGCATTAACATATCCCTTCACTATTCTATTAGCAATTTCATTTGCCAAACTTTCATTATATATCTGTGATGTAGAATTTCTATCTTCTAATAAACTAATCCAAACCTTATCATCTGATATTAGATTATTTACATATGCTTTTTTATAAATTGTACGCGGAAATGAATTTTCAAGAGTTACCCCTAAATATTTCATAAATTCTCTAAGGGTTTTATGAGTAAGTTCATATGTAAATTCAAATCTTTGAATCAAGCTATCCCTTATTATATCGTTCTTTCCATCATATAACCTGCTTACTTCAAGAAGTCTATCATAAGCTTTCTTTAAATTCATATATTTAAAATCAATGCTTCTCATAAATAATTATCCCCACTTTTTCAACTTGTTCAATGAAAAATTCATCATGAATATCTTTCATATCCGAAAAGTCAAATTCTAATAAAGTACTTGTATTCATTTCTATGTCTTCAATAAATTCAGATATTGAATTTTCAGAATATACGGCAAGATCAATATCACTTTTCGGTAAATTATCTCCTCGTGCTCTAGATCCAAAGAGAATAACTTTATTAATATTTTTATGCTCATGGCATATGTGCAATATCTCATCAACTTTATGTTCTAAATTCAAACTTATCGCTCTTTGGCTTGTCGCACTTAACATACATAATATTATACCCTATAAATTATTTACTTAAAACAAAAAATGTACTAAGCAATCTTTTATAGCTGCAAATATTAAATTCTACCATAGCATATTCTAGGTAAATCTTTATTCATCTATCTCAAACCCTCATGTTTCCTATAAATATTTACATATTTATATATTTTTCTATAAACATACTTATCTAGAAAAGTATATTCCTATGAACCTATTTTACTAGAAACATTTAAACCTATTTTTATTTTAAAATATGAATCTAGAAACCTATGAATATATAAAAAAATTTAAGTTTTTTCATATTAAAGCATTTATATATTTTAATATTTACGTATATCTTATATGAAGACATAACTGATTCTTCATGTGCTACTGCTTATGGAATTTATTATTTCTTCACATTTTAATATGTAAGGGAGGAACTATAAGTGAACATGTCTGTAAAAAAATCTAAGATCAAAGGAGAAATTAAAGATGATTTTTCTGTTGACGAAAATGAATCTTCAGATATATTTACTTTTTCAGAAGGAGAGCTTAAATTAGATGGGACTCTTTTAAAATCATTTTCTTTTGATTCTGATGAAGAACTTATTGAGCATCCTGCACCACCTACAATTCCAAATAATAACAATAATAATGCTACTCTTAATTCAACTTCTTGTATTAATCCATCTACTTATGATGATAAAGATTACAAGAGGGAAATTCTGGATCATAGAACCTTAAAAGTCAATCCAAATGGAAGAACCCCATCTGTTGATGGCGAAGCTTTTGATATGGTAAGAAGTTATACTTTAAGACGCTCTACTGTAAGAATATTAAGTAAAATTAAAGCCATTCATATTGATGATAATGTTTATTTAAATACCATCGTTGACGAAGCTATTCGTTACTATTATGAATACCTTAAAACTCAAAACAAATAATTTTTCCCAGTAAAAAAGTTGCACTAAATAATCTTTTAGTGCAACGCTTGTACCTAGTAGATTTATACAATGGTCTGCTCCCTTTGTGAGGGGGCGTGACTGAACTTGCTAAAATTTAAGTTTCCATCTAATGTGATTTTTTATATTTCTGCAGTCTCCATTGCTCCATTACTATCAAAATTATACCATTTATCACCTATATTTATGCATCCTGTCTGCATTATATCTTCCTCATTAAAATAGTACCATTTGCAAGATTTATCATCATAACACCAGCCAGTTTTCATAGCTCCATCATTGGAATCTCCAAAGTAATACCAACTATCTCCATACTTTTTCCAATCATAAATCATCCAGCCTTCTGCATCAAACAAATACCACTTTCCATTTATAAATTCCCAAGCATCTTTAGTAAAGGTTCCATCATTATGCTTATACCACCATTTATCATTTTCATTTATCCAAGTTCCTAAGTACGTATTGTTTTTAAGCAAAACACCTTCTGTAAATAAATTAACATCACATTTTCCGCTTACCCCTGATATATCTCCATTTTCAGTATATTGATGTCCTATTCTATTGGTAAAGAAATTTGAAGGAAGGTTCCAAGGATCATTATTATAATTTGCTTCCCAGAAAGGATAATCCTTTATAGAATCTTTTATCTCTTCTATATTTGATAAAAATCCTGTATAAGAATAAATCCCTAGTTGAAGAGAACTTAATTCCTTAAATGCATTTATAAATTTTATTATATAATCACATAATTCATCAAATTCAGATTCAATATCAAGTATAGGAATCATGTCCCATTCATAGTCTTTAATCTTTCTATAAAAGTTTTCTGCCTGAGCCTCTGGAGAGCTTGTACTTACCAGAAAATGATAAGCTCCAACCTTTAGCTCATTACTTTTACATGAATTATAAAACTCCTCTAGTCTGTCGTCTTGAAAAGTCTTTCCTTCAGTAGCTTTCATATAGACATATTCTATGTTATCCTCTGCAACTTTATTTAAATCAATACTTGCATTATTATTTGAGATATCAATTCCTTTAACATATCTCATTACCCATTCCCCCTTATATTAAGGCTCAGCCCCAAGATAACTAATTCATATGATTAACTATCTTCTGTCCACCCTAGCAGCTTCTTCTCTAAATCATCATAATCATACTGCCTAGGCTCAAAGTTAATAAATCTAAGTTTTGGTTTTTCTTTAACAGCTGCTGAATTGCCTGCATTACAATTACTAAATTCCATATCTTCATAGTCTTTTGGATATCCTTCTTTAAGCCAGTTCTTAAGAATACCATTAATATAATTTACATCAAGCTTATTTCTTTCTATTGCCTCTCTAACAGCTATTTCTATATATTTTTCTTTATGAGTCATTAACGCTTTCATTACCCAGCTTAAAGTAAATCCTCTTATTGCTTTATTATTTTCTTCTAAAGTTTTTATAATTTTAAGCGCCTGTGATTTTATTTCATCATGAGACGAAGAGACAATTTCAGTCTGTATATGATCTTTATCATAAGGTTCATGATTCTCTTTTGTTAAAGCAACATCATTTGCCTTATCTTTTTCTTTATTCTCTTCTTTATCTATAATCTTTTTCTTATGTTCTTTATCTTCTTCTCTCTTCTCTTTCTGTAGCGTTACATTTGCGTTACAGTTTTTATTTTTGTTAATTTTATTAGCGTCACTTCCTTCATCTATGGCATTATTACAAGCTTTATCCGCATTTAATTTATTCTCTACAAGTTCTTTTTCTTTTTTCTTTCTCTCTCTAAAATTTTTAACTCTTTCACGAGTACCCTCTTTTACTCTTTTCATTCCTTCAATATTCTGATGTTTTTCCCAGTTACATATTTTTATTATGTTATTTTCATATATTTTGATAAGCTTAAAAGATTCCAATATATCTAGAACCTTTTCTATAATATCTAGTGGCCTGTTAAATAATATAGACAGCATTTTTTTAGTATAAGGCACGTCTTTTTTTAAATATATTAATCCACCATCATTAACCTTTCCCGCCTGTAAAAGCAGTCTTATCCATACATAATTTGCAGAATCTCTTAATGGCAGTGAGTCAATTAATCTCATTGTTTCATCTTCACACATATTTGTATTTAGCTTAATCCACTCTATCCCCTTCATAAATATCGTCCCCTACCCAATTTCTTACTTAAAGCATCAAGTACTCCCTATTAGAATTTGTTTTTCACTCAGAAATGGCAAATGTACGCAGATTTAATTGCGCTATAATTTTCTAGAAAACAAAATAATCTGTGAAACTATATAAATATAGATAAACAGCCATTACTAAACTCTAGTGTATAGGCCATTTATCTACATTTTAAGTCACATAGGTGAAATTTCCTTTAAGATATGATCATAAAAAAACACTTTTTCTTCACTAATTATCCTTGAAATCACCTTTTCATCTCTATGTATCTCTTTAAATACAAATTTCCTGCTGTTTATTAAACATGCAAAGTAGCACTTATCAGCTTTTGTAACTCTCATATTATGCTGACATTCAAGCAAAATACTTTCATTTATTTCTTCATTAAGATTAATTCCATTATATATGCTGCAAAGTAAAATAGAATTTTCGCCAACTATTCTTCTATCTACTTTACAACACATAAATTCATATTCTTCATCTATAATTGTTTTTAGTTCCTTTCTTACCTTCTTACCACTTCTTATGGTAAATTCTTTACATAAGATCTCCTTTAAAGTATTAAACCAATACATTTCTTCATATTTCTCTTTAAGATTTATATGTCTACTTTGACCTTTTTTTAGTTTCTCTTCATACAATTCTTTTATAGTTTTATTTGCATTTATACCTAATATTATCCCTGTCTCATTCCCATAAATGTATTTTAAATCTCTTTCAGCCATACTCCCCCCTAAACGTAATCAGCTCATATGTCACCGTTTACAGATGATATATGCTAAAAATATTCACTTATTTTAATATTAAATAAGCATCTTATTGTGTTTAAATCTTCTGAATTAAATTTTGCACCTCTTCCATTCAAAGCATTGTTTACAAAAGAGCTTGATCTGCCAATGTGTTCTGCGAATTCACTTTGTTTGATGTTATTCACCAATAAAAATTCTTTAAATTTATTATATTGAGCTTGTGACTTTGACATACTATATTCCCCCTTATACAACTTTATCGGAACAACATTTACTTTAGGTTGTTACCGTTAATTTAATTATACGCTTGCTAATGTCCGTGTCAATGATTATTTTGGTAATTTTTTCAAATTATTTTCTTGCTTTTTGTCATTTATCGTTGTATACTTATGTCCAAAGTAATCTTTTACATTGTGGAGGAGAAATATGAATAAAACGGGTACAATTCTTAAGAACTTACGATTAAAAAAGAATATCACTCTAGATCAGCTAGCTTCTGAAATAAACGAAACATTCGATATTAATATCACCGGAAGCATGCTTTCTAAATGGGAAACGGGTAAAGCAGCGCCAATATATGATCACTTGAAACGCTTAGCCTCATACTATAATGTTACTACAGACTTTCTTCTAGGTTTCGATCAATATGAAGACTTAATTGGTGTTGATTCTTATGACAATTTGAATAAGGCAAAAACTAAAATACGTTATTCTAAAAAGGCCAATAAAGTTAAAACTCTAGCTAAATTGTTGGAGGATGACAAGATTACTCTTAAAGATCTTTCAATTTTTGAGGATTTTATTCGTGTTTATATATCAAAAAAATCAAAAAATTTATATAGGTAGTAAATACGTTCATCTAATAAGTCCAATCTTCAAATTGGATATCCATATTGTACATACCTAATATCCTATATTTTTAAAATTTTTTCTTAAATTTGTTCCCTAAGTGTTTATAAAAATCTTTTTTTCTGTATATCTCTTATGAAAAGTAAATTTTAGGAGGGATTATATGTGAATTATGATTATATTGAACACTTAGCCGGTAAGGCTAAAGATGGTGACCTTAAAGCTAAAGAAAATTTAATTAAGGAATTTACTCCACTTATAAATTCATTATCTATGAGAACTTTTATCCATGGTTATGAAAAATGCGATATTAAAAATGAATGCTTCTTAATGCTTTTTAAATGCATAGATCATTACGATTTAAATACTCATCGTTTTGTTGCCTATGCCACAAATTCCATAAAAAATAATTTAAGTGTTTTACTAAAAAGATATAATAATCGAAAAGATATTGATGGATTTTTCTCTTTAAGTGACGATATTGAATGTAATACTTCTCTAAGCAATGATATAGAAGATGAAAGTATGAAACTTGAATATGAGAATATTAAACTATTGTCTGCAATAAAAAATGATTTAAGCGATTCAGAGAGATATCTAATAAACTTTGTCTTTTTTATGAAAAATACCCTTACAAATTATGCTTATCATGAGAATGTATCATATATGACAGCTTTAAAAAGAAAGAAAAATGCTTTAAAAAAATTAAAAAATTGTATTGTTGGAGGTAATGAATTATGGGAATTAACGATATGATGAGCCTTATTACCAATGCTGGATTTCCTATAGCAGTTTGTGCTTATTTACTATTTCGCCTTGAAAAACAACTCTCCACCCTTTCATCTTCAATAAACAAATTAAATACTATAATTTCCACTAAATTAGGTGTTGTCATTGATACTTCATGTGATAGCGAGGTTCAAAATTTAAAATAAAAAATAAATTTCAAAAAAATTTTCAAATTACCCTTTATAAAAATCAATTTTTGTGTATATACAATATGAGAACAAAATTTAGGAGGTAAGAAAATATGGCAGTAGCAAAACAAATCAAAACTACATCTTTAAGCATCGAGGTTCAAAGTGGATTGGATAAAGCGGGCGACCCAATCTACAGTAAGAAAAGCTTCGCTAATGTAAGGACTGACGTAGCTCCTGAAAATGCATACGCAGTAGGAGAAGCAATTAAGAGTGTTATGTCCACTGGCACAAGATCAACTTTGTTAAATGAATCTTCAAACCTTACTCAGGAATAAAAAAACACTACAATTAAACATTCAAATTTCCTTTCCAAATGTGTATTAAGCTTTAAGTAATACTAGTTTACCTAATATTCAAAAAGGTACTTTCTCCTGTCCTTCATCTATATAACCAGTCTTTAACTACTATCAAAAAATATTTTTTAGGGGGCTTTAAATTATGGAATATGTTTTAGCATTAACTTTTATAACTGAAAATGGATTAAAAAGCAACTTTAGCATCAGCGGAGTTAAACCAGATATTACTCCTGCTCAAGTAAATTCTCTAATGGACATAATTATTCAAAAGAATGTCTTCTTCTCTTCTTCTGGAGCTTTGGTTAAAAAATCTGGAGCTCAATTGACAGAGAAAAATGTTACTAAAATTGATGTAGCATAAGATAAAAAGGCTCGTTACCTCATGGTAACGGGCCTTTTTAAGAAGTATAAAAAAATCTAAATTAGTTTAAAATACTAGATATTAAGCAATAATAAGGAGTTTTTTAATGATTAAAAAACATAAAAATAACTTTATACTAATATCACTTTTCTTATGTATACTAATGTTCATCTTCCTACCTATAAATCTCTGCCCTCCATTGCTAAGATATGCTAGTATTTTCTCAATTTCAGACTCAAGTTCAAATAATAACTCAAGTAAAAGTAATTCTACTGAAAAGAGAGCTACTCTGTCATATGATAAAATAATAGGGAAAGATGGATTGTATCATTATAGAGTACTTTTTTGG
Source organism: Clostridium beijerinckii HUN142 (assembly GCF_000621745.1). Taxonomy (GTDB): domain Bacteria; phylum Bacillota; class Clostridia; order Clostridiales; family Clostridiaceae; genus Clostridium; species Clostridium beijerinckii_A. The sequence continues at coordinate 82,604 of NZ_KK211337.1, read as the reverse complement.
GTTCCCAAAGAAGTCGCAAAATTTATCCCTTATGCTGATACTGGAGTGATAACAGATGTTTCTTCTCACGGACCTATAGAAAAATGGTCGGTAGAAGAAACTAAAATAACTACTTCTAATGAAAAGCTGGTCTTTATTTTTGTTCCTAAAACTTTTGTTTATTTATATGGAAAAGGATTCGAAAAAGTTATTCACTTAAAATGCGTGTAATTTAAAGTAAATTCACGTTCTTCGTTCAACATTGCATAAGATTTAAGGATCTTCATTTTAAAGTACATCCTTTTAGTTTAACCCCTTTTACTTAAAACAAAAAATTGCACTAAACTTTCACTTAGTGCAATGATTGTACTTACAAGTTCTTGAACCTCTGGGGTGCTAGTGAGGGACTTGCGACTGACTCGCTTTTAAACAAATAAATTTCACCTTACTTATTGGTCATTATCTTACTATATCTTTTAAATACTCTATAAACTCATCTTTAATTTCGGGTTTTCTTAAAGCATATTCCACTGTTGCTTCTAAAAATCCAAGCTTATCTCCAACATCGTATCTTCTTCCTTCAAAGTTATAGGCATACATAGCTTCACTTTTAGCAAGCTCTAGCAATGCATCTGTAAGTTGAATTTCATTTCCCTTACCAGGTTTTGTATTTTCTAAAATTTCAAATATTGCAGGAGTAACTACATATCTACCAAGTATTGCAGTATTAGATGGTGCATCTTCTATACTTGGCTTTTCTACTAATCCCTTGACCTTGCAAACTCTATCTTCTATTATTATTCCATCAACTATACCATATTTACATACATCTTCTGGTTCAACACTTTGAACACCTAAAATGCTTGTTTTGTACTCATCATAACAATCAATAAGCTGCTTTAAACAAGGTTTCCCTTCATTATATACTATATCATCCCCAAGAAGAATTGCAAAAGGTTCATTACCTACAAAGCTCTTAGCACAATGAATAGCATGTCCTAATCCTCTAGGTTCTTTTTGTCTTATATAATGAATATCAACCATATCTGAAATATCTTTAACTAATTCTAATAATTCATCCTTATGGTTTTTTGCAAGCTCCATTTCAAGCTCAACAGATTTGTCAAAATGATCTTCAATACATTTTTTATTTCTACCAGTAACAATGAGAATTTCATCAATACCTGAGGCAACTGCTTCCTCTATAATATATTGAATTGTTGGCTTATCCACTATAGGAAGCATCTCCTTTGGCTGAGCCTTAGTTGCAGGTAAAAATCTTGTTCCAAGACCTGCTGCTGGAATTATTGCTTTTCTTATCTTCTTATTCATTCATTTTTCTCCCATATTTTTTAATATAAATATAATATTCAATTTTCACTTGAGTAATTCCACAATTGAATTCAACAAAAAGATTGCACCAAATAATTCATTTAGTGCAATGCTTGTACTTGCAATTTGGGGACCTCCGAGGTGCTAGTCAGGAGCATAGCTGCTTTTTTAAGAGGTTATTAAAGTTCTTAATTGCAGCACAGCTGCTTTTTTAAGAGGTTATTAAAGTTCTTAATTGCAGCACAGCTGCTTTTTTAAGAGGTGTACATTTTTTCGTAATATTTTTGATAATCACCTGATGTTACATTATTCATCCATTCAGAATTATCTAAATACCATTTGATAGTTTTTTTAATTCCTACTTCAAAAGTAGTTTCAGGATACCAGCCTGGTTCTTCTTTTATTTTATCAGGAGCTATTCCGTACCTTCTATCGTGGCCTTTTCTGTCTTCAACATACTTAATTAAATTTTCTGTTACATCTTTATCTACATTTTCATTTATATACGATATGACTGTTTTAACTATTTGTATATTTGTTCTTTCATTATGAACACCAACACTGTAAACTTCTTAAAGTCTGCCGACATTAATAACCATATTAATTACTTTTGTATGATCTTCTACACTGAATACTCTTCCCAGAAGCATACTTAATTATGAAACTCCTGAAGAATTATTTAAAACACATTTAGATAAAGTATAAGTAAATACAAGTGTTTAAGCATAAGTAGAAATTAGTTCAACTTGTTATTTCAATTTGTCTATTAAATCTATATTATTACAATTAATATAGATTTAATAGACAAGATTAATATTTCACTAATCATATTTAACTCACTCCCTTAGATTATTATTTCTAACAGCCTAAAACGAAAAATTTACAGAGTTTAAAATACTCCATTAATTAATGAAATAAATCTAGGTAATAATTTAACCAATTCCTATTACTTTTTAAAATTAATTTGCATATTTTATTAAGCGATACTGATAATAAAATTGTACTTATTATAAATATGGATAAAAATATTGCGGAACTATTTTTAATAATAATAGATAATAATAATGGATGTACCAAATATAATTCATATGATATTTCACCAATATAAGACGTAATTTTCCAAACCTTTAGATCATATAGAATATACATAATAATTACTATAAATATTCCAGCTGACAAAGATAACGTGATTTGACACAATGTATCCGTAAAACCTAACTCATTGTTTTCTACAAAAGGCATCTTTTTAATAATTACTGAAATAACTAATACTATTAGTGGTATAAATATGGTAGCCTTTTTAGCCTTTAAGGACATTTTATATATTGTATCAGCATAATCAGAAATTATTACACCTATTGGAAACGAGACAATCTGCCATACATATACTCTATCACTTAGATTTAGTAAAGAAAATATAATTGCTACCACAATCATTACTAATGCTTTTTTATTTCTATTTTTTATTAGCGATATAAAGTAGAAGAACACATACCAACACAATATAAACTCAATATACCAATATGAACCTTCAGGCAATTTTAATAAGAACATATATTGAATTAGATTTAAAATTGTATCTTTAGAAAATGATAGTGTGATATAAGATATTAATATTACTATCCAATAAGGTATCATAACTCTTTTAATTCTATTTTTAAAATAACACTTTCTTCCTTTTCTCTTAATTGACTCATTTAATCCATATCCAGAAACAATTAGAAAAATACATACTCCAATCGCACCCAATGGATGAGTCACTGCAATATTATAACCATACCCTCCTATATGAGATACTAATACAAGAACCATTGCTACACCTTTAAGTACTGTTGTATGTTTCTTAGACATAAAAATCTTATTACTTTCAATATTACTTTTACGATCTATAAAGATAACAGATAATACCAAAAAGGCAACCATTAATACTAGTAAATTTATCATTTTCCCCCTCCTTAGATATACATTTACCAGAAGTTTACAAAACGTCTAGCTATAATAAATACAGAATACCTTTCCCTTTCATTTATGGTTAACCTGCCTTTTGGCTGAGACATAATTTATATGTATATGACATCACATAATCAGCCTTCTTTAGACGATATTTATAATTTCAAATAAAAATCTAAAAACTATATATTGTAATTAAATTTCTCCATTCTAGTCTTAATTAAACACCTGCCTTACTAAAATTAGAATTGTGAATGTAGCTTTATTATTTCAATATATACTAGTTTCCTTACTTTACTCCGAAATACCATTGACCTTGATAGTATAAGTTTCTAATACATCAAGATTCCTTTTTAGATGTACAGTAAACTTTTATTAAAGATTACTCAATAGGTTTTCCAACCATCCATAATATTACTTAATTAAAATAGACAGCTTTTGATTTAGGTTTCCATCAGAATCTTTGTCTCCTATTGTGCTCTAGTTAGAAGTAGTTTCGTATGTTCACTCATTATAAATTTTCTGTCTTGATTGTACTTGATGATTTTCTTCACATTTTAATCTTCTTAATTTTACTTCACATCCTTCTTAAATATATACGTTTTCTCATAATATTTTTGATAATCACCTGATGTTACATTCTTCATCCATTTAGAATTATCTAAATACCATTTGATGGTTTTTTTGATCCCTACTTCAAAGGTAGTTTCAGGATACCATCCTAGTTCTGCCTTTATTTTATCAGGAGCTATTCCGTATCTTCTATCATGGCCTTTTCTGTCTTCAACATACTTAATTAAGTTTTCTGTTACTTCTTTATCCACATTTTCATTTATGTACGATATAACTGTTTTAACTATTTGTATATTTGTTCTTTCATTATGACCACCAACATTATAAACTTCTCCAAGTTTGCCGCTATTAATAACCATATCAATTGCTTTTGCATGATCTTCTACAAAAAGCCAATCTCTTATATTCATTCCATCTCCATATACAGGTAATTCCTTATGTTGTAGGCAATTATTAATTAATAGTGGAATTAGTTTTTCAGGAAATTGGAATGGTCCATAGTTATTTGAACATCTTGTTATATTTATAGGCATTTTATATGTATCATAATAAGCCTTAACCATTAAATCAGAACTTACTTTACTTGATGAATATGGACTATGAGGGTCTATTGGTGTTGTTTCCACAAAGAATCCTTCATCTCCTAAAGAGCCATAAACTTCATCGGTTGATACATGAAGAAATTTAACACCTTCTTTAAATCCATCTGTATTTTCCCAAGCTTCTTTTGCACAATTAAGCATATTAACTGTTCCGAGTACATTAGTCTTCACAAATATTTCTGGTTCCTTTATACTTCTGTCAACATGTGATTCTGCTGCAAAGTGAACAACATAATTAATATCATATTTCTCAAAAAGATTTGAGACTAATTCTTTATCACAAATATCTCCTTGAACAAATGTATGTCTTTTATCGTCTTCTATAGATTTAATATTTTCTAAATTGCCGGCATAAGTCAATTTATCCAAATTTATTATCTTAATATCTTTATATTTATTTAACATGTATAAAACAAAGTTTGAGCCTATAAATCCAGCTCCTCCAGTAACTAAATATGTTTTCATCACTATGACTCCTTTACTTATCTAACTTATCTGATGTCTAGCTCTTCTAATACTCCATAGTCCTTAAAAACAAAAGTGATTCACTGAAAAATGCAGATTGTACTTTTAGTATCTGCTTTTATTTAGGACGGAGTAAAGAATAGCACGACCCTAGATTAACTCAACTAAATTCAGATGGAGATTAAAACTCCCTCTGAATAAGTTTCGTTTTACCAATAAATGATTTTATAGCATCTTTCCAATCTCTCATATCATCGCCTACAGTACATCTTAGCATCATATTATCAAGAGATGAATATTCTGGTCTTTTTGCTGGAGTTTTATACTCTTCTGAAGTGCAAGGTTTAACTTCACATTTTTCGCCAGATAATTCAATTATCATTTTAGCAAAGTCGTACCATGTACATTCTCCCTTACCTGTACAATGATATACTCCATATTCTTCTATTTGTATTAATTTTAATATATGATAAGCTAAATCATTAGCATGAGTAGGATTACCCCTTTGATCATTTACTACATTTAGGCATTCTTTTTCTTTCCCAAGTCTTCTCATAGTATAAACAAAGTTATGGCCTACATAACCATAAAGCCAAGCTGTTCTTACTATGAAGTACTTTGAAGAAAGCTCTCTCACATAGTTTTCACCTAAAAGCTTAGTTTTTCCGTATACACTATATGGAGCTGTTAAATCATACTCAGTTAATGGCTTATTTCCGACTCCACTAAATACATAATCAGTTGATACCTGAACTAACTTAGCTCCAACTCCTTCAGATGCTATTGCTAAATTTCTAGGACCAATTGAATTAACTTTAAATGCAAAATCTTCATTACTTTCACATCCATCAACATTTGTTGCCGCTGCACAGTTAATTATTACATCTGGCTTTAAATCATTGATTTTATTTTTAACTTGTTCTAGATTAGTTATATCTAATTCATCCACATCTAGTGCTATAACTTCAGATTTTTTATAGTCTCTGAAACTTCACCTATTTCAGCTTTTCCACTTTTTATTATATCTAAAAGCTCATTACCTAATTGACCTTTTGATCCAGTTATTAATATTTTCATAAATCCATACTCCTTGAAATCCTACAATCTAAAATCTTCATAATCACTTAAATCTAAATCTTTAAGATTTGGATGATTTTTATCTTTTTCAGATAGAATTACATTTTCTATTACGTCCATTGGCCAGTCTATATTTATATCTGAATCATCCCACACAATTCCACCATCATACTCTGGAGCATAAAAATCTGTACATTTATAATTAAATACAGCTTCATCTGAAAGTACTAAAAATCCATGAGCAAAACCTTCTGGAATGTAAAATTGTTTTTTATTTTCTTCACTTAAAACAACACCTTCCCACTTGCCATAAGTAGAAGAGCCAGTTCTTAAATCAACAGCTACATCAAAAACCTCACCTTTAGTTACTCTAACAAGCTTACCTTGGCTATGTTTTCTTTGAAAATGAAGTCCTCTAAGTACTCCTTTACTAGATCTAGATTCATTATCTTGAACAAAATTCATATTAAGGCCAGCACCTGAAAAATCTTCCCTATTATAAGTTTCCATAAAATAACCTCTGTTATCTCCAAAAACTTTGGGTTCTATTATGTAAACTCCATCTATACTAGTCTTATTAAAACTAAAATTTCCCATCTCATTAGCTCCTTATATGTTTTTAGTTGCTGCAATTTCTGATTTAACCTTTTGTAGTTCCATTTCCTCTACTATGTCCATTAAATACTTACCATATCCAGTTTTCATTAATGGCTTAGCAAGTTCAATAACTTCTTCTGAGCTTATCCACCCTTTTCTATAAGCAATTTCTTCAAGGCAAGCTATATATGTTCCTTGAGTATTTTGAACAGCTTCAACAAAATTAGAAGCTTGAAGCATAGATGAATGAGTTCCTGTATCAAGCCATGCCATGCCTCGTCCTAATAATTGAACCTTTAAGGTTCCTTCTTCCATATAAGCTTTATTTAAATCTGTTATTTCCAATTCTCCTCTTGGAGACGGTTTTAATACTTTTGCCTTTTCAACTACTGAATTGTCATAAAAATACAGTCCCGGAACTGCATATTTAGACTTTGGTTTTTCCGGCTTTTCTTCTAAAGAAATAACTCTGCCTTCATCGTCAAATTCAACTACTCCAAAAGCCTTTGGATTTTGAACATAATAACCAAATACATATGCACCTTTTTCTAAACTTGCAGCATTTCTTAAATGCTCTGTAAAGCTTTGTCCATAGAAAATATTATCTCCAAGAACCATTGCTACATTATCATCACCAATAAATTTTTCTCCAATAATAAATGCTTCTGCAAGACCATTAGGATCTTCTTGAACTGCATATGAAATATTTAATCCTAATTCTTGTCCATCTTTAAATAGCTCTTTAAAATTAACTATATCCCTTGGTGTGGATATAATTAATATGTCTCTTATACCTGCAAGCATAAGTACGGACATTGGATAATAAATCATTGGTTTATCGTATATTGGTACCATTTGCTTTGACATTGCCTTTGTTACTGGATAAAGGCGGGTGCCTGAACCACCAGCTAGTACTATTCCTTTCATAATATCACTCCTCATTATAATTATAATATGAAATTATTTTCCGTGAACTCGCCATTTTACGCATTTCAATAGATAATAATTATCCTTTCTTAGAGTCGCTTTCATTTCTATAGATCTACATACTCAGTAATTACAATTCATTGAAATATGATCAAATATCTTTAATCAAACTTAATATTATAATATTTACATATGAAGAAATATAATCTATTAAATGGCACAGTATCATACGAAAATGTATTCATATATCTTTTCAACCACTCTACGCATTAATCAAGTTTTTAACCTTTAAATTTATTACTCTACCATTAAATTTATGTTGTTATAAATCATGTACTTTATATACTGATTTAACCGTAAAGTATGAAGCGAAAGTTGAACAAAATTCATATAGCCTAAGATTCACTTTTTTAAAAATATAAACTAAGTTCCTTATAACAAAGAACTATCAATAATAAAACTTTCAAAACACTACTCCAGCGTCTATTTATAAGAAATGTGTTTTGCCTAAAGCAAATTCATTTCATGAGTAACCTTATTAATTGCTATCTTAAAAAACTAGTTTATTTACTTTTAAAAATTTGCACTTTTAAATCTTTCATTAACTATCTCAAAATTAAAATCAGCTATGCTGTACTCATGGTCTACCTTTACTAAAACCAGCTATATATAAACTCTTTTATTATAAGGAGTATATCTTAAAATTAAAAGTTTAATATACTATTTATTTTTAACTATCATTTTTGGTATTAAGTATTGTCCCAATAGTTTTTTCACTTTTTTTATATAGAAATTAGCAAAATACTGAATGCCTTGTATTTTATTCAATCTGTTATAATTAAAAATTTCTTTATTATTTAAATCCATACCTGTAATAAACTTAAATGGTGCAATTAAAAATTTATTATCTATAATCTCATTTGCCTTGCAAATCTCTTTAAAGCTTCTTTTTTGAAAATGTATATAACCAAATTCTGATTTTTGTATTTCATTATTCTCTAAATATATCATATAAACTTTTCCATTGTCCCAAGCAAAAACTTGATCTTTATGATTATATTTTAACGGCCACGTTTCATATCTTTTTCTTTCCGGCATTATATCGGCGACATAGTAATCTGTTTGGAACTCTACTATATTTAAATCTATACATTTTTGAACCATTCCCTGCCATTCGTCAAATGCATAAAATTTGCTAGTAGTAAACACCTTTTCATAATCAAGTGATTTTTCAGTTTTAACTCGAAAAATATTTTTTGTATAAGAATTGTTTTTATAAAGTGTTAAATGCCCCATATTGAATATTTTTTCATACTTAGATGATATTAATTTGTTATTTATATATTTACTTAAATCTCCATAAATTATATCAGTATCAGTATATCCCCAATAATCATAATCTTGTATATACTCAGCAAACAAAAATCCATATGCAACTTTATAATCACATAATTTATACGCTGTATCTAAGCTAATTTTCATTTCTAATTTTTCCTCAAACATCTTTTTAATCTCAATTAAAGATGTATAAACAACTTTCACATTATCTGGATAATCATAACTTGTTTTATCATCTGTGAAAAAAATCCATGTAAATTCAGTATTATAACTACAAGACAATAAATATAAATCAAAATATCGGGGTAATTTTCCAAAATACGGAACTATAAAAATTGTTTTCATGTCGCACCTCTTTTCTTAATGGTTATTTATAATTGCTTTATGCTATTTCATTGAAAAATTAATTAAAAATAATAACTATTATTACTTCACAAGTAGCGCAAATCATATTATCTTATAATAAAAGTTTTTAATAACTTATATTCTTTAGTTACAATTAAAGCAATTAAATAAGTTATAATTCCTATTATTAATTTTACTAATGCACTAATAAACTCATTATCTATGTAAATTGGGGATGCTAATAAATACCCACATACCATAATAAGAGCAATTATTACTACATTCTTTATACTAAGCAAGAATTCACTAAATTTTTTTTTAAATACTTTAGTTATTAATACATAAAAACACTGTATAAAATTAAACCCAAATGAAATAACCAGCATTATTGCTAATATATTTAAGTCACTACTAACTACACCAATAATTATTGATATTATAGTAAAACATGCTGATATAAGACCAGTAGAAAATAATTTGTTTACATATCCAGTTGCTTGAAATATTGATCCAATACTAGATAAAACCATCTGCAAAACTATCGATATTGATAGTATTCTAAAAATAGGTATAGACATGTCCCAATTAGTGCCATATATTATACGTATAATTTCTCTTGAAGTAAAGAAACAATATACTGATATGAAAATCCCTATGTAAGCAAGAACTTTAACTATCTTTAAATATGTTTTGTAGATAATTTCAATTTGATTTTGATACTCTGATAGCACTGGGTGAAGTACTGGTGTTATGACATTTGTTAAATTTTGTACTGGATATAGCATTAGTTTATAAGATTTATCATAATATCCCAATGTTGATGATCCTAAATATTTTCCTATTAGTATATTATCTAGGTTTCTAGTAAAATAGTTTACAAAATTGAACAAAAATTGATAACTAGAATAACTTTTTATCTTTTTAATTGAGTTATAGGAATATCCTTTTTTAATTTTCATTTTGCAGAATATAAATGATATTATGAAATTAAACAAACTTTTTAAAATAGAATCAAATATCAATGAATAGTATGACCATCTATTTATTGCGAGTACTATAGTAATAATTCCCACACCAATATTAACAAATAAATTAATTAATCCTATTAATTTAAAATTTTGCTTTTTATATATTATGGCATTAGGTACTATATTGCATATAGAAAAAAATACAGAAAATGATAATAAAAATCCTAACTTTATATAAATTTCATTTGTATAAAAAAAAGCTATAATATATGAAAATAAGTAAAATCCAATTGAAATTACTAATGCTCCTGCTACTGAAAATTTAAATATATCTGATATTTCTTTATCACCTAAGAATTTATTCTGTATTATGGCAGGTCCAACTCCCATGTCTCCTAAAATGCTAAAAAATGATATAAATACAGTTATTATTGCAATTACGCCAAATTCCTCCGGCATTAATAATCTAGCCAACACTGAATTTATTATTAATTGCGTAATAACATTACTGTATTTTGCTATAAATGTTATTATTATTCCACTTTTTAGGTTTGACTTATTACTCACTTCAACCTCCTACTTTTTAATTACTACAACTTATGTAATGCATCACTCAATAATTATAAAAATATAATTTACTTATCTTTGGATGTCATATTTTTGCTAAAAAATAAATAATTAGACATATTAATCATAATAAATAATATAAGACATGACATTAACATGTGATCTTGGGCTAAAGCGATTCCATTATAAGTATTTATATCTACAAAAACAATCATATATCCCATCAGTATAAAATAGTGTTTTCTTCTCAAAAGTTTTATTAGGGGAATTGTAAAAATTACATATAATATTATCGTGAATAAGATTCCATATTCTAATGAGAACATTCTTGCAGGATATTCAAAAGCTGCTGATGCACCATTTACAATATTATTATATTTAAATGTAAATCCGCTTCCATATCCATTAAAAAACTTTATCGGAAAATAATCAAATGATGTAATTACTTCCCACATTTCATTCCTTCCTGTTGTTAATGATCCATTAAATCTTTCAATTGTAGTATTGAAAATACCGATATATAAAGCAATAAAACTCAACACTATTTGAAATATAAAAACTTTTTTATTATAGATATTTAAAACAAAAACACCTAAAATTATTAATACTAACCCAGTTTTACTTCCTGTTAATGCTATTCCAATAATTGAAATTAATGTTATAACTATTGGATTTAATATTGATTTAAAATATTTGTTATTTAAATTATTAATTATAAAAAATATCAAAAAAATTTCACAATTATATAATGGATGCCCCATAAATGAAAAATATCGAGTTTCTCCCATGCTATTAACCAATTCAGTAAATCCTATATCATTAAATAACTCAACTAATGTGCTAATGATTATGTGATTGTCCACAAAATCAATTACACCCAAAGCAAGTAATATTATTACAAATAAGTTAAATATCTTTAAAAACATTCGAAATATTTTAGGAAATTCTTCTACTTTTAATTTAAAATCCAACAAAATTAGTGGAAATACTATTTCTAGATAATAATTAATAATTACATATATACTGGAGCTTGTTATTAATTGAGTATTAGTATATATTAATGACAATATACATATTAATGTCAAAAACACTCTATTACCTTTCTCTAGATTTAATAAATAAATAATAAATAGTATAGATAGTGCTAATATACCTATTATATTAGTAGATCTTATATTTTGTCCTAATACAACACCTCTAATATAGTATGGAGTAACCCATAAACTTAATAATATAGTATATAGCAAATTATTAATTATACTTATGTTCTTTTGCTTAAATCCTACCCTTGTTATCATACAAATTCATCCTTTAACTATACATATGTTGTTTTGCTTGCATCGAATATCTATTTTTCATTAATGTTTCATTATATTATAAACTCTTTCTAGATTCCACTACCTGTATATTTCCTTATTTCACCTTAGACATGGCAAAATTTTATATATACTTTATAGCTTATATATTATTAGACCAATTTTTATCTCTGCATAAGATTGTACATTATAGAATTTATAAAATTAATTATATTTATTAATTTTATAAATTCTGTAAAATCCTATTCCATTCCTCATATATTTTTCTGATTGAAAAGTCTTTAGCTCTTATTACAGATTCCTTTCCTATTCTTTCCCTTTTTTCTTCATTTTCGATTAGGTCAATTATAGATTCTGCTAATTCATTAATATTACCACATTGAACTAAAATACCATTTTCATTTGGTTTATTAATTATTTCTTTAGGACCAGAGTTAGCAAATGCTATAACTGGTAATCCGCATTCCATCGCTTCTGTTATAACTAAACCAAATCCTTCCCATCTAGATGATGAAACAAGTATAGATGAATTCAAATAATATTCTTCTATTTTACTCGTAGATGGTTTTAACCTAATTTTACTATTCAATTTCAAATTGCAAATTAAATCATAAATATTGTCTCTATCCTCGCCATCTCCAACTATATATAATTTCCAATCATTATGAATTAGTGAGACTTTATAAAATGCCTTTATAAGTAAATCTAACCCTTTTTGCTCTTCAGCTAATCTTCCCACAAATACGATATTTTTTTCCTTGCAATTTGATTTTTTATAAGATGTAAAACTGCAAGGATTGTATATCCTTTCACTATCTATATTAAAATTTTTATCTATAAGGTATTTATCTTCATTAGTTAACACTATATATTTGTCCAAATTTTTTACAAACTTTTTAAAAAATTTATCTTGTTTCCAGTTATATCTATGAGGTGTATTAAAATATGCATCGTATGAATTGTGTTGCCATGCAATAGTTTTTGCTTTTAATTTATCTCCAATAATACTAAGAAGTAAACTATAGTCACCACCAATTCCCACTATTACATCATAATCTTTTGCATTGCAATAGTTTATAAACCTATTCTGAATCTCAATCGGATAATATGCCCCTATTAAGAATCCAGCACATTTCTCATTATCTAAAAATCCTATTTTACTATTTAACATCCTTAATAATCTTGAATATATTTTAGTCCATAGCTTTTTCTTAAATATATCATCTTTCACTATAACTTTTACTTCTTTATTTAAATTATATAATTCTCTATTTATCATATAATCACCATTAGTACATAATATGGTGATATTGTGTTCATTAACTAACTCGCTAGCTATGACAGATACAACCCTTTGGACTCCACCCAAATCAAAAATAGTAGATGTTAGAAAACAAATGTTCATATTCTCTCCTATGTATTACATTATTTTATTTTTAAATTATTATTAAATAATTTAAGTTATCATTCACCATTAATTTGCTAAACACTTTTCATATGTTACATTTCGTAAAAATAAAATTAACCATACTTCTCCATATAAATTACCTTGAATATTCTTTTCAAAACATGGCATTAAAATTCAGCTGATTTGAGCTTATAATATGCACATTCACTTAAAAGCAATTCTTTCATCTTCAGCATTGTTTAATTTATTAATATAATAATTTATATTTCTTGTTTTTAAATCTATAGTCAAATATTTTTATAATATAAATTCATTTATGTAGTAATTAATATCCAATTTATTATTAAATTTTCTTGCGAATAGACACTCAGACTCTTTCATTTTTTTAAAGTCAGTTTCGTCTAAAGTCCTTGGATAATCTGGGCCCGTTTTCCAATCAATATATCTAAGTGCTTGAAAACAAATATTGGATTTATCATTTGCTTGATATATATTCTCTTTATATTTAGAATTAAATATAATTGTATGAAAGAATACCTCATCACAACAAAATGATTGTTTAAAGGCATCAATATACCATTTATTTACATCAATATATTCTAATATGTAATTCCTTAGCTCTTCAGTTATTCCAAACCAATTAGTACCTTTATAAAGCTTAGGAAGCCTATCTAATAGTTCATTTTCAGGTAAATACTTATATATAATCTTTTTTATAATACGATTTATAAAGTTATTATTTTTGCTATAATATACATTACTATATAATTTTTTTACTCTTTTATTAATTTCTTCTTGGGAAAAATGTATATCTAGTGCTACATATTCTTTATTCTTATTGTTGGTTAATGTTTCTTTTATTTTGCTATCACTTCTTAATGGTAAACAATCTCCCGATAATAAAAATATATAATCATATCTTTTATGTTTTGTATTTTCTAACAAATTAATTGTTGCCTCTACTTGACTAAAACTCCCCCATTTTACATCTATTCTCTCGTCTATAAATGTAACCTTATCTTTTATTGCAAAAAACTCTTTTATATTACTTTTCAAGTCTACATGTATATATATATCATTATTATTAAATAATAAATCTACAGTTTGTTTCAATATTTTTGTATACTTGTGGCATATAATGCAATAAGCTATTTTCATAATACTTATAAACTCCCTTATATATTTTTGTTCCATATTATATTAATTAGTGCTATGAAAAAGTGAATTTTTTTTCTTAGAATAATATTTCTTTACGCGTATAAATAAATCGCTTCCTAGAAACGTTAATATACAATTCTTTATTGCTTTTCTATTTGCTAAATCTAATCTTAAAGCATTACTATAATATATTTTAGCATTTTCAAAATCATTAAAATTGCTATATATTTGTGCTATTGTTACGCATTGTTCAGCTATAATTTTATTTATCATTTTTTTATTAAAATCTTCACTAAGTATACTTTTAACTTCTTCCATAATATACAAGTGACCATTAATTGCATTATTTTTATTTCCAGAAATGCTTTCTGGATGAATATAATATTTAGTCAACGGTTCTGCTAACCTATATGGTCTATAATTTCTTGCCAATCTAATATAAAAGTCCCAATCTTGACAACTTGGCAAACTCTCATTAAATCCATTAATTTTAGAAAAAGCTTCTTTAGTAACTACAATTGAAGAAGTTCCTCCAATAATATTGTTTCTTAATAACTTAAGATAACTATTATCCCAATCCTCTCTTTCTTTTATATATTCTTTTTTATTTATCTCGTTTATAAAATAAACATCTGTATAAATCATTGCTACATCTTTTTTTTCATTAAATATCCTAATACATTTCTCTATTTTATCTTTTGCTAACTCATCATCACTATCTAGAAAAGCAATTATGTCTCCATTTGAATTTCTTACTCCAGTATTTCTTGCAGCTGATCCGCCCTTATTCACACTATGTTTTATATATTTTATGTTGCTGTAGTTTTTAGTGTAAGTTTCTACAATATTTGAAGTTTCATCTCTAGAATTATCATCCACAACAATTATCTCAATATCCTTATATGTTTGTTGTATTGCACTTTCTATCGCTCTAGAAATACATTTTGCTCTATTATAAGTTGGTATAATTATACTAACCATGAAAAACACTCCTTATTATTTTAATATTGTTACTATTTTTTTTAGAACAGGTAAAATACCAATCTTAAAAAGAATGTAATTTTTCTTATATTTAAATGGTATATATTTATTAATTATTATTTCTAACAAGTTGTATTTCTGGAATCCATTATACACTTCCTTATAATCTTTATAAATTTCTTTATTAGTAAAATTCTTCTGCCTTATATATAAATCTAGACTAGTATTCAATGAAATAATATTAAAAGCCATTAATAAATTATTATCATAAAACTCTCCATTTATAAATTTATTGCTTACTTTTTCAACTGCTAAATTGAAATCATTTATATGCTTCAAACTCACTTTACTAGTTATATTATTTTCTCTTTGCCTATAAATATAGAACGGCTTTGTAATTACTTTAGCTTTCTTACACCTTAACGCTATATTATACATGGTAAACATATCCTCGTAATACACGCCTTCTTCATATTTAATACCATCAAATAATTCTCGTTTATAAATTTTATTCCAAGCAAAGCATTGTATTTTTCTGCTAAGAATATGTTTAATTAATTCTTTTCTTGCTATGATATTTTCTTCATTAATAATATTTTCTATAATTCTTTGCTTTTTACTCTCTTCATAATACATTTTAACTGCACAAATAATTAAATCTAAATCATCACCCATAGCAACACTTAACATTTCTTTATACATATCCTTTAATATGTAATCATCACTATCTACAAATCCTATATATCTCCCCCGTGCATGTCTTATCCCTTCATTTCTTGCTGCCCCTAATCCTTTGTTCCGCTGAGAGATCAATCTAATATTAGCATACTTTCTATTATACTCCTCACATATTCGTCCACTATTATCTGTAGAACCATCATTTACCATAATAATTTCAATTGAATCTAATGTTTGATTAATTACACTATCCAAACAATTTCTTAAATACTTTTCTACATTATATATGGGAATAATTATGCTCAATTCTATATTTTCCATTTAAATTCACACTTTTCCTTCATATATATCTTCAAAATTTTTTATATAACTAATTAAAGAAAACATCTGCATTTGCCTAGTTAATGAGTTCTTCCCAAAATCCTTTCTCAACTTCCCGTCATCAACTAGAATATTTATTTTATCCGCTAAATCTTTTGTATTTCTCACATCAGCCAATAAACCATTATCATTTTCCTTTACCATTTCACATATGCCACCATGCCTATAACCTACTATCGGCGTTCCAGTTGCCATTGCCTCTAAAACTACTGTTGGTAGTGGATCTGGATTGATACTTGGTAGTACAAATACATCGTAAAGTGAATGTATATTTTTACTATCATTTCTATAATCGCTGAATATTATCCTATCTGAGTTTTCCATAGATTTTATTTTTTTCTTTATTTCCTTAACTCTCCATTCCTCTCCTTCAAACACACCTCCAACTAACATTGCATAAACATTCTTATTTCTCTTTAATACAAAATCAATTGCTTCTAAAAAATCTGGTTGGCCTTTCCACGCATTTACTCTGCCAATCATACCAACTATAATATTATCATCTGGTATATTAAATTCTTCTTTTATATATTCCTTATCATTTCGAGGATTAAAAATTTTGTTATCCACTCCGTTGTAAATTACTTTTATGTCATTTTTAAAATAACCTGTACTTTCTAAATGTTCTTTTACTGCCTTAGAAACAGTTACTACATAATTCCCATACTTAGATATTAGAAAACTTAAAAATTTGTGTACAATTCTAGGATTAACTATTATCTCATGTATATGCCATATTTGTTGTATTTTTAATTTTCTCTTTATATATATGCCTTCTAAAACTGCCGCTGTATTTGTATGAACTATCTGTATATTTTTCTCAATTGATATTTTAGATATTATTTTTGAATATTTTATATAATCATTAATGTATCTCAATACTCCAATAGGTGTAAAAAACTTTCTCCTTAATATCGGATATGGTATAATATCAACTTCAATCTCGTTTTCTTTTAATTTTGCAACTAATGGTCCATCGCATGGTAATATAACATATGGCTTAAATTTCCTCTTATCTATATTTTTTAGTAATTCTAGTAAAACAATATCAGCTCCATATAATTCCGCTCCAGCATGTAAATATAATATTCGCTTCATATAATAACATCCTTATTAATATTTTGTTCATATATAAAACTATGCAGATACCTAAATAATTTTATATAATTTTAATTTTTCAGCCTACCACAAAAATCTTTTCATAATCATTAATTATTTTATTCCATGTATACTCTTTATTAATTCGTTGTTTCGCATTATTTCCATAAACAGTAGCGGCAACTTCATCATATGTTTCCAAATTATTAATTAATACTGCTAAATTCCCACTTTCTTTCGTGAAATATAAGGCTCCATCTTCCCCAACTTCTCTATTAAATCCAACATCCAATAAAAGATTCAAATCAGTCGTAGCTAGCGCTTCTAAAAGAGATGGATTGGTTCCTCCAACCTCATGCCCATGTAAATATCCATATGCATTTTCTCTAATCTTCTTTAATAATTCTTGATTATAAACAGTACCAACAAACTTTATTCTTTCGTCTTTATCGAAACTTGTTTTCTTTCTTAATTCTTCATAAAATTTATTTTTCTCTACATTGGTTATTAAAACAAAGTCTTTACTTGTGCTTGATTTCATGAATTCAGTTATCATAGTTTCATAATTATTTTCAGGAACAAATCTACCAACAACTAAATAGTATTCCTTCTTCGTAACACTTTTTTCTTTGTACCATTCAAGTAAATTAGAATCATCATCAGATAATTTTGATTTTTCCATATCTGCTCCATAAGCTATAAATGTTGTTTTAGGATTATATTGCTTATAATCCTCTTTTATATATTTTTCAATATTCTTTGAATCGCATACTAATAAATCTGCATGTTTAACCATGCATTTCTCAGATATCTTCCAATATTGTCTTATAGCTTTATTCCATTTTGCTCTTTTCCACTCATGTCCATCTGGGTTAACAATTAAAGTTCCGCCTAATTTTTTTAATTCTTTTTTATAATGACCGACAAATGGTCCTATTCTACAAGCTAAAATATATACTATCGAATTTCTTATTTTGTTTGCTTTTATATAATTAATACTTTTTTTTAATGCCTCTATATCATAATAAACTGCTTTTGCTGGACCTATATTAGGCACTTTTACATTAAAACATCTTGCTCCATTATGTTCAAATTCCTTAGAATTATCTGATAAACAGGAAACATGATACTTTATTTCTTTAATTTTTTGTCCTTCTGTCAACTTTTCAACGAAGGTCTCAAATCCCCCATATTTTGCTGGTATACCCTTTGAACCTATGATAAATACATGTTTCATTATTTAAAATCCCCTTATATTACTCTAATGTCGTTGCAACTTCTCCATTCAAATCACTTTCTAAATTTAAAATAGCTTGTCTTCCAACAGAATGGTATTCTACTCCAAATTTCTCTACCTCATTTATTGCATAACAATTTCTCCCATCAAACACAACAGGAGTCTTCATTAACTCTACATATACATTTAAATCTACTTCTTTTATTTCATCCCATTCTGTAAATATAAATGCAACATCTGCATCTTTTAATGTTTCTTCTGGTGTATTTACGTATTCTATTTGATTTGGATAAACTTTCTTAAAATTATCAATTCCTACTGGGTCATAGGCCACTATTTCTGCGCCTTCATCTAATAATCTTCTAACATTAGGAATTGATGGAGCTTCTCTTAAATCATCAGTTCCCGGTTTAAATGTCAAGCCTAAGACTGCTACTTTTAATCCTTTTAGAGAACCAAATCTTTGTTTTGCCGCTCTAAATAATTTATATTTCTGATTCTGGTTCACTTCAATTGTAGCTTTTATTGTTTTTAGTTCGTATCCATTGTCATTGGCTAACCAATGAAGTGCCTTTGTATCTTTAGGAAAACATGAGCCACCATATCCTATTCCTGCTTTTAAGAATTTATCTCCTATTCTTGGATCAAAACTCATTCCTTTAGCTACATCTTCTACATCCGCTCCAACTATTTCACAGAAGTTAGCTATTTCGTTCATAAAAGAAATCTTAAGTGCCAGAAAATCATTTGAAGCATACTTTATCATTTCTGCACTTCTTCTATTTGTCACTACTATTGGCTGATTATATCTTTCATAAACTTCTCTTAAAATATTTTCTGCTTTTTTTGATTCAACACCAATTACTATTCTTTTAGCATGTAACGTATCTACAACTGCTGTCCCTTGAGCTAAAAATTCTGGGTTTGATGCCACTTCCACATGAACACTATTCTTCGCATTTTCTTTTAAAAACACCTCAACCTTATCATTAGTACCTATTGGCACTGTTGATTTAACTACTACTAAGCAATCTTTTTCTACATTATCTGCTATTTGCTTGCAAACGTTAAACACATAATCTAAGTTAGCTGAACCATCTTCTCTTTCTGGAGTACCGACTCCTATAAATACTAAATCAGCATCCTTATATGCATTGATGTAATCTGTTGTGAAATCTAATCTTCCTTCATCATGGTTTCTTTTTAAAAGTTCATCTAATCCTGGCTCATATATAGGTGAAATTCCTTGTTTCATCTTTTCAACCTTTGTCTCATCAATATCTACACAAGTCACACTGTGCCCAACTTCCGAAAGACATGCTCCTGTAACCAATCCTACATATCCTGTCCCTGCTACTACTATTTTCATATTACTTCCCCTATCTTGCATGTTCATCACCAAAAAACACCCCAAATGTTTTTAAAACTAACTTTATGTCAACTAGAGTATTTCTCTCTCTAACATACTTAACATCTAATCTCATCCAGTCTTCAAATCCAATATCGCTTCTTCCAGACACCTGCCAATAACAAGTAAGACCCGGCTTAACAGTTAATCTTTCCATCATCCAGCCCTCAAATTTCACTACTTCTTTGGGCAGTGATGGCCTCGGCCCAACTAAACTCATTTCACCCTTTAAAACATTAACTAATTGAGGCAGTTCATCTATACTTGTTTTTCTTATGAATCTCCCTACCTTAGTTACCCTTGGATCTTCTTTCATTTTAAACATTGGTCCAGTCATTTCATTTTTAGCTCTTAGCTTGTCCTTTAGTTCTTCTGCATTGACCACCATAGATCTAAATTTATACATCCTGAATTTTTTGCCATTTCTTCCGACTCTCTCTTGTGAAAAGATAGAGTTTCCTTCAGATTCTAATCTGATTAAAATGGCCACAACTAAAAATATTGGGCTTAAAATTATAAGTCCAATAGATGAACAAACCACATCCATAGTTCTCTTTAAAAAACAATATCCTATTCTGACGTCTTCTGTTTCTAGTTGTTCTTTAAACAAAACTTCCTCACTGTTAAATTCTAACTGCTGCATACTACTCCCCCCTAAAACTCATTATCACCAAACGAACAATTTTTCCCCTTATTATTCACAAAAAGCAACCAACCTTAACACAAATTAAAGCCGGTTGCACTAATAACTCACCATATATAAAGTGCCCAGATAAACATATGGATCAGCGTTTCTCTGTCTCAGATTATACCACATAATTAATAATTTGTTAATATATATTCGACAATCCATACTATGAAATTTATTCCATTCTTAGACATGAAATAATGGTTTTATCTCTTTAAAAACCAAAATATCGATTTTTTTTCTTTAATTTTCTCTCCTAGAAACTTCGCTTCTCCATTATTCAGGATTTTTTCAGAGCTTTCTTTAAATATATTCTTAATGGTGCTTTTATTTATTAAATCCAAAGCCGTACTAAGACCAGTATTTCTTCTATTAATATTATGAGCATCTGAACCTATAAAGTTATATATACCATTATCTAGAAGTATATTAGCTGTCTTTTGAATCTTTTCTCCGAATCTCCCATCTATACTCCCTGCATTTACCTGAAACAAATAACCTTCATTAATAAACTTATTAATATTTTTAGGATCTTCTATAATAGGAATGTACCTTTCTGGATGCGCAATTACTGGAACTATATTTCTTACTTGAAGCTCATAAAGTGTATCAAATATACTTTCATCAAACTTTCTCATCGGAAATTCAACAAGCATATATCTAGAATCATTTAGAGTTCCAATATTTCCTTGCATATAGTATTCTATTATCTTTTCAGTATAATAGACTTCCTGACCACTATATATCTTTATATCTATGTTCTCTTTTCCTAAAATATTATTAATTTCTTTCACATAATTCTTAACTTCATCAATTGTAGCTTCTCCATACTCAAGTAAATAATGAGGAGTAGCTACAATTTCTTTAACGCCATCTTTTTCCGCATTTCTAAGCATTTCCAAAGTCATTTCCATATCCTTAGATCCATCATCAATCCCAGGTATTATATGCGAATGAATATCTACTATCATAACTATCCCTCTCCTCTAAAATAAAAAAATCAATCATCAAAAAAAGACATCTATTAACACTCAATTCCAAATCATATAACAACTATTCGCTCCCAGTAGATATCTATATTCTAAGCTCGCTCATATCGGAAGTATTCCAATAGAGATAAAATCACTATTCTTCACTTAATTCTAGATTATATACAATTTATTCACAAGATATCTAACTTCCCAAACTATACCTATTAATGAAATATACTCTATACCAGAAATAAAGATCTTGCTTTTGTGGAAGCGTTACATTAGAGGCTAAACTGTAATTATATATCCAATTTAAACCTCTGACTTATTAGATAAACAAATCTGCTAGAACTTTAAATTCATGTCTTTACTAGAAATTATAAATATATTTGTGGAGAAAATATTTGAAAATGAGCTGTTAAAGGTTCTTAGCTGTAGGTTGTTCCATTTTAGCTTGTCACACTAAAAGTGGGAACATGCTAAATTGGATACAACCTGCTGCTTAGAACCTTCAGCGATATTTTCATAGTTTTTCGGAATCAAAATATTTATAATTTCGGTAAGTTATGACATAAATCTAAGTTCAAATTTGGATATCTACTTACCTTCTTCACTGCTTCCGTAATAGTAGTAGTATTTACCTCTAGTATTTTCTACTGCATGAAGTACAGTCCCTAATATATTAGCTCCAACTTTAGTTAATAAATTCTTTGCCTCAATTACTGATTCTCTACTTGTTCTTTGTGCTCTTACAACAAGTATGGTTCCATCTGCTTTTGTAGAAAGTATTTGAGCATCTGTAACTGCTTGAAGTGGTGCACTATCTAAAATTACTATATCGTATTTTTCTCCTAACTTTTGTATTAAATTAGTCATAGCAGTTGAAGATAACATTTCTGATGGATTAGGTGGAATCTTACCAGATGTTAATATATCAAGGTTTTCGTTACGATTTTGTATCACCTTATATAAATCTTCTTTTCCTATAAGAACTTCTGACAAACCGCTTAAGTTTGATAGTTTAAAATTCTTATGAACTGAAGGCTTTCTCAGATCACAATCAACTATTATAACTCTCTTTTCATTTTGAGCAAAAGATAATGCAAGATTCCCTGACACGGTAGACTTTCCTTCTGCTGCTTCCGCACTAGTAATTACAATAGTTTTAATTGTTTTATCAAAGGATGAATACTGAATGTTTGTCCTTAATGTTCTATACGCTTCTGATACTATTGATTTTGGCTTTTTCTCAACTACAAAACCTTTATATTCTTGATTTTCTACTGCTTTATGTAATCTCTTTGCTGAAAACATCTTTTATCCCCCTATTCCAAATCATCAGGAATTGCACCGATAACAGGAACTCCTAATATTTGTTCTAATTGTTCTTTGCT
Source organism: Clostridium beijerinckii HUN142 (assembly GCF_000621745.1). Classification (GTDB taxonomy): domain Bacteria; phylum Bacillota; class Clostridia; order Clostridiales; family Clostridiaceae; genus Clostridium; species Clostridium beijerinckii_A. The sequence continues at coordinate 59,166 of NZ_KK211337.1, read as the reverse complement.
CTTAAATGTATTATCTAAAAATTCTAATAAAAATGCTAACCCAACGCTTATCATAAGTCCAAGTAAAAATGCAATAGCAATATTTAATTTCTTATTAGGGCTAGCTGGATTTTCAGGCAATTCTGCTGGCTCTACTATTTTTACATTACCATTTGGTATAAGATCTGTAGATGTTTTTATAAACTGGTTTGTTACAGAATCTAATACTTCTTTACTTAAATTTCTATCCTTGCTTATGTATTTTATTTCTAAAATCTGAGTATTTGCTGCTGGTGTAACAGTTAAGTCTTCAAGAACATCTTTAGAAATCAAATGAAATCCTTCAGCATCAATAGCTTTTTCAACTAGAGCATTAGTTTTTATAACTTCTGCATAAGTTTTTAATAATTGCTGATACATCTGAATATCACTATTATTATAATTTTGATCCTTACTATCTGTCTTTTCTTTACCTATAAATACCTTTGTGCTTGCTTCATACTTTGGTGCAATCACAAAAAAACTAATAATTCCGGCTGTTAATGTTGCAAGTAAAGTTATTGAAAGTATCATCTTCCATCTTTTTAATAATATATTTATTATTTCTTCAATCCTAATGGACTCTTCAATTCTTATGTTTTCTTCGTTCATTTGTCAAACTCCCTATAATTTCTATTTTTAAATGCATGTCCTAAAAGTTTTTTCTAAGTTTTAATCATTATTTTAAATAATAATCAGCAAATGTTTAATCTAAAATTACACACATCATTAATTTCATTAATCTTCTCAACAAAATCTTCCCCCTAAATAGTTAATTAAATTTAATAACATCACTATTTAACATTATATCATAATTTTTTCTTATATTATACTTAGTATTTAAATTAGACAAAATAAAACAAAATATGTAACTAATTTACTTTATTATAACGGTCTAACTATCAATATTCGCATTTTAGTAAAAATTATCAACTACAATTTCAATCACCACTTTAAATATAGAATATTTCACTTGAATGAGATTATCTATATGCCCTTTTACTGTTTACATATTTTACTATATATGATAAAATTATTAAATACCCCTTTACTCTTGCTTATAAAATATTTATTTGTATTATCCTAAATTCTAAATAACTTACCTGTAAAAAAGGAGGGACAAGTTGTTATTCTATAGCAACTAATATTTAATGAAAAAGATTTTTAGAAACATTTGCTGGATCTATGATAAATGTAAATCTTCATTTTTATGGATTTCACTTATAATCTTAATTGGCTCTATTCTTTCAGTCCTTACTGTAGGTAGATCATTAGTAGTAAAATCCCTAATTGACTCTTCAACTCAAAACATTAAAGCCGAAACTGTAAAATGGGTAATAATTCTTGGGATATTACTATTATCTAATATAATTTTAAATTCTATTAATACAATTGTATCTTCCTATGTCTGTGAAAGTGTAAGAAATAAGCTGCAAGGCAAACTATATAATCACATAATTTATAGTAAATGGATGGAACATAATAAATATCATAGCGTTGAATTGCTTACCCGCATAACTAATGATGTTAATACTATAACAAGCACGATCACAAGTACTATTCCTTCAATTATTTCCCTACTAGTAATGCTATTCTCGTCATTCATTGCTCTCCTATCAATATCCCCAATAATGTCTGTAATTTCTATTGGTATATTCCCCATCTTAATATTACTAAGTAAAGTATACGGTAAGAAACTAAGCTACTTCTATACAGAAATTCAAAAAAAGGAAACTCTTTATAATCGCTTTTTGCAAGAAAGCTTTAATAATATCCTCATCGTAAAAAGTTTTTGCTTGGAAAACAATAGATCTAAGGATTTAGCTAAGATTCAATCTGAAAAATTAAATCTTTCAATAAAGAAAAGCTATTTTTCAGCCATATCTAATGGCTTTTTAGCATTGAGCTCTATGTTAGGATATTTTGTTGTTTTTATTTGGGGAACAGTTAGCCTTTCAATTAGTGGTGTATCAGCTTTTGGAGACTTAACCGCTATGCTTCAGTTATTTTCAAATATACAAATTCCTATCTATGGTTTATCTAGTTCTTTTCCTCAACTTGTATCAGCATTATCAGCAGCAGACAGATTGATTGAGCTAGAAAATATGACTTTAGAAATTCCTAATAACGAAGCAATAAAGAATGATATACATATAACTCCTTATATTGAGAATGACTATACTAAATCTACTGCTTATTTAAATACTAAAATTTATTTTGAAAATGTAGACTTTGGTTATGTTTCGACTTCTACTATTTTAGAAAACATCTCCGTTTCAATAAACTATGGTGAAACAATTGCTCTTATAGGCCCTTCTGGCGAAGGTAAAACTACATTAATAAGGCTTTTATTATGTTTGATTTACCCAAGCAAAGGAAATATATATATTAATGAAGAAATTTTAAATACAAATCATAGAAATTTGATTTCTTATGTTCCTCAAGGGAATACTTTATTCTCTGGTAGTATTTTAGAAAATTTAAAATTTGGTAATCCTGAGGCAACTAAAAATCAGATTCTCGAAGCATTAAATATGTCTTCTTCATTAGATTTCGTTAATTCATTACCAAACAAATTGAATACCCTTATAGGAGAAAGAGGAATTGGATTATCAGAAGGACAAGCGCAGCGTTTAGCTATTGCTAGAGCATTTTTAAGAAAAAGACCAATTCTTATCCTAGACGAAGCGACTTCCTCATTGGATTCAGAGACTGAATTAAACATATTAAATCAAGTTAAAAACCTAATTCCTAAACCTATATGTATAATAATTACTCATAGACCATCTGCACTTTCAATTTGCGATAAGATATATAAATTAGAAAATTCCACCCTTACTCTGTGCACTTCTTATCGATAGATTACAACTATTTATATAAATAAGGAATTAATTATAATTGTACCTCAATAAATTATAATCAATTCCTTATTTTAAATATCATATTATTGCAAAATATCAGCTTTTAATAATCCATAACCAGTATTATCGTTCTTTCCTCCATATAATGGTTCACATAATTTTGGAAGCAGTTCCCTAACCTTAACTGCATTATTTATTGCTGGGTTTTGTTGTTTTAATAATGCTAATAAGCCCATTACCTGCATTACAGCTACATCGCATAAAAATATTTTATTTGGATTTGTTCCTATTTCATATACATCATATTCATTCTTCGAATTTACGCAAGTAACTCCATAACCATAGGATACACAATCCACAAAACTTCCTGTAAATGGTGTCTTATTTTCATCTCCGCTAATGAACTTTTTATCAGGAGTTACATAATTTACTGTAATAGAGTAAATAGATTTATGCTGAGGACCTATAGCCCATCCCCCTCCATTAGTTACACAAATAATATTCGCATCATAACATTGTTTTAATAAACTATCAGCTACCGTGTCCTGAACACCATTATCAAAATTGATTATGTCAATTTTATTATCAATGCACCACTTAACTGCATTCTGACAATTTGTATATGATCTAGCTGAATAATCTACCGATTCCTTTATTACATACATCTCACATTCCGGTGCTACTCCAATCAATTTTCCTGATATCAAGCTTGTATATATAGTTCCGTACCCATTTGAATCTACAAAGTTACTTTTCTCCTTTGTAACATCAACATATTTACTAACATTAATCTTATCAGTTGATATACATCCATATCCTAGATAAGCAATTTTAATCCCTTTTCCTTTTATTCCTGAATTATGCATTTTATATACATTTAAATATTTTAAATTAAATAAATCCGTAGTAGGAATATCTGGTGGTGGATTATTATTATCAGTACTAACGACATTCACTTCACAAACTGTAGCTTTATTATTATAAATTGCTATCAAATTAGTAGTGCCAACCTTTCTACCTGTGACAATTCCTTGTTCACTTACTGTTGCTATGCTGCTATCTGTCACGAAAAACTTAACATATCCCATCTCATTTGGTAGAAAAACTATATTAGAATTTACTTGATTGGATTCTTGAACTTGTAATTTTAATTGTGGAAAATATATGTTTTTGGGTATATCTCCTAGTATTAATTCGTATTCTTTCTTGTAAGTGATAGGTAGTATAATTGCCTGAATTAATCCATATCCGTAGTATAAATCTTTACCTTTATCACCTAAATCTATGCAATTATCCTTTAAGATTTCATACATTTCTCTACACGTTACATCTTGGTTTTGTTGTCTTAACAAAGCTATGATCCCCGTAGCCATTGCTGATGAAAACGAGGTCCCAGATACAATTACACTCTCTCCATTTTTATCTAACGCTGCTACTTTTTCTCCATAACAACAGAAATCTATTCCAAAAGAATAAGAAGATGTTTCTGATATAACATTATTTTTATCTACATTAGAAATTGAAATTGTAGAATCATATCTTGCTGGAATTGGCAAATATGCATTAATTGATGTATTACCTGCAGCACATACTAAAATAATTCCTTTTTTCTTTGCTTCAAGGCATATAGCCTCTAATTCATCACTTTCATAACCAGGAAATCCAAACGACATATTGACAATATCCATATTATTATCAATACACCATCTCATACCTTCAACAACTTGATTTATTACTACCTCATTTGCAAGTGATAAGTCCACTTTTACTGAATATACATCGCTTTCTGTAGCCACTCCATAATCAACACTTGATATAATACTAGCAACAGAAGTGCCATGTCCATCATCATCATGATAATCATTATTTTTACCTATACAATTATATCCACCTTTTATAAATAACTTTCCATCAAAACTGTTTGCACCTGAATCTATTACTGCAATTTTAATTCCTTTTCCTTTAATATTTTTTTCTCTTATGGATGTTATATTTAATGCATTAAAAAAATCACTATTATCCATCTTAGCACACAACTCCTAATTTTTTTACATACAATACGGGATATTTAAGCATAGTATCATCTCTTATCATTAATATTTTTATTACATTATATTATACTTATCTACATATGCTACTGTAACTTTCTAATGAATGACAAAGGACTGTTGCATTCTACAACAGTCCTTCATTCTAATTTTTCATTAATAACCCATATAAATTATCTCTTAAGTTTTCTTTTTATCTTATGATTTTCCTTTTGGTTCTTGCCAATTACCATTGGAATCTTGCCATGGTGCTCCATCTGCAGCATCATAGCCGCCAGATCCTAACTTAGTATCTTTTACTGATAATTTGACAATATCAGGTTTACTCCATTTTAACTTTGTTTTATTAATTTTAGCCTTCCTCCTTAACTTCTAGATATTTAAACTTATAGATAAACAATTTAAGAATTAAACTTATTGGATGAACATATTTACAAAGTTGCTAAAACTTTAAGTTCATATCTTCACTAGAAATCATAAATATATTTGTTGAGAAAACATTTGAAAACGAGCTGTTAAAGGGTCTTATCTGTAGGTTGTTCCATTTTAGCTTGTCAAACTGAAAGTTGGAGCATGCTAAAGTAGATACAACCTGCTGATTAGAACCTTCAGCGATATTTTCATAGCTTTTCGGAATCAAAATATTTATGATTTCGGTAAGTTATCACATAAGTCTAGTTTTAAAGTTGGTTTATCTATATTATAATTAATGATTTATCTTTTGAGTCTTTGAGCTACGATATTTTTTATCTTATGATTTTCCATGTGGTTCTTGCCAATTACCATTTGAGTCCTGCCATGGTGCTCCATCTGGGGAACTAGAGTAATGCCCCCCTAATTGAGTATCTTTTACGGATAAATCCATAACCTCTGGTTCACTCCATTTTAATTTTGTCTCATTCATCTCAATACCTCCTAAATTTTATATATATTAAACTTAATGCCTATAAACTAATAATAATGGCATTAAATTTATAACAAATTAAATTCATGTGGCTTTATCATTTAAATATTTATATAATGCTAATGATGTTATAATCATTTTCATATCCATAGAGCGATTATGCGTTGAGTTATATTTTAAACATTTTAATTGTTTCTTTAACTTTTCAGTATCTAAGTACTTATTACTCTTCTTATCCTTAATAGCCGCTTCTAGTTCATTACATATATAATTATACCTAGGCTGCAATCTTTGAAGCCAATCCGCACTCTGTAATCCTTTAGTAAGAAAATTAAACCTTATTTTATCTGGCAATATTCCTTTCATCGCTCTCTTTATTAATATCCTTTCTTGACCATTTCTTACAAACTGCTCTGCAGGTAAACTTAAACAAAACTCAACTACCCTTTTGTCTTTAGTAGGATCCCTTTGCACTATTCCATGTGATAATGATAACTTACTTTCTATATTCCCAATTTGAGTTAACATTACCGGATCCAAAAAGTCCTGCCTGTATTCCTTAATATTTTTACACTTTAAATTTATTGACCCATATCTACTTTTTTCTATTCTGTTATCTATATCCCATTTATCAATTAAATCTAACTTTAATGGAGAGTGTTCGTATTTCTTTTTTATAGATGAAATTTTTCTTATATTCTTATACTCTCTAAAAGCTCTTATAATGCACTTCGAGGTAGTTAGTATAGATTGATTATATACTTTGCTACATTCATATATTTCCTTAATAACTTTATAGAAATGTTTGCTTTCAAGTAGTGTTTTTATATGAACTAAAAAATCTCCATATGAAATTGAAAAATTACCATACTGTCCCGTAAGCAGAACCTTGGAATTTCTTTTCTCTACTTTGTCCATTATTTCATCAACCCAAAATATATTCTGAAAAGTTTTATATGGTTGCTCCAATATACGAGTGAATCTCTTTATATCACTAACTGAATCCTTTTTTTCGCTTTTACAATAATTTATTTCTAAATTATCTATAACATCTTTTAGACTATCAACATATTCACTTTCATTTGCAAATCTATATTTAGAAGTATTATCCTTATATCCCTCCATAGGGATTGATGTGTATGATACTAATTTTTGTCCCTTATTTTTTAATTTTCTTCCCGCAATGCAAGCTACTGAAGTAGAATCCAATCCTCCACTAAGCATAATTGATATTTCTTTATCACTATCTAATCTACAATTTACAGCTTCAAAAAATATTTTTTTAAATTCACTTATATATTCATCATCTGACTTTAATTTTAAGACATTTTCATTTATTAATGGATTCCAATATTTATATTTAGTAATCTTATTATCCCTAATAACGATAGCCGTAGCAGGCATAACTTGATATATATTGCTATAAATAGTTTCTTCAGGTTCAAATTGATGCACAACACTTTTCATCGCTAAAAAATCACATATCCATCGTTCATTTAACTTCTTACCACTTTTCAATGGCTCAATAACGGTTGAAAAAGAAAATATCCCATTCTCATATGAATAATATAAACTGCGGCTCCCCATATGATCCTTTACACAAAACACTTTGTCCTCTTTCTCGTCATAAATAACAAAAGCAAAATCTCCAATTAAATACTTAGGACATTCTTCATTCCATTTTTCATAAGCTAATAAAATGATTTGCCCATCAGTTATACCGCTTTTCTTAATATCTAACAAAGCACATAATTCTTTTTTATTATATATGCATGCATCTGCAACAATTAACAAACCTTTAGCCTTATCCCAAAACGGCAGTACTTCATTTTTTGAGTCCTGTTCAATTTCTAATAATCCACATCCCATGAATATATTATTTTTATTTATAGTCCTTATGTTATCCAATTTATATATCTTAAGACTATCAATCATATTATTTTCACTAAATCTATGGATTGACTTTTCATCAGTATTTATTATTCCGCATATTGCTCCACTCATTCTACTCCCCCATGGTATAAGATTATAAATTTACTAAGGTATTTTCTAATACTTTAATCTCATCATCAACTGTATATTTATTTTGTGGTCTATACATACGATAAAATTTAATACTTTGAGCAATTTTTAGACATTTCTTAAAATATTCTGGCTGAATTCCTCTTTTTTTAATCAATTCTATCCTATATATATTATTAATTAGAGTTATCAATTTTTCTTTTCCCTTAATTTCTTCAATTTCTATTTTTTCATTATTTCCTATCTTTATTTCACAAATCGCTCCCATTTTTACAGGTTCAGATATAAATTCCTCTCTAACAACAGGTATCTTATACTTTTCTCTATCATCATCAATTCTTTTGAATTCGCTTAACTTATATCCTAACTTTAGCATTGTGTCTTTACATAACTTCTGCTGAGGATAAGATGAATTAATCATGAGATTATCACTAATAACAGAAACATCGTCTGCCATGAATAAATACTTATGTAATCTTAGCGCAGTTGTTAGTGTAGATTTCCCTGTACCTGAATCTCCAACTATAGTTAATGTTCTATTATTAATAACAACAGTTCCTCCATGAATAGCTAAGGTATTTCTTTGAAATAAAATTAATCCTAAAGCACTACCTAATAAATATGCTTTTACATCCTCTATATCTGAATTTATATATTTATCAATCACAATAGTATTTCCATCATATATTAAATATGTTCCAACAGACTTTATGTTAAACCAAATTTCCTTATAATCTAAATATAAATTTCTTCCTTGCTCTATACTTTTTAACACATCAATTGGAGTATTTCCTATACAAATATTTATTTCATAATCTAATCCATTGCTCTGTGTTAACTCTGGCAGTTCAATATCTGATTTTATTTTTAAGCCATAAACTTCATAATAGTATTCAATATCTTTTGAAATCATCTTTCCTCCCCTTAGTCCACTATTATCTGTTTGAATAAAATTATTTAAATACTAATAATATATTCAAATAATTTTATTCAAACTTGTTCTATTTTTCATATCTTGTAAATTTGGCCACTACCTTAAAACCAGTCCCATTTCCACCTGTAACATAATAACTTCCACACCTGATCCACGAATGAGCTACCAAATTAGATTTTCCTACATCTTTATCGCTATTATCTTTCTTATTTTCTATATTTATATAGTTTTCTTTCGAAACACCTAAATATAGAGTGCTTTCTATATGAGAATGTGATAATAAATATTGTGCTGTTAATGCTTGAACTAAGCACTTACTTTCCCACGGAGTATATTTAGCAACTTTACTTATGCTCCATGATATTTTTCTTGCTATTTTATACTCTTCATCACTCAGATTGAAAGATGATTCTTCATTTATTTTCCCAATATATTTCCGTAGCTTTTTAAATGGAATAAATAATATCGCACTCCTTGCTATGGCTGTAAGTGCAAATACTCTAACTATTAAAACTTTATCCTTAAGCTTTAATCTACTAAAAGTTTTTAACATATTAAAAGTTATTGTCCGTTTATTTAACTGTAATAAGTTCCTCATTCTCTAATACTCCTAAGTAATCAAGTACGTTTCTTTCACAAGTTGCCTTATCCACATCATATTCTTCTAATAATATGTTTATTATGTCCTTAATATAAATCTCTTCCTGAATTACCTCCCAAATACGACTTCCAACTAAGTTTAAAGCAAAGTATTTACCTTTATCTAGGTTCATCATTACTTTTTCTCCATTTAAATCTGCACTATCTATTTCTCTAGATTGACATACTTTTGTGTTGGCATCCATTATTCTCCCCCTAATTTCATATACTTTATTGTTTTAAATTTACAGATATCTGTTATAGCATTATCAAATCATTTTCATTTCTTATAATTCAAATGATTTTATTAATTTATTTCTTTGTTTTCCTAAATTAACAGCTTTCTTTGAGTTTCTAAAAATATTTATAACCCCATATTTTATACATATACCTATAAAAGCACGATGTATCCATGCTACTGGCAATAAAAAATAAGACTTTTTTGCATAAGAATATCTTGACATTATTTCACTTTTTCCAGGAAAAAGAAATTTTATAATTCTTAATAAATTGCTTTCTATATGATACTCATTTGTTCCATATCTATATAAAATCTTAAAATCATCTATCTCTTCTTTTTTCCCATGAACGCCGGATCTTAAAATACTTTCTAATAACAAATCCAGCTCTCTATCATTTACTGCTTTATTATCAAATATTTCGTTTGGAATTTTTATTTCAAATAATTTATTACAAATTAAAATAAGTCCTTGTGTAAATTTTAATATTTTATATTCATCTGCTTTTTTAATAATATCGTTCCAATTTAATTCATTATATTTATTTACTATAAATGTTGATAAATCATATAGCTGCCTCAATCCAAATCCACTAACTTTTGCATGAACTGCCATATGAAGAAGCATATGAAGAAGGAAATCGTTGAAAGATAACATTCTGGTTTTACTCTCGTTTATACTTAGCTCTATAGAATTATTCCATAAGTTATTTTCAAATGCTTCAATATTACCATTAAAATATTTATTGTTTATCAAATTCCAATGAACTTCTACTTCTAATTTTCCTTTAGATGTAAATCCTTGGTGCACTTCATTTTTTCCTTCATCTATACACTCATAGCCTTTACTAACTAAATAGCTTCTAACTTTATCATAATCATTCTTTTTTATTAATATATCCCCATCTCCCATCGTTCTAAACTCCGGTCTTGGGTAAAATTCTCTAAGTACTATTCCTTTTAAGACTATAATTTCAATTCCATATTTTTTTAAATCATCAATTATACCTAAAATATCGTTTATATTATTTCTTTGAATTAAATTCACTATAAATATTTCTTTTTTCCATTGCTCTAATATCTGCCTATCTATATTTTCTAAATATCTTCTATCTAATGAATAGTATATTAACGAACTTATGTTATGTTCCTTAGCTTCCATTATTAATAACGGCCAATCAATAATAATGTTCTTATCATATCTAAACTTCTGTTTCCATATAGACGCCTTTAAAATATTTATTATTATTTTTTGGTAAGCTTCCAACGTTTTTTCCTCCTATATTTTCAACTTAAATTGTTATAATAATGTATCAGAGCTTACTTAATTATAGACATCAAGTCTGTATATACGAATCATCTTATTTCATTCCAAGTATCTATGCGTTTATAAAAGGGGTAAGAAAACTAAGATACTTGGAAATATATATTTAATGAAGTTTTTTATATCAAACTTCTTAAATATCCTATAAACTCATCTTTAAGTTGAGGCTTTCTTAAAGCATATTCTACTGTTGCTTCTAAGAATCCCAATTTATCTCCGACATCATATCTTCTGCCTTCAAAGTTATAAGCATATATAGCTTCAGTTTTTAGAAGTTCCAGCAGTGCATCGGTGAGTTGAATTTCATTGCCTTTTCCAGGTTTTACATTCTTTAATATTTTAAATATTTCAGGTGTTACTATGTATCTACCAAGTATTGCAGTGTTCGAAGGTGCATCTTCTTTATTTGGCTTCTCAATTAGATCTTTCACCTTACACACCCTATCTTCAATTTCAACTCCATCAACAATACCATATTTTGATACATTTTCAACATCCACACTTTGAACACCTAAAATTGTTGTTTTGTACTCATCATAACAGTCAATAAGCTGCTTCAAACAAGGTTTTTCTTCATTATATACAATATCATCACCTAAAAGAATTGCAAACGGCTCATCACCAACAAAACTTTTGGCACAATAAATGGCGTGACCTAAGCCTTTAGGCTCCTTTTGCCTTATATAATGAATATCCACCATATCTGAAATATTTCTGACTAACTCTAATAATTGATCCTTATGATTTTTTTCAAGCTCCATTTCGAGCTCAACAGACTTATCAAAATGATCTTCAATACACTTTTTATTTCTACCAGTAACAATAAGAATTTCTTCAATGCCCGACGCAACAGCTTCTTCTATAATATATTGTATTGTTGGCTTATCCACTATTGGAAGCATCTCCTTTGGCTGCGCCTTAGTTGCAGGTAAAAATCTTGTTCCAAGGCCTGCTGCCGGAATTATTGCTTTTCTTATTTTATTATTCATTAATATTCCTCCTGACTTTGTTAATATTTATTAAAACAAAAACCCTGCTAAATATGAATCTAGTTAAGTTATTGTGATTGATAATTTTATGAGAACAACTTAAGCTCCTATATCAAACCATTTTTTATATAATCGTGCATGGTCTGTTCTGCACTCGTTACTTCATTATCATTAAAATAATTAAATGGAGAGCTTGCATGCCACCATGAGAATCCTACTATATTGCTATTTTGGCATAAACCATCGCATACTGCTCTAATCGCCAAGGAAATGCCATCGTAAGTTGTAGGTTCATTTATACTTGATTCATCATACGCTTTTGACAACCCAATATCTTTAGGCATTAGTCCCGTTTCTGTTATAAAAACTTTCTTATTAAAAGTATTTGCATGCATATTTATTAGATCAATCATAGACTTTCCATTAAAAACAGATGCATAATAAGATTGGATTAATTCATCTAATGTTGGATTTTCGCTAACTAATTTATCAGTATAATGAAAGTACATGTTAAATCCTATAAAATCAAGTAATCCCCAGAACTTTAGCGGAGTATCTACTTTATACTCACTACTATTAGCTGCATAAGTCAATAAAAGATTAGGATATTGATTGCGTATTGTTGAAACAATACTTTCCCAATAACTATAATTTGCATCAACTGTTTGTTGAGACTGTTCACAGCCAATACATAATATAGGAATATTGTTATCACTACACATTTGAGCATAATGAAGACATATTGACTTCCAATTCTTAAAAAATATTCTCTCATTAGGATGATAAGCTGATCTATTATATGAATCACAATAATCCATACCTAAATGGAGTTTTAACATTGTTGTTTTTACATTTGCTTTATTAGCATTTGAAAGTGCTTGTTTAATTATGTTATCTGGAAGCATACCCGGATTAGGATCTGTATCATATTTAATATTTAGCATTACTACAAGTGTATTATCTACACCTTGAAATGCTAAATGTTTATATACATTAACGGTTGGAATATGTGTCCCTCCTATGCCCCACACTGTTGTTGATGTGCTTTTAAACTTTAAATGGTTTCTAGCTATTCTTGAATCTGCACTTTGAACATTTGATCCTTGAGAATGTAGTGCTTTCTGATAAATTATTTTTACGCTTCCTGTTTGAGCAACACTTATTGAAGTTATTAGTATAACAAGAAAAATTCTTTTGAATATATTCATATATCTCCTTCCTTTACATATCCTATTTATATACTTCTTCCATTAATTATACGTAATGCTCAATAAGCGTATTAACAAAAAGCAAATTTTTATAATATCAGTTTCAATATTGTGATTAATTATCTAATTACTTCAATTTTCTTTGTCATAATGCTTAAGATTAAGTTTTTAGCATAGTTAAATTCCTTCATTTTTAAGCAGCCTAATACAAATACCATATTAGGAACAACTAAACAATCTATTAACCTAAATACAAAATTCAAATATGTATTTTCCACAAATAATGAAGATATATATTGAGTTAACCCTCCACCAATTATAGTAATACATGTGTATATAAAATATTTTGAAAAGTATTTTGATAGTTTCTCATTAAATCCATGCTTATATAATACGTATGAATCTACCCATAATGATGTAGCTACTGTACTTATAAAGGTTCCTAAAAATACACCAACTATTCCAAACCTGCGTAATAAAAAAATTGATGCCACAAGATTTATAGTTGCCTCTACCCATGGTTTAAATCTATTGTTCCAAAACAATCCTAGTGTTGAGTTATAGGTTGTAGTGGCTTGTCTCATCCCCCCCATATAAAAATTAATTACTATTATCAAAACTATATTAGTTGACATAATATACTTACTTCCTACCCATAATTCAATAAATGGATTAAACAGAACTATTAAACATATCGAACAAAAGCCAAATATCCAGAAGTTTACAAAAAACACTTTTTTATATATATCATATGACTTTTCCTTATTTTCTTGTGCGTTTAAGTTTCCAATACTAGCAGTAATTGCAGTAAACATTTGTCCTATAATTTTAGTTAACATAGTTATAATCATTACATAGTTTGAGTACAAACCAACCCAATATACTCCTACAAATGATGAAATAAGTATATTATCTGTTCCATTGACAACAACCGCTCCAATTTTATGGGACATCATAGCAGTTACATGTTTGAAAATAATCTTCTTATTTTCTCTCCCTAGTGGCTTTATATCCCGAGACTTAAGAAATGGATATAATAAATTAGCTTTTCTAGATATAGATAAGTTCAATAAAAATGTAAATATCATCTGAATAGATAAATATAACATATAATTTTTAGTTAACAATAAAATTACCGATTGTATTATTATTTGAATCATCAAATATTCTTGTTGCTTTATTGCAATGATATAACTTTTTTGATCTGCTGTAATTATTGAAGTCTTATATGCAAAAAAATAACTAACAACTGAATTAGCCAAAAATAATAAATATATTATCGTCAAGTGCTCTACATTAGGTTTATCTTTGATTATCGTCCCTAAAAATGGAACAATACTTAATCCTACTATAGCTACTATAAGTCCTATGTACCTATATGCTTTTGCATACAAATGCATTAATGACTTTAATTTTTCTTCATCTTTATTAGCTAATGGCTTATACATATGATAAATTATGGCACTACCAATCCCAAGTTCAGCTAAAGATAACATGGATAAAATATTTGTAAATAAACCATTTACACCAAGATAGTTAGCACCCAATATAAAAATAAATATAGTTCTACTAACAAAATTTAAAATTATATTAAATACTTGTCCAAAAATTCCAATTACACTATTTTTAATAGAGTTTTCTGTTCTCATATAATTTCCCTTCTGCTGTTTTTTATAGTTTTGCAAAATCAATTAAAACGCTTCTACTCCCTATACTTTAATACCCTAGCTGGGCTTCCCCCGACTATAGCATATTCTTCAACATCTTTAGTAATTATTGCTCCCGCTCCTAAAACAGCTCCTTTACCAATAGTTACATTAGGTAAAATAATAACATTATGCCCTATCCATACGTCATCTCCTATTTTTACTGGTCTATGTACAGATGGCTGAAGCCTCATAATTTTATCTTTAATAGTACCATGGTTCGTAGTATATATTTTAACTTCTGGCCCCATCATAACATCATCGCCAATAGTAATTTGTGCTCCATCTTGTAAATAGCACCTATATCCTATACTTGAATTATTTCCTATACTTATATTTCGTCCTAATATAAATCTAATATTAGGTCTAATATTTGCATTATTCCCAACCTTAATAAATACTTTTCTTAATAGAAACCTTTTTATACAATTAAGAAAATTGGTAAATGCCACTTTTCCCTCTCTGCATGGTATTTTATTTATGATTAAAAATATTATTTTACATATTCTCCTAATAATCTTCTTTTTAATCATTTAAGCTTCCCCTTTCCCCCTTTGATATATTCATTTCTTGATTTATAGTCTCCATAAATAACAATTGAATCTTTGTTTGATATTACTTTAGCAGGATTTCCAGCTACAACAACTCCATTTGGTATATCCTTTGTAACTACCGAATTCGCTCCTATTGTAACATTATTGCCAATTGTTACGGGTCCTATTATCTTAGCTCCTGTTCCTATAAAAACATTATCACCTATTGTGGCAGCCTTAAATCTATGTCTAAATAAATTAGAACCTATTGAAACTCCATTAAGAATAGTGCAATTCTTACCTATAACTGTATTTCCAGCCATAACAATCCCCCCTATGTGAGGTATCGCCAACCCTTCATTAATTTTAGTTATTGGACTAATTTCAATCCCCAATTTTACTTGTAATCTTCTAAGATAAAACCCTACTAATTTTCCTAATATATTTTTAAATTTGCTATTGCTATTTTTTAAATATTTGCACACTCGTAATACCACTATATATTTTGAGGTAGGTAATGTCTTTAATGCTAAAAGTACTTTTATTAATAACCACTTACTATAATATCCATAAGCTCTATATAAATCACAATAAACAGAATATTTCAATTCTTCGTACATCATCCTATCCCTCTTTCCTTTAAATATCAATCTTATTGGAGATTCTTGACTTTAAATTATAATAAATAGTTACTAGTCTATATAATGCTTTATTCTTATTAAAGGTTAGTATCTCTAACTTTTGTTGCTTTGTTAAAAATGTTTTTCTTAACATATCATTAGTTATACTTTTCTCTTCTATACATTCCATCACATTATGTATAACTTGCTTTTCATGCTCCTTAAAATTCCAAAAGTATACCTGCTTTTGCATTAAATATAGATGAAACAAACAAAAGTGAGTATATATCTTTTTGTATTTATCAAATTCATTATTTTTTACCAAAAAGTCCTTTACTAATTTTAAAGCTTTTAATCTGTGATATATACAATTTATATTTGGCGTTCTAGTGCTGCTTTTTTCACTCTGCAGGTAATAATAGCAGTTATCATTTATAAATGTTATTTTATTTGCATAGTAAAAGGTTTGTATTATTACTGCTAGATCTTCATATAACATTCTAGGTGGAAAATCTACTTTATTCTTTATAAATATATCCTTCTTATATAATTTCCCCCATGTATAGCTATTTACACTTTTATCTAACAATAGCTCGTTTATTGCTTCTTCTGATGTTAAAGTACTGAAATTAAATCCTTTAAATGATATAATTTCATTAGACTTCTCCATAACCCATGCAACATTGCATACCGAAATATCTGCATTATTATCCTTTAGTGAATTATACAACTTTTCTAAATAATCCTCCGAAACCCAATCATCACTATCTACAAAAGTTAGGTATTCACCTTTTGCTTGTTTTATCCCCTCACTTCTTGCCTTTCCCTGTCCTTGATTTTTTTGAGTTATTACACTTACGTTATTATTATCCTCTTCTATTTTTTTAATTATTTCATATGAGGAATCGGTAGAGCCATCATTTACAAGTATAATCTCATAATTTTTAAAGGTTTGCTTTAATAGTGATTTTACACATTTCTCTACATATTTTTCTACATTGTAAACAGGTACAATAATACTTATTTGATATTTATTATACATTTTTACTCCTTTACAATCATAACTTAAACGCTATGTCCTGATCTTTCTTTTCTCTTTAAAGCATAATTAGATATATTTAGTATTGTTAAAATAAATAAACATAAAATTATCATATTATCACTTTGCAATGACAATCCATTATAGGTATTTACATCTGCAAATATTATGCTATATGCAATTGCCAGGGAATACTGCCTACGCCTTATTAATTTTAAAATCGGATATAATAAACAACTAAAAATTAATACTGAAGGTACCATTCCAATTTCAAAAGAGAACATTCTAACCGGATATTCAAATGCAGATGATGCATTTTTAATAATGTCATTATATCTAAAAGTAGCACCTAGACCATATCCTGAAAATACCTTTATGGGATACATATTTGACTGCTGGATTAGGTCCCACATTTCATTTCTGCCACTCGTTAAACTTCCATCAAATCTCTCAATTGTAGTATTAAAAATTCCAGCGAAAAATAGAAATATTATTGCTAAAAATGATATAATAAAATTTCTGATTTTTATTTTTTTTGCATGTTGTACTAATAAACATATTACTAATAAAATCATCCCTGATTTACTTTTAGTTAATACTATTCCTAAAATAGTAATAAAAGTTACAATTCTTGTATCCAATATTTTATTAATGTATCTAGTATAATTTATATTAATTGTATAAAACATTAAATATAATTGTGTATTAAATAACGGATGCCCCATAAGAGAATACATTCTATAATTTGCTATACTAGCATCTATCTGTGTACTAATTAGCTCTTGTGTTTTTGAAGTCATAAATTTAGATACAAATACCATCAAACGTTGATTAGTAGCTATATCTAAAACCCCCATTACAGTTATAATTATCATAAGTATATTTAATACTTTTATATATTTATTTGTGAACTCTATGAATAAGTTTTTCTTTAAATTTATACCTATTAATATTAATGGAATTGTAAAATATCCACATACAACAAAACCTTTATATATGCTTTTATTAGAATAAATAGCACTGATAAACACACACATATTCACTATATATACTAAAATCATGTATTTCTTATCTATATTGTTGAAATATAATAAAAATAATAATATTATTAATGCTAAGACTGTAATATTTAAACCACCTATTTTGTCACCTAATAGTCCACACCTTAATTGGTAGGAAAAGATAAAAGTAAAAAATATTATAAAACTCATTAACTTATAAACAATACTACTTTTTATATTTATCAGATTTAATTCTATTCCATTAGTACTTTCTATTTTCATAAATAAATCTCCTATAAAAGTTCTAAAACTCTTTTCCATTTTTCAACTACGCTCTTAACATTAAAATCTTGAGCTCTTTCAATGGCCTTTATAGACATATCTTTTCTTTTATTATAATTTTCAATTAAATTTATTATTTGTAGTGCTAATTCTTTTACATTTTTAGTTGGAACCAATACTCCATTAATTCCATCTTTATTTATTATTTCTTTAGGACCACTATTAGCAAATGCTACTACTGGTAGTCCACATTCCATAGCCTCTGTTATTACTAATCCAAATCCTTCCCATCTAGATGATGATACAAAAATAGATGAATTTAAATAATAATAATTGACATTAGTGGTAAAAGGCCTAATTTCCACATTGTTCACTAACTGAAGTTCCAATATCTTATTTTCTAATTTTTCCTTATCAGGTCCATCACCCACTATAATTAATTTCCAATTTGGATGCTTTTTTGAAACTATTTTATATGCATCTAACAATAAATCAAATCCTTTTTGTTCTTGTACTAATCTACCAACCGATAGTATATTTCTATTATTACAGTTAGATTTTTGTTCTGATGTAAAACTCAATGGATTATATATGCATATACTTTTGATTCCCATTTTTTCTTTAATTTTATTTTTGTCATGTTCTGTTAAAACTACACACTTATCTAACATTGATATATTTCTTTTAAACATTTTATCTATATTCCAACAATACTTGTCCTTAGTTTGAAAATATGCTTCATAAGAATTATGTTGCCAACCTATAGTTTTAGCATTTAACTCATTTGCTATTGAACCTATTAACATGCTATATAACGCTTCTACTGCAATTATCACATCATATTTTTTTGTATTTAAGTATTCCAGAAAGTTTTTTTGTATTTTTCCTGGAAAATACACTTTATTTAATATGTTTATACATTTATTTTTATTAAATATACCTGTTTTATTATTCAATATCATCAAACTTTTACAAACTAACTTTGAAATCAGCCTCTTTTTATGCATAATACCATTTATTTCTACGTTAATACTTTTATTTAAATTATATAATTCGTAATTTGGTTTATATTTATCTGAAGCGCATAGTATATCCACTTCGTTATATTTAACTAACTCGTTGGCTAATACAGTGGTAACTCTCTGCACCCCACCTGAACTGAATATATTACTTGTTACAAAACAAATCTTCATAAATACACCCTTACTTTTAATTGTCTATCATTTTAGTTTTTGACTTATTCTTTTTATATAATAAATACAAATTCTTATATAAGTTTTATAATTTAACTTGTTATACTTTAATGATTTAATATAATAACAATGCTTAAAATCATTCATACTTAAGTATATATCTCCTAAAAGATTGTAAAAACCAGCTTTTGCTACATGATCATTGTCGAATAACTCCTTATGCTTACTCATAATTATCTTTAATGCTTCTATAGCCTTAAGTGGTTTCTTTGTAATACTATCATCTTGAACATATACATTAGCTAATGGTCTATTTATAAAATGAATTTTATATTTGCGTGTTAGTCTTATCATTAGTTCCCAATCTTGAAATCTGGGCAATTTTTTATCAAACTCGTTATTTTTAAAACATTCTGCTTTTCCTAATACCGTTTGGGTACTAATATAATTCTTACGTAATAGCCTTATGGCTGCACAATTATCTTTTATTTTTTCCTTAGGAAGAAGTGTTTTTCTCTTTCCCATATATCTAATAAATGAGCTAGCTACTATATCAGCATTACTATTTTTTAGCTCTCTAAGCTGAATCTCTAACTTATTATTCACCCATTCATCATCGCTATCCTGAAATGCAATAAACTCACCAACTGCATATTTTATCCCTGTATTTCTAGCTGCATTAGCTCCCAAATTTTTTTCATGCTTAATATATTTTATTCTTGAATCACATATATTTTTTATTATTGCTTCAGAGTTATCAGTTGACCTATCATCAACTATAATTATTTCAAAGTCCGAATATGTTTGATTTAATAGGCTTTTAATACATCTCACTAATGTATTTGCTCTATTATATGTTGGTATAATGATAGATACCATATCTTTCTCCTTATGCTACTTAACTAAATTTTTATTTATACATCCTCTCATAATATTTTTGATAATCTCCAGAAGTAACATTTATCATCCACTCTGCATTATCTAAATACCACTTGATAGTCTTCTTTATTCCAACTTCAAAAGTAGTTTCAGGATACCATCCAAGTTCTTTTTTTATTTTATCTGGTGCTATTCCATATCTTCTATCATGACCTTTTCTATCGGTAACATATTTAATTAAGCTTTCATTTACTTCTTTATCCACATTTTCATGTATATATGATATAACTGTTTTAACTATTTGTATGTTTGCTCTCTCATTATGCCCGCCAACATTATAAACCTGTCCAGGTCTACCATTATTAACAACCATATCAATTGCCTTTGCATGATCTTCTACAAATAACCAATCGCGTATGTTCATTCCATCTCCATATATAGGTAATTCCTTATGTTTTAAACAGTTATTTATTAACAATGGAATTAACTTCTCTGGAAATTGGAATGGGCCATAATTATTTGAACATCTTGTTATGTTAATTGGCATTTTATATGTATCATAATATGCCTTAACCATAAAATCTGAACTTGCTTTACTCGATGAATATGGGCTATGAGGATCTAATGGAGTTGTTTCCATAAAATATCCTTCCTCTCCTAATGATCCATATACTTCATCCGTTGATACATGAAGAAATTTCACACCCTCTTTAAATCCATTTTCTGTTTCCCATGCATTTTTTGCACAATTAAGCATGTTAACTGTTCCAAGTACATTTGTTTTAACAAATACCTCAGGCTGTTTTATACTTCTATCAACATGAGATTCTGCTGCAAAATGAGTTACATAATCTATCTCATATTTTTCAAATAAACTTGATACTAATTCTTTATCACAAATATCACCCTGAACAAATGTATATCTTTCATCATTTTCTATTGATTTAAGATTTTCTAAATTTCCTGCATAAGTTAATTTATCTAAATTTATTATCTTAATATCTTTATATTTATTTAACATGTATAAAACAAAGTTTGAGCCTATAAATCCAGCTCCACCTGTAACTAAATATGTCTTCATCATTCTACCCCTTCCTGATGACTGTCACCTTTCATAACTTTCTCAATAAATGATTTTATTGCTTCTTTCCAATCTCTCATTTCATCACCAACAGTAGATCTTAACATCATATTATCAAGTGATGAGTATTCTGGTCTTTTTGCTGGAGTTATATACTCTTCTGAAGTACAAGGTTTAACTTCACATTTTTCGCCACATAATTCAATTATTATTTTAGCAAACTCATACCATGTGCATTCTCCCTTACCTGTACAGTGATATATTCCATATTCTTCTGTTTCAATGAGCTTTAAAATGTGATAAGCTAGATCATTGGCATGAGTTGGGCTTCCTCTTTGATCATCTACAACTTTAATTATGTCCTTTTCTTTGCCAAGTCTCATCATGGTATAAACGAAGTTCTTACCTATATACCCATATAACCAGGCTGTTCTAACAATAAAATACTTTGAACAAAATTGCTGCACATATTGTTCACCTAGAAGCTTAGTTTTTCCATAAACACTATAAGGCGCTGTTAAATCATATTCTGTTAATGGTCTATTAGAAGCTCCACTAAACACATAATCAGTTGAAACTTGAACCAATTTAGCTCCTATTTCTTCACAAATTATAGCTAAATTTCTAGGCCCTATAGAATTAACTCTAAATGAAAAATCATTATTGCCTTCACATCCATCAACATTTGTCGCTGCTGCACAATTTATTACAACATCTGGTTTAACATCATTTAATATTTCTTTTACTTGAGTTAAATTTGTTATATCAAGCTTATCTACATCTAATGCTATAACTTCTGATTTTCTTATACTTCCTGAAACTTCATCAATCTCTGCTTTTCCAGATTTTATTATACTTTGAAGTTCGTTGCCTAGTTGGCCATTGCATCCTGTTATTAATATCTTCATATATCTCTCACACCCTATCTCTAATAAAAAATTAATATCTTATATTTTAATAATAGTTTTTTTAAATATAATCCATATTTTTTTACTTCTTATATACAAAATCTTTATATT
Organism: Clostridium beijerinckii HUN142; assembly: GCF_000621745.1. Lineage (GTDB taxonomy): Bacteria > Bacillota > Clostridia > Clostridiales > Clostridiaceae > Clostridium > Clostridium beijerinckii_A. Next base: position 36,628 of record NZ_KK211337.1, on the reverse strand, counting down.
CTCTCAAGTCTAGTTTCTTTAAATTTGGATAAGTCTTATCTTTTTCAGATAAAATTATATTTTTTATTAAATCTAAAGGCCATTCTATATTAATTTCCGGATCATTCCACATGACCCCGCCATCATATTCTGGTGAGTAAAAATCTGTACATTTATAATTAAATACAGCTTCATCTGATAAAACTAAAAAACCATGTGCAAAGCCTTCCGGAATATAGAATTGCTTTTTATTCTTATCACTTAAAATAACGCCTTCCCATTGCCCATAAGTAGGAGATCCAGTTCTTAAATCAACTGCTACATCAAAAACTTCACCTTTAGTTACTCTAACAAGCTTTCCTTGACTATGTTTTTTTTGAAAATGAAGACCTCTTAAAACTCCTTTGCTCGATTTTGATTCATTATCTTGAACAAAATTCATACTAAGTCCAGCTTCACAAAATTGTTCTTTACTATAAGTTTCCATAAAGTAGCCTCTACTATCTCCAAAAGTTTTAGGCTCTATTATGTATACTCCATCGATCCTTGTAAGATTAAAATTAAAATTTTTCATAACTACCACCTATACTATAATTTGCTGCTGCAATTTCTTCACTTGCTTTTTCTGATTCAATTTCTTGTACTATATCTACCAGATATTTACCATATCCAGTTTTCATTAACGATTTTGATAATTCAATAACTTTTTGTGAACTAATCCATCCTTGCCTATAAGCTATTTCCTCAAGACATGCTATATATGTTCCTTGCGTATGCTGGATTGCCTCAACAAAATTTGATGCTTGAAGCATGGACACATGGTTTCCAGTATCAAGCCATGCCATTCCTCTGCCTAGTAATTGTACTTTTAATGCTCCATCTTTCATATAAGCTTTATTCAAATCTGTTATTTCAAGTTCTCCTCTTTGGGAAGGTTTCAACTTCTTGGCTTTTTCAATTACTGAATTGTCATAGAAATACAGCCCTGGTATTGCATATTTTGATTTTGGATTCTCAGGTTTTTCTTCTAACGAAATAACTTTTCCACTTCTATCAAATTCAACCACCCCAAACTCTTTAGGATTTTGAACATAATATCCAAACACACATGCTCCGCCCTTTAAACTAGCTGCTTTCTTAAGATGTTTTGAGAAACCTTGTCCATAAAATATATTATCTCCAAGAACCATTGCTACGTTGTCGTCCCCAATGAATTCTTCACCAATAATAAAAGCCTCGGCGAGTCCATTAGGTTTTTCCTGAACCGCATATTCGATATTCAAACCCAAATCTTCCCCAGTTCTAAAAAGTTCATTAAAATTAACTATATCTCTTGGTGTAGATATAATTAAAATATCTCTTATCCCTGCAAGCATTAAAACTGACAATGGGTAATATATCATTGGTTTATCATAAATTGGTACCATTTGTTTTGACATTGCTTTTGTTACCGGATAAAGTCTTGTTCCTGATCCACCAGCTAAAATTATTCCTTTCATACCATCACACTCCTATTTCGGTATTATTTCTAATTTTCCATATTTATTTAAAATTCCATCATGAATTCCTTTTAAGAAATAAAAAAGTCTTTCTTTTCTCTTTTTATCAAATAATGTTATAAAAATAAAATCTTTAACAATTCTCTTTATATAAATCACGTTATATGTTTTACACATATAGATTGTATTTCTAGTTATATAATAAATTGCTGAAGAACTATAATTATTGTAAAATACTTTTTTCCAAAGAAACCTCTTTGCTACTTTATATCCTTCCTCATGATATAGCGTTACGTTATTGCATTGAACTATATCATAATTTGCTTTTAATAATCTTTGGCAGAAATCAAAATCTACATGATATATAAATAAGTCTTCATTAAAATATCCTATCTTATCAAAAACTTTCAGGTTGATAAGTGCTCCTGATTGAATGCAATCTTTAACTTTAATATATTTACGCTCTTGATGACTACTTTTTGATATAAAGTTTTGTTTATGTATTTCAAATATTTTAGGTGTTAATATTCCAATATTATCTTTATCACCATAATCATTTAAACAGGATAGCATATTTTTTATCATATCCTTTTCGCATACACTATCATGATCTAATGTTAAAATCCACTCATACTTATTTTCTTTCGTAAAATTAATTCCTTGATTTAAAGCTTTTGCTATTCCACAATTTTCCTTATTAAATATTACTTTAATCTTTAGATTTTTATTTAATCTTTCTAGTAACTTTATAGTTTGTGGCTTAGATGAATTATCTACAATTACCAAAAGTTCTACCTGATTAACAATTGAGCTTGCTACTTCTATTATTTTTTCATCTATGTTATAAGTTATTATCAATGCACAAACCTTATTATTCATATAATTTCAATCCTTTTTCACTTAATTATATAAAAATATATTATTAAACCCGAATTGTTCATAAATATAGTTTATATCAATAAATTTTTTCACTTAAAATTGTAGTGAGTGTTGGATCATATCTGAATTATCGCTGACTGGTTACTATCCACTTCACCGTATACAGTTTTATTTTCATGAAACATATTTTCATATTTATCAATGATGTAGCTCCATGTATATCCCTTCTTAATTCTGTCCTTAGCTTTAGATCCTAAAGATTTTATATAAATCTCATCAACATTCTCTAATCTATTTATAAGATTAGCTAAATTATTATTTTCTTTGTTAAAATATACAGCTCCATCTTCTCCCACTTCCTTGTTAAATCCAACATCTAACAAAAGATTCAGATCAGTTATTGCTAATGCCTCTAATAAAGAGGGATTTGTTCCTCCTACTTCATGACCATGTAAATACCCATATGCATTTTCTCTAATCTTTTTCAATATTTCTTGGTTATACACGGTTCCAACAAATTTAATTCTTTTATCTTTATAAAATTCAGTCTTATTTCTTAATTCATCATAGAATTTATTTTTTTCTACATTTGTTATTAATACAAAATCTTTATTGGTTTTTGATTTCATAAACTCAGCTATCATAGTTTCATAATTATTTTCTGGAACAAATCTCCCTACAACTAGGTAATATTCTTTCTTCTTGATATCTTTGTCTTTATACCACTGACGTAAAATAATATCATCATCAGATAATTTTGATTTTTTAATATCAGCTCCATATGCTATAAAGGTGGTTTTAGGACTGTATTTTTTATAATCTTCTTTTATATATTTTTCAATGTTTTTAGAATCACATACTAGTAAGTCTGCATGTTTAACCATATATCTTTCCGACACTTTCCAATATCTTCTTATAAATTTATTCCATTTTGCTCTCTTCCACTCATGACCATCTGGATTAACAATTAGACTTCCCCCTAATTTATTTAATTGTTTTTTATAGTGACCCACAAAAGGTCCTATTCTACATGCTAAAATATATACTATTGGCATTTTAATGCTATTTTTTTTTATATATTTAATGCATTCTTTTAATGCTGCTATATCATAATAAACTGCTTTTGCAGGTCCAATATCAGGTACTTTTACATTAAAACATCTGGCTCCATGATGTTCAAAAGTCTTTGTATTATTTGCTAAGCAAGAAACATGATATTTTATTTCTCTACTTTTTTTTCCTTCTGTTAATTTTTCAACGAAGGTTTCAAATCCTCCATATTTTGCTGGTATGCCTTTTGACCCTATAATAAATACATGTTTCATTGTCTGTTCTCCTTATATTACATTATTGTTGCTGCGACTTCTTTATTTGATTTATTTTTTAAATTCAGAACAGCTTTTCTACCAACAGAATAATAGTCAATTCCAAAATTTCTCATATCGTTAATTTTATAACAATTTCTACCATCAAATAGAATTGGATTATTCATCAATTCAATATATTGGGTTGGACTTATTTTCTTAATTTCATCCCATTCTGTGAAGATAAATGCCATATGGGCTCCTTCTAAAGTTTCTTCTGGAGTTTCTACATATTTAATATTAGGGTAAATTCTCTTAAAATTATCTTCTCCTACTGGATCATACGCCACTACTTCTGCTCCCTCATCTAGTAATCTTCTTACATTAGGTATTGATGGCGCTTCCCTTAAATCATCTGTTCCTGGTTTAAAGGTTAATCCAAGAACGGCTACTTTCAGTCCCTTTAAACTTCCAACTCTTTGTTTTGCTGCTCTAAATAATTTGTATTTTTGATTTTGATTTACTTCTATTGTTGCTTTTATTGTTTTTAGTTCATATCCATTATCATTTGCTAACCAGTGAAGTGCCTTTGTATCCTTAGGGAAACATGATCCACCATATCCAATCCCCGCTTTTAAAAATTTATCTCCTATTCTTGGGTCAAAGCTCATCCCTTTTGCTACATCTTCAATATCTGCTCCAACCATTTCACAGAAATTTGCTATTTCATTTATAAAGGAAATCTTAAGAGCTAAAAAATCATTTGAGGCGTATTTTATCATTTCTGCGCTTCTTCTATTAGTTACAACTATTGGTTGATTATATGGTTTATAAATTTCTTTCATAATATTTTCTGCTTTTTCTGATTCAACGCCAATTACTATTCTTTTAGCATATAAGGTATCGATGACGGCAGTCCCTTGTGCTAAAAACTCTGGATTTGATGCTACTTCAACATGAATGTCATTATTTTTAAGGTTTTCTCTCAAGAATTCCTCTACCTTATCATTAGTTCCTATTGGTACCGTTGATTTAACCACTACCAAACAATCTTTTTCTATGTTATCCGAAATTTGTTTGCATACATTAAATACGTAATCCAAGTTAGCTGAACCATCTTCTCTTTCTGGCGTTCCAACACCTATAAATACCAAATCAGCATCTTTATATGCATTTTTGTAGTCTGTTGTGAAATTTAATTTCCCATTATCATTGTTTTTCTTTAACAATTCACCTAATCCCGGCTCATATATTGGTGAAATTCCTTGTTTCATCTTTTGAATCTTCTTTTCATCAATATCTACACAAGTCACGCTATGTCCTACTTCTGAAAGGCACGCCCCTGTAACTAACCCAACATACCCGGTTCCTGCAACCACTATTTTCATCTTATTTTCTCCCTCTTTCTATCTAGCATGTTCATCTCCAAAAAGTATAAAAAATGTTTTAAATATTAACTTTATGTCAATTAAAGTATTTCTTTCTTTTACATACTTAACGTCCAACTTCATCCAGTCCTCGAAGTCAATATCATTTCTACCAGATACTTGCCAGTAGCAAGTTAATCCAGGTTTCACCTCTAACCTTTCTAGCATCCAATCGTCAAAATTCATAACTTCTTTTGGTAGTGAAGGTCTTGGTCCTACTAAACTCATTTCTCCCTTTAAAATATTGAATAACTGTGGAAATTCATCAATGCTTGTCTTTCTTATAAACTTTCCAACCTTAGTAACTCTTGGATCTTCCTTCATTTTAAACATCGGCCCACTCATTTCGTTCTTGCCACTTAGTTTTTCCTTCAGCTCTTCTGCATTAACTACCATTGACCTAAACTTATATATCTTGAACCTTTTGCCTCCTTTTCCGATCCTTTCTTGAGAAAAAATAGTCGGTCCTTTTGATTCAAGTTTGATTGCAATCGCAACCGCTAATAATATCGGGCTTAATACTACTAGTCCAATTAATGAACAAAATATATCCATAGTTCTTTTAAGAAAAGAATATCCTCTTCTACTAGCGCCTTCTATTCTTTCCCTAATTAAAATTTCCTCTCCATTAAACTCCAATTGCTGCATTTTATCATCCCCTTTATAAAATTGCTGCTTTACAAAAACTAATAACTTTATACCAAAATCTATTTGCTATCATTTCTAGGATAATATGGAATGAAATTTGATAAAAAAATATATTCCTAATCTAACATCATTTCTTCCTAAATTTATTGAAATATTTAGTGCATTAATATGATATCAATAGTTATGATATATTGAGCTCTTATCATGTATTTAGTATAAAATATAATATATTTCATGTAACCTACCCACCATGGGTAAAATTATGCAATTTTTGAATTTTATTAAAGTTATGATTTAAAAATACACTTTCAATTGAGATCTAGATGTAATTGATAGTTTGCTAAAGATTGATTTTAAGTAAAATTTAACAGTATTTTGTGAAATATATAATTGTTCCCCAATCTCTCTATTAGTTAAATTTTGAGCTGCAAGCATTGCAACTTCCAATTCTCGTTCAGTCATTTGTGGTACTTTATTGAATATGTCCGAATTTCTTATTTTATCCAAACCGCTTTTATACTCTCCATATAGTTTTAATACATCGCTTATACTGCTTTTGTATAAGTTATTCTGCTTTAATTCATCGAATATTTCTAGTATATACTCTCCATTTTCCACAAAAGGCATATAAATTTTATCTGGTACCGCTATCTCCAAGGCGACTTTAATAAATTCAACTGCTCTACCTCTTTCATTAAGTTTTAAATTCGCTAATGCCATATGTATGTGAATATATATATACGAATAGACACTTTCAAAAGCACTTGCAACCTCTAAAAATTGCTGACTAATTCCCAGAAGCTTTAGATACTCTCCTTTCAAAAATAATGCTTTTCCATAAATTATGTTTGAATATGAAACAGTCAGAAACGAAATTCCCTCTTTTTCAATTTTACCTAAACGAAGCCGTTCAGGTATTAATTCTGCCTGTCCAATGCTACTGAATATGAATCCTTCACATAAATCTATAACTCGAGTAAGATCGCATTCTTTTATCTTTTCTTTTAACTTTTTTAATGAATTGTTTAGTTGGCGCACATTTCCATATACTATAGAAAGACGTAGCATAATAAATACAGCACACAAATATATACTGTATTGTTTTTTATTTTCAGACACATAGTCTGACATATAAATTGCTTTATAGCATAGCATTTCTGCTCCTTTAAAATCACCTCTGTTAAAACGTATCTCTGCTTCCATTACTGCTTCAACGCCATAATCATGATTGTCTGTTAAGCCATAATAATATTGTACGCATTCATTCATGCTTTTGAGTTCCTTATCTAATTCTCCACTTTTTCTATGAAATATGTATAATATAGATGGTAATCCCCATGTCCATGTTTTTCTAAGATTTATAAACTTTGTTTGATGCCCTCCAAGAACGTTATAAGCTTTTTTAATCTCCTCATTAATTACTTTAATATCTTTGCATGTTGTAAAAGCTAAAAAGAAGGACAACGCTGCTTTAATATTTCTTTTTTCACTTAATGATAATGTTCTATTATTTTCTATACTATTCTCGATTTCTTTTTCTAGTAGCCCAAGATAATTCCACTCCTTATATTGAGACAATATCAAAGCAAATCCTAAAAGACTTTTAGGATACTTCTCTTTAATTTCTTTAGGACATGTTTGCACGATTTCCAATATTGTATCTTCATCTTTTATATTCATATCTTTTGTAATGCTATCAACTTCAACATTCATGCTAAAAATAGATTGAAAATCCTTTATTTTATAAAAAGTAAATATTGCCTTCAAGTATTTTTTATCATTTTGGAGCCACTTTCCAAGCATTGATAAGACCTTATTTTGAAAATTTGTATCAAGCTTCTCAAATTTCTTTTGCCAATAATCTGTTAAGATTTTTTGAATATAATACACTTTTTTATCTGCATTATATTCCACAAAAATATTTGCTTTACGTATTTCTTCAATGAAGCTTGATACGTCAGTGCTTTCCAATATAAACTTTAACTTTTCTATTGTAAAATCTTCACATACAGAAATTTTCAAAAAATTAGTCTTTGCTTCTTCTGAAAACTTATCATTTATAATTTTTTCTATAAAAAAGTAGGCTTTGTCTGATAATTGAAAACTTTTATTTTCAATATAGTCAATCATTTGAAAGTACAGAATACTTATCCAACCTCCACAATATTTATAAAGTTTCAATGCTTCATTTTCATTTATATCAATTCCACAAAAATCATAATATTTCTGAATATCACACGCATCGAGCTCAAAATATGATTTAGTTATGTAATTTAGCTGCTTTTTTAAAATAACATCAAGAACATTTTCCAAAATGCTATTCTGAGTAAGAATTACTATGCGAATTTTCTTTAATATTTCAGAAATCCTTATTATAAAATTAATAATAATATCATTTTGAATTAATTGAAAATTATCAATTACTAAAATAACTTCTTCAGATATATGGACATTTTCAAATAAAATGAAAACTTCTTTAAATGAGCTTATATCTTTATTAATACTAATTTTTTTCATCTTTAAAGCTGTATTTTCATCTATCCCTGAAAAGCAATCACAAAACTTTATCCAAAAATCCTTTATCGAATTGCTATCCAATACCATCCATGATACTCTTTTCTCTTGTTTATTTAAAAGTTCTTTTGCTGCAGTTGTTTTACCATATCCACAAGGTGCTTCCATTATTGTTAGTGGATAAAACTTTATATCTGATAGTTTATTCCTAAGCTTGTCCGTAAAGTATAGAGTTTCAGTATTATATTTTCTAGACATATTATATCCTCCCCAAATCAATATCTATCTTACGCATTTTAGAAGGTAAAATACATTAATAGTAAACATTACATTAAATATCAATTTTGAACTCACTAATCATTTACTATATTTATAATGTTTTTAAGTATTCCCCTTCTCCACTCATTTCTTTACTCATATTCCTTTATATTACATTTTCGACTTTTTGTAACCTACCCATATAAGGTAGTTTTTATATTTTAAGTATTTTTTTCACATTAATATGTACATTTTTTTGAGCATAGTATTAATAATATAAAAAAAATATGGTAAAATATACTTTTATTATATTTTACCACTGATTGTTAATTATCAAAGCTATTTACCCATTCCCTCTGATACTAATGCTTTATAGAATTCGCTCTTATCTTTCAAATTTCATCTTATATTAATAAATTTTTAAAATTATATTCTGCAATGAATAAAAAGCTATAAATATTGAACACTTTGTTTCCAATATTTATAGCTTTCTATAATTTAGATATTAACTTTCTATTTTATTTTTTAACTACATAATGCATTAATTCTAACCTATTATTCAGTTACCTGCCTAAGCTCTTCGCTAGTTTCATAATAGTAATAATTCTTCTCTTTAATAGTTTCCACTGAATTTAGCACGACCCCTATTATATTGGCTCCTACTTTGCTCAAAAAATTTTTAGCTTCAATAACTGATTCCTTATTAGTTCTTTGAGCCTTTATAACAAGTATAGTACCATCAACCTTTGCTGAAAGAATTTGAGCATCTGCAACAGCTCCAAGTGGCGCACTGTCCAAAATAACTATATCGTACTTATCTCTTAAATTTTCTATCAATTCAGCCATTGCACTTGATGATAACATTTCGGATGGGTTTGGTGGAATTTTACCTGAAGGCAGTATATAAAGATTATCATTATATTTCTGAACTGTATCTCCTAAATTCACTTGTCCTGTAATTACTTCTGAAAGCCCTACTAAATTAGAAATTTTGAAGTTTTTATGTACAGAAGGTTTTCTCAAATCACAATCTACTATTACTACTTTTTTATCAATTTGAGCAAATGATAATGCAAGATTTCCTGATACAGTAGATTTTCCCTCTGATGCTTGCGCACTTGTAACTACTATTGTTTTTATTTCCTTATCAAAGGATGAATATTGTATATTAGTTCTTAACTTCTTATAAGCTTCTGATACCATTGATCTTGGTTTTTTTTCAACTATAAATCCATTATATTGTTGACTAGCTATTCCTTTACGTAATCCTCTTACCATAAGCATATTAACATCTCCTTACTAATTCCACTCATCAGGAATCGCTCCAATAACAGGTATTCCTAGCATTTTTTCTAATTGTTCCTTTGTATTAACTGTATTATCCAAAAATTCTAGTAGAAATGATAATCCTATGCTAATCGCTAATCCAAATAAGAATGCAATAGCTATATACATATTCTTATTAGGGCTTACCGGAGCATCAGGCACTTTTATATCTTCTAATATCTTTACATTTCCATTTGGTATTAGTTCAATAGATGATTCTACAAATTCATTTGTGATAGAATCCAACACATCTTTAGCTAACTCCCTATCTTTACTAATATATTTAATTTCTAATATTTGAGTATCATTCCTTGGAGTAACAACTAATCCTTTAAGAACTTCTTCTGATGTCGTATTTAATCCATCTTTCTCAATAGCCTTTTCCACCAAATTATTAGTTTTTATCACTTCTGCATATGTCTTTAATAACTTTTGATACATGCTAATATCATTATCATTATAATTTGTATTTTTATCATTTTCTTTTCCTATAAATAACTTTGTGCTCGCTTCATATTTAGGTGAAATTATATAAAAGCTCACAATTGTTGAAAATATAGTTGAAATAATCGTTATTGATAATATCATTTTCCATCTTTTCTTTAGTATCTTTATTACATCTCTAATTTTTATAACTTCCTCGTCAATATCTTCATTCATAACATCGTTCACCCTTCTTTATACTGATTTTATTAACTTTTTTACCAGTATAAAGTAAATTTATTTTTTTGTAACCTACCCACTTAAGGTAGTTCTACTAATACATAATATGGATTTATTCATAACTTATCTAAATTATAAATAAGTATCTTTGATTTTTAGAGTTCAACTCAATGCAATTTCTTCAATTCTTCAAGAGAAATAAAATTAATCATCTTAAATACTATTTGTCATTAAATTTAAATCGGTATTTAATTTACTTAACCTATCAAAAAAATACCTCGCCAAATAGATACTATACTAGCTTTTTATGCCGTATCTATTTGACCAGGTATAAGTTGATTTTCTTTTATTATTGTTAAACATACTTTGCTGAATTTTGGCGACTTAAGCGTCCTACCCAAACAATGTCCTATCACTTAGGGCTTCTGCTCCATTAGCTTTCTCAAAAAGTCCAAGAAGTTTATTATTATCTAACTTTTCTTTTTCTTCCCCTTTGATATCAACTAAAATCTTGCCTCTATGCATCATGAAAAGTCTGTTGCCATTTTCAAGCGCATGTTTAAGATTGTGTGTAACCATAAGAGTTGTTATTCCGCTATCTTTTACGATGTTTCTTGTTATATCCATTATTATTTCTGAGGTTTTAGGATCTAGTGCCGCTGTATGCTCATCTAGTAATAATAACTTTGGTTTAGACATTACCGACATAAGCAGAGTTAAAGCCTGTCTCTGTCCACCTGATAAAAGCTGAACTTTATTATAAAGCTTATCTTCCAGCCCTAAATTGAGTTCTTTTACCATCTCTTTGTAATAATCTATTCTCTTCTTATTTATCCCAAAACTAAGTCCAAAAGACTTTCCTTTATTATCTGCAAGAGCAATATTTTCTAATATTGTCATATTAGGTGCTACACCCATTGATGGATTTTGAAAAACTCTCCCAATGGACTTTGATCTTGCGTATTCAGCTTTATTAATAACTTCGTCCCCATCTAATAATATTGATCCTGAATCTGCCTCAAGAGTTCCAGATATCATATTTAATAATGTTGATTTTCCTGCTCCATTTGAACCTATTATACTTATGAAGTCACCTTGTTTAACATCTAATGATAATCTATCAAAAACCCTATTTTCATTTATTGTATTTTGATTAAACACTTTGGATAGTTGTTTCACTTTTAACATCTTTAGCACTACCTCCTATAACAGATTTTCTTTTCTTGAATTTGAAGGCACCGCTATTAGAACATAATGCTATAACTACAATTATGGCTGTCATTAATTTTAAGTCATTAGCATTTAATCCAAGTTTTAATACAATTGCTATTGCCGCCTTATATATAATTGCCCCTAGTATTGATAAAGTAGTCACTTTAATAAAAGACAACCTCTCAAATAATGATGTTCCGATAATTACTGCCGCAAGCCCCATTACAACAGTACCAGTTCCCATTCCAACATCACTAAATCCTTGGTATTGTGCAGTTAGTGCACCTGCAAGTGCAACTAATGCATTACTTATCATAAGTCCTAGCACTTTAACTAAATCTTTATTTACCCCAAGAGATGAAACTACTTGTTCATTATCTCCAACAGCTATAAGCAAGAATCCTGATTTAGTTTTTAAATATAAATCTAATAGTATTTTTACTACAATAACCATTATTAAAATCACTACTATAGCCGGAATTGATGACTTAAATAAATTAGGAGTATTAAATAATGGAACGTTTGCTTTTCCCATTATTCTTAAGTTAATAGAATATAAGCCTATCATTACTAATATTCCGGCCATTAAATTTGTTATTTTAAGCTTAACATGCAAAAATGCTGTTATTCCTCCAGCTATCGCTCCACCTAAGGTTGCTATTATTATACTAATCCATGGATTAACCCCATTTACCAAAAGAGCTGCTGAAATTGCAGCCCCAAGTGGGAATGTAGAGTCCACTGATAAATCAGGAAAATCTAAAATTTTGTAAGTTATATATACTCCGATTGAAACTAATGAAAATAGCAGCCCTTGTTCTAAAATATTTATTAAAACACCCACTACTCAACGCCTCCAGTTACCTTTTTACAATTTGCTTCTATATCTGCTGGAAGTGTTATATTTAATTTCTTAACTACATCAGTATTTATAGTAAATGACATATCACTTAATGTGCTTATTTCAACATCTGATGGCTTCTTTCCATCTAAAACTTCGGCAGCCTTATAGCCAGCTTCTTTTCCTAATTTGTAGTAATCTATTCCTATAGATGCAAGTCCACCTTTAGTTACTACTGCTTCTTCTGCTCCTATTATTGGAACCTTTTTGTCTACACAAAGCTTACCTACTAATGCATATCCTGAAGCAACTGTGTTATCTGTAGGTGTGTATAATACATCTATTTTATCTAAAGCACTTGCTAAGTTTTGATTTATTTCATTAACGTTTGTAACGCCAATTTCTTTTACTGCTAAGCCTTGTTTTTCTGCAGCAGCTTTAAGTTCATCAACTTGAACTACTGAATTTGTTTCTGAAGTGTTGTAAATTACTCCTACAGTCTTAGCATTTGGAAGTAATTTTTTTAGTAATTCCATTTGCTTGTCCACAGGAACTTTATCTGATGTACCAGTGACATTTGTACCTGAGCTTTTCCAATCCTTTGCTACTTCTGCCTTCACTGGATCTGTTACTGCTGTAAATATTATCGGAATATCTTTAGTTGAATTATAAGCTGCTTGAACTGCTGGTGTTGCAATTGCAAAAATCAAGTCTTTCTTTGCATCTGTAAATTGCTTAGCAATTGTTTGTGCATTAGCTTGTTCACCTTGAGCATTTTGCTGTTCAATTTTAATATTCTTACCTTCTTCATATCCCTTATCTTTTAATCCATCAACAAATCCCTTGTTAGATGCATCTAACGCATCATGTTGAACTAATTGAATTACTCCAATATTCTTCACTGCTGATGATGCAGTCCCTCCATTATTAGAATCCGTTGAACTTTTTCCGCATCCTGCAAGAATTCCTCCAACTAAAACTGTACATAGCAGCATGGCTGCTTTCTTTTTTCCTACCATATTTCTATCCTCCTACTATATTCTTATTATCAATTTCCTACTATACTCCAAAATGCCAACTACCTTCTCAATAAATACAATCATAAATATATATCTATATTTATGATAAATATTTAAATAAATTGATAATAATTTATAAATCTTTTAAGTTATGATATCATATTTTAAAATACTTGTAAAGTTGCTCTCTATACTTTGCAAGCTTTTTTAGTTTTTTATTGTAAAAATTATAATTATGTGATTGTAATCCTTACCAACAATAATCTTTATTATAAATTATAAATATTTTATGACTACAAAGATTATAGTATACATATATATTGCAATAAATTTCTACATTTTTATCTTAATTAAGCAATTAGCTTATTAGAATTTCAAATGCAATTTTATTATTACAATATATATAAATTTCAAATACTATAATTCATTCTTTATAAAATTATTTGATGTATTACCTGATAGTTTGAGAGAAGCTTTTATAAATCAAACTTTGTAGACCCTATATATGCACAAAACATTTGAAAACAAAAAAAGGTCCTTAGCATGAAGGCTTTTCCATTTTAGTTTATCGCACTGATAACACGACTTTTTAAAACAGATGCAACCTTGCAGCCTAGAACCTTTTTTGTTTTATATCTTTAAATATTCAATATACCGAAAAGTACAATAACCAAAATAAAAAAGAACTATTTTCCGCCTATGAAATTTTATAAAGGTAATGACCTATGCCCTATTCCTATAGCTACTTCATCTAAGTGCAGAAGTCCAATACTTAAGAATATGCATACTGAAATATGTTCTCCACCTCTAGCTATTCCGATTTTCCCACCAACATTTTGGCCATTTGCTCTATTTGCAACTTGAATAACCGCATCTCTAGTTGCACCTATAACAGCACCTTCATGCAAATGCTCTTCTCTTATTAACTCGTTTCTTTTTGCAGCAACTAATGCACTTTCAAGTATTTTGGCTATTGATGAGTTTATATTTCCACCCACATTTACTGCGGTAACTTTAATTCCCTTCTCTGCATATACTTTCTTTAAATGCTCTTCTTCATGTCTATCACATATAGCCATTTTAGTAGCTATCTTTGCAACTCTTGTACTATTGCTTTCCATAACTTGATACCTCCAACGTATTCTCTAGGCACATTATAACACATTAACTTTTCTTATACTTCAAAATAATCTGATAATTTATAGATAAACAAAAAAATAGGACTAAAGAGTTCTTCTACTCTTTAGCCCCTATATTATACCTAATTAATAATCTTTAATCTTGTTATATCATCTCATTTTTAGATGTGGCTTCTTCAAAAAATATAATTAATAAAAATTCCCCATAGCTCTGAATTTATTATATCTATTATCTATTAGTTCATTTAAATCTTTTTCTTTTAATTCTAACAAGCTATCTACAATTGTTTTCTTAAGAACCTCTGCTGTTTTAACAGGGTTTTTATGTGCACCACCCCTAGGTTCTTTTACGATACCGTCAATTATATCAAAACCCTTTAAATCTTTAGCAGTAATTTTCGCAACTGCCGCTGCTTCTTTAACTCTGCTTGGATCTTTCCATAGAATCGAAGCAAATCCTTCTGGTGAAAGAACTGAATATATAGAATGTTCTAACATAAAGATTTTATCTGCAACTGCTAAAGCTAAAGCTCCTCCACTTTCGCCCTCACCTGTTATAATTGAAATTATTGGTGTCTTTAATCTACTTAATTCAAAAAGATTATTTGCTATAGCCTGCCCTTGACCTCTTTCTTCTGCTCCCATACCTGGAAATGCTCCCATAGTATCTATAAAACAAATTATTGGCCTTTTAAATTTTTCGGCCTGCTTCATAAGTCTTAATGCTTTTCTATATCCTTCTGGATTAGGCATTCCAAAATTTCTTTTTATATACTCACTAGTATTTGATCCTTTAGTTATTGCTATAACTGTAACATTTATATCATTAATAGATGCGATTCCACCAATTATAGCTTGATCATCACCAAAGTTTCTGTCTCCATGAAATTCGATGAAATCTTTAAACATAGTTTCTATATAATATTGCCCAGATGGTCTGTCTTTATGCCTTGCTATTTCAACACTTTCCCATGGTGTTACATTAATTTTCATAAAATCTTTATCCATAATTAATTCCTCACTCCATGCAAAATAAGAATTTTATATATACATGCCCTCATATTCTTTCTTTCAACAATGGCATCAACAAAACCTTTTTCAAGTAAAAATTCTGCTTTTTGAAAATTATCTGGAAGAGTTTCTTTAATTGTGTTTTCAATAACTCTTCTTCCTGCAAATCCTATTAATGCATTGGGCTCACTTAAAATGATATCACCTTCCATTGCAAAACTTGCAGTTACTCCTCCAGTTGTTGGATCTGTTAATATAGAAATATATAAAAGACCAGCTTCACTATGCTTTGCTAGAGCTGCACTTATCTTTGCCATTTGCATAAGTGAAAAAATGCCTTCCTGCATTCTAGCACCACCAGATGCTGTGAAAATCATTAATGGAAGTTTATTTTCTGTAGCATGCTCTATAAGTCTTGTAATCTTTTCACCAACTACAGTTCCCATGCTTCCCATCATAAAGAAACTATCCATAATAGCACATGCTACTTCTATACCATTTAGCTTTCCAACTCCAGTAACAACAGCTTCCGTACTATCAGTCTTAGTGCTTTTTAGTTTTTCTTCATATCCTTTAAAATCTAATGGATTAGTAGTTTTTAAGTCTTTCCAGAATTCCTTAAAAGTATCTTTATCAAAAAACACCTTTATTCTTTCTTTTGCATTAAGTCTAAAATGATGACCACAAGTTGAGCAAACGAACTTAGAATTTTCTAAGTCTTCTGCATAGATCATTGAATTACACTTATCGCATTTCTCCCACATACCTGATGGTATATTAGGTTTTTCTTCAGGAACACTCTTTTTTAACGTTGAGGATTTAACAGTTGCATATTGTCTTTTTACAAATAAATCCTTAAGCATTCTTCTTCACCATCTTTTCTGCTAAAAATGAAGTATCATAATCTCCTTCTAAAAATTCTTTAGTATGAAGTATTGACAGTTCAAAGTCAATATTAGTTTTTACCCCACCTACTGCAAACTCTGCTAATGCTCTATCCATTTTTACAATAGCTTCATTTCTATTATCACCAAAAGTAATTAATTTAGCTATCATAGAATCATAGCAATGAGGAATTTTATAACCACAGAATATAGCTGAATCAACTCTTACTCCCATACCACCTGGAACACAAAGTTCTTCAATTGTTCCTGGACATGGTCTAAAATCATGTTCTGGATCTTCAGCATTAACTCTACACTCTATTGCATGACCTTTAATCTTTATGTCATCTTGAGTATAAGCTAATTTTTCTCCTGAAGCTATCTTCAATTGTTCTTTTACTAAGTCTATGCCTGTAATCATTTCAGTAATTGGATGTTCTACTTGTATTCTTGTATTCATTTCCATAAAATAAAAATTATTATCTCTATCAAACAAGAATTCTATAGTTCCTGCATTCTTATAATCCACAGCTGAAGCTGCTCTCTTTGCAATTTCACCCATTTTAGCTCTTAATTCTTCTGTTAATACATTTGATGGTGCTTCTTCCAAAACCTTTTGGTTTTTTCTTTGCATTGAACATTCTCTTTCACATAAATGTATAACATGGCCATGTTCATCAGCTAATATTTGAAATTCAATATGCTTTGGCTTTTGAACAAATTTTTCTATATATAATGAATCATCTCCAAAACAAGCTTTTGCTTCTGTTTTAGCAGTTTTAAAGCCCATTAAGAATTCTTCATCATTTGTAGCAACTCTTATTCCTTTACCACCGCCGCCTGCTGATGCCTTTATCATTATTGGGTATCCAATACCTTTTGCAATTTCTAAAGCATGAGCTTCATCTCTTATTTCACCTTCATATCCAGGTACTACTGGGACACCAGAAGCTTTCATAATTTCTCTTGCTTTAGCCTTGTTTCCCATAAGCTCAATTGTCTCATAATCAGGACCTATAAATTTAATATTGCATTGTCTACACATCTTTGCAAATTTTGGATTTTCTGATAGAAATCCAAACCCTGGATGTATAGCGTCAGCTCCAGTTAAAACACATGCACTTAGAATGTTAGTTATATTTAAATAACTATCCTTAGGCATTGCAGAACCAATACATACAGCTTCATCTGCTAGTTGAGTATGAAGCGCTTCTTTATCTATTTCTGAATAAACAGCTACTGTACTTATTCCCATTTCTCTGCAAGCTCTAATTATTCTAACTGCGATTTCCCCTCTATTAGCAATTAGCACTTTCTTTAACATTTTTATCACCTATCCTACTGCAACGCAAAAAGTATTTCAGCTTCACAAACTGTTTTTCCATCTACTGAGGCAATTCCTTTTCCTATACCTATAGGTCCTTTGATCTTAATAATTTCACAGTATAAATCAAGCTTATCACCAGGCACAACTTTTCCTTTAAATCTAACTTTATTAATACCTGCAAACAATGGAGTTTTTCCTTTGAACCTTTCCATTGAAAGAATAGCTACTGTTCCTGTTTGAGCTAAAGCTTCAACTTGAAGCACTCCTGGCATAATTGGTTCTTCTGGATAATGCCCTTGAAAAAATGCTTCATTTGCAGAAACATTTTTATATCCTCTTACAAATTGTTTTTCTTCTATTTCCATTTCAGTTACTCTAT
Source organism: Clostridium beijerinckii HUN142 (assembly GCF_000621745.1). GTDB lineage: Bacteria > Bacillota > Clostridia > Clostridiales > Clostridiaceae > Clostridium > Clostridium beijerinckii_A. Next base: position 18,319 of record NZ_KK211337.1, on the reverse strand, counting down.
CTATTAAAAGCATTGGGTATCTATGTGGTATAATTTTTTTTATTTCATTTATGTTAAGCATTAATTATTCCCCCTTAACCTTAAATAATGGCTGCCCATATTCTACCATGTCTCCGTCATTAGCTAAGCGTTCTACTATTACTCCATTATATTCGCTTTCGATTTCATTCATAAGTTTCATAGCTTCTATAATGCAAATAACCTTTCCCTTAGAAACTGTGCCTCCAACTTCTACGAAAGGTGAGCTTTCTGGTGATGCGGAAGAGTAAAATGTTCCAACCATAGGAGAAGTTATAATACTTACATCCTTATCATCTATAACTGCTTCTTTTTCAGTAGCCTTTACTTCTTCTTTCTCCACTATATGAGTTTCTGGTCTTTCTATTGAACTAGCAGCAGTGTTAACCTGACTATTTGCAGCGGTATTATAATTTCCCACACTACCATCAGCTAATCCTCTAGTTAATGATTTATCCATTTTTATATGATCATTTCCACTTTGAAGCTCAAAAAAGGCCAAACTTGAAGAGTCAACCAATTTAACAAGCTCTTTAATTTTTTCAAAGTCCATAAAAATATCCTCCTCTTATATAGACATCTTATATTAAAATATTGTTTACCTATTTTATGCCATACTAAGTTACTGCATTTAACTTTTCTGGCACAAAATATATGTAACATCTTTTATTTTACCAAAGATATCTCTATTATTTCCACTTTTTTAAAAGTAAAGTGGCATTATGTCCACCAAAGCCTAAAGAGTTAGTAAGTGCATATTCTAAATCTTGCTTTCTTCCAACGTTAGGCACATAATCTAAATCTAATTCTTCATCTTTTGTTTTATATCCGATTGTTGGCGGAATGAATCCTTCTTGAAGAGCCTTTGCACATATTATTGCTTCAATTGCTCCTGCCGCTCCTAAAAGATGACCTGTCATAGATTTTGTTGAAGATATTGGAACTTTGTATGCTTCTTCTCCAAACGCTTTTTTAATAGCTGCTGTTTCAAATTTATCATTTAATTCTGTTGAAGTTCCATGAGCATTTATATAAGAAACTTGTTCTGGTTTAATTCCTGCTTCCTCTATAGCATCAGCCATAGCTCTTGAAGCTCCTGCTCCTTCTGGATCTGGAGATGTGATATGATATGCGTCACAAGTTGATCCATATCCTACAACTTCAGCTATGATGTTTGCACCTCTAGCTTCAGCATGTTCTAAAGATTCAAGAATTACAACTCCTGCACCTTCTCCCATTACAAATCCACCTCTTTCCTTATCGAAAGGAATAGAAGCTCTTTCTGGATTATTTCCTGAATTTAATGCTTTCATACTATGGAATCCAGTAACTCCAAGTCTAGTTATAGGTGCTTCTGCTCCACCTGCAAGCATTACATCTGCATAACCATGTTTTATTGTTCTAAATGCATCACCAATATTGTTTGTTCCTGTTGCACAAGCAGTTACTGCTGATGTACATGGTCCTCTTAATCCATATTTAATAGCTACATTTCCTGCACCTAAATTTATTATTGTCATAGGAACGAAAAACGGAGATACTCTCTTAGATTTTCCAGTTGCAATTTTAGTACATTCAGTTTCAATAGTTTCAAATCCACCTATACCAGATCCAAGCATTACTCCAAATCTTTCTAGATTTTCTTTTTCTAAATCTATTCCTGAATTCTTTATTGCTTCATCTGATGCAACCAAAGCAAATTGCGCAAATCTATCTAATCTCTTTGCTTCTTTCTTTCCTATTAAAGTATCTGGATCAAAACCCTTAACTTCTGCTGCGATTTTTACATCTACTAAATCTTTATCAACTAAAGTTATATAATCTATTCCTAGCTTTCCGCTTTTTGCGTTATCCCAAAACGTACTTACATCATTTCCTATCGGAGTCAGAGCTCCCATCCCCGTAATTACTACTCTTCTTTCCATAAATCAAACTTCCTCCATTACATTAACATTCCACCGTCAACCTGGATAACTTGCCCTGTAACATAATCTGCACTTTCACTTGCAAGGAAAGCTACAACATTGGCTACATCACTTGCTTTTCCTAATCTCTTAAGCGGTATGTTCTTCTTCATCTCTTCTTTATATTTATCTGCTAGAGCTTCTGTCATATCTGTTTCGATATATCCTGGTGCTACTGCATTTACAGTAATTCCTCTTGAACCAATTTCTCTAGCTAGTGATTTTGTCATTCCAATTACCCCTGCTTTAGATGCAGAATAATTTACTTGACCTGCATTTCCAGTAATTCCAACAACTGATGAAAGATTTATTATCTTCCCATGTTTTTGCTTCATCATAATTGGAGTTATAGCTTTTAGACAGTTAAACACACCTTTTAGATTTACATCAATAACACTATCAAAGTCTTCTTCTTTCATTCTGATTATTAATCCATCTTTTGTAATTCCTGCATTATTTACCATAATATCTATAGTACCAAATTTTTCTTTGGCAGAATTGATAAGATTATCAACTTCTTCTGACTTAGATATATCACCTTTTACACATAAAGTTTCTACACCCATGCCTTTTATTTCAGTTTCAACTTCTAATGCTTCTTTTTCATTACTTCTATAATTTAAAACTATATTAGCGCCAAGAGATGCAAGCTTTAAAGCTATTGCCTTTCCAATTCCTCTTGATGCTCCTGTAACTATTGCACATTTTCCTTTTAGCATATATTAAATTACCTCCTATTGTTATAAACAATTAACCTATAACAGAGCTGCAAATAATTATTTATAATCTATCTATTAATTCAAAATAACTATTTATATATTAAAGATCATTTTTCATTTTATCAACTGTATTTTTTAATGAATCCATATCCTCAACATTTAAAAGATTTGCACTCTTATTTATTTTCTTAACAAATCCTCTAAGAGCCTTTCCTGGACCTACCTCTATAAATGTATCCACGCCACTATCTATCATATGATTTATAGTCTTTTCAAAAAGGACTGATGTTCTTATATGTTTCTTTAATAAGTCTTTAACATCATCTTCTTTTTCATAAGGAAGTCCTTTAACATTTGAATAAACTACTTTGTTAAGTTCTTTAATATCAACATTTTTTATAGTATTAAAGAATTCTTCACTTGCAGGCTCAAGAAGGGAACTATGAAATGGTCCACTAACCTTTAGTGGAATTCCAAGGCCACCTAATTCTTTTGCAATTTTTACGGCTTCATCGATTGCTTTATTTTCTCCTGAAATAACAACTTGACCCGGACAGTTAAAGTTAGCGCCTTCAACTATTCCAAATTCACCTGCTCTAGTTAATAATTCTTGTATCTTTTCATCATTTAATTTTAATACGGCAGCCATTTTTCCAAGGCCCTCTGGTAGAGCGCTACCCATTATTCTTCCTCTTTCTTTTATAAGAAGTAATCCCTCTTCTAAAGAAAGAGCTCCCCCGTATATTAATGCTGCATATTCTCCTAAACTAAGACCTGCTGCATAATCTGCCTTAATATCATTTATCTCTAGTGCTTTCAACGCAATTAGTGATGCAACAAGAATTGTTGGTTGTGCATTTTCTGTTGCTGTTAAAATTTCTTCTGGCCCTTCAAGCATCATTTTCTTAATAGGCATATTTAAAATTTCTTCACTACGATCTAATATTTCTTTACATTTTGGTATATTCTCGCAAAGTTCTTTTGCCATTCCAATAGTTTGAACTCCTTGCCCTGGAAAAAGAAATGCAGTTTTACTACTATTCATGATTTCCTCCAAAACGCTTAAATATTTCATTTGCTTCAGTAAATAATTCTTCGATCATTTCCTTACATGATTGTTCCTTACAGATAAGTCCTGCTATTTGACCTGACATAAGTGATCCATTATCAACATCACCGTCTACAACAGCCTTTTTAAGCGCACCAACTCCAAGTTTTTCTAACTCTTCAGCAGATGCTCCTTCTTTTTCTAATTTAAGATAAGTTCTTGCAAGCTTATTTCTTAGAACTCTAACTGGGTGACCTGTTGGTCTTCCTGTTACTTCTGTATCTATATCATTGGCTTTTAGTACTTTATCCTTGTAATTTTGATGTATTGTACATTCTTTTGCCACTAAGAATCTTGTTCCAACTTGAATTCCTTCAGCACCTAACATAAATGATGCAGCCACACCTCTGCCATCACCTATTCCCCCTGCTGCTATAACTGGTACGCTAACAGCATCAACAACTTGTGGTACTAATGTTATAGTAGTTAGCTGACCTACATGCCCACCTGATTCAGTACCTTCTGCAATAATTGCATCAGCTCCTGACTTTTCCATTCTCTTAGCTAATGCTACAGAAGCTACTACTGGTATAACCTTTATCCCATGAGCTTTCCACTTTTCCATATACTTTCCTGGGCTTCCTGCACCAGTTGTAACAACAGACACGCCTTCTTCACATACTAATTCTGCTATTTCCTCAGCATTTTCTGCCATTAACATTATATTTACACCGAAAGGTTTATTCGTTAATTCCTTTGTTTTCTTTATCTGTTCTCTTACCCACTCAGTTGGTGCTGCACCTGTTATTATTCCAAGTCCACCAGCTTCACTTACTGCTGAAGCTAAAGATGCATCTGCAATTCTTGCCATAGCACCTTGAAATATAGGATATTCTATTTTCAACAGGTCACATACTCTATTTTTTTCCACAACATATTCCTCCTACCATTACCAAATCACAAAATATCGCTTACTGTACTATCTCTTACTATAATAATGGAACTTCCTGTATTTTAATCTTGTCTATGTATAATAGCCACTTTGCCTATTATGATAAGTAATTGTACTATTATAGCATGTTTTTATCAATGAGATTACTAAAAAGTTAAAAATAAGTTCATATTCTCCAACGTCTATATATTGGTTTTTTTTAAGTATTTAATTGGATCTTGTATTGTTTTTAATCTCAAAGGACATGATCTCTATCTCCATAGACCTCCCATTTTTATAGATAAATATATTTTAAAGCTAAATAATAAAAGCTTATTTAACTATTATTTTCTATTACCACTCAAGCAATGTTGCTGCATATGTTAACCCGCCACCAAATGCAACTAAAATAATTTTATCGCCTTTATTTAATAAGCCTTTTTCGTACATTTCATTTAAGGCTATAGGCACTGTGGCTGCTGATGTATTTCCTACTTTTTCTAGATTTAAATAAAATTTATCTTCGCTTAATTTTAATTTTTCAGCTGCTAATTTTATAATTCTATAATTTGCTTGATGAGGTACTATATATTTAATATCATCAAATGAAACATTAGTATCTTTCATAACTTCAGTAACAGCTTCATCTATTACAGATACCGCAAATCTAAGTATTTCTCTACCATTCATATCGATAGTTCTTTTAGCTAATTTTTTTTCTTTTGAAAAAGGAGTATCAAAATCAGTAGCACCTATAGTAAGCGCTTCTCCCTTTTTTCCATCCGCTCTTAAATATGATTTAATTATTCCTGGCGCTTGATCTCGCTTAAGCACAGCAGCACCAGCACCATCTCCAAATAAAATACAAGTGCTTCTATCTGTCCAATCTGTTACTTTCGAAAGAACTTCAGCTCCAATTACTAATGCATTTTTATAGTTCATGGACATCATTAAAGCTTTAGCTGTCTCCAAGCCGTATACAAATCCTGAACAGGCAACACTTATATCAAAACAAGCTGCCTTATCTGCATCCAAATTACTTTGAACTAGACATGCAACTGATGGTATAAACATATCTGGGCTAATTGTCGCAACAATAATAAGTTCTAAATCTTTTGCATCAATACCAGCTCTTTCAAGCGCAAGTTTAGCTGCTTTTGTTGAGATATCAGATGTATTTTCTCCTTCTGAAATTCTTCTCTCTCTCATCCCTGTTCTTTGCACTATCCACTCATCACTTGTTTCAACAAATTCACTTATTCTATCATTAGTAACTACTAGAGATGGAAGATATGCTCCAATTCCAGCAATTTTAATATTACTCATATTTTTCTCCTTCATTATACTAATTCATATTTTTCCTTAAAAAAGTTATTTATTTTACTTAAAGAAGAAATTAAAACTTCTTCCTCTTCTAACGTTAATCCTTCTATTGCATTATTTATCATTTCTCCATGAAATCTCTGATGGATTCTGAATGCTAACTTTCCTTTTCTAGTTAATTTAATAAGGACAACTCTTCTGTCTGTTTCTATCCTGTTTCTTTCTACGTATCCTTTTTTAATTAATTTATTGATAGCAGTTGTTAAAGTACTTACTGTAATTTTTAATTTTTGCGCTACCTCTGACATTGTTCTTTCACTGTACATACCAATAGATTCTATAGTATGAATTTCTGTTATTGAAAGATCTGAAAGTACACCATTCTTTAAACTTTGTTCCTCAATTTGTAAGACGTCATTAAATAACTGCACCAAAAGTTCGTTAATCAGTTTTGTTGATTTATCCATTTATCTGCACTCTCCATTTTGGCATCCAAAAATATCTTCTAACAAAAACTATATTCAGTGTTTATAAAATGAAAAATTTGGTAATGAAAATTTTAAATATCATACCAAATAAACAATCTATTGACCAATTAGACATATGAAATAAAATAATAAGTAAAAGGCGTGATGATATTTTGTCCTAAGATTGGTTCATCAAAATCCATATGGAATGTAAAATACCACCTGAAAAGTTTTACCTTACTTGAGACAAATATATAGACAAACATATTTACTTTATATTTTCTTAATATGCCTTATCTTTAAGATACCTTAATTTTCTTTATAACAAAAAACTATTAAATATATATATGTTACAATAATAAACTTACACTTAAAATTCTAGTAAGCTAACCGCTCAATTAAGATAATTAATGTAGAAAATCAATGGCAACATAAATAATTATTTTATATAAAAAATAAATGGTGCGAAAAGTTTTAAAATCAAATAGTTTGATAATCAAAATATACTATACTCAAAATACATTGTCAAATTTTTTTCAATTTTTTCCAGCTATGCGCATGCTTTTAATTAGCAATTTCATATGATATAATTAATTAAATCAGTTAATATTATCTATAATATTAATTTTTAAACATAGGAGGTGTACATATCATGACTAGAAAGTTAATTATAGCTACAGTTTTAATGTTAAGTATTGTAATGGTTTCTTGTAGCACAAAGCCTAGTGATTCCCCTAAGCCTAGCGATAGTAATACTACTACTGTAGAACAAAATAAAGACGACAATAACTCTTCTAATACTGATAGTAAAAAAGCTAACGAAACTACTGCAGATGCAAAAAAAGTAAATAAAGTAAAACTTTCTATATATAGTGTGGATGAAAATTCTTTAGAACCAAATGAATCAGGTACCATAGAAGTAAATCAAAATTTGCCTCTACAGGACAAGCTAAAAGAATTAGCAAAAGCTGTATCAGAGAAAAGATTTGATAGTTTACCAATTGAAGTTAAATCTATAGATACAATTAACGGTAAAAAAGTTGCCACTATAAACTTGACTGACTCTAATAATAAAAAATGGGTTCCAAAATTTCAAGGCTCAACTGGTGGTTCAGTTACAGCTAGTACTCTAATTGAAAACTTCCTTCAATCTAATAACAAATCTAAAGGTGAATGGATTAACGGTGTAAAATTCCTATATAATAATGAAGCAATAGAATATGAACATGCATCAGCCTTATCTACTATTAAGTATGCAAATTAATTTCTTTAAGTTATACCAAAAAGAAGCCAAGCTTTAATATTTAAACTTGGCTTCTTTTGCTTTTTATTATATTTTCCATTATTTCAACAAAATCTCTTCTTATATAATAGTATCTATTCCAAAGTTCTTAAATTTTTTCTCACTAGAACATATATATGTTGCAAAAATAATTTATCATCATAATTCTAAAAATATCGAAAGAATTTTAGCCGTAATTGTGAACTGTGCATTGTGAATTCCAATATATAAATACATATTTAAATTTATTAAGAAATTACTGTATATGTTTGAGTATAAGCTATTTGTTCATCACCTAATGTAAGGTAATAATATATTGGTATCATATACGTTGAATAAAATAACGTTGAAGCTTCAGGCACATTGCTTTCTATTGCTCTTACTAAGAGTTGTTGGTGCTTTAAGCTTACAATATAGCAATTAGCTATAATTACAATTTGTTCTGCAAAAAACACGTCAGAAATTGAATTTGAATATTTATCAGCATGATTTACCAAATTTGTCCTAATAATTCTAAGTTGGTCAATATAACGCTGTATCTCAACATCAAACTTCTTTAAGTCATCAACTGGTGTATCTGATTTTATATTATATACAGTTAAATTTGCCCGTATAACTTTAATTTGATTTAAGCTGTTAATAATATCCTCCTTATTCTGCAAATTAGATATTTTAGGACCATAAGGCTGAGGTATACTTGGAATTTGTGCATATACTAAATTACTTGTGAATACTGTTATGAATATTATAAACGTTATCAAACGGATTATTCTTTTACGCATTATTATTCCTCCATATTATAATAAATCTACCTTATTTACAAAAAGCATTATTTAAGTTTATCCTTTGTTATTTTAAATATTTTATTCCTAAAAAAACAGATTATATTAATGAGGATATGCGTCGCTACTGAAATGACAGCCGTTCTATTGTTTCCAGTAATGTAATTATATTTAAATTGTCACGTTAATTACATGTGAATTTATATCTCAAAATATAAATAATGTGGTATGCTTTTACTAAATGCTGCCTTAGAATTATCTAGATAAATCTCGGGCAACCGAAGCAAATGCATACCACATTATTTCGCAGAATATACTCACAAACTTAATTTTCACATTGGATATCTATCCAAAGATTCTTATATTCTTCAAGTCTTCTTATTGGATCTAATTCTTTGTCTTTCTTCATATATTCTAAAAAGAATTCATTTAATTCTATACTTTTTTCTACATCTCTTAACGCCTTTAAATTTTCATTTATATTTACATAATAACAAGCTCTATTATAATATAAAAATCCTTCTTCATCATTTTCTTCTATTCCATTACTTATTACTTCAATAGCTTTTTCAAAATTACCTTCTTCTCTATATATGACCGATAAGTTCAAAAAGCTATAAGGGTAATTAGGATTTTCTTTAATAGATCTGTAATAATACTCTTTACTCTCTTCTACCTTGTTTAATTTATTTAAGATTACTGCTTTATTAAATAAGATCTTGTAATTTTTTTCTTCAATTTCTAAAGCCTTATTTATATAATTCAATGCATCAATATTTTCATTGTTTTCTTCTAAAATACAAGCTACATTTGCATATGCCCACATATAATTAGGATTTATTTCAATGGCCTTTTTATAATTGCTTATAGCTTTATCTTTTTCATCAAATTCATCGTATATATTTGCCAAAAAGAAATACGCTGAATCATAATTAGGATCTTTTTCTATAGCCTTCTTATAATATTTTTTAGCTTTTTCTAATTCACCATTTTCATCGTATATTATTGCCAATCCATAATATGCTACAGCATAATCCTCACCTAATTCAATTACTTCTTTATACTTTTTCTCTGCATCACCTGACAACCCAACTTCATCATAAGCTAATGCCATATCCATTAGTAATTCTATGTCTTGTTTTCCTGTATTCAATGCATATGCCTTTTGATAAAACGATAGAGCTTTTAATAAATTATTTTCTGATCTTGCATTCCTCGCCATATTTATATAATTATTGTATAAATAATTCTTGTTTTCCATATTGTTCTTCATCCATTCATTTGATTTATTAATTCTAATATAGATAAACAAGCAAAAAATCATACTTATGTGATATTAACCGAAAGAGCAGGTACTCATTGTTTCGGTTTCTAGAGAATTAGGTTGTGAATTTCTAACAGCAGAAGTTGTACCCATTACTTCATGCTCCCACTATTCAGTGTGACAAGCAGTGAATGGAACAACTTCTGCTGAAGAAATACCTACAACCCAATTCTCAATGAAACACTGCACAAAAGAGTACCAGTTCTTTCTGGTGTAGAATATATCTCGAAGTATAAATCTAGTTCAAAGTTTGTTTATCTATATAGATGTCCAACTTTGTAAATAGTATTTTTTTATAAATTAAGATGAAACTTTTGATTTTACTACAACAGCTAAGTCTATGTCACTTCTATCTTTGTTCCAATACTCTATTCTGTAGCTCCCAAATTCAGCAATACAAATAATACTTTCAATTTTCTTTAATCCATTTAAAAAATATGATTCCGCCAAAATTATCACCTCTTTAGAATTATATCACTAAAATAATAAAATACTCAATTTATATACAATTGAGTATTTTATCATATTGAACTTATATAAAAGGCACTTTATTTTTTATATACATCTATAACATTTTAAGTTTTATAATTGCCGTAATACAAAGTATTTGTATTAGAAGTTGATCTAAAATTCAAAGAATCAGCAAGTTTAGACCCCGTTATTTTTAAACAAAAACATAGTCACGCAACTATATAATCACGTGACTATGCTTATTTTGTACATTTACTATGTTTAAAAGTTAACTACCACATAGTTTTACTAAATTAAAGCTCCATTGCTGCCTAATTCATAGCCATCAACTACTGTGTTGCTTGCCATAGTTCCATTGCTATTAAAGTAATACCAACTTCCATCTATGTGCTGCCATCCAGTCTTCATAACTCCTAATGCACCGTATCGGCTTCCATCACATAGATAATACCAATTATTATCTATATCTTTAAGCCATCCTGTTGTTAACTTTCCATCAGAATCTAAGTGGAACCATTGTCCCTGAACATCTTGTCCATCATATTTCCAATCTCCGGTTTCCGATTTATACCATCCTGTCTTCATAGCTCCAGTATTATTATCAAAAAAGTACCATTTACTGTCAACTAACTTCCACCCTTTTGTCTTATCTCCGTTGTCCTTTTCTAAATACCAATTACCACTTGTATCTTGAGACCATGCTGTTTGGGTATTGCTATTATTAATTGGGTTGTTGTTAGTATCATCACCATTAGTTATTGTATTAGTTGCACTTGTAGAACTTGCGTCTGTACTTGTGTCTTTGCTTGTATCTGTACTTGAATTATGGTGATGACTTGATGAACTTGAGCTGCTACTTGCTGCTTTTACTATAACATTAACCTTTGTTGAGTAATCATATGGGTTGGTTACTCCCTCTGGTAATATCAATGTTCCTTTAAACACATATGTTCCTGCTTTATATCCATTATATATAGGATTTACATCTTCCCATCTTATGTGTGCACTTGTTGTTGTTGAATCGCTTAAAGTTACCCCAACTGTATTTGGTAAATTTATAGAATTTCTTGCTGTTCCATTATTTACAGTTATATTATCTAATGATTCTACACTTTCTACTGTTACTGACGCTGGCGTTGTTCCATTTTCAGCTGGTCTAACATTAATAGCCACACTTGCTTTTAAATTACCTGGATTAGTTATTCCATCTGGTAATTTTAACCTTCCTGTAAATACATATGTTCCTGCTGTATCTCCATCATATTCTGGATTTCCATTATTCCATGTAACTGCTGCACTTGTTGTTGTTGAATTACTTAAATTTACATCAATTGTATCTGGTAAGTCAATATCATCTCTTATCGTTCCATTGTCTACAGTTATGTTACCCAATGATTCTACACTTTCTACCGTTACTACTGATGGTGGTGCTTGATTTTCAGCTGATCTAACATTAACAGCCACACTTGCTTTTAAATCAGATGGATTAGTTACTCCATCTGGTAATCTTAATCTTCCTGTAAACATATATGTTCCTGCTGTATCTCCATCATATTCCGGATTTCCATTGTCCCATGTTACTGCTGCACTTGTTGTTGTTGAATTACTTAAATTTACATCAATTGTATCTGGTAGGTCAATATCCTCTCTTTCAGTTCCATTGTCTACAGTTATGTTATCTAATGATTCTACACTTTCTACTGTTACCTCTGATGGTGGTGTTTCATTTTCAGGAGCTTTAACATTAACAGATATACTCGCTTTTAAATCAGATGGATTAGTTACTCCATCTGGTAATCCCAATGTTCCTGTAAATACATATGCTCCTTCTGTATCTCCATCATATTCTGGAGTTCCATTGTCCCATGTTACTGCTGCACTTGTTGTTGTACCATCACTCAAATCCATGGTTGCTGTTTCTGGTAAATCTATATCACTTATAGCTGTTCCATTTTCAACAATTATATTATCTATTGAATGTACATTAACAAGGCTTATTTCTTCATTTTTTGCCCACTTCGCATATAATGTTACATTTCCACTACCTATAGTTAAACTGCTTCCAGCTGCGTAATTTGTTCCACTTCCATCTGCTGCTGTATTCCATCCTACAAA
>NZ_KK211337.1:0-5055 GCF_000621745.1 Clostridium beijerinckii HUN142 | reverse complement strand
TCCTTTTCCATCTGCTGCTGTATTCCATCCTGCAAATGTATATCCAGTTCTTTTTAAGCTTCCTGTATTATCTAATACTGTTGCTGCAACATTAGTCTCATAATTTCCTGAATCTGTTGGCACAGTTCCTTCTGTATTTCCATTTCCAGCATATGTTACTATATATGTTTCATTTTGATTTCCTACGATAATTTTAATATTACCCATCTTATATACCTGAAGTAAATTCGCTAATCTTTGGCTATCTACATAGAATATAGCATTATTGTTAATATTGTTAAATGAATACTCACCTATACTGGTTACACTATCTGGTATTATTATTGATGTTAAATTACTACAACCATTAAATGCAACATAACCTATACTTGTTACACTATTTGGCATTGTTATTGACGTTAATGCTATACAACCAGTAAACGCATAATTACCTACACTTGTTACATTCTCTGGGATTGTTATTGATGTTAGGTTACTACATCTACTAAATGCAGAATCCCCTATACTTGTTACACTATTTGGTATTGTTACTGATGTTAATCCACTACACTCACCAAATGTATACTGTCCTATACTTGTTACTCCTTCTGGGATTACTATAGATCTTAAGTTACTACAAGTATAGAATGCGATATCACCTATGCTTGTTACGCTATTTGGTATTGTTATTGCTGTTAATCCACTACAATTAGCAAATGCAGCATAACCTATGTTTGTTACTCCTTCTGGGATCACTATCGATGTTACATTGCTTTTCTCTTGAAATGCCCTATTGCCTATCGATGTCACATTTTTCCCATTGATTTTGGAAGGTATTGTTATGTCTGTACTAGTACCTGTGTATCCAGTTATTTCATATTCAGTACCATTATTAATTAGTTGATATGTAAACCCTGGATCTATATCTTGATTTTTTGTCCACTTCGCATATAATGTTACATTGCTATCACTTATTGCTAAACTACTTCCATCGGAGTAATCTATTCCGCTTCCATCTGCTTCTGTGTTCCATCCTACAAATGTATAGCCATCTTTTACCAAGTTACCTGTATTTTCTAATACTGTTGCCGTAGCATCGCCTGCATAACTTCCCGAATCTGTTGGTACAGTTCCTCCTGTACTTCCATTTCCATCATATGTTACTGTATATGTTTCATTTTGATTTCCCACAATAATTTTAATATTTCCTATCTTATATGGCTGAAGTAAATTCGCTAATCTTTGGCTATCCACATAGAATATTGCATTATTATTAATAGCATAAAATGCATTATGACCTATAGTTGTTACACTATCCGGAATTGTTATTAATGTTAAGTTGCTGCAATCACCAAATGTATATGCCTCTATATTTGTTACACTATTTGGTATTGTTAGTGATGTTAAACTTGCACAGTTGTAAAATGCTGCAAAGCCTATACTTGTTATACTATCTGGAATTGTTATTGATTTTAAGCTAACACAATTAATAAATGCATAACCACCTATACTTGTTACACTATCTGGTATTATTATTGATTTTAAATTCTCATGACTATTAAATGCATCATCTCCTATAGCTGTTACATTTTTCCCATTGATTTGAGATGGTATTGTAATATCAGTACTAGTACCTGTGTATCCAGTTATCGAATATTCAGTATCATTATTAATTAGTTGATATGTAAGCCCTGGATCTATATCTTGATTTTTTGTCCACTTCGCATATAATGTTACATTTCCACTACCTATAGTTAAACTGCTTCCAGCTGGGTAATCTGTTCCGCTTCCATCTGCTGCCGTGTTCCATCCTGCAAATGTATAGCCATCCTTTACCAAATCTGTATTGCCCAATACTGTTACATCGGCATTTGCTTGATAGCTTCCTAAATCTGTTGGTGCTGTTCCACCTCCATTTCCATTTCCGTTATATGTTACTGCGTATGTTTGATTTTGATTTCCTACAATAATCTGAATATTTCCTACCTTATATGGCTGAAGTAAATCTGCTAATCTTTGGCTATCTACATAGAGTATTGCATCGTAATTAATATTATAAAATGCATTACCACCTATACTTGTTACACTATCTGGTATTGTTATTGATGTTAAGTTGACACAGTTACCAAATGCATATCCCTCTATATTGGTTACATTGCTTGGAACTATTAGTGATGTTAAGCCTCTACAATTATAAAATGCAGCATAACCTATACTTGTTACACTATCTGGTATTATTATCGATGTTAAGTTAATACAATCACGAAATACTTGAGTACCTATACTTTTTACGCTATCCGGTATTTTTATTGATTTTAAATTAGTACAATAATAAAATGCATAATCACCTATACTTGTTACACTATCTGGTATTATTATTGATGTAACATCTCTTCTTTCATTAAATGCATAATCACTTATAACTGTTACATTTTTCCCATTGATTTGAGATGGTATTGTAATATCTTTATTAGTACCTGTGTATCCAGTTATCTCATATTCCGTATCATTATTAATTAGTTGGTATGTAAAGTCAGGATCTATATCTTGATTTTTTGTCCACCTTGCATATAATGTTACATTACTATCACTTATAGCTAAGCTACTTCCAGCTGGGTAATCTGTTCCACTTCCATCTGCTGCTGTGTTCCATCCTGCAAATGTATACCCATCCTTTACTAAGCTTGTATTATCTAATACTGTTGCTGTAGCATTAGCTGCATAACTTCCTGAATCTGTTGGTACACTTCCTCCTTCACTTCCATTTCCATCATATGTTACTGTATATGTTTGATTTCCTACAATAATTTTAATATTTCCTACCTTATACGGCTGAAGTAAACCCTCTAATCTTTCGCTATCTACATATAATATTGAGTGATCGTTAATATAATCAAATGCAGAATTGTTTATACTTGTAACACTATCTGGAATTGTTATTGACATTAAGCTACTGCAGTACATAAACGCAGAATCACCTATACTTGTAACATTATTAGGGATCGCTATTGATGTTAAACTAACACAAACATAAAATGCATAATCGCCTATGCTTGTTACGCTATTGGGTATTGTTATTGATGTTAAGCTAGTACAATAATTAAATGCGAAATTACCTATGCTTGTTACTCCTTCTGGGATTGTTATTGATTTTAAAACACTACAATAATAAAATGCACGATTACCTATAGATGTTACATTTTTTCCATTAATTTTAGATGGTATTGTAACATCCGTATTAGTACCTGTGTATCCAGTTATCTCATATTCGGTATCGTTATTAATTAATTGATATGTAAATTCAGAATCCATATCTTGATCTTGATTTTTTGTCCACTTTGCATATAATGTTACATTACTATCACTTATAGCTAAGCTACTTCCAGCTGCGTAATCTGTTCCACTTCCATCTGCTGCTGTGTTCCAGCCTGCAAATGTATAGCCATCCTTTACTAAACTTCCTGTGTTCCCTAATACTGTTGCTACAGCATCACCTGCATAGCTTTCTGAATCTGTTGGTACAGTTCCTGTACTTTCATTCCCATCATATGTTACTTTATATGTTTGATTTTGACTTCCTACAATAATCTGAATATTTCCTATCTTATATGACTGAAGTAAATCTGATAATCTTTGGTTAGGAACATAAAATTTTGCATAATTATTAATATTATCAAATGCATTATTACCTATACTTGTTAAACTTTCTGGGAGTGTTATTGATGTTAAGTTAACACAGTTATAAAATGCAACATAACCTATACTTGTTACTCCATTTTGGATTGTTAGTGATGTTAATCCTGTACAAAGAGTAAATGCATTATCCCCTATATTGGTTACACTTCCTGGTATTACCACGGATGTTAAGCTAGTGCAATTATAAAATGCAGCGAGGTCTATGCTTGTTACACTATTAGGAATTGTTATTGCTGTTAAGCTAGTACAGTTGTCAAATGTTTGAATACCTATACGTGTAACTCCTTCTGGAATAACTATTGATGTTAAGCTAGTACAACTAGCAAATGCAGACCCTCCTATACTTGTCACAGTATTAGGAATTGCTATTGATGTTAAATTATAAGAATAAGCAAATGCAGAATACCCTATACTTGTTACTCCTTCAGGGATTATTATTGATGTTAAATTGCCTTTGTCTTCAAATGCACTCTCACCTATCGACGTTACGCTTTTTCCATTAATTTTAGATGGTATTGTAACATCCGTATTAGTGCCGGTGTATCCAGTTATCTCATATTCAGTACCATCATTAATTAAGTCAATTCTAAATCAGCATTTGCAGCATCTTGTTCCGTATTGTATACTGTCTCACTCGCAAAAGCTACAGTTGGATTTATAGCAGTAGGCACCGTTGCTGATAATGTTGTCGTTATCATAGCTGTTGCTATAAGTTGTCTTATTTTTTTATTTTTCATTAGATTATTATCTCCCCTATTTATATAATTTTTTTATTATTGAAAGTAAGTTAATTATAAATGCTTATAACATATTATGGCAAGAATTTCTTTTTAAAAATTTACAAAATAATCTACATTAGCCCAATATAAAATAAAATAAACAAAAAAAGCAAATATTATTATATTTTTTCTAAATAAGCATTGTGCGTTTCTACTTTTTTTGACAATTATCTAATAATTTTAAATATACAATTTTAGGTTGTTGAATAACTAATTTTTGCAAATGGTTATTTAAGAAAATATTCTTAGAAATTATAGATTCCAAGGATATTTTCTAGTTTTTATTCCTTGCTGCTTTTTGTTAAATTCATCTATTAAGTACGCTAATAAGACCCATTTTATATGACGTTCGCATCGGGCTTGCCCATAAAGTCTTGGGTTTTCTAAGTTATATAATCCCTTTAATACAGAGAATAATTGCTCTATTTTCAATCTGTTTTTATATAATTTGGATCCTATAGGAGATTGAATAAACAAAGCATTTTCATATCGTTTATCAGTAAATGACTCAATACTTTTAGCCTTACGCATATTTATATCAGTTAACAAATTAAATTCTAAGCTAGAAGCAATTTCAAACCATTCTACTGAATCATATGCT
>NZ_JHXK01000005.1 GCF_000621745.1 Clostridium beijerinckii HUN142 | reverse complement strand
GGATCTTTAGCTCAGTTGGTTAGAGCAACCGGCTCATAACCGGTAGGTCTAGGGTTCGAGTCCCTGAAGGTCCACCATGGGGGTATAGCTCAGTTGGGAGAGCACCTGCCTTGCACGCAGGGGGTCAAGAGTTCGAATCTCTTTATCTCCACCACTAAAAACTATGAATTTTATTCATAGTTTTTTTGTTTTTTAAATTGTAAATATTAGATTATTTAACTGCAGTATTTATCAATAATCTAAGTTATATTATGCAGAAAATAGTAGAACTACCGTATAAAATAGGCTAAAAATACTAACTATTAAAGTATACAATTAATGAATTATAATATATAATTTATATGTAAAATATATGTATAAATGTAAATTAGTATTTTTATTTATTGTATAAAAAAATATATTGCGAGGGGTAGGATTATGGTAAGAACTATTGTCTGCAAAAAAGATGGATGTAGTGGTAATGAATTTCATATATCAACAGAAGACAATAAACTTAAATTAGTCTGTAAGGATTGTGGAAGTACTTATTATTATGATGTAAGTTATTATGAGTTTATAATGTTATCAAATTGTGCAGAGTGTAACAATGATACATTCAAGGTATTTAATAATTTAGATAAACAAGGTATATATGCGAAATGTTCTAAGTGTGGCGCTCCACCGGAGAAAATATATATTGATGATGAAGGTATACAAGTTACTTATGAAGCAAAGTTACTGCAAGATATAAAGCAATTTATGTATCAGATTGATCAAAGAATTTGTAGTTTAGAGATGAAAATCGATGGTTTAGAAAAGGGGCAAGAATTGTTAGAAGAATCACTTGCGTATATAAATAGATATATGTCTGAGTAATATAATATCTACTAATTTTGAAAGTATACTTAAAGAGGATGGCGTATGAGAAACAAAAGGAAAATTATTAACTGGTTTTTATTAATAGCGTGGATGATAGTGATATTTATTATGTCTAATCAGCCAGCTAAAATATCTGATTCTCAAAGTGAAGGTATAATAAATATTCTTTCTGCTATAGGTATAAATATGAATGGAATTTTTGGACAACTTGCTAATTTTATAGTTAGGAAATGTGCACATTTTCTTGAATATATGATATTATCTTTATTGGCGTTTAATGTATTTAAAATATATCTTAACATTAGAAGGGTTATTTCGGTAACCATAGTTTTTGTATTTTTTTATGCTTGTTCTGATGAAATACATCAATTATTTGTTCTGGGAAGAGAAGGCGCTTTTAGAGATGTTATAATAGATACACTTGGAGGAATTACCACAATATTAATTAGCATATTTGGAGCTCATATAGTTAATGGAAAACTTAATAGATAAAAATAAAAAATGTGCTGAGTACTGAAATATAACTTAATGTTAAACTAAAGTTAATCAGTCATTTTAAAATAATATGAATTGATTGATGATATTAGATTATAAAAAATAGATATAAAAGTAAACAAGGATTATGAAGGCTAAGTACATAATGCAAATTGCGTATTGTGTGCTTAGCCTTAATCTCTTAAAACAAAAATTTCATTAAGGATCTAACCAATATAATCTAAGTTAATCAAAGAAATATTGATCTAACTGTAATGATCAAAAGTGTAATTATTCTAAGGCTAGAAAGTTATCACTTTAATTTAATTTTAAATAAGTCATTTGCTTTAAATAAAATATAGCTAAGAATAATTATTAATAATCCATCAAAAGTGAAGTTGAATAAGAATAATTGTTTTGCAGTGTCAGCTTTACCGTTACCTACAAAAGGCATTGGAAATTGAAGTATGCCTATGAACATAACAGTCCAAAGCAATAAAACTTTACTCTTGATTTCACGATTAGAACTATTTCTAATATACTTATATAATGAAAATGGCATAATAGTAAGATAAACTAATCCTATAAAAAATAAATTTTTAGGCAATATTTTTTCTCTTATAGATGACCAGAGTGTAAAACGATGGAAATCTCTAATTGGGGTTGAGCTATAAGCTTTTGAGTATTTACCTAGTCCAGTACTAGTATAAAATGCTTTACTAGCTGTATATTTCATGCCATTTAATAAGCGCATAGGATGAGTTAAATAAAATTTAGCAAGTTTAAAGTTATTTATCTTACTGTAGAATTTCTCATCAGTTATTTCTGAGCCAGGAATATATTTGACATATTCGTTGGAATCTAAATAAGCATGTTTTCCAGCTTCAGCTGATAAATCAGGATCTAACCCCAGATCTATTAAGTCTTGTTCAGGAGTCTTAGATTCATTTAATACACCATAAAAAACTGAATTATACTGAGTATCTTTGCTTAAATTATTACTATTCATATTAATAAGAATAGGGTAGATAATTACCATACAGGTAACAATACATAAGATTATTAGCTTTATTTTATTTAAATGATATCTATTATCCCATATTATTTTAGATACAAACATCATAATAATAGGCAGAGAAGTAATAACTTGTAATTTGGAACCTAAAAATAAAAATGCTGAAAATAATATATAAAATATTTTCGACATTAGTTTTTCAGTTCCATTGACTACATATTTATATCGAATATAGTTAAGAACGGATGCAATAAATAATAACAATGTAGTTATCATCATTGGTTCACCATATAAGCTATTAAACCAAATTAAGTAATTTCCGTCAAAGAAAATGAATAAAGTAAGTAGCATGATAAGTATAGATTTAATATTATTTTTTATATTCAAAGATTTTAATATTATGATAAATGCAAGAATATATATAATACTATAGATAATAGCTAAGTATTGAGTTTTAAATATATTTTGCTCAAGTGATTTGCATATATAATTAATACCGATTATCAGATAACTTAAGCTACAGGCACAAATAGTTTCAGAATCAGTGTTATCTAAAGGGATAATCTTATAATCACTTACAATAAAATCATAGTATCCTACAGAGTTAGGATTGCTTATATCCGAATCGAGTAATGATAAACCAGATATATTCAAGATTCTATAAAAATCACCTTGATCAGCAACACCTACTTGAGGTTTTATAAATAAGACTCCGATAGTTATAAAAATTGCAAATAAGGCAAACCAAATCATATGAAAATTTGTTAAATTCTTTTTCACTTTCATTAAATTTTCCTCCACAAATATAGATTTAAAGTAATAAACATAATCCTAGAGATATTAACAGATAAAATTATAATGTTTTTTGGTTAATACTACAAGAAAACATTGAATTAATTTGAAAGACTATTTCTAAAAATAAGATAAATATAAATTTTCAGAAAATTAAGAAAATAAGGAGGATTTAGCGAATAGAAATAGAAATATATTAACATATAGCATTATTAGGTGAAAGGAAGGTGGGAGCCAATCTCTAGGGTAGATTAAGGGTTTGGCAGCATTATGAAAGATTATAGTATTAAAAATTTAAGAAATGTAGGATTAATGGGGCATAATGGAACAGGAAAGACTTCCTTAGCGGAAAGCCTTCTGTATTATTCAAAGATTACAGATAGATTAGGGAATATTGAGGATGGGACTACGGTTTTAGATTTTGATACTGAAGAAAAGAAAAGACAATTTTCTATTGCTCTTTCAGTAGCACCAATTGAATTAGATAATGTTAAAATAAATCTTATAGATATTCCTGGATATGCAGACTTTCAAGGTGAATGTATCGAAGGAATGAGAGCTGTAGATGTAGGTATGATAGTTGTAAGCGGGGTTTCAGGAGTTAAGGCGGGAACCGAAAGAGCATGGGAATATTGTAATAAAATTAAATTGCCTAGAACATTTTTTATAAATAAATTAGATAGAGAAAATTCGAATTTTAATAAGGTATTAGCGTCTCTTAAAGAAAAGTTTGGTATCAGTGTAGTACCTATTCAGTATCCTATAGGAGAAGAAGATAGCTTTAAGGGAGTAATAAATATAATATCGAAACAAGCAAGAATATATGATGTAAAGGCTAAAAAAATAAAAATATTAGATATACCTGAAGAACTAAGGGATGAAGTTGAGAATTGTAAGAAGATGATTATGGAAGCTGTGGCGGAGACGGATGAAGTATTGCTTGATAAATATTTTAGTGAAGGTGAATTGAGCGATGAAGAAATATACAAGGGCCTTATAAATGGCTGCGCTAGTGGAGATATTGCCCCTGTTATGTGTGGAAGCGCTACAAAAGTTA
This sequence comes from Clostridium beijerinckii HUN142, assembly GCF_000621745.1. Taxonomy (GTDB): domain Bacteria; phylum Bacillota; class Clostridia; order Clostridiales; family Clostridiaceae; genus Clostridium; species Clostridium beijerinckii_A. The sequence continues at coordinate 416,320 of NZ_JHXK01000005.1, read as the reverse complement.
TTGGAATGGATTCTTTAATTGATGATATTGTAGAGTGTTTTCCATCGCCAGAATATGCTATTCCACAAAAGGCTGTAGACGTTTTAAATAATGAAGAAATTTTTGTTAATCTCAATCAGGATAAGCCTTTTTCTGCATTAGTATTTAAAACTATTGCAGATCCATTTGTAGGTAGAATATCATTTTTTAAAGTTATTACAGGTGAAGCAAAAGATGACATGACGGTGCTAAACGTTAATAAAGATAAGAACGAAAAGTTATCGCATATATGTTTTATTAGGGGAAAAACACAAATACCAACTAAGAGGATAATTGCTGGTGACATAGGTGCTATTTCTAAATTACAGTATACAAATACAGGAGATACTTTAGCTAGTCAGGATTTTAAGGTAATATATGATAAGATGAATTTTCCTAAAACAGTTTTCTCAATGGCTGTAATACCACAAGCTAAAGGAGATGAAGAAAAGATATCTCAAGCCTTGGCAAAGCTGAAAGATGAAGATCCTGTCTTTGAAATTGATAGAGATGTAGAAAATTCAGAAATTATTATTTCAGGATTAGGGGAAACACATATCAATGTAATTGCAAGTAAAATAAAAAGTAAATTTGGTGTAGAAGTAATATTAGGCTTACCAAAGGTTCCTTATAAAGAAAGTATAAAAGGATTTTCAGATGTACAAGGAAAACATAAAAAGCAGTCTGGCGGACATGGACAATATGGAGATGTGGTAATCAAGTTCGAGCATAGAACAGATGGAGAAGAAGAATTAGAATTTATTGATAGTGTTGTCGGTGGCGCAGTGCCAAGGAACTTTATTCCGGCAGTAGAAAAAGGATTGAGAGAATGTATAAATCATGGTGTTTTAGCAGGTTGTCCGGTGATAGGACTTAAAGCGACGCTTCATGATGGGTCATATCACTCTGTGGATTCATCTGAAATGGCTTTTAAAGTTGCAGCATCTATAGCTTATAAAAAAGGATTAGAGCAAGCTAAACCTATTTTACTAGAACCTATAATGAAGGTAGAGGTTGTATTACCTAATGAATATATGGGTGATGTGATAGCAGATATAAATAAAAAGAGAGGAAGAGTAATTGGAATGGAGCCGGATGGAGACAAGCAAAAGGTTATATCAGAAATTCCACTTGCGGAGATTAGAAAGTATGCTACTGAATTGAGATCTTTAACTCAAGGAAGAGGCATATTTACAAAAGAATTTATAAGATATGAAGAAGTTCCAGAGATAGAAGTAGCAAAAGCCATAGAGACTATTAATGAATCAAGAAAATAAGCTTATAGAAAGTTATAGTTAGAATTCAGGAAATTAAAAGCAAAGGTACTCTAGTGTATTAGTACATAAGAGTACTTTTTTTATTGGTTTAATGAGGAAAAATAAAATAAAATTTACTGTAATTAAGGAATAAGGTAAATTTTACATTAATATATATAGGATAAAATCATGTGCAGAAAGACATAATATTTTAGTAATAGTATATTTTATGCAATTTGAACAGGGAGGCTTGTACAATGTCAGATTACAGTATGGACATTAATGGAAATATAGAATTAAGTGATTATAGTAATATATTTGATTATTTAAATATAATAGATAAAGATGATAATTTCGTAATAAGGATAGATAGAAATAATAAGGATGATATAGAATTGATTAATTCAATGCTTCAAGATAATAAATTTAATATTAACTATACGCAATATGACGATTTTGGGAACTATTACATAAGCGCTAATAAAGGATCTTGAAAAAATATTATTTAAAATACAGGTTTTATTAGGATAACATAATATAGTATAATATGTATTAGCAAATTGTTTTTTATTGGTATATTAAATGAAATAAAGGAGAGTTATATTATGCAAAAATATGTTATAGGCGTAGACTTAGGAGGAACTAAGATAAGCACTGCATTATCTAATTTAAATGGAGAAGTGTTATGTCAAACAACAGTTCCTACAAATGCAAGCGAAGGAGAAATTCCAGTATTAAATAGAATTATAGAATCAGTTGAAAAAGTAATTAAAGATGGATCAGTAACTTATAAAGATATAAAGGGAATTGGTATCGGTTCCCCTGGACCTTTAGATGCTGAAAAGGGAACTATAATCTATACACCAAATCTTCCATTTAAAAATTTTAATTTGGTGGAGCCTTTGAATAAGAAGTTTGAAGTACCTGTATTTTTAGATAATGATGCAAACGTTGCAGCTATTGGCGAGTATATGTTCGGAGCGGGAAAAGGCGCCAAAGATATAGTATTCTTTACAGTAAGTACTGGGGTAGGCGGAGGTGCTGTCTTAAATGGAAAAGTATATAGAGGACACACTTCAAATGCCTTAGAAATCGGTCATATGACAGTAGCGCCAGATGGACCAAGATGTAACTGTGGAAATATCGGTTGTGTAGAAGCAACATCTTCAGGAACTGCAATTGCTAAAAGAGGGCAGGAAGCATTAGCTAGTAAAGTTGAAACTTCATTGAGAAAGTATGATACTATCACTTCATATGAGGTGTTTACAGAGGCGGCTGCAGGAGATCCAGTTTGCGTGGATATAATTAGTAATGCATTGAATTATTTAGGAATAGCTATAGCTAATGCAGTGTCTATCTTTGATCCAGAAATTATAATAATAGGTGGTGGTGTATCAAAAGCAGGAGATATTGTTTTTGATACAGTAAGAAAAGTTGTTGATAAGAGATGTTTTAAATCTATGGCAGAATCAGTTAAGATTGTTCCAGCAGGGTTAGGTACAGATGCAGGCGTAATTGGTGCAGTAGCATTAGCATTACTTGAAACAGAAGGTAAATAATATCAATAAGGAAATAATTAAAGTGGGTATATATTTTAAGCTTAATACCAGAACTTTAAAATATTGGAATATGCTTTTATAATAGAATTATATAGATAGATGTGAATAAATATGAGAAATTTCACATAAATTAGAACAGAAAGCTCTCTTTGCAATGAATTTTTTCTTCTCATACATATTACTGAGTTTATTATAGGTTAATTATTTATTAAGGAGACTTTTGTTTTTATTATTTAAAGTATTTACCTATATTAAATTGAGATGAAAAAATTTTTTATATAAGCTATCTCTATGTATATTTAGAGATAGCATATTATAAAAGAATATATTTTTATATAAAACCTATTCAATAAATTGTTGGATAGGTTTTAATCTTTAATTATGATATAAAAAGATATTATTGTGATAAATAACAATTTAGTAGTATAATTTCTAATTAAGAAAATCATTATAAATATATAAATTAATAAAAAGAAGGTAATATGATGAAGGCAGAAATTATAGCCATAGGAACAGAAATTTTATTAGGAGATATAATTAATTCCAATGCTCAGTATTTGGCTCAAGAGCTAGCAGCCCTTGGAATAGATATGTATTATCAACAAGTTGTGGGGGATAATGAAAGGAGAGTTATGCATGCCTTTGACGAGGCGTATAGCAGGAGCGATATTATAATAACTACAGGAGGCCTTGGTCCGACAGATGATGATATTAGAAAAGAAGTTGCAGCTAAATATTTTAATAAAAAATTGATTCAGGATAGTGATTCAATTGAAAAAATAAGAAATTATTTTAAGTTTAGAGAAAGAACAATGACTGAAAATAATTTGAAACAAGGATTAATTCCAGAGGGAGCTATTATTATAAATAACGATAATGGGACGGCGCCAGGAGTTATAATAGAAGAAGATAATAAGATAATGATCATTTTGCCTGGGCCACCAAAGGAAATGAAGCCAATGTTTGAAGAATCGATTAAGCCATATCTTCAAGAGAAATCAGATTCAATATTGGTTTCAAGAGTGATTAATATACTTGGAATAGGGGAGAGTGCTGTTGCAGAAGAGATTAAGGACTTAATAGATACTCAAACAAATCCAACAATTGCACCTTATGCAAAAGATGTAGGAGTAATGCTCCGTATAACAGCAAAGGCTGAAACTAAAGATGAAGCGCTAAAATTGATAGAACCAATTGAAGTTGAGATTAAAAATAGACTTGGGGATAATGTTTATGCAACTGAGGATGCCAGCATAGAAGAAGTCGTAGCTAAGCTTTTGATTGAGAAGAAACTAACAATATCTACAGCAGAATCATGCACTGGTGGCATGATAGCAAGTTCTCTTATTAATTATCCAGGTATATCAGAAGTCTTTTTAGAGGGAGCTGTAACATATTCTAATGAGGCTAAACATAATAGGCTAGGGGTTAATAATGATACTTTAAACAAATATGGAGCTGTAAGTGAGGAAACAGCAAGAGAAATGGCAATTGGTATTGCAAAGACATCTAAAACTGATGTCAGCATTGTAACAACAGGAATTGCAGGACCAGAAGGCGGTACCTTAGAAAAACCTGTTGGATTGGTCTTTATAGGTGTATATGTTCAGGGAAAAGTAACGGTGCAAAGATGTTTGTTTAAGGGAGATAGAAATAAAGTAAGGCTCCAGGCCACAATTAAAGGATTAGATATGTTAAGGAGAATTCTTATTAAATAAGATATGCAAAATAAAAAGGCCATAATATATTTCAAATAAAGTAATATATTATGGCTTTACAAATTGTATATAAATAAAAATGGGGGAGAGGCGATTAAATATTGAAGTTAAATACTTCATTATTATTTATTGCCAAATTAAATTTATTTATACATAATTTAGATTAAAATTTTATAATTCTTTTATAGCTTTACTTAATGTTTTACCAAAGGAGTCGTTAATGACCAAATTAGCTTTGGAATCAGCAGAGGTAGAGCTTTTATTTATTAATACAAGATTCTTTCCTCTAAAATAATCTATAAGCCCAGCAGCAGGATAAACAACAAGCGAAGTTCCACCGATAATAAGAGTATCTGCGTTAGAAATTGCATTTATGGAATCTCTAATTATTTTATCATCCAAGCCTTCTTCATAAAGCACCACGTCAGGCTTGACAGTTCCACCACATTTAGTGCAAACAGGAACTCCCTCAGATTGTAGTATGAAATTCACATCATAGGATTCGTGACATTTAACACAATAATTTCGATGGATAGATCCATGAAGTTCAAATACATTTTTACTTCCAGCCATTTGATGAAGACCATCTATATTTTGTGTTACGACAGCTTTTAATTTTCCCATTTCTTCAAGTTTAGCTAATGCTAAGTGTCCGGCGTTTGGTTTAGCTTCTGGATATATAAGCTTTGCTTTGTAAAATTTAAAAAATTCTTCAGGATATTTAGTATAAAAAGTATGTGATACTAACTGCTCAGGAGTTAAGGTAGCGTTTAATTTCTTGCTAAACAGACCATTTGAACTTCTAAAGTCTGGTATATTGGATTCAGTACTAATACCAGCTCCACCAAAGAAAACTATATTATTACTATTCTTTAATATTTCTGATAACTTTTCAATGCTCATAGAAAAACCTCCGAATTAGAATTTATTTTAATAATAAAAAATATGTTACTATATCTATTTAATTATTGCACAATTAATTGAAAAAATAAAATAAGTATTACCAATTTTCTATGTGGTACTTTTTATTGGTAAAGTATGAGATTAAAGAATATAGAAGCTGTTACAATTGAATTATAGTATTAAAATTATGACTAATACTAAAAGATCATTTTGTATATAATTCCGAAATAATAAAATTTGTTCTTTGTAAAGTTATTGGGGTGAATATCTTATATTTTAAGATAAACTTTGCTAAATTAAACATTTTAGAATATATATAATAAAAAAATATGTTGACATAATATGAATAACTCGATATAATACTACTTGTATCTGGTGATGACGGCGTAGAGGTAACACTCCTTCCCATTCCGAACAGGAAAGTTAAGGTCTACAGCGCTGATGGTACTGCATGGGAGACTGTGTGGAAGAATAAGACGTTGCCAGGTAAGATGGCTCGATAGCTCAGTCGGTAGAGCAGAGGACTGAAAATCCTCGTGTCACTGGTTCGATTCCAGTTCGAGCCACCATAAAAGCACTAACGTAAGTTAGTGCTTTTTTACTTTATAGAAAAGTATGAAATTTTTGGATTTTGAAAGCTGCTTATGTCAATAATTAAGTGGAAGTCAGTGTGTAAAAATGCTGTTAAGAAAGAGTGCGGCCTAGACACATTATTTTTTAAAAAATAATAATATAAAAAGACAACATTTAAATGACATTTCTAAATGTTATCCTTTTTAATATTAACTATTTATAAAAAAGTTATATAGGAATTTATTAAACGGTGCACTGATCGATATAGATCGAGTATATGCCACAGTTAGGACATACGGTCACACTAACTATATAGCTATCATCAATTTTTCCTAAACCAAAAAGTTTATTAAAAGATGTGTTCTTATAATCATTACAGATAGTATTTATTACATATTCATTATTTTTTGTATATATGTAAAAGTGGTGCTCTAAATAGCGATAAGACTTATTTATTTGTTCTTGAGTATTACATATACATTTATCACCATAATATTCTGTTGAAAAACTTACTTCCTCTCCTTCATTTAGAGCATTTAGTATTATATCTAAAGAAAGACCTGTAATCTCATTTTCACCTTCGAAAAATATCCCTTCGCAATTATTTTCTGTTAGTGTGTATTCCTTATCTTCATAAACAAATTTATAATCCACAAAATAACCTCCTCAGAATTAGTGTATAATAAATTATACACTAGTATATGTGTAAAGTTTAGCAAAACTATATTCAAACATTTAATTTTCAGGTAAACAATATATGTAAAAATAAATTAAATAATTATATATTTTCAATTTGCCAATCAATTGGTGCCTGATTTGTAGAAACTAAAAAATTATTTGTTTTTGAAAAAGGTTTGCTGTCAAAGAATCCTCTTGATGCAGATAATGGACTAGGATGAACCGATTTTATAATAAGGTGATTAGGATTAGTAATAAAATCAGCTTTTGAAATAGCATTATTACCCCAAAGTATAAATACTATAGGTGTTTCTTTTTTATTCAATACCTTGATAACCTCATTTGTGAATTCTTCCCATCCCTTATTTTTGTGAGAATTAGCTTCTCCAGCTCTAACTGTAAGTACCGTATTTAGCAATAATACTCCTTGATCAGCCCACTTTCTTAAATAGCCATTGTTTGGAATATAGCATCCTAAATCAGTATGCAGTTCCTTATAGATATTAATTAAAGATGGTGGAGTTTTTACGCCTGGATTAACAGAAAAACTCAATCCATGCGCTTGCCCAGGTCCATGATAAGGATCTTGGCCCAATATAACGACTTTAACTTTATTATAAGGTGTAAAATGTAAGGCATTAAAGAGATCATACATATTAGGATAAATGGTCTTAGAATTATATTCATTTATCAAAAATTTCCTTAGATTAATATAGTAGTCTTTTTGGAGTTCTGACTCCAAATAATTTTTCCAATCATTTTTTAGTATATCGGACATTAAATCACCCCTAATTTAGTATAACATTTTATTATGACTTTATGTATAGTATCTATTTTTGATTAAAAATCTAAAATTTATTTAGTTATATTATTGTTAGAAGTAGTAGATACTGTTAAAATGAGATGTATACAACAAACTGTTAAAAATAATATAAAATGATCATAAAGGAGAATTCACATGGAAAATAAAGTGTTAGCTGTTGCAGCAGGATATGAGATAACAGAAAAAGATTTAAATGCAATAATTAGTAGATATCCACAAGAGCAAAGAGGAGCTTTACAAAGCGAAGAAAAGAAGAAACAATTGGTAGAACAGTTGATTTCGTTTGAATTAATGAATAAGTTTGGGAAAGAAATACAATTAGATAAAACTCAAGAATATAAAGACGCTATGGAAAATATATCAAAAGAAGTTATAACTTCAATGGCAATAAATAAAGTATTGAGTGATGTAACAATAACAGATGAAGAAGTAAAGAAATACTATGAGGATAATAAGGAAGCTTTTGGTCAGCCTGCAACAGTTTCAGCTAGACACATTCTAGTAGAAACTGAAGAGGAAGCAAATAAAGCAAGAGAAGAAATTTTAAGCGGTAAAATTTCATTCGGAGATGCTGCAATGAAATATTCAACATGCCCATCAAATCAACAAGGTGGAAATTTAGGTGAATTCTCAAAAGGTATGATGGTTCCAGAATTTGAAGAAGCTGCTTTTACATCAGAAATAGGAAAGGTTACTGAACCAGTTAAAACTCAATTTGGATATCATTTAGTGTTAGTAGATGCAAAAAATGAAGCTTCAATCAAAAGTTTTGAGGAAGTTAAAGATAGCGTTTTAGATAATTTAATGAAAGAAAATCAACATAAAAAATATGATCAAATATTAAAGGAATTAGAAGCTAAATACGGAGTTGAAAGAAAATAGAAGTGTTTAGTTGAGTATTTGGATTTATAAATAAAGGTAATACGTTAAGTATTACCTTTATTTATTGAGTTTGAAATTAATATGTACTTATTACTTTAATATATAATACAATGTGAAATATGGATTTGATATTCTAAAAATATATTTGGTAAATTCTATATTATATATCTACACATTAGTAGTGTACAAAAAAAGCATGTCTTAGATTCATATTGGAGAATAATGAATTGTTTTTGGCAGGCCAACTGTTCGCATGTGAGCCCATAAAACCAATATCTATAGTATAGTACTCTCTTTCTATAAGAGCTCAGTAAAGGAATTAATATACTTATCACAATACTTAAGGATATTAGATGTAGGTTCTAAACATGAATCATCTTTTATTCCGACTACTTTCATATTCGCTTTTTTTGCACTTTGCATAGCAGGGAATATATCCTCAAATACTAAACAGTTTTCTGGGTTAATATTTAACTTTTTAGCTGCTAATAAATATATGTCAGGACAATCTTTTCCTTTAGCAACTTCATCGGTAATAGTAATCGAATCAAAATAGTCATAAACTCCATTGTTTTTTAAGCAAACTTCAAGTAATGGGATTGAGTTACTAGTAGCCAAGGCGATTTTAATTTCATTATCTTTTAAGTATTTTAAAAAATCCTTTGCACCTAATTTAAGTTTTACATTATTAGCGTAATGATGAAATGCTGCATTATGCCAATCATTAAGTATTTCATCTACTGAATCTTCAATTTTAAATCTATTTTTAAAATAAACTGCTGTCTGATAAAAGCTTAAATGTTCAATGTCATTTCTTAAATCATCAGGCAGAGTATGTCCTTTTCTTCTAAGATAATCGACGTCAATCTGAGACCATACCCACATAGAATCTACCAGAGTTCCATCTAAATCGAAAATTACACCTTTTATATTAGTTAGCATGTTACACCTCCAAGGATATGTTATTTTATATAACCGAATAAGTATAGATCAATATCCAATTTAATTTTCTATAGACGTATACTGATGCTGATATAAATAATAGAACTAAAGTATCGAGCAAGCATTATTAAAGAACAAAATCGCAGGCGACTGTGGAGCCGAAGATTTTTTCACGCATCTGCCTTTTCGAACGTAAGATTTCTTTTTTATTCTTTATTAAAATACAAAAACTAGTCAATCAACCTTTTTAAGTTATCTATAGATTTTATTGGAATGTAAATTTCCTAAAGAATAAAAAAACTTAAGGATTAATCCTTAAGTCATAATAGTCTAATAACATATTTGGTCGGGGTGACAGGGATTGAACCTGCGACCTCATGGTCCCAAACCACGCGCGCTCCCATCTGCGCCACACCCCGTTTACATATTAATTATATATTTAAGTAAATCTTATGTCAAGGACTTTAGGACATGTAATAGTTATAGAAAAAAGTAAGTTAGAGGTATTTGGGTAAATAATTTTACAATTATGGAAGCTAGAATTGTTAAGTTAAGTTTATTGATGAAAAATTTTATACATAAGCTATAATAAGAACTATAAAGAATAAGCTAGAAAAAGTGGGGAATACGGACGATATTTAGATAATAGTAGGATAAACTAAATTCTCGCTATATATAAGAATTGTTCATTCTTATCCAAGGTGTTATAATTAGGTAGTAATATAGAACAATGAAGGAGGGAAGGTTTAAAACCGATATTTAATGAGGAGTAGAATTCTAGCTATTATGTTAGCAACCGTAATCGTTGTAGGTAGTTCAATACCAGCGTTTGCGACGCCAGATAATCAACAGTTGAGTGATTCGAGACAGAAATATGCAGAAATTGAAAGTAAGATAACAGATATTCAGAATAAAATTGATGATTTAAATATGCAGATAGAGCCGCTACAATTAACAGTAGATAAAAATAAAAAAGAAATAACAAACATCAATAAGGTTATTGATAATAGTACAAAAGACATTGAACAATATAAGAAAGAGATTAATACATTAGATTTAGCTTTAGGACAAAGGGTTAAAGCTATGTACATGTCAGGTGATTTAGAATTCGGTTATTTGAATTTTATACTTGAATCAGAATCAACAAGTGATTTCTTTTCTAGAGCAGAGGCAGTTAGTAAGATTGTAGGAAAAGATAAATCCGCTATAGAAGATGTTACTAGTAAAAAGGAAGAATTAAATAATAAAATAAAATCCTTAGAAGATAAAAAAGATCAAATAGATACACTTAATAAAGAAATACAAGTTAGCTTAAGTGAACTAGATGGAAAGAAAAAAGAAGCAGAAACTTTAGCAAGTCAAGCTAAGGATGAGAAAAGTAAATTTGATTCACAATATTTATCACAGTTAGAAAGAGAACTTGTAAAATCTCAGTTTGATGTTATAGGCAACTCTAATAGTTCAGCTGCTGATCTTCAAGCAGCAATTAATCAATTAAGAAATATTAGAGATAGTCAAATTAAGAGTGAGATTGTTGCTTCAGAAATAAATGATAAAATTGAAAAGGCTAAAACAATGGTATCAGATAAAAAAGCAGCTGAAGTGAAAGTAGCAACCCCAAGTAGAGGCGCAAGAGTATCTGCACCATCAGCGGGAAATGCTCAATCAATTCTAAATGAGGCATATGCACAATTAGGAAAACCTTACGTGTGGGGTGCAACAGGTGATTCAAGCTTTGATTGTTCAGGGTTTACTCAATATGTCTATGAACATGCTGCAGGAGTAGATATAACAAGAACAACATATTCACAAATTGGAGTTGGACAACCAGTCAGCCAAGACCAGCTTCAACCTGGAGATTTAGTATTTACTCACCCGGGCCATGTAGGAATATATGTTGGTAACGGCCAAATGATTAATGCACCTCAAACTGGTGATGTGGTTAAAGTTGCGCCAGTTTATAGCTTTTATGCTGCAAGAAGAGTTCTTAAGTAGTTAACATAAGAAATTAGTTGTTAATGTCTGATTTCAAATTTTTGTCCTTCTGTAAAAATTCAGAAGGACTTTTTTTATTTTACTTGTATGATATAATGTGGAATATATACTTTAGTGATTAAGTATATGCAGACATTGACATTCAATATTTTAAAGTAGAGTATTGAAACATTAAGTAAAGGAAGAATAACATGAATAATAAAATGCAATATGTGAGAGATGATGAGACAGTAGATGATTTGCAGCTTAAGGGATTAAATTTAATTCAAAAGAAGGAGGGGTTTAAATTTGGTATAGATGCTGTTTTATTATCTGATTTTGCTTGTATAAAAAATAAACATAAAGTAATGGATTTGTGTACTGGAACTGGGATAATTCCATTTTTGATATATGGCAAATATACACCTGATTGTATATATGGATTAGAAATCCAAGAAAATATGGTGGATATGGCCAAGAGAAGTGTAAAATTGAATGAACTTGAAGGAAATTTATATTTTGTAAATGAAGATTTAAAGAATATAGACTATTTAAAGAAACTTGAGAAATTTGATGTAGTAACAGTAAATCCACCTTATAAATTAAATAATTCAGGAATTATCAATCCTAATGATAAGCTCGCTATAGCTAGACATGAAATATTATGTAATTTAGAAGATGTAATTTCAGCAGCAAGAATTCTATTAAAAGATAATGGAAGACTCTTCATGATACATAGACCTGAAAGATTAGCGGATATTTTTATTTTAATGAGAAAATATAAAATAGAGCCTAAAAGAGTAAAAATGATTCATCCTAAAATGGGAAAAGCGCCTAATATTGTATTGGTTGAAGGTCAAAGAGATGGAGGAGCTTATTTAAAGTGGGAAGCACCATTATATGTCTATGATGAGGATGGAAAATATACTAAAGAAATAGATTCAATATATTGGAGGGCATGATATGGAAAATGGAAAGTTGTATTTAGTACCAACGCCTATTGGAAATCTAAAAGATATAACATTGAGGGCTCTTGAAACGCTAAGAGACGTTGATATTATAGCGGCTGAAGATACAAGACAAACATTAAAATTATTAAATCATTTTGAGATAAAAAAGCCACTAATAAGTTACCATAAATTCAATGAACAAATAAAAAGCGATAAAATTATAGAATTGCTCATGGAAGGCAATAATGTAGCTTTAGTTTCAGATGCTGGAACGCCAGGGATATCAGATCCAGGAAGTGTTATTGTTGGACGCTGCATAGAAAAAGAGATTAATTTTGAAGTACTCCCAGGAGCAACGGCTATAACTACGGCATTAGTATATTCTGGATTAGATACAACTAAATTTTTATTTAGAGGTTTTTTGCCAAGAGAAAATAAAGAACGTAAAATAGTTACAAATGAATTATTACAAAGTCAGGAAACTATTATATTTTATGAAGCACCACATAGGCTTATGGATACGCTTGAGTTCTTATTAGATACATTTGGAGATAGAAAAATTGCGGCATGCAGAGAATTAACTAAGATGTATCAACAAATACACAGGGGAACATTAAAAGAAGTAATTCAGTATTTTCAGGAGAATAAGCCAAGAGGAGAATTTGTTCTTGTATTAGAGGGAAAAAGACTTGAAGAGATAAAAGAAGAACAAAGGGAAGGCTGGATACATTTATCTATTGAAGAGCATATAGTTAAATATATTAATGATGGCATTAGTAAGAAAGAAGCTATAAAGCTCGTAGCTAAGGAAAGAGAATTACCTAAGAGTGAAGTATATAGATTCTCAACCAATATATAATTAAGTTAAGAAAATAGACTATCTCAAATTAACTCTTGAGATAGTCTATTTTTGGTTTGTGATATAATTCGATAATAGGAAATAAGAATATATCAAATATTATCTGTTTGTTTTTATTTCGTCTAAACATTTAGTACAAATATTCTTACCTTTGTAGTTGATTACGTCTCTTGCATCTCCACAGAAAATACAAGCTGGTTCATACTTCTTTAAGATTATTTGTTCTCCGTCCACATAAATTTCTAATGCATCTTTTTCAGCAATATCTAATGTTCTTCTAAGTTCTATAGGAATAACTATTCTTCCTAATTCATCTACTCTTCTAACTACACCTGTTGATTTCATAAAAAATTCCTCCTAATTCCATGATTCGACATTCTACTATGATATATTACCAAGTATGTAATATAAAGTCAATGTATATTTTTAAATATTTATAAGAAATTACAAATTTCAACTTTAATAAACATCTTATATAAAATATACTACCATATTTTAGAAAAGTCAAGAGGGTTTATTTGTAAAAGTATCATATTAATCCAAATTAATAGATTTGAGGAATGCAGTTATACCAATGATTAGAGAAAAGTATATGAATTATATTCACAATTATATAATGACAAACTTACAAATAAAGTAATTTAAGGCATATGTCCGATTTTTTTGTAGAAATACAGATACTATAGATAATAATGTCGATTGATTACATAAATTAGATATTTTTTATTAATACTATATTTAAAAAAAATTATATATGTCGTATAATACTATTAATATCAGAGAATCATAAAGTATTAGAAAAAAATTTATATTATAATGTTTATAATAACTTGTAACAAGTTCATCATTACTATATAATATAGATAATATAGATTGAGAAAGAATAGGTGCATGAAAATGGCAGGAAAATTTGATTCAGATTATATAAAAGAGTTAGCTAAGGAAATGTCTAAAAGTACTTCCGTTTCATATGAAGATATTCCCAAATATGATTTGTTTTTATCTCAAGTAATCGATTATCTGAATGATAAATTTGTTGATGAGAAATTTACTAATAATATAGTTCAAAATTATACTAAAAGCGAAGTTATAACTAAGCCTGAAGATGGCAAAAAAAGAGGATATACAAAAATGCATTTGATACAATTAGTATTGCTTAGTTATATGAGGCCTTTATTAACAACAGAAGAAATAAAGAAAGTTTTTCGACTTGCATTTAATGAAATCAATGACAGAAGTGATGATATATTATCATGGGAAGAGACATATAAAACTTTCACTCAAATACAAAAGGAAAGTTTAGATAACTATTTAGCTACTTTTATATTAAATGATAATAAATTGGAAGAGATAATTGAAAATTTTAAATTGAAAGATAATGATAAGGAAAGAATTAAAATTTTCCTATTAGTTCTTTCTTTAATAGCAGAAGCAAGCGTCATTAAAAAGTTAGTTCAAAAAATAGTTAAAGAATATGAAGAAGAATAAATTATATGAGGTAAAATATTTACGATAGTAATAAACTAAAAAACACTTACTTAATTAGAACTTAAATTTTTGTGAGGCTAATTAAGTAAGTGTTTTATGGCTATGTGTATAGCTTAATATGTAAAATGTAATTTTAACTATAGTGAGGAATTAATTTATGGATAAAATTCTTATAAGAGAGTCTGTAAGAAATCTAGTGGAATTTTGCTTGAAAAAGGGTGATATAGATAATAGATTTTCCGGAAGTGCTAGGGCAGTAGAAGGAGTTAGAGCACATCAAAAGCTTCAAGAAGATAACGGAAAGATTTATAAGAACTATGAAAAGGAAGTGTATTTAACTCATGAGTTTGAGATGAGTAAAAGTCTGATATATATTGAAGGAAGAGCAGATGGAATTATAACAGAAAAAGATAAAGTTATAATTGAAGAAATAAAATCAACTTATAAGAATTTTGCATACATTGATGATTTGAACGAAGTCCATTGGGCTCAAGCAAAGGTGTATGCTTTTATTTATGGAAATCAAAATAATCTTGAAGAAATTCATGTGAGATTATCTTACATGCAGCTAGAAACTAATGAGGTTAAGAGCTTTGAGAAAAGATTTACTATGGAAGAATTAGAAGAATTTATATTTGATTTATTAAAAGAATATGAGAAATTTAACGTTCTAATATTTAAATGGAAAAATACAAGAAATCAAACTATAAAGTTACTGAGTTTTCCTTTTGAAAAATACAGAGAAGGTCAAAGAAAACTTGTTAATGTTTCATATCAGACTATAAAAGAGGGGAAAATATTATTTGTTCAAGCACCTACAGGTATAGGAAAAACTATATCAACCATCTTCCCAGCTGTAAAGGCTATAAGTGAAGGAATTGGAGAAAAAATTATATATTTGACGGCAAAGACTATAAATAGGGAAGTTGCTGAAGAAACTTTTGAAAGATTGCGTCAATATGGATTGAAATTTAAGACTATCACGATTACGGCAAAAGAGAAAACATGTATTAATGGTGACTTTGATTGTAATCCAGAAAAGTGCATATATGCCAAAGACTATTATGGTAAAGTGAAAGAAGTAATTATAAATATTATTGAAAGTGAAGAAAGAATTTCCGCGGAAATATTGAAGAAATATGCCGAACAATATCAGGTATGTCCCTTTGAATTATCTTTAGATCTAAGTACTTATTGCGATGGAATTATAGGCGATTATAATTACATATTTGATCCGAGAGTATCTTTGGGAAGAGTTCTAGAAAGCAAAGGAAATATAGTTTTGGTTGATGAAGCACATAACTTAATCGATAGATCAAGAAATATGTATTCTGCATCTTTATCCAAAAGTCAAATTTTAAATTGTAAAAAGATAACTAAGGGAAAACTAAACAAGCTACATTCTTTATTAGGAAAGATCAATGATTATTTCATTGACTTAAGAAATGAATGTGACCATAAAGAAGTAAAATCATTTTATGAAGATGAACAACCTAAGGAATTGAGTAAATATCTACAGTTATACTTAAAAGAAAGTGAAGAGATACTGGTAAGAGGAAATAGATTTGATGGCTATGAAGATATATTAAAGTTATATTTTGATATAAATGCTTTTAATTCTACGATACAGCTATATGACGAAAATTATAGGACTTGTGTAGAAAAGGAATCTCAAGAAGTGAAATTGAGCTTATATTGTGTAAATCCAGCTAAGAATTTAAGAGAATATTTAGGGAAATGTTACTCGGTAATATTTTTTTCTGCAACGATATCGCCAATAAAATATTATGTAAATATGCTTGGAGGAGATGATAATACATATAGGTTAAAGCTTCCATCTCCTTTTAATAAAGAAAACTTAAAGGTTTATATTAGTCCTATTAATATAAGATATTCATATAGAAAAAAGACCCTGCCATTAGTGAAAAATAAAATTTGTGGTTTTATAAAGCAGAAATTTGGAAATTACATGGTTTTTTCACCATCATATGCATATATGGAAGAGCTATATAGTTATATGGAGGATTCGAAGTTAGAAAACTGTAATCTGATAAAACAGAAACCTAATATGACGGAGGAAGAAAAAAGTGAATTTTTAAGAAGATTTAAGAACAGCAATAATTTAGTAATGTTTTGTGTGCTTGGAGGTATGTTTTCAGAAGGAATAGATTTGCCTGGTGATCAATTAATTGGAAGTATAATAATTGGAGTGGGATATCCTATGGTAGATATGACAAATGAAGTCATAAAAGATTTTTATAAAGAAGATGGCTATGACTATGCGTATGTATTTCCAGGAATAAATAAGGTCCAACAGGCTGTAGGAAGAGTTATAAGAACTGAGATGGACATAGGAAGAGTTTTGCTCATTGATGATAGATATATAAATAGCAAATATAGTGTCCTTTTACCCAATGAGTGGTATCCTATAGATAAATATTAATTTATCTATAATTGTATGAAATAAGTTACTAGATTGTATTGTGCATTGTGAATTAAAAATAAGTATGTTAAAATATTCATGGTAGTTTTATGAAAGTATATATATAAATATAATTTTAGTATTCATACTACAATTTTAAAATATCTAGTTATTGATATCGTCTATTAGAAGTTTGAATTGAGAATATATTGATGATGATTAATAGCTTATTAAAGTAGAATTAAGGAGCGAGGATAATGAATATTCCATTAATTGATTTAAAAGCTCAATATAAGTCTATTGCTGAAGATTTAGATAGAGTAACTAAAGAAGTGCTTTCTTCTGCGAATTATATTATGGGCAAGAATGTAATTGAATTTGAGAGAGAATTTGCAGAATATATAGGAGTTAAACATGCAATATCAGTAGCGAATGGAACTGATGCATTGGTTATTGCATTAAAATCTTTAGGAATAGGGAATGGAGATGAAGTAATAACTTCTACATTTACTTATTTTGCTTCAGCTGAAGCTATTTCAGCAGTAGGTGCAACACCTGTTTTTGTTGATGTTGAAAAAGAAACATTTAATATAGATCCAACTAAAATAGAAGAAAAAATTACAAATAAAACAAAGGCTATTATACCAGTTCATATTTTTGGACAATGTGCTAGGATGGATGAAATAAACGAAATAGCTAAGAATCACAATTTAAAAATTGTAGAGGATGCGGCTCAAGCATCAGGTTCTAAATATAAAGGAAAGATGGCGGGAACTTTAGGTGATGCAGCATGTTTCTCATTCTTCCCAACTAAGAATCTTTCATGTGCTGGCGATGGTGGCATGATAGTGACAAATGATGATAATATAGCAACAATAGCAAAAGCTTTAAGAACACATGGAAGTGGAGAAACTGGACAAAAAGCTTATAATTTGTTAAATGATATAAATGATGAAGTAGAGACATCTAAAGACGGCGACGATACTGTATATAATGCTTTAAAATACTATAATTATTTAATCGGGTTCAACTCTAGGTTAGATGCTATTCAAGCAGCAATTCTAAGAGTAAAATTGCCACATTTAGATAATTGGAATAGTAGAAGAAGAGAAGTGGCAAAAATATATAATGAAAAATTAAAAGATTCTAATGTAGTTGTACCTACTGTTGATGAAGAAAATGAAACTATATATCATCAATATGTGCTACAATGCGAAAATAGAGAAGATATGATAAATAAACTTAAAGAAAATGGTATAGCAACTGGAGTTTATTATCCAGTTCCATTACATTTACAAAAAGTATATAAAGATTTAGGATATAAGGAAGGGGATATGCCGGTTGCAGAATATTTATCACATAGAACATTTGCAATACCAGTTTATCCAGAATTAACAGAAAATGAAATAAATTATATAGTTGAAAAGATAAAAGCATAATATTAATATTGTAATATGCAAATTTCTATATGTTCTGAACTTAAGGTTTACTTAAGAAAAATATTGATAAGTGTGAGGGTTAATTATGGGTAGGAATTATTTTGTACATGAATCAAGTTACATTGATGACGACGTAGTAATAGGTGACGGAACGAAGATTTGGCACTTCTCTCATATAATGAGTAATTCTGTAATTGGAGAAAAGTGTAATATAGGTCAAAACGTTGTAATATCACCTGGTGTAAAAATTGGAAATGGAGTAAAGATACAAAACAATGTATCTGTATACACAGGAGTTGTTTGCGAAGATTATGTATTCTTAGGACCATCTTGTGTATTTACCAATGTAGTAAATCCAAGAAGCTTTATTGAAAGAAAAAGCGAGTATAAAGATACTATAATTGGAAAAGGGGCTTCTATAGGTGCTAATGTAACAATTGTGTGCGGCCATAATATAGGAAAATATGCATTAGTAGGTGCTGGAGCAGTAGTTACTAAACACATACCTGATTATGCATTAGTAGTAGGTAATCCTGCAAGTATAATGGGATATGTATGTGAATGCGGAGAAAAGTTAAGCTTTAAAGATGAACATGCAACTTGTGGAGCTTGTGGAAAAAAGTATAGTAAAGATAAAGAAAAAGTAGAATGTATAGATTAGAAAAACAGGTTTTTATTTATTAACATTCCATATGTAATTTGTTAATAAAATTTTTTAGTAAATTATGTTCTGTGGATAAAATTTTTGGCCGTAAATTACAGGAGGTATAAGATGTCATTATTAAAACAACAATTATTAGACAAAATAAATAATAAAACTGCAAAAGTTGGTGTGGTTGGTCTTGGATATGTTGGATTACCATTAGCTGTAGAAAAGGCTAATGCTGGTTATCAAACTATTGGATTTGATGTTCAAGATCAAAAGGTAAATATGGTTAATGAGGGGAAAAACTATATTGGAGATGTAGTGGATGAAAATTTAAAGAAGATAGTAGAAGAAAATACTTTAAGAGCTACTACAGACTTTAGTTTTGTTAAAGATGTAGACACTATTTGCATTTGCGTGCCTACTCCATTAGATTTATATAAGCAACCAGATTTGTCATATGTTGTAGAGTCAACAAAGAGTGTTGCACAATATCTACATAAAGGTATGCTTGTTATTCTTGAAAGTACTACATATCCAGGAACAACAGAAGAAGTTCTTAAGCCAATACTAGAAGAAAGTGGACTTAAATGCGGAGAAGACTTTTTCTTAGCTTTTTCACCAGAGAGAGTTGATCCAGGTAATAAAGACTTTAATACTAAAAACACTCCTAAAGTTGTTGGAGGTTGTACATCAGATTGTACAGAAGTTGCGGCAGCATTATATAGAAATATATTAGAGGGAGATATCCATACTGTATCATCTCCGGCTGTAGCTGAGATGGAAAAAATCTTAGAAAATACTTTTAGAAATATAAATATTGGTTTAGCAAATGAAATGGCTATTCTTTGTAACAGAATGGGAATAGATGTATGGGAAGTTATAGATGCAGCAAAGACTAAGCCATATGGATTTATGCCATTTTATCCAGGTCCAGGCTTAGGAGGTCACTGCATACCACTTGATCCGTTTTATTTAGAATGGAAAGCGAAAGAATATGATTATCATACAAGACTAATTGAAACATCAGGTGAAATTAATGATTCGATGCCTGAGTTCGTATTAGATAATGTAATGAAGATTTTAAATAAAAATAAAAAGGCATTAAATGGTGCTAAAGTTCTTTTACTAGGTGTTGCATATAAGAATGATATTGATGATTATAGAGAATCTCCAGCATTCAAGGTAATAGAGCTATTAGAAAAGAATGGTGCTGATTTAATGGTGAATGACCCTTATTGTCCGATTTCTAAATATAAGGGTAAAGTTTATAATTCGGTTGATTGGAAAGAGGTCATAGACGAGTCAGATATAGTAATTATAACAACAAATCATAGCTGTTATGATTATGAATCAATTGTATCCAGAGCTAAAGTTGTTTACGATACTAGAAATGCAACTAAAAATGTGGTTAATAATAGAGAGAAAATTTATAAATTATAAATTCTGTAGGATATATAGAAGTTAATGACGATATCAGCATAGCATATGAATGCTAATGGTTTATTGCTAGTTAGAATATAGTATTGATAAAAAGAGCACATCCATAAAATTATGGGTGTGCTTTTTTATTACATTTATTAAGGGTACATATAATTTATGAAAAGCGAATAAAATAAGTACTGTATAATAAATAGGTTTTAGATTAATATAGATAGAAATTGGTGATAAAATGAAATATATAAAATTAAGTAGCAAAGTTAATTTAATTATACATCTTATAGTAAAGATTAAGAGAGACGATGTATTTGCATTAGCATCTCAATTAGCATATTATTTAATACTATCTTTTTTTCCATTTATGTTATTTTTGATGACCTTGGCTGGATTTAGCAGTATAAGTTCTAAACAAATACTGGGACAACTAAATGTTATGCTTCCGAGGAGCGTGCTAGAATTAACTCAGTCAACTGTAGTGGAGATATTTGACAATCAATATACTGGATTGTTAGGAATATCTATCTTGTTAACGCTATGGACAGCATCATCTGCGTTTAAAGCTATAATAAAAAGTATAAATAAGGCGTATAACTTTAAAGAAGAAAGATCATTTATTAAACTCTCAATCATTTCTATGCTGGGAATATTAGCGTTAGCTGTAACTATAATTTTGACTTTAACAGCGCTAGTGTTTGGAAATGTAATAGGGGACTATATTAAAAGCATTAATCCATTTTATGAAATAGTATTGGTTATTTGGAATATATTCAGATATACTTTTATATTAGTTATAATGATATCTATTTTTATAGGTGTTTACAGATTTGCTCCTGCTAAAAAGTTGGTATGGAAAGAGGTAATTGCAGGCTCAATATTTAGTACAGTAGGTTGGGTGTTAGTATCTTTTGTTTTCTCATTTTATATTGATAATTTTAATAATTATTCTAGGTTTTATGGAAGCCTTGGAGCAGTATTTATACTTATGACATGGTTATTTCTAATATCAATAATATTCATATTAGGGGTAGAGATAAATTTTGTTACATCGGAAATAAGGAATAGAAGAGAAATACTCAGAGAACGATAGATAATAAGGTTAAAGATTTCATATAATTTTATTTTTGAAGAATTTTCTTATAAAGTTTAGTCTTTTGTTGAATATAAAATATCGAAGTGGATATAACTTTAAAAGAAAAATATTCAGGAGGTAAAATATGAATAAAATAATATTATTGGGAAGATTAGTTAAAGACCCTGAACTTAGGCACACTGAAAATGGAGATAAAATTTATGCTAAATTTACAATTGCTGTGCAACGAAATTTTAGATTACCTGATGGAATTAGAGAAGCAGATTTTATACCTATAAAAGTTTGGGGAAAAAAAGCTGAAGTTATAGTAAAGTATATGAAAAAAGGAAGCCTTATTACTTTAAGTGGCAGACTAAGAACTGGTAGTTATGAAGATAAGGAGGGAAACAGAAAGTATATAGCAGAGGTTATAGCGGAAGATTTTAAGTTTCTTGAAAATAAGAAAAGTCAAACAGAGGCTTTATAAAAATATTGGCCTAGTTAATTTTAATGATATAAGGTATATGGATAGGTAAGTATATCACAACTAAAAGAATATGCTTATTACAGAAGAGGTTATCTAATTGCTATAATATTATTGATACGTTTGGATAACCTTTGAATAACATAAAAAGTATATTTTTACTTATAAGAAAAAGTATATTTAAAATAAATACTCTCTTAGCAGAATGTTTATTTATATAAAATCTCTAATAATGCTAGTTTAATTTAATAATACTAAAAATGAGTGATAAAGTTAGTGATGCAAGACAAGAGGGATTTATATTACAATAAAAAAGTCATTTTTTATGCTATAGAAATAAATAAAAATATTTGTAGAAAAAGTGTTGTATTTATGTGAATATGTGTTATAATAAATATGTAAACGATATCTATTTTATATTTTTCAATTATGGTGAAACAAAAAAAGAGATTATGAGGTGAAAAAAGAGCTGATAGCTCTTTTTTTATTTTTTTATAATGATGAATAGAATTTTAGTTGTTAAAAAATGTTATATTATATATAGAGAGAGAATATATACTGTTTTATATATCAAATTTCGACAAAATATTATTTTTATGTGGAGATTTAAAGAATGTATATGTTGTAAAAACTAAAGGAAGAAGTTTTATTGTCAATAAAAAAAATATAAATCTTGAAAAAGAGGACATGCTTTGACAATTTATTGATACATTATGTGATACTATAGGTTTGTAAACGAGGAATTACTATCTTGAGGGAGTTGAAAGGGTTATGAATTTGGTTGAGGAATATACATCAATTAATAGCGAGGCTGATGTGGAGTATAGATACGTATATAGGCTTATAAAGAAAGATTATAAGGGAATAACTGCATATGGAATTGAAATTGAAAGAAAAGATTACGTTGGTTTAAAAAACGTAAATTTAGAGAGAGAAAGAATAGATATAATATCAATTCATAGGCACAAAGTAAAACATTTACTTATGAAATTATTTAATAATCAAGTATCACCGCTTCATTTAATTGATATTATAGGAAAATATGTTGATGAGCACGCTTATGAGTTTGATATTGGTATGGGTGAGAAAGCTATAAATTAACGTTGAAGTATAGAAATAATTAAATATTTACGCTAATATATGGTAAGAGATTACTAAGAAAGGCGATAAATTATGATTATTGGAATTGGAACAGATATAATAGAGATTAATAGGATAGAACGTGCTATACAAAGAACAAATACTTTTATTGAGAGATCATTTACTTATGATGAAATTGCATATTTTAAATTAAAAGGATTTAAGGGGAATGTAATAGCAGGAAATTTTGCGGCAAAGGAAGCAATCAGTAAAGCAATAGGGACTGGATTTAGAGGATTTGGATTAAAGGATATTGAAATATTGAGAAATGAGTTAGGAAAGCCAGTAGTGAATTTAAGTGATAAAATTTATAACTTATTGGAGACAAAAGAATTTAAAATGCATGTTAGTATTTCACATAGCAAGGAAAATGCAATAGCCTATGCAGTCATGGAGGCAATATAATGTTAGAAATTTTTTCGGCTAAACAATGTAGAGAAATTGATAGGGAATGCATTGATTATATTGGAATCCCTAGTATAGTATTGATGGAAAATGCTGCAATAGGCTTATTTGGAGAGCTTTCAGATAAGGGTGAATCATTTTTAATATTATGTGGAAAAGGAAACAATGGAGGGGACGCCCTGGCATTAGCTAGACACTTGATATTACACGGGAAAAGGGTAAGGGTTTATATTGTAAGTAAAGACGAAAATTATAGTGAAGATTTTAAAATTAACTTTAGCATATTAGAAAAATTAACTGAAAAGAGCGACATATTATTTATAAAGTCAGAGAGCGATATAAATGAAAACGTAATATGCGATATTAAGGCTTATGATCTGTTAATAGACGGAATTTTTGGAGTTGGTCTTAATAAAGACTTAAGAGGAATATTTAAAAGGATTATAGAATGTATAAATTTATATGCAAAATTTGTAGTGTCAATTGATACTCCATCAGGTTTGGACTGCGATCTAGGGATTGAGAGAGGAATTGCAGTGCGTGCTAATATAACTTATACATTTGAGGTTGTCAAACAGGGTTTTTTGAATTACAAAGCTATTGATTGTGTCGGAAATATGAAAATATTAAAGATAGGTATTCCAGAATATATAAGAAAGAAGAACTCTAATAACTCGTATATATTAGAGAAGAAGGAATATAATCAGATGCTTTCTAAGAGGCAGGTTTATGGTCATAAAGGAGATTACGGTAGAGCAGTAGTTGTAGCTGGAAGGATGGGATTTACAGGAGCTGCCTTTATCACTACTGAATGTACAGTTAGAGCAGGTGCAGGATTAACTACATTAGCGTGCAGCAGAGAGGTACAAAAGGTACTATCAAGTAGATTAACAGAAGCTATGACATTAAATTGGGAAGATGACAGTAACTTTATAGAACTTATAACAAGAGCAAGCTCTATTGCTTTTGGTCCTGGAATTGGTATTGGAGAAGGGGAAAAATACTTATTAGAAAAGATCATAAGTAATAGTAAATGTCCCATTGTGATTGATGCGGATGGAATATCGCTTATAGGAGAGAATAAATATTTGTTAAATGATTTAAAAGGTAGAGCAATTATTACTCCACATCCAGGTGAAATGGCACGTTTTCTGGGAATAGCTATTGAAGATGTGGAGGCTGATCGGGTTAATATAGCAAAGGCAGTTGCTAAGCAATACGAAATAATTGTTTTATTAAAAGGGTACAATACCGTAATTTCGAACGGAAAAGAAGTGTATATAAATCCTACTGGAAATAGTAAGATGGCATCAGGAGGTATGGGAGATGCATTGACCGGAATAATAAATGCATTTCTGTCACAAGGAGTCAGCCTAAATCAAGCTGCTCTTTTAGGTGCATATATTCACGGAGATATAGCGGATAAATTAAGCAAACAAGTTTACATAGTAAATGCAAGAGATATTATAACTGAATTGCCTAAAGAAATTAACAGTATTATTGATTAATTAAGAATAAAGTGCCTAGGATTTTCATAAATAGTAATATGTAGTAATAAATCTTAGGAGGGCTTATGGATTTTAGAAAAGTATTGTTCAATAAAAAGTTAATTATAGGTTTTTTGGTGCTTATTCCAGTACTTATGATTTTATTAGTTGTTTTATGTAGAGATGTGATTACCCCTTCAAATGAAGATATAATTAGTGAACTTAGGAATACAAAATATTACAGTAGTAAAGTAGATTATTTGTTTAAGAATTCTAAGTCAGAATTCGAGGAGAATACAATGCAATATTATAGCTGTGATAAGGGATCGAGAATAGAATTCGGAAACGATTATAACAGAGTTAAGGTTTATAACGGCTCAGAGATAAAAGTTGAAGGAAGCGAAGATAAAGAGGGATATACTCTTGATAAGAATATAGACGTAATTTATCCTTTGGCATTCATAGAAAATATACTATCTAATAAGCAAGTTGATGAAATAAAAGAAGTTAAATCAGATTGGGGTCAAGGAGTATATTTGCAAGTAGATATAGAATTTAACAGTAAGAATAAGCATTTAAATAAAGCTGAATTCTATGTCGATAAGGATAAGAAGATCCCAGTATTATTAAAAATTTTAGATGATGATAATAAAGAGAGAGTAATAATAAAGTATAGTGATTTTAAAAAAGAAAAAACATTAAGTGATGATTTATTTTGAGTTAAATAAATTTATTAATTAGAAATCAAGCCAACATTAATATTAAAGAACGATATACTAAATCTAAACATAAATTTAAAGTACATATTATAAATTTTGTAGAGGAAACATTTAAGAATAATTATCTAGAGAATGGTAAAGAAGTAATACAAATCCTTTGACAAATTGACATAATTTGCAATATAATCATAGTTATAAGAACTTTTTACTGCTATGGAGGCGAAAAGATGTCAATAATTAATCTAAATAACATGAAAAATAAGAAAATAATTAACGCGGAAAGTAATAAAATTAAAAAAAATAGTGGAATTATGGAGAAATCGTTAATACAATATATTAACGAGGGATTTTCAGCCGATTTTGAAAAGCTAATGAAAAGTGGTTATCAAGAAATGGCTGAAATAAACTTGGAATATTCTAAATTAGGTTTTGAATATATGTTAGATGATGTTAATGAGTATGAGGCATGGATTTGCGGAGTGTGATTATTTAAAAATGGCAAACATTGTGGTAAAAAGAGGGGAAATTTTCTATGCGGATTTAAGTCCAGTTATAGGATCCGAACAGGGCGGAATAAGACCTGTTATTATAATACAAAATGATATTGGAAATAGATATAGTCCTACTGTTATTGTAGCTGCAATAACATCTCAAATAAATAAAGCTAAACTTCCTATTCATGTTGAAATTTCATCAGAGGAGTATGGATTAAATAGAGATTCTGTTGTCTTATTAGAGCAAATAAGAACATTAGACAAGAGAAGACTTAAAGAAAAAATTGGACATATGACTGAAGCAGACATGAAAAAGGTTGATAAGGCATTGGCAGTTAGTTTGAATTTAAGCTAAAGAGATGATTGGGTTTTATATCTATTGATATTAGGAGTGGTATGGGTAATTCTTTATTTGTACTACTCTTTTTATGTATAAGAATACTCTATACTGAATTAAAGCTCTTAAAAGTATATCACATTTATAAATGAAGTATACAAGTTATATTTTCTATGTTAGAATAAATATGTTAAAATAAAACATAATATAAATGAGTAAATTAATAATAGGGGGTTGTATAATGAATAATGAATACAAACTTGAAGAAATCTCAAAGTTAATGAGAAAAGATATAGTTTCTATGCTTACAGAATCATCATCAGGTCATCCGGGAGGTTCTTTGTCAATAGCTGATATTATGTCAGTACTATTCTTTAAAGAAATGAACATAGATGTATCTAATGAAAAAGATCCAAATAGAGATAGATTTGTTTTATCAAAAGGCCACGCTGCGCCAGCATTATATAGTGCGTTGGCGAGAAAAGGATATTTTGAAGTAGAAGAGCTAAATAGCCTAAGAAAAACAGGTTCAAGGTTACAAGGACATCCTAATATGAATGATTTACCTGGGATTGATATGTCTACAGGTTCTTTAGGCCAAGGAATTTCTGCTGCTGTTGGAATGGCATTAGCTGGAAAGCTTGATAAGAAGGATTATAGAGTATATACTATTCTAGGAGATGGAGAGCTTGAGGAAGGCCAAGTTTGGGAAGCATCAATGTCTGCAGCTCACTATAAATTAGATAATTTAACTGCATTTATAGATAATAATGGATTACAAATAGATGGAAATATAGAAGATGTTATGAATCCAGGTCCAATAGATAAGAAATTTGAAGCTTTTGGATGGAATGTTTTAACTATAAATGGTCATGATTATGATGAAATTATAAATGCCATTGCAAAAGCAAAGGAATTTAAAGGAAAGCCAACTGCAATTATATGCAATACAGTAAAAGGTAAGGGCGTTTCATTTATGGAAAATCAAGCGGGATGGCATGGAACTGCTCCAAATAAAGAGCAATGTGAGCAAGCGTTAAAGGAAATTGGAGGGGAAAACTAATGGGAAATAAAATAGCAACTAGAGAGGCTTATGGTAAAGCGTTAGTAAAACTTTCAAATTTAAATAAAGATGTTGTAGTACTAGATGCTGATTTATCAAAATCAACTAAAACAGCTGATTTTAAAGCTGTCTCACCAGAAAGATTTATAAATATGGGAATAGCAGAATCAAACATGATGGGAGTTGCAGCAGGGCTTTCAACATGTGGGAAAATTCCGTTTGCTAGTACATTTGCAATGTTTGCAGCAGGAAGAGCTTTTGAACAAATAAGAAATTCTATATGCTATCCGAATTTGAATGTCAAGATTTGTGCAACTCATGCAGGATTAACAGTTGGAGAAGATGGAGCGACTCATCAATCTATAGAGGATATATCGTTAATGAGAAGTATTCCAAATATGACTGTAATTAACCCGGCAGATGATATAGAAACAGAGGCCGCAATATTAGCTATAGCGGAATATAAAGGACCTTGCTATGTTAGATTAGGAAGATTAGCTGTTAGCACTGTAAATAGCTTTGATAATTATAAGTTTGAAATTGGAAAAGGTGTGACATTAGCCCAGGGTAATGATGTTACTATAGTTGCAACGGGATTAATGGTTGAATTAGCGTTAGAGGCTAAAAAAGAGCTTGCTAAGGATGGAATTGATGCAAGAGTAATAAATATACATACAATAAAACCAATTGATAAAGAATTATTGGCTAATGCAGCGAGAGAAACAGGGGCAATAGTTACAGCAGAAGAACATAGTGTAATTGGTGGTTTAGGTTCAGCAGTTGCTGAAGTTTTAACAGAAGAATGTCCAGTGCCAGTATTAAAAGTTGGAATAAAAGATACTTTTGGTGAAAGTGGTAAGCCAAACGAGTTGTTAAAAGCGTATGGGTTAACAGTAGAGGCCATAGTAGAGCATAGTAAAAAGGCTATTTCATTAAAGAAATAATAAATCCAAAATAATAGAATATAAAATACTAAAAATGCAAGATATAAAGCTTATGAAATAGCCGAAGATCTTGCATTTTCTATTTTTGAATAATCAAAAATAAACAAGGAAAACTATGAGAGAAATTCTAATATAAATAAAAATTAAAAGGGGAAGATGATAATGAAAAAATCAAAATTTAGGGAATATTTAATAATAACATTTGGGATAATTCTAGTTGCACTTTCGATTGAGTATTTCTACGCTCCAAACAATATTGCAGCAGGTGGAGTAACAGGAATAGCAATAATTATTAATGCAGTTATGCCATCCTTTTCAATAGGTGTAGTGAGTTTTGTATTAAATGGATTATTATTTATAGTAGCACTTATATTTATTGACGGAAAATTTGGGGTGAAGACGATTTATGCTAGTTTAGGATTGTCAGCTATAATATGGGCAATCGAGAAATTTTTAAGGCCAGCAGCGATTACAAATGACCTAATGATGGCAACTATCTTTGGAACATTAATTTCAGCATTTGGAATGGCTATTATATTTAATGAAAATGCATCAACAGGAGGAACTGATATATTAGCAAAGATGTTAAATATATTTTTCCATTTAGATATAGGAAAAGCTTTATTAGTAGTGGATTTTACAATAACTTTAGCAAGTGCATTTGTATTTGGGGTAGATGTTGCGTTGTATTCTATGCTAAGTATAATACTACTTGGTTTAATAGTTGATAGAGTTATAGAAGGATTTAATGTTTGCAAAAGTATATTTATTATTAGCAAAAGTAATTATGAGATAAGCAGATATATAATAGATACATTAGATAGAGGATGTACATTTATAAATGGTGTGGGAGCATTTACAGAGAAAGAAACCAACATACTTTATGCAGTTTTAAGTAGAAATCAATTCATAAAATTAAAGAAATTCATAAAGGATGTAGATCCTGATGCCTTCATAACAGTAGGGGAAGTTCATGAAGTATTAGGAGAAGGATTTAACGATATAAAACAACACTAATTACCAACAAATGGCTCCAAATTTAATAAATTTGTATAACATTAGAAAGTATTCTTATGTTATAATTAATTTTGTAGGTTTTGCAATTAATTTGCGGAATATACAATAAAGAAGGAGTGTTTGAGTATGATCGAGTTTAGAGGAGTATCTAAAATTTACAATAATAATGTAAAAGCATTATCAGATATTAATGTTGAGATAGAAGCAGGAGAATTTGTATTTTTAGTAGGACCAAGTGGATCAGGGAAATCTACTTTTATAAAGATGCTTTTGAAAGAAATTGAACCAACCAATGGAAAAATATTAATAGGGGATAAAGATTTATCGACTATTAATAGGCAGCAAATACCTTATTACAGAAGAAAGATAGGAATGGTATTCCAAGATTTTAGGCTGATACCAACTCTTAATGTATATGAAAATGTTGCATTTGCTATGAGAGTTGTAGAAGCATCTCAAAAGGATATAAGAAGAAGAGTTCCAATGGTATTATCGTTAGTTGGATTATCTCATAAATATAAAATGTTTCCTAACGAATTATCAGGAGGAGAGCAACAGAGAGTTTCTTTGGCAAGAGCGCTAGTTAATAATCCATCTGTTCTAATTGCTGATGAACCTACTGGTAACTTAGATCCAGATACAGCTAGAGAAATAATGTCATTACTTGAGGATATAAATAAATCTGGAACTACAATTCTGATGGCTACACACGCAAAAGAAATTGTTGATTATATGAAAAAAAGAGTTATAGCTATTGAAAAGGGAGAAATCGTTAGAGACGAGAAAAGAGGTAAGTACGAAGATGAAAATTAATACTATTGCACATTTTATTAAAGATGCATTTACAAGTTTAAAGAGAAATAAGACTATTAGTATTGCTTCAGTAATTACTGTACTTATAACATTCTTTGTTTTGGGGATATTTATATTAGTTGCTAACAATATAAACAAAGGAATAAGTACTGTTCAGAACAAAGTGGAGTTGAAAATATTCCTTAAGGATGATATAAAACTTATTGATCAAAGAGAGATAGAAATAAAATTACGAGAAATTGAAGGGGTTAAAGACGTAAGATACCAATCAAAAGAAGAAGAGTACAAGAATTTTCAAAGTACTACAAATGAAAATGAAGGGCTGCTAAAAGGGTATACGTTGCAAAATAATCCTTTTTCAGCATCATTTACAGTGAAGCTGGAATCACCAGAATATGCGTCAGCTGTAAGTGAAGGAATAAAAGATTTCGAAGGTGTTGAGACTATAGGTGATCAACAGGAATTAGTAGACAAGATTGTAGGAATAGTAAATGGTGTAAAAATAGTTGGTTTTGGATTGTTTATAATATTAGTGGGTGTTTCAATATTCTTAATAATGAATACGACAAAATTAACTGTATATTCAAGAAGAAGAGAAGTTGGAATTATGAAATTTGTAGGGGCTACCGACTGGTTCATTAGATGGCCATTTGTAATAGAGGGAATGGTAATAGGGTTTATTGGAGCAACATTAGCATGTGGAGCATTATTTGCTGCATATAATGGACTAGTTAGGTGGATTGCTTCGCAACTAGTATTTGTAAGCCTTGTACCAGCAACGTTTATTTTCTCAACTTTATTATGGCAATTTATGCTTGGTGGCATTATAGTTGGTGGAATTGCTAGTATAATTTCATTAAGGAAGTTTTTAGTGGTATAATTTTTGCAAATAAGTGTAAATATAATAAAAATAGGAATAAAGAAAAATAGTTTTTATACTATAAAATCTTGAGAAAAACTTTACAATATAATCCACTTTAATCTATAAAGATATATATTGGGATTATATGTATGATACATATGAAAGGGAGTCTTTATAGGTGAAGGAATCAAGAAAATACATATTTGCAAATAGAAGACAAAATAGAAAAATACTTTTAATACCAACGATATTGTTTATGGTACTTCTTATATGTGTATCCTTTTTAGGAGGGAACTATATAGCCACTAAAGGCATATTTCTAGTAAGAACATCACCAGAAGTCAAGAGTACAGCTTCGCAGATAAATGATAAGAGTAAATATTCAGCACTTTTTACAGTTAGAGATAAATTAATTGAAAAGTTTGATGGTGAAATTGATGATAATGCTCTCTTAGAAGGAGCCATTAAGGGAATGACTAATGCCTTAAATGATCAATATACTGTATTCATGAATCAAAGCGAATTTGATGATTTAATGAAACAAAGTAGCGGAAGCATGACAGGGATAGGTGTTACTGTTACATTAAAAGATAAGCAGGTAACAATTTTGGAAACTGTTAAGGGAGCGCCTGCTGACAGGGCTGGACTACAAGAAAATGATATAATTGAAAAAATAAATGATGTAGATGTATCAGGCGATGATTTAAAAAAAGCAACGTCTATGATTGCAGAGGCAAATAATTCAGAGTTGAAACTGACTATTAAGAGAGCAGATACAAATGAATTTGATGTTAATGTAACGCCAGAAAAAGTAAAGATTGAGTCAATAAAGGGAAATATGCTAGATTCTTCGATAGGGTATATTCGTATAAAGACTTTCATGAATGAAAATACTACGGAAGATTTTAAAAATACTATTGATGAATTAAAATCTCAAGGGATGAAAGGCTTAATAGTAGATTTGAGAGAAAATCCTGGTGGGCTATTAACAGAAGCAGTAGGAGTTGCATCACAGTTTATTCCAAAAGGAAAGATAATAACCTACACAATTGATAAATATGAGAACAGAAATGATTCGTTATCTATTGGGGGAGATGCAGAAGGAATGCCATTAGTTTTATTAGTTAATGGAAATAGCGCTAGTGCATCAGAAGTTGTAACTGGGGCTTTGAGAGATTATGGAGCAGCAACAATTGTTGGAAAAACTACTTTTGGGAAAGGCATAGTTCAGCAAACAATTAAATTTGATGATAATATTGGTGGACTTAAGGTAACTATTTCTAAATACTATACTCCAAATGGAGAGAATATCCATAAAAAAGGAATAGCACCGGACTTTGAGGTTACAACACCTATTAGTATTGATGAAAAGGGCTATGATAAAAATGCCGATGAACAATTGAAGACAGCAATTGAAAAAATAGGAGAAAAGATCCAATAGGGAGGGATTAAATGGGTTTATTTATATATACGCTACGAAGCGTGTCAGGTGCGATAGTAACCCCTCCATTAGTATTCTTATTAATACTTTTAATAATAGTACTACATTCAAAGAACAAAAAAGTAGTAACTATGCAAAAAATAATTTTAGGAGGTAGTGTAAATTCATCTATTGAACTTACACTATCTCAACTTGTTTTAGGAATTATAGGTGGAATTATAGGAAGCATAATACTTACAAGTTTAGGTGTAGTTTTTAGTGAAAATTCTGGAATATCGTATTTGTTTGTTATATCAATATTATTAATGCTTATAAGACCAAGGTTAATATGCTTTTCTTATTCAGGAGCAATTCTAGGTGGCTTAGTAATTATAATTAAATTGATTAATATATTCATTCCTAATAGCTTAGGAGTTTTGGATTTAAATATATTTTATTTAGCAATTCTTATAGGAGTATTTCATGTTATTGAAGGAATATTAGTAATTATTGATGGAGATAGAGGAGCTGTACCTGTATTTACAAATAGAAACAATAAAATTTTAGGCGGATATGCATTAAAAAGATATTGGGCATTGCCAATAGCAATAATTATTGCTATGAATGCAAATAATTCAATGTTGAGTTATATGACAGACTCTATATCTAATCCGGATTGGTGGCCATTAATTAAATTACCATATGGACTCGCTTTAATAGCTGGAAGTATTATTTCTATAGTTCCTTTTTATATGGTATTAGGTTATTCTTCGATTACATTTACAAAAAGCAAAAGAGAAAAAGCTGTATCCTCAGGAGTTCACATATTAGTTTATGGAATTCTTCTAATAATTTCAGCTCAAATTGCTAGGTTCGGAATTATTGGGGAAATATTTATTGTGATTTTTATGCCAGTAACTCATGAATTAATGCTTAAGCTTCAAGTAAATAGTGAGAAAAACAAGATGCCTAAGTTTGTTAGCGATGAGGAAGGCCTGATGGTTCTGGAAATATCAGCAGATTCTAAGATGCGGGAATTTGGAATTGGCATTGAAAGTAAAGTTTTATCAGTTAACGGTAAAAGTATTAATTCAGAAGCGGAAGTTTATGGGATTTTAAAGGAAAACTTATACAATGCAGTTCTTAAAGTTAAAAATTCCCATGGGATGGTGAAAGATATTCAATTTAGGCATAATAAAAATACTAGGCTTGGAATTTTATTGGTGCCTAGAAATGTAAGCGAAGAAGATATTGTGGCAGTCGACGGAGAGGATTTTAAAAGCGTTTTGAATTCATTAAAAGGTTCAGAAAAAAACGTCGATTATAAAATAAAAAAAGAGAATGATATGGAGCATAATAAGGATATTAAAAATAAAGATAATAAGATGTGATTAGAAGGTGGCTTAGCCACTTTTTTCTTTAATTGATAAAAAAATTGAAGTGAGAGATATTTATATTCAGTGTAATTTTTAATTAATAAATAATTTTAATTATAACTCGATTAAATAAAGTAAATATCTGATAATTATAATATTTTAGATTTATGGACAGTATTAAAAACATAAGTGAGTATTCAAAATAAATAGCATAATTTATTGACTTAATACTTAAGGAAAAGTAAAATATACATATGATACGAATGTCTGTTCGGATTGGAGGTAATACAATGGGAGAATTTAAAATACACTCAAGATTTAAACCTACGGGGGATCAACCGCAAGCAATCGATAAATTAGTTAATTCAATAAAAAACAATAATAGATGTCAAACTTTGCTTGGAGTAACAGGTTCAGGAAAAACATTTACTATGGCAAATATTATAGAAAAATTACAAAGACCTACTATAATCTTAGCGCATAATAAAACTTTAGCAGCACAATTATGCTCGGAATTTAAAGAGTTTTTTCCTGATAATATAGTGGAATACTTTGTATCTTATTATGACTATTATCAACCGGAAGCATATGTGCCTCAAACAGATACATTTATAGAAAAAGATGCATCAATAAATGATGAAATAGATAAATTAAGGCATTCAGCCACTTCAGCTCTTTTTGAAAGAAGGGATGTAATAATTGTTGCCTCTGTTTCTTGCATATACGGTCTAGGTAATCCAGATGAATATAAAAAGTTGACTATAAGTCTTAGAACTGGAATGGAAAAAGAGAGAGATGAAGTTATAAAGAAGCTTATAGAAATTCAATATGAAAGAAATGATATAGACTTTTCAAGAGGAACCTTTAGAGTTAGAGGAGATTCCCTAGATATAATTCCTGCATCGTATTCAAATAAAGGGATTAGAATTGAATTTTTCGGAGATGAAATTGATAGAATAAGAGAATTTGACGTATTAACAGGAAGCATTTTAGGAGAAAGAAATCATGTAGCTATAACTCCTGCATCTCACTTTGCCACATCTAGAGAAACTGTTGATAAAGCAATTGGTATAATTGAAGGGGAATTAGAGGAGAGGCTAAGAGAACTTAATGCTCAGGATAAACTTTTAGAAGCTCAAAGGTTAAGGCAAAGAACTAACTTTGATATTGAGATGATAAAAGAAATGGGATATTGTAGTGGGATTGAGAACTATTCTAGAATATTAGATGGCAGGGCTTCAGGAACGCCACCTAAAACATTAATAGATTATTTTCCTGAAGATTTTCTTATGTTTATAGATGAAAGTCATGTAACATTGCCTCAAGTTAGAGCAATGTATGCAGGAGATAGATCAAGAAAAAATACATTAGTAGATTATGGATTTAGGCTTCCTTGTGCCTATGATAATAGGCCACTAAAGTTTGAGGAATTTGAAAAGAAAGTTAATCAGGTAGTATTCGTAAGTGCTACTCCATCGGCTTATGAAATAGATAATTCTGAAGAAATTGCTGAACAAATTATAAGACCTACAGGTTTGTTAGATCCAGAAATTATTATAAGGCCGATTAAAGGGCAGATAGATGATTTGTATGGAGAAATTAATAAAACAATAGAATGTGGATTTAGAATATTGATAACAACATTAACTAAGCGTATGGCAGAAGATTTAACTAAATATTTAATAGAGCTTGGTGTTAAAACAACTTATATGCATTCAGATATTGATACTATAGAAAGAATGAAAATCATAAGAGATTTAAGACTTGGCGAATATGATGTACTTGTAGGAATAAATCTTTTAAGAGAAGGATTAGATATACCAGAAGTAGCTTTAGTTGCAATTTTAGATGCCGATAAAGAAGGCTTTTTAAGGTCAGAAACATCACTAATACAAACTATAGGAAGAGCAGCCAGAAATTCAGAAAGCAAGGTTATAATGTACGCTGACAATATAACAAAGTCTATGGATAAAGCGATGAAAGAAACCGAAAGAAGAAGAGCTCTGCAAAAAGAGCATAACGAAAGACATGGAATGGTACCTACAACAATAATTAAAGATGTAAGGGATATTATAGAGGCTACAAAGGTTGCAGAGGAAGTTGAAGAATATAAGACTGCGGATAAGAAAAAACTTACTAAGAAAGAAAAAGATAAGTTAATTAAAGATCTCACAGAAGAAATGCTTTTAGCGGCAAAAAATCTTCAATTCGAAAGAGCGGCTGAGCTTAGAGATATCATTAATGAAATTAAAGATAAGAAATAATGAGTAATAATGAATATGTAACATATTATATAAAATTACGAATTATGTATTGTCCATTAAGTAGGAGGTTAGTTTAATGAACGATAAGATAATAATAAAAGGTGCGAAAGTTAATAATTTAAAGAATGTCAGTTTAGAAATACCAAGAGATAAACTAGTTGTACTTACAGGATTATCAGGATCAGGTAAGTCCTCTTTGGCCTTTGATACATTATATGCTGAAGGGCAAAGAAGATATGTTGAATCTTTATCTTCTTACGCACGGCAATTTTTAGGACAAATGGATAAACCTAATGTGGAATATATAGAAGGATTATCACCTGCAATATCAATAGATCAAAAGACGACAAGTAAAAATCCAAGATCTACAGTTGGAACAATAACTGAAATATATGATTATTTAAGACTATTATATGCTAGAGTGGGAATTCCTCACTGTCCAAAATGCGGAAAGGAAATTACCAAACAATCTGTTGATCAAATTGTTGATCAAATTATGAGTTATGGAGATAGAACAAAACTTCAAGTGTTATCACCTGTAGTTAAGGGAAGAAAAGGAACTCATGAAAAGATATTAGAACATATAAAGAAGAGCGGATTTGTTAGAGCAAGAATAGATGGGGAAATTTATGACTTAACTGAAGAAGAAGTGAAGTTAGATAAAAATAAAAAGCATAATATTGAAGCTGTTATTGATAGAATTGTTATAAAGGAAGGTATCGAAGGAAGACTTACAGAATCTGTAGAAGCATCTTTAAAGATGGGTGAAGGATTAGTTATAATCAGCGTTATTGGAGGAGAAGAAACTCTATTTAGTGAGAACTTTGCTTGTCCGGATTGCGGAATAAGTATTGATGAGTTATCGCCTAGATTATTCTCATTTAATGCTCCATATGGAAAGTGCGATCATTGTGATGGACTTGGAAGTCTTATGGAGATAGATGAAAAGCTTGTTATACCTAATAGAGAATTAAGTGTTATGGAAGGAGCAATAGCAAGCTGGGGAAGTGGAAGACTAAAAGAAGATTCTTGGACATATGCAATACTTCAGGCATTAACTAAGGAGTTTGGATTGGATTTAAGCAGACCTATAAAAGATTTGGATAAAGAACATATCGATTTATTATTGTATGGAACAGATGGGAAAAAACTTAGAGTTGAATACGTGAAAGATGGGGTTAAAGCTACCTATAGTTATGCATTTGAAGGAGAAATCAATGCATTAAGCAGAAGGTACAGAGAGAGTAATTCAGATCTTATAAAGGGCGAAATAGAGCAATACATGAGTAATGATTCGTGTCCAAAATGTAAAGGAGCTAGATTAAAAAAGGAAGTGCTAGCAGTTACTGTTGGTGGAAAAAATATATATGAATTTACAAGTATGTCAATAAAAGAAGAACTTGAATTCATAAATGGAGTGGAGTTTTCAGAAAAAAATAAACTTATAAGTGAACAAATTATAAAAGAGATTAAAAATAGGCTGCAGTTTTTATTAGATGTTGGTTTAGACTATTTAAGCTTATCAAGAAATTCTGGAACATTATCAGGCGGAGAATCACAAAGAATAAGGCTTGCAACACAAATTGGTTCAGCACTTATGGGTGTTTTATATATATTAGATGAACCAAGTATTGGATTGCATCAAAGGGATAATGACAGGTTAATACATACTTTGAAAAATCTAAGGGATGTTGGAAATACAGTAGTTGTTGTAGAACACGATGAAGATACCATGAAGGAAGCAGATTACATTGTTGATATTGGACCGGGTGCGGGAGAACATGGCGGAGAAGTAGTTGTTGCTGGAACACTTAATGAAGTTAAAGCATGTGAAAAATCAATAACAGGTCAATATTTAACTGGTAGAAAGTCAATTCAGATCCCGGCGACTAGAAGGAAAGGTAATGGACAAAAAATAAAAATCGTAGGTGCTAAGGAAAATAACCTAAAGAATATAAATGTATCAATTCCACTTGGTACTTTAACTATGGTTACAGGAGTTTCTGGTTCTGGAAAAAGTACTTTAGTAAATGAAATACTCTATAAAGGTTTAAATAGATTAGTAAACAAGAGTAAAAATCCAGTAGGAAACCATAAAGAAATAATTGGATATGAAAATATAGATAAAATAATAGACATAAATCAAAGTCCGATTGGAAGAACACCACGTTCTAATCCAGCAACCTATACAGGTACGTTTGATATAATTAGAGAGCTCTTTTCACAGACTACGGAAGCTAAAATGAGAGGATATAAGCAAGGTAGATTTAGCTTTAATGTTAAAGGTGGAAGATGTGAAGCTTGTTCTGGAGATGGAATAATAAAAATAGAAATGCAATTTTTATCAGATGTTTATGTTCCATGTGAAGTATGTAAGGGAAAGAGGTATAATAGGGAAACTTTAGAAGTAAAGTATAAAGGCAAGAATATAGATGATACATTAAAAATGACAGTTGAAGAAGCGTTGAAATTCTTTGAAAATATACCTAGAATTGAGAATAAATTAAGGACATTAAATGATGTAGGACTTGGATATATTAGGTTAGGTCAGCCTTCAACTCAATTATCAGGAGGAGAAGCACAAAGAATTAAGTTGGCATATGAATTATCAAAGAGAAGCACAGGAAAAACTCTTTATATATTAGACGAACCAACAACAGGGTTACATGTAGATGATGTCAGCAGATTAATAGAAATACTTCAAAGTTTAGTGGAAACAGGAAATACTGTGGTTGTAATTGAACATAATCTAGATATGATAAAATGTGCAGACTATCTAATTGATTTAGGCCCAGAAGGTGGAGATAAGGGTGGTACAATTATAAAATATGGAACTCCAGAGGAACTATGCAAAGTTGAGGAATCTTATACAGGTAAGTATTTGAAAGATGTGCTTAGATAAAACTTATGGATATTAAGGAATAGGTACTCATATTTAGAGCTATAATATTAAGACCTATAATTGGTAATTATAATGCCCAACTTGTAAGATATATAAAACATAAAATTAAAAAATAAAGTTTTTATGAAGAAATTATATTGAAAATTGACAATTGGGGCATTATAGGACAGAATATGATAAGTAGATATTAAAATAATCTAGATGATATAATAATATATATTAATTAAGTGGCACTTTTGAATGTCATACTTACTTTTTTATTGTATAATCATTAGTAGGGTAAATGTAAATTACAACTTATAGATTTTTGAAAGTTATTTTACATATACAATGGATACAGGAATGAATATTGAGGTGAAAATATGAGTTTTTCGAGAATAATTGCTGGTTTTTTTGGAATTGTTTTTATTGTTATACTATATGTAATAATATACTATGCGCTAAAGATAATGTATAGGGATGTTAAAAATGGAGGAAAGAAAAGAAGGCCGCCTACAGCAAAAGGAAGTTATGGCTTAGAAATTATAAATTCTGGAAGTAGCAAAGATTTAAAGGATGGATCAATCATTCCTATAAGGTCAGATTTGACAATAGGAAGAAAAGATGATAATTCTATTGTATTATGTGATCAACATGTTTCAGGAAGTCATGCAAGAATTATCATAAGGAATAGTTCCTTATTTATAGAAGATTTAAATAGTACAAATGGTACTTACCTAAATAAAAATAAGATAAATGGTAAAGCAAAACTGTCTAATAAAGATGAGATAAAAATTGGTACAGCAGTTTTCAAGATTTTGATTTAGGATATTTTAATAAAGAGAATATTAAAAGTATTTCTATTGGAAAAAATTTAGGCTCAGCGGGAAGTATTATACAGCTATATTTTCCGCTGAGCTTTACAAAAGTATTTTTAGAAATCTAAATATCAAAGGAATAGCACGGTGGGGTGATATGGATTGAAGATAAAAAGAGATGAAATAAAACTATTACTGCTAACTTATTTGTTATGCATAGCACTTTTTACAAATTTAGCAATATTAAAAGATGATCTAGATAAAGGCGCTATATATATGGGACTGATAGTATGTGGCCTAATAACTGCTACACAAATATTAATACGGAAGTTTTATCCTCATGGGGATAAATTTTTGATTACATTTGCATGTATATTGTCAGTAATAGGTATAGCTGTACTATATAGATTGGATAGTGACATTGCTATTAAACAGTTAATGTATTTTGCAGCTGGAATAGTTATATTTATTGCTCTAGTAGTGATAATTCCAGATATAAGAGATTTTGTTAAGTACAAGAAGGTATATCTGATAGCAACTCTGATTATAATGCCTCTAGCATTGTTCGCACACCAAGAAGTTTATGGTGCAACCAACTGGATTAGAATTGGTGGATTTAGTATTCAACCATCGGAATTTGGTAAGATAACATTTGCTATATACTTAGCGGCAGCTTTACATGATTATGAAGACAAGAATAATATAATAGAAGATTTTAAACAACTTTGGCAACCTGCACTGGTTGTTGTATACTCATTAGGATGTTTGGTTGGGCAAAAGGATTTGGGATCCGCGCTAATATTTTTTGGTATTTCATTAACAATGTTATATGTTGCAACTGGAAAGAAAAAGTACGTAGTAATAACATTTATACTATTTGTGTTGGGATCTATTTTCGCATATAAACTGTTTCCGCATGTACAGCAAAGAGTATTAATATGGCGGGATCCGTGGAAGTATAAAGATACTACGGGATATCAGATAGTTCAAGGATTATATTCAATTTCTTCTGGTGGAATGTTTGGAAGTGGACTTGGTCAAGGCTATCCAGGGTTTATGCCAGTAAATACCTCAGACTTAATTTTTGCAGTAATTTGTGAGGAAATGGGTATGGTGTTTGGGCTTGGAATTATGATAATATATTTCTTATTTTTCTATAGGGGAATGAGAGCTTCGTTTAGAATTAAAGATAGATTTTCACAGCTTAACGCTATAGGGCTCAGCGCTATGATAGCTTGTCAGGTTCTAGTTATAATTGGAGGCGTGTTTGCAGTAATACCTTTGACAGGAATTACATTACCTCTTATTAGTGCTGGGGGATCATCAATAATAACTATGTTTTTTGCACTAGCAATACTTCAAAAGATATCGGAGGAGGGCTAAAAATTGAAAAATGTATCTAATAGTATAAAACAGGTAATGGTAGTTTTTTTATTTTGCTTTGTAGCTCTTATCTCATATATTGCATATTTTCAAGTCTTTTCAGCACCTAATATAGCTGAAAGTGAAGGTAATCAAAGGCTTTGGGCAAGAAGGAATGAAGTTTTAAGAGGAACTATATATGATAGAAATAAAAATCCGCTTACAACAAGTGCAAGAGTAGATGCTCTAACACAAAAAAGAACTTATGTTAACGGAGATTTATATGTTCATGCTCTAGGATATGTAGATCCAAGATATGGATTAACAGGATTAGAGGCAAACTACGATAATGAGTTAACTACATACAATAAGCTTACTAACAATATTTTAAATTTAGCCAAAGATTTTAGCGTGGATAAGTTAAAATCAATGTTTAATAATAGAAAAGAAGATGAGGTTAAAGTTGGTAATGGTGTTATAACTACATTAGATCCAACGCTTCAAAAAATAGCATACGATGCACTTGGAAGTAATAAGGGTGCAGTGGTAGCTTTAAATCCTAAAACAGGAGAAGTACTGGCTATGGTTTCTAAGCCAACATATAATCCAAATGATTTGGAAGGATCAATGAAAGCTTCTAATGAAGACAGCCCATTTATAAATAGAGCAGTATCAGGAAAATATCCGCCGGGATCAACATTTAAAACAGTAACTCTTAGTAGTGCATTAGAAAATATTCCGGGAGTTACAAATAGAACTTTTAATGATACAGGTAAAATAATCTTTAATGATAAACAATCATTGAGTAATGATAATGGAGAAGTTAATGGTGAAATAGATCTAAAAGATGCGTATAGATTATCAAGTAATTTTGTATTTGGTACATTGGCGATGGAACTAGGAAATGATAAGTTAAAAGCTACTGCGGAGAAGTTTGGTTTTAATAATACAGTAGAATCTGATGGATTTAAAATAGATCAGAGCCAATTTCCAAAGTTATCAAAAGCTGAAATTGGGAGCATAGCTCAATCAGGGATTGGTCAAAGTAGTATTTTAGCAACTCCTATGGAAATGGCGTTGGTTGCAAGTACAGTAGCTGATGATGGTAAGATGATGGAACCAAGACTTGTTAGTCAAGTGGTGGATAAGGACGGTAATGTAGTTAAGACAGTAGAAACAAAAGTGAATAAACAAGTTATAAGTTCAGCTAATGCTACAATAATAAAAGACTATATGAAAAATTTAGTCAACTCAAGAATTGACTCTACTTGGAGTTACTTTCAAGGAACTGATGCAGCGGGTAAGACTGGTACAGCTGACTACAATCTTGCTAATGGAGAAAGTGCTAAACCTCATTCTTGGTTTATTGGGCTTGCACCGGCAAGTAATCCTAAAATTGCAGTTGCTGTAATAGTTGAAAATGGAGGATATGGAGCGAGTGCAGCAGCACCGATAGCTGGAAAATTAATTAGGCAAGCAGTTATTGGAAATTAAAATTAAATATGTTAAATAAAAAGTGAATAGCTATAGGAGAACCATTAAAATTTCTTAAGATTACTAAATTGGAAATAGTAAAATGATTTTTCTTTAAACTCTTCACTTTTTAATTTTAATTTTTATCTTTAAATTCATAGAAAGGAGTGCTGGAATGTTTGATTTTAAAGCTCAATTAAAGATTTTGCCAAATGAACCAGGGGTTTATTTAATGAAAAACTCACTTGGAGAGATTATCTATGTAGGAAAAGCAAAAATATTAAAGAATAGAGTACGCCAATACTTTCAAAATTCTAAAAATCATTCGGAAAAAGTAAAAGCGATGGTTAAGAATATTGCCGAATTTGAATACATAGTAACAGATTCTGAAATGGAAGCTTTAATATTAGAATGTAATCTAATAAAAAAGTATAGCCCTAAATATAATATTTCATTAAAGGATGATAAATTTTATCCGTTTATAAAAATAACTACTAATGAAGATTTTCCTAGAGTTTTTATAACAAGAAATTATGCTAAGGATGGAAATAAGTATTTTGGACCATATCCAAATGCAGGAGATGTGCATGAAACAATAAATTTAATTAGAAGAATTTTTCCATTAAGAACTTGTAAAAGATCTATCATAGAAGGTGAAAAGACAACAAGAGCATGTTTAAATTACCATATAAAAAAATGCAATGCACCTTGTGAAGGACGTATTTCTAAAATTGAATACAAAAAAATGGTGGATGAAATAATGGAAGTTTTAAGTGGAAAGGATAGGAGTCTTTTAAATAAATTAAAAGAAGAAATGCAGAATGCATCAAGAAGTCTAGAATTTGAGAAAGCTGCATCTTTAAGAGACAAAATAGTTGCTATAGAAAATATAGCAGAAAAACAAAAGGTGTTTAAATCCCAAGAAAATGATGAAGACTTTATTAATATTT
The DNA here is from genome assembly GCF_000621745.1 of Clostridium beijerinckii HUN142. GTDB lineage: Bacteria > Bacillota > Clostridia > Clostridiales > Clostridiaceae > Clostridium > Clostridium beijerinckii_A. The sequence continues at coordinate 372,372 of NZ_JHXK01000005.1, read as the reverse complement.
ATAAAGATGAGAAGGACTGTTGCGTTCAAGTATTCTTTTTAAGAGATGGAAAAATAACTGGAAGAGAGCATTTTATGATTGAAAATAGTTCTCATGAAGAAGACACAACAATCATTTCACAATTTATAATTTCATTCTATGGAGGAACGCCAAAGGTTCCAAAGAATATATACATTCCAGAAAGTGATGAAATTGAAGCATTGGAGGAATTTTTAAGTATAAAGCGTGGTTCAAGGGTATTTGTTAAGGTACCAATAAAAGGTGAGAAAAAAGAGATGCTAGAGCTAGTTAAAAACAATGCAAAAGTCACTTTAGATCAATTTAAAGATAAGATTTTGAGAGACAAAGAAATAAATATGATTTCATTAAAAGAGATTCAAGAATTGTTAGAACTTGATACTATGCCACTTAGAATTGAGGCGTATGATATATCGAATATACAAGGAGTAGATTCTGTTGGGTCAATGATTGTATTTGAAGATGGTAAAGCTAAAAATAGTGATTATAGAAGATTTCGTATAAAAACAGTAAAAAGTGCTAATGATTATGATAGTATGAGAGAAATTCTGGAACGAAGGTTTACTCATGGATTAAAAGAGATTAGAGAGATTCAAAATAAGGAAATTAAGTTTTCTAGCGGGAAGTTTTCAAATTTTCCGGATTTAATTATGATGGATGGTGGAAAGGGCCAGGTAAATATAGCTCTTGAAGTATTAAATAAATTAGGAGTAAATATACCTGTATGTGGATTGGTTAAGGATGATTATCATGCAACTAGAGGGATAATTTATAATAATAATGAATTGATAATAAATAGAAATTCTAATTTGATGCAAATGATAAGAAGAATTCAGGATGAAGTTCATAGATTCGCAATTACTTACCATAGAAGTTTAAGAGATAAGAGAACACTTCATTCAATATTAGATGATATACCTAATATTGGACAGAAGAGAAGAATGTCTCTTCTAATGAAATTTGGAAGTATTGATAATATTAAAAAGGCTACATTAGATGAACTTCTTGAGGCAGAATCAATTGATACGAAGGCAGCAAATAGTATATTAGAGTATTTTAGAAATGCAAAATAAGATAAATTAGGTTGGGTGAGCTCAACCTAATTTTTAGTATTGGATCATTGTACCAATACTGTGTAATTAGAACGCATTATGTTATTTTTTGAATATATATTAAAAACATGAACAAAATAAATAAATTATGCTATAATAGTACGGAATAAAAATTTACTTGTCTTAGATTAATATTTGAATTATTCTATATCATGTAAACAAAAAGCAGATTAATATAAATGTTTGAGGAGTTTTGGCATGAAGCACTATGGAGAATATAAGAATTTGTTCAGCAAATTATACAAAGAGTCACAAATTCAATTAGATGCGAAAATGAGTGAACATATATACTTTAAAGTTGGAGGACCAGTAGACATACTTCTGACTCCAAACAGTATACAACAGGTAAAAGAAACTATCACTATTTGCAAAGAAAATAATATACCATTTTATGTAATAGGAAATGGGTCTAATATCTTAGTTAAAGATGGTGGTATTAGAGGTGTTGTTATAAAGTTATGCGAACTCAATAAAATAGAATGTATAGGTAATAAGGTTATTGCAGAATGTGGAGCATTACTTAAAGATGTTTCGAAGGCAGCTACAGAAGGGTCACTAGCAGGAGTTCAATTTGCTTGTGGTATTCCGGGTAGCGTAGGTGGAGCTGTATTTATGAATGCAGGAGCTTATGACGGAGAAATTTCATTTGTCATTGAAAGCGCAGAAGTACTAGATGATAATCAAGAAATTAGAATAATTCCTAAAGCAGAACTAAATTTAGGATATAGACAGTCTATAGTTATGCAAAAGGGATATATAGTATTACGTGCAACTTTTAATTTAGTTAATGGTGATAAAGAAAAGATTCAAGCTAGAGTTGATGAATTAACTAAAAGGAGAGAAGAAAGACAGCCGTTAGAGTACCCTTCAGCAGGTAGTACATTTAAAAGACCAGAGGGATATTTTGCAGGAAAATTAATTGAGGATGCTGGATTAAAAGGATTTACTATTGGCGGAGCGTGTGTCTCAGCAAAGCATGCTGGATTTGTTATTAATTATAATAATGGAACAGCTAAGGATGTATTAGGTGTAATATGTCATGTTAAGGACGAAGTGAAAAAACAATTTGGAGTAGATTTATATCCTGAAGTTAGAATTTGGGGTGAAGATTAAGCATTTTAGTAACTATAAAAATGAAAAATTATTATTTTTAGAACTATAAACAAAAATAGAAGCTATAGATGTTAAATATATCTATAAGTAAACACTAAATTATATAAAACTCAAGAGTTTAGAGACTTTTGGGTTTTTTATGATTTAATTATAATAGTATGATATAATTTTGATGTTAAGGCAAATTAAGAGTAATAGTTATGCCTAAAAAATATCTTTGGCAAAAGGGAGTGTGTAGTATGAGATTTGTTATTGTTACAGGATTATCAGGAGCAGGGAAGACACAAGCAACAAGAGCACTAGAAGATTTAGGATATTTTTGTGTTGATAACCTTCCACCAAAGTTAATCTCTAAGTTCGCAGAAGTATGCACGCAAAGTGGCGGAAATATTGAAAAAGTAGCATTAGTTATAGATATTAGAGGCGGAATTTTCTTTGATGACTTTTTTGAAGCTTTAAATTACTTAAGGAAAAACGAATTTAAATATGAAATATTGTTTTTAGAAGCAACTGATGAGGTACTTATTAAGAGATTCAAGGAGACAAGAAGAAGTCATCCGTTATCACCAGATGGAAGAGTTTTGACTGGGATTACGCAAGAAAGAGAAAAATTAAGAGAAGTTAAAAATATAGCCGATATTATTATTGATACATCTAAATATGAAATAAGGCATTTAAGAGAAAAAATAAATAAGAATTATGGAGATCATATCTATCCGGAAAAGCAATTATCAATTACAGTATTGAGCTTTGGATTTAAATATGGGATACCAGTAGATTCTGATTTGGTTTTTGATGTTAGATTTATACCAAATCCTTTTTATATACCGGAATTAAAACAGTATTCTGGTAATGATGAACCAGTTAAAGATTACGTTTTAAAGCAAGAGGAAACGGCGAATTTTATAGAAAAGTTAATAGACATGTTGAAATACTTAATACCTAATTATATAAAAGAAGGAAAAAGTCAGTTAATTATATCTATAGGATGCACAGGGGGAAGACATCGTTCTGTTGCAATAGCTAATGAAGTTTATGAGATATTAAATAGAGAAAATTATAATTCTAAAATAGAACATAGAGATGTAGCCGAAGATCTTCATAAAGGGGAAAAGAAACTATGAGGATAAAAGATTGGCTTAAGGCTGGGATTAAAGTAAAGCGATGGCTAGCGTTTGGGGTTTTTGGAATATTGTTAATATCATTTGGATTTACAGAGCTAGTCAATCATAGAGTTTACAATTTATATTACCAAGTTTTTTATGTATTTTTAAATATTACAGGAATATTTGTTTTATATATCTCAGTTACTGAAACAATGAAATCTATACTTGTATTGGTAAATAGAGGATACCTTAAAGTATCTTTAGATAGCAGAAAAATTGAAAGTCTAATATATGAAAAAAGATTATTAGTAAAAGGGCCTAAAATAGTCGTAATTGGTGGGGGAACTGGTTTGTCCACAATGCTTCGAGGATTGAAGTACTATACGTCAAATATAACTGCAATAGTTACGGTTGGAGATGATGGTGGAGGATCAGGAGATTTAAGAGAAGATTTGGGAATTTTACCTCCAGGGGATATAAGAAACTGTATTTTAGCATTGGCAGATACAGAGCCTATAATGGAGGATTTACTTCAATATAGATTTGCTGATGGGAGATTAAAAAATCAAAGCTTTGGAAATTTATTTCTAGCGGCTATGGATGGAATATCTGACAATTTTGAGGAAGCAGTTCAAAAAATGAGTTCGGTATTAGCTGTAACAGGTAAAGTTATACCTGTTACTTTGGATAATATGCAATTGGTTGCAAAACTACAAAATGGCAACATAGTAAAAGGAGAATCACAAATTCCAGAAGAGGCTATTGAACAAAAATCTAGAATAGAAGAATTGAAAATAGTTCCGGGGAATGCAAAAGCTCTTCCAGAGGCATTAGAGGCTATAAAAGAAGCAGATGCTATAGTAATGGGACCAGGTAGTTTGTATACAAGTATAACTTCTAATTTGCTTGTGAAAGATATTGCAAAAGAAGTTAGGAAGAGTAGTGCCATTAAAATATATATTTCTAATATAATGACTCAGCCTGGAGAGAGTACAGGGTTTAAAGTATCAGACCACTTAAAAGTTTTATTCAAATATGGTGGGAAAGATATTGTTGACTATGTAATTGCTAATACAGGAGAAATAACAGAGGAATTAAAGGAAAAATACCAAAAAGATGGTGCAGAACTTGTTAAATTAGATAGAGAAGATATTAATAGTTTAGGTGTAAAAATAGTTGGCGATGATTTAGTAAAAGTTAAAAATGGATTGGTAAAGCACGATTCAGATAAGTTGGCAGAAATATTAGTAGATACAATAATGGAAAAGAAACTTTTATATGATAAGAAAAAGATAATAGAATATATGTATTTATCGCAACGTATTAAAGAAAGAGTCAGAGAAGAAAAAGGAAAAGTAATTGATTAATTATAAATTATAAGAAAATTTATAGATAAGGAAGGAAACGGAATGTCATTTTCATCTAAAGTTAAAGGAGAAATATGCAGATATATAGATATTTCGAAGGAAGAGGCGTTGGCAGAAATATCAGCTATTATGAAGGTTAGTGGTACATTAGCTTTTAGTGGAAGTGGACTTAGTTTTAAAATGACCACAGAAAACCCAGCTAGTGCTAGATTGATTTTTACACTTTTAAAGGATCACTTTAATATACATTCAAAGTTAATGGTAAAGAAGAGTAACTCTTTAAAGAAGAATAATATTTATATGGTAGTGATTTCTGAAGAAATGGGTGTTAGGGGATTATTAAGCGACACTGGAATACTTAAAGAAATTGATGGAATAATGAGTTTGGATTATAGGATAGAGGAGTATATTTTTAAAGATGAAGGTATAAAAAGAGCATATATAAGAGGCGCGTTTATTGGTGGAGGAAGCATAAGTAACCCAGAGAAAACTTACCACCTAGAATTTGTAACGCATAGTGAAGAGTATGCAAAAGATCTATCGAATCTAATTAATACTTTCAGTTTAAATTCTAAGGTTATACAAAGAAAAAATAGTTTCATAGTATATATCAAAGAAGGAGAACAAATAGTAGATTTGCTTAATGTAATAGGAGCTCATTCATCACTTTTAGAGATTGAAAATATAAGAATAATGAAGGAAATGAGAAATAATGTAAACAGACTTGTTAATTGTGAGACAGCAAATCTTTCTAAAACAGTAAATGCAGCTGTGAGGCAGGTTGAAAGCATAAAACTTATACAATCACAGATTGGATTACAAAGATTACCAGATAACTTAAAAGAAATTGCAGAACTTAGATTAAATTATCCAGATGAATCACTGAAGGAATTAGGAGAAATGTTAGATCCTCCAGTAGGAAAGTCGGGAATAAATCATAGATTAAGAAAGATAGAAAAGATAGCAGAGGAATTAAGAACAAGCAGATAATTAAATTAAAGGGAGAGGATATTATGTTTACGCACATTGTATTATTTAAATTGAAAGAATCAACAACAGAAAATTTAAAATTTGTGGAAAAGACTTTATTATCTATGAATGGAATGATTAAAGAATTAAAGCAGCTAGAAGTGGGGATAGATGTAATAAAAAGCGATAGAAGTTATGATATTGGACTTATAACAAGATTTGATAATAAGGAAGATTATTTGTCATATGATGTGAATGAATTTCATGTTGAAAAAGTTAAAAAAGTTATAGGCCCATATATGGAAGGCAGTAAAACTTTAGATTTTTAAATAACGTATGGTTTAAGATTTATAGTTTAATTAGAAAAGTCCTAAAAAAACTATAAATTTTAAACTTTGAATTAATTGTTAATTTAAAGAGGAGGTGAGGATGATGGAAGAAAAACAATTTTGTCATTTACATTTGCATACAGAATATAGCTTGCTTGATGGATCGGGAAAAATAGGAAAGCTCATGAAGAAATCAAAAGAATTAGGTATGAAGAGTATTGCTATTACTGACCATGGAGTTTTATATGGGCTTGTAGATTTTTATAAGGCGGCAAAGGAAAATGATATAAAACCTATTTTAGGATGCGAAGTTTATGTTGTACCAAAGTCTAGACATATAAAACAACCAGATAAAGAAAATTCAACTTATCATTTAGTCTTATTAGTAAAGAATCAAATTGGATATGAAAATCTAATGAAAATAGTATCAGTTGCATCTATTGAAGGATTCTATTATAAGCCAAGAATAGATTATGAATATTTGAAGAAACATAGTGAAGGGTTAATTGCTTTGAGTGCATGTTTAGGAGGTGAAGTACAATCTTACCATCTTAAAGGTAATTATGAGAAAGCAAAAGAGACAGCTTTAATATATAAAGAAATTTTTAATGGTGATTTTTATATTGAGTTACAAAATCATGGAATGGAAGAACAAAAGAGAGTAAATGAAGAAAATATAAAACTATCTAATGAAACTGGCATACCATTAGTTGCCACTAATGATGTTCACTACATAAGTAAGGAAGATTCTAGGTCACATGACGTACTAATGTGTATACAAACAGCTAAAACCATTGATGATCCTCATAGAAGAAGATATCCGTCAGATCAATTTTATTTAAAATCAGCAGATGAAATGTGGGATTTGTTTTCCTATGTTCCTGAGGCTTTAGAAAATACTATTAAGATAGCAGATGAGTGTAACTATGAATATAAGTTTCACGAATCTAAACTGCCTAAATTTCCGTTAGAAGACAACCAAGATCCGTATGAGTATCTTAGAGATACTTGTTATAAAGGTCTCATAGATAGATATAGTGTATTTGAGAACCTTAAAAATCAAAGTTTGGACTATAGTAAAATTGAAAAAGTAGTAGCAAACTATGAAGAAGCTAGAGAATATGTTGATAGATTAGAATATGAACTTCAAGTCATAAAGCAAATGGGATATATTGATTACTTTTTGATTGTATGGGATTTTGTTAGATTTTCGTATGAAAGTGGAATACCTACGGGTCCAGGGAGAGGATCTGCAGCAGGTTCAATAGTGGCATATACGTTAGGAATTACCAAAATAGATCCAATTAAATATAATTTGATTTTTGAGCGTTTCTTAAATCCAGAAAGAGTATCTATGCCTGATATAGATAGTGATTTTTGCTATGAAAGAAGACAAGAGGTTATTGATTATGTCGTTGAGAAATATGGAGCAAGCAACGTTTCGCAGATAATAACATTTGGTACAATGGCAGCCAGATTATGTATAAGAGATGTTGGAAGAGCCATGAATTATAGTTATGCAGAAGTTGATAGGATAGCTAAGATGATACCAACAATGTTAGGAATAACTATAGAGAAGGCGTTAGATTTAAATCCGGAGCTTAAATTGGCTTATGATACTGATGAAAGAGTAAAAGCGTTAATAGACGTTTCAAAGGATTTAGAAGGACTACCAAGGCACTCTTCTACCCATGCAGCGGGTGTGGTTATAGCATCGAAACCATTAGTTGAATATGTTCCATTGCAGAAAAATGATGAGATGATTGTAACTCAATTTGGAATGAACACACTAGAAGAGCTTGGATTGCTTAAAATGGACTTCTTAGGGCTTAGAACATTAACTGTTATGAATGATGCTGTTAAAATGATTAAAGAAAATAGAGGAGTAGATATAGACTTAGACAAGATAGATTTTGAAGATGAAGAAGTTTATAATATGATTGGAGAAGGTAATACAGCAGGAGTATTCCAATTGGAATCACCAGGAATGACTTCATTTATGAAAGAATTAAAGCCTGATTCCTTTGAAGACATAATTGCAGGAATCTCTTTATACAGACCTGGTCCAATGGCTGAGATACCAAGATACATAGAGGGAAAGAGAAATCCAGAAAAGGCTACTTATCTAACCAAAGAGTTAGAACCAATATTAAAAGTAACTTATGGGTGTTTAGTATATCAAGAACAAGTAATGCAGGCTGTTAGAGACTTGGCAGGATATTCTATGGGGCGAAGTGACATGGTTAGAAGAGCTATGTCAAAGAAAAAACATAAGGTCATGGAGGAAGAAAGAAAAAATTTCATTTATGGTATTGTTGAAAATGATGAGATAATAGTGCCAGGATGTGTGAGAAATGGAATTTCAGAAGAGATAGCTAATAAAATTTTTGATTCCATGATGGACTTTGCTTCTTATGCGTTTAACAAATCACATGCAGCAGCATATGCAGTTGTTGGATATCAAACAGCATATCTTATGAAGTATTATCCAGTAGAGATGATTGCAGCAATGCTTAATTCAATAATGGGGATTAGTGAAAAAGTAGCATACTACATCGGTATAGCAGAAGAGCTTGGAATACAAGTTTTACCACCTAATATAAATGAAAGCTTTTCTAAATTCACTGTTAAAGATAATAAAATTAGATTTGGATTAGCAGCAATAAAGAATGTTGGAACCAATGTTGTAGCAAGTATAGTGAAGGCAAGAGCTGAAAAAGGCAAATTTGAATTATTGGTGGATTTTATAAATAAAATGGAGCCATCATCAATAAATAAGCGTGCTATTGAATGCTTAATAAAAGCTGGAGCTTTAGATGACTTTAATGTTTTTAGATCTAAGATGTTAGCTGTTCACGAGAAATTAATTGATAATATATCTAGTGATAAGAGAAGAAATATTGATGGACAAATAAGCTTATTTGCAAGTGAAGAATTAAAAAATCCAGAAGTTAGTTACCCTAATATTAAAGAATTTAATAAACGTAACTTATTGGCTATGGAAAAAGAAATGACCGGACTTTACATTACGGGACATCCCCTCGATGACTATGCTCAAAGTCTGAAAATGCAGACTACAAATGAGATTTCTAAAATATTTCTAATGAATGAAACGTTAGATGACTCTCTTGAGAGTGATATTGGTGAAATTAATATGTTTAATAAGGAAGATACATTACAGGATAATGATAGAGTAATTCTTGGAGGAATACTTGCTAATGTCAACCAAAAGGTAACAAGAAATAATTCTATAATGGCATTCCTAAAACTTGAAGACCTAACTGGAACGATTGAGGTAATAGTTTTCCCTAAAACTTTGGAGAAAGTAAAAGAATTATGTGTAACAGATAGTTTAGTAATAGTTAAAGGTAGACTAAGTTTGAAAGAAGATGAACCGCCAAAACTTATTTGCGAAAGTATAGAACCTCTAGAGAAAGTCAATACTTCAAAGGTATATTTAAGAGTTGATGATAAGGTGGCAGCAACAGTTCTGAGTAAAAGATTAAAAGAATTATTGATAAAAGAATATATGGGAGATACTCCTATTTATATATTTGAGAGTAAAGGAAGACAAAAATTTAGGGTGCCGAGAGATAGGTGGATTTCCTTAGAAAGCGATGCTATGAACTTACTGAGACAAACTTTAGGAGAAGAGAATGTTAAAGTATTAGATTCATAATTAGAAACAAGATGTGATTGAAAATTTAGTAAATATATAAATGAAAAATATTACAAAAATTAATATCACAAAAATTATATTATTTTATATAAATTTATCGATTATTGGTTATAATAGAGAAGACAAATTACGTTCATTGTTTTATAACACTAAAACTATTATGAAAATGCAGTTAGTGTCCTTGTTATAAATAAAGATAGCTTATATGAAAAATATGATATTTAGCGGTATATAGTCATAAATTCAGTAAAATAATTTTCAAATTATTTGTATTGTGAAATTTTTCATAAAATTTAGACATTTATTTTAGAATAATATCAGAAAATGGTTAAATATCATTGATAATTGGTTCAAATTTATGTACAATAATTCTTGATTAATAAATTATGGTTATATTATGTACACAAGGGTCCTTGAAGGTCCCTTTGCGGTATTTTAAGGAGGAAATATATATTATGAAAAAGATAGCTGTGTTAACAAGTGGTGGAGATGCACCAGGCATGAATGCTGCAATTAGAGCAGTAGTAAGAACTGCGCTTCATAACGGAATTGAAGTTATGGGAGTACAAAGAGGTTATAGTGGACTTATCAATGGAGAATTATTCAGCATGGATAGAAATTCAGTATCTGATATAATCCAAAGAGGTGGAACAATTTTAAGAACTGCTAGATGTCCTGAATTCAAGAATGAAGAAGTAAGAAAAAAGGCTGCAAAAATATTACAAGCTTATGGTGTGGAAGCTTTAGTAGTTATAGGTGGAGATGGTTCATTTATGGGTGCAAAGTTATTATCAAAGCTTGGGATTAAAACAATAGGATTACCAGGAACAATAGATAACGATTTAGCTTATACAGATTTTACTTTAGGATTTGATACAGCGTTAAATACAGTTGTAGATGCTATAAATAAAATCAGAGATACTTCAACTTCTCATGAAAGAGTTTCAATTGTAGAAGTTATGGGTAGAGACTGTGGAGATTTATCTTTATATGCAGGTATCTGTGGAGGCGCAGAAGCAATTATAATTCCAGAAATGGAGTTTGATAAAGATGCACTTTGTAGAACTATCTTAGAAGGTAAGAATAAAGGAAAAATGCATAATCTAATAATGCTTGCAGAAGGAATTGGAGGAGCATTTGAACTTGCAAAGTACGTTGAAGAAGTAACTGGAATTGAAGCAAGAGCAACAATCTTAGGTCATATTCAAAGAGGTGGAAGTCCTAGTGCTACAGATAGAGTTTTAGCTTCAAGAATGGGAGCAAAGGCTATAGAAGTATTATTAAAAGGTGGAACTTCAAGAGTAATAGGAATTAGAGATAATAAAATAATAGATCAAGATATAGATGAAGCTCTTGATATGGAAAGTAAATTTGATAAAGAGCTATATGATATCGCTCAAGTATTATCATAATAATTTAGCTTATAGTTTATTTATATAAATTTTATAAATAAGGTACAATCGAGAAAATAATAGATCAGCATGTATATCTATGTTGCATCTTTGGACTATTATTTTATTTAATGTGCCTAATAGAAGAAAGAGGAGTGTTAGTTTAATGAGAAAAACTAAAATGATTTGTACTATTGGCCCTGCAAGTGAAGATATGGAAATATTAGAAAAAGTCGTTCTTTCAGGAATGAATGCTTCAAGACATAACTTTTCACATGGAGACCACGAAGAACATGGTGGAAGAATTAAGAAAGTTAAAGAACTATCAAAAAAGTTAAATAGAGAAATTGCAATAATTCTTGATACAAAAGGACCAGAAATCAGAACTGGTAAATTTGAACCAAAGAAAGTTGAATTAGCTAAGGGTTCTGAATTTACAGTATATGCTGGAGATATGGATGTAGTTGGTGACACTACTAAGTGTTCAGTTACATATGCAGGGTTAGCAAATGATGTTAAGCCAGGAAATACTATCTTAATAGATGATGGTTTAGTAGGATTAACTGTTAAATCTGTTGAAGGAAATGCTATTAAGTGTGAAGTTCAAAACACTGGATTCGTTGGAACTCATAAGGGAGTTAATGTACCAGGAGTGTCAATTCAATTACCAGCTCTTACTGAAAAAGATAAATCAGATTTAATTTTTGGTTGTGAAGTTGGAGTTACTATGATAGCTGCTTCATTCATAAGAAAAGCATCTGATGTAAAGACTATCAGAGAAATACTTGATGCAAATGGTGGAGAAAGAATCCTTATTTGTTCGAAAATTGAAAACCAAGAAGGTGTTGACAACTTAGACGAAATCTTAGAAGCTTCAGACCTTATAATGGTAGCTAGAGGAGATCTTGGTGTTGAAATTCCAATAGAACAAGTTCCAGCAGTTCAAAAGATGATCATCAAGAAGTGTAAAGCAGTTGGTAAGCCAGTTGTAACTGCAACTCAAATGTTAGATTCTATGATGAGAAATCCAAGACCAACTAGAGCAGAAGTTTCAGACGTTGCTAATGCTATATTAGATGGTACTGATGCAATTATGTTATCAGGAGAAAGTGCTAATGGAGATTACCCAGTAGAAGCTGTAGCTACAATGGCTAAGATTGCTGAAGAAACTGAAAAATCTTTAGAATACAAAGTAGCAATATCTCAAGCTAAATCACATATTCCAGCTATTGCAGGAGTTATTTCAAGAGCAGCTAGTAATGCAGCTAACGAATTAGAAGCTACTGCTATAATAACTTCAACTCAAACTGGTGCAACTGCTAAGAGAATTTCTCAATGTAGACCAGAATGCCCAATTATAGCTGTTACTCCAGATCCAATAGTTGCTAGACAATTAGCATTCTCATGGGGAGTATATCCAGTAGTTGCTAGCAAGATGGAATCAACTGACGAAATGTTAGAAAAATCAGTTGAAATAGCTAGAAATAATGAATTTGTTAAAGCAGGAGATATAGTTGTATTAGCAGCTGGAGTACCTGTAGACCAAGTTGGCGCAACAAACCTTTTAAAAATTAGCGAAGTAAAATAATATTTGAAACATAATTTTTTTAATATATATAATGAGGACTTTGGTAAGAATCTTACCAAAGTTCCTTTTTTGTTCTTTAGGAATCTATATTGGATTTAAATCTGTAGATAGCTTATATGACAGGTTATTTAAGTAAGTAAAAACTAAAAGAATAAAAAATAAATCTATTTGGCGACCAAATTTTTATCACATGCATTCGAAAATGCAGATGCGTGAGAAAAATCTCCGGCTCCAAAGTCGCTTGGGATTTTTTTAGGTCAAAGTTTTCAAATGTTTGCCACACATGAATTTTAGTGTAATATGTATTAAAGATAATAAAAGTTTAGCTAAATTCTAAAGATATATATAAAGTTAACAAAAAATTAACATTTATAAATATAATATTTAATATATAATGTATATTATTGCTCTAAAAGAGAAATAATAACTTAATGATTATGGAATTAAATGGCAACTGATTCTGTATTGGCACCGTAAGGTGCTCTTTTTTTTATTTTAGGAAAATCATATTAATCTTAAATAAATGAATAAGATATGATAAAATGTAGAAAGTATTTTTAAATATTGACTTGAAAAATTATAGTTAAGAAGTGATACTAACAATGAAGGATGTGTACATGTGTTAGAGAGAAATAAAGAGTATATTGTAAAAATAAATTCCTTGGGATATGAAGGGGAGGGTGTCGCAAAAATAGACGGATATCCAATATTTATCCCAGGAGCTTTAATAGGAGAAACTGTAAAGATAGAAATAATCAAAAATAAAAAAAATTATTCTTATGGAAAGCTTATAGATATAGTAGAAGAATGTGGCGAAAGAACTGTACCACAATGTAATTATTACGAAAAATGTGGTGGGTGCACTCTAATGCATTGTGATTATGATTCGCAATTAAAATTCAAATATAATAGAGTAAAGGATTGTATAGAAAGAATTGGTGGATTATCGGGAGAGATAGTTAAAAATACAATAGGTATGAAATTTCCGTATAGGTATAGAAATAAGGGAATATATTCAATTGGATTGACAAACAATGAGCCTTCAATAGGATTTTTTAGTGAAAAAACACATGAAGTTGTTGATATGGATAATTGTTTAATTCAGGATGAGGAAACTGATAAAATTATAAGAATAGTAAGAAAGTGGATGAAAAAGTATTCTATATTACCTGCTAGGAAAGATACTTTATTTTTTAGTGAAGGGCTAATTAGAAATATAATGGTAAGAAAGGGATTTGAAACTAATGAAATTATGGTTGTACTGATTACTACTGATAAGGAAATTCCTAATAAAGAAGAACTGATAGAAGATATTAGACAAGAGATTAAAAATTTAAAAGGAGTAATTCAGAATATAAATACTAAAAATAATAGTTTGGTTCTCGGTGATAAGTGTATAACTTTGTGGGGTCAGGATTATATATCTGATTACATAGGTGAATATAAATTTAATATTTCACCGTTATCTTTCTTTCAAATAAATCCTATTCAAACAGAAGTACTTTATAATAAGGCTTTAGAATATGCCGATTTAAGCGGAAATGAAATTGTTTTTGATGCATATTGCGGTGCTGGAACAATAACATTATTTTTATCTAAAAATGCAAAAAAAGTTTATGGTGTTGAAATAGTAGAGCAGGCGATAGATAATGCGGTAGACAATGCAAAAATAAATGGAATAGACAACTCGGAATTTTATGTAGGAAAATCTGAAGAAGTGATTCCAGAGTTAATAAGAAATGGAATCAACCCAGATATAATAGTCGTAGATCCACCAAGAAAGGGATGCGATATCAATTTACTAAATGCTATAGGGGAAGCTAAGCCTAAAAGAGTGGTGTATGTATCATGTGATCCAAGTACTTTAGCAAGAGATTTAAAACACTTAGAGGGTTTAGGATTTAAAACAATAGAAGTACAGCCTGTAGACATGTTTCCAAATACAAGGCATGTGGAAACTGTCGCTAAATTAATTAGAAAATAGCTTGAATTATGAGCGATTCATAAGATTGCATGAAAGCAATTTGATCCATTTGCCACCGCTAATAATTAATCTAATAAGAGTCGCTAGATAAGAAAAAAATAAAATAGAAGGTAAGAGAAAAGAAGAAACTTTATTTTAATAAAATAAGGTTTTTCTTTTTATGTGGTTTTAAATAATGGATTATGTATGGGGAAAGGAAATTATATTAAAAAATTAAATTGGATAAACTATTAAAATTTGTAATGTAGATAATTTAGATTTGAACCTAAAGTGGTAAATTAATATATCATAGCATTCAAAGAATATGCGCAAAACAATATTTGAGAATAACTAAGCAATTAATGGCGAGTAAATGGACGAATTTAAGTATAGAATTATTTATGAAAGACAATGATACGTATCATTCATAAGAGTAATAAATTATGATAATTTACTATGAAAGGAAGTGAAAAACTGACTTCAAACTTTAAGGTTTAATAAGCTATGAAAGTCGGGAATTATTATGGAGAATACATGCAATGAAAAGAAACTAAAGGTTGCTATTATAGGATGTGGAGGTATTGCAAACGGAAAGCATTTACCAGCAATAAAAAAGAATCACAACATAGAAATAGAAGCATTTTGTGATTTAATAGAAGAAAAAGCTATAGAAGCAAAAGCTAAATATGGCAAAGAAGAAAGTAGAATTTATACTGACTACAAAGTTCTTTTAGCAAAAGAAAAAGAAATTAAGGCCGTTTACGTCTTAACTCCAAATAAATCACACAGTTATATATCTATTGAAGCAATGAAAGCTGATAAGCATGTTATGTGTGAAAAACCAATGGCTAAAACATACGCTGAAGCTAAAGCTATGCTCGAAGTAGCGCAAGAAACTGGCAAAATCCTAACTATAGGTTATCAAAATAGATACAGAGCAGATTCAAAATATTTGAAAGCTGCATGCGAAAACGGTGATTTAGGTGAAATTTATTATGCAAAGGGACATGCAATAAGGCGTAGAGCTGTTCCAACTTGGGGAGTATTTCTAAATGAAGATGAACAAGGTGGAGGTCCATTAATTGATATAGGTACTCACGCCCTTGATTTAACACTTTGGATGATGGATAACTATGAACCAGAGTGTGTATTAGGATCTGTATACCACAAGTTAGGAGATCAAACATGTACGGGAAATGCTTGGGGAGATTGGGATAAGGATGAGTTTACAGTAGAGGACTCAGCTTTTGGATTTATTAAGATGAAAAATGGCGCTACAATAAATCTAGAATCAAGCTGGGCACTAAATAGTCTTGATGTTGATGAAGCTAAAACTTCTTTATGTGGTACAAAAGCTGGTGCTGATATGAAAGATGGTTTGAGGATAAATTCTGTTAAGTATAATAAACAATGTATAGAAAAGCCTGCACTAGATGCTACTGGAGTTGCTTTTTATGATGGAGAAGAAGATAGTGCTCCTGATATAGAACAAAGTACGTTCTATAATGCAATCATTAATGGTGATGAATTAGTGGTTAGGCCTGAACAAGCTTTAATAGTTACTCAAATATTAGAAGCAATATATGAGTCTGCTAAAACTGGTAAGGCTGTATATTTTAAATAATTAATAATATTATATTTTATGGAGATGAATTTATATGAAATTAGGTGTATTTAATCCAGTTTTACAAGATAGATCTTTTGAAGATGCTTGTTCTTTTTTGGCAAGTAAAGGTGTACAAACAATTGAAATCGGTTGCGGAGGTTATCCAGGGAGACATCATTGTGACCCAGCAATTTTATTAAAAGATGAAGAAAAGTTGGCCGAATTTAAATCTATTTTAGAAAGAAGTGGTTTAGAAATCAGTGGATTTAGTTGTCATGGCAATCCAATTCATCCCAATAAGGAAATAGCAAAAAAATTCGATGATGATTTGACTAATGCAATTTTAATGTGCGAAAAAATGGAAGTAAGAATATTAAATTGTTTCTCTGGCTGTCCTGGTGACAGTGAGACTTCCCAAAAACCAAATTGGGTTACTTGCCCATGGCCAGAAGATTTTATTGAAATATTAGATTATCAATGGAATAAAGTTTTAATTCCTTACTGGAAGGAAAAAGTGAAATTTGCAAGGGCTCATGGGGTAGATAAAATAGCTATTGAAATGCATCCTGGTTTTTGTGTATATAATCCTAAAAGTTTATTAAGATTGCGCGAAGCTGTAGGACCAGAAATTGGTGCTAATTTTGATCCAAGCCACTTAATTTGGCAAGGAGTTAGTCCAGTGGCAGCAATTAGGGAGCTCGGAAAGCATAATGCCATTTTCCACTTTCATGCAAAGGATACAAAGATAGATGAAATCAATTGTCCAATAAACGGTGTGCTAGATGTAGGACACTACAGTAAGGAAATTGAACGTTCTTGGATTTTTCGCTCTGTCGGCTATGGACATGATGTTGGCTATTGGAAGGACATTGTTTCTGCGTTGAGAATGGTTGGGTATGATCATGCGTTGAGTATAGAACATGAGGATAGTTTGATGACAACAGAAGAAGGGTTGATAAAAGCAATAAATTGTTTAAAGGATGCAATTATTTTTGAAGCTAAAGGTGATATGTTTTGGGCATAATTATAAAAATTTGATAGGGAGAAATAAAACAATGTGTAATGAGATGTTCAATTTAGCAATAGTTGGATTGGGAGGCATGGGAAATTGGCATCGTGAGTTAATTGAAGGAATTGATAATTTGACTGTTTGCGGTACTTATGATATTAAAGAAGATAGACAAGCATTTGCTAGAGAGAATGGAATAAATCCGTATAATTCTTTTAAAGAGCTTTTAGAAGATGAGAAAGTAGATATTGTTTTATGTGCAACACCAAATGATGTACATAAAGAGATAGTAATCAGTTCATTAAAAGCTGGCAAAAATGTAATTTGTGAAAAACCAGTAGCAATGTCATCTTTAGAATTTAAAGAGATGGTAGACGTAGCAGAAGAAATGGATAAATTTTTGGTTGTTCATCAAAATAGACGTTGGGATGAGGATTATTTAACTGTAAAAAAGATATATGATGAAGCTATCTTAGGAAATGTCTTTAGAATAGAGTCTAGAGTACATGGATCTCGTGGCATACCAGGTGATTGGAGACAAGAAGAAGAACATGGTGGTGGAATGCTTTTAGATTGGGGTGTTCACATTATTGACCAGGCATGCATAATGATTGATGAAAGGATAAAATCAGTATATGCTAGATTTACTCATGTTACCAATGAACTTGTGGATGATGGATTTACTGCTGAGTTAGAATTTGAAAGCGGATTAATTTACGTTGTAGAAGTTGGAACAAGCAATTTTATAAATTTACCACGCTGGTATGTGTTAGGTCAAAATGGTACAGCTGTGATAGAGGACTGGAATTTAAGAGGCAAAGTCGTTCGTATAACTGATAGCCGTAAAAATGATGCAATTCCTATTAGAACAGCTGCCGGATTAACAAAAACTATGGCGCCTAGGACAGAAGAAACAATTAAAGAAGAAGCACTTAAAATTGTTTCTTCTGATATTAAGGACTTTTATAGAAATGTTATGGGAGCTATAAGAGGAGAAGAAGAAATTCTTGTAAAGAATACAGAGGTAATGAGGGTTATGAAGCTTATGGAGATTATTCGTGAATCAGTTATCAAGAAGAAGGTGATAGAGTTATAGAAATTAATCAAGAAGCTTAATTGTAATTATTTTGGAGGAGATATTTATGCATGGGAGTTTTGAAAAAACAGTATTAGAACCTGAATTTCCTTTTAGATTGTTTTTTAATGATGGGTATTCTAATACACCACATCACTGGCATGAAGATATAGAAATTATTTATCTTGTGGAAGGTACCCTAAAGGCATGTATTAATAGAGATACTTATAATTTAAAGCAAGGTGATATACTTATAATTGGTGGTGGAGAAATACATTGTTTTTTTAAAGAGAAAAAATTTAGTAATAGAGCTGTAATACAATTTAGAACTTCCATATATGATAATTTTCTTTCTGGAACGAAAGATACTAAAATAATAAAACCTATGTGGAATCAATCAATACATTTAACCATAGGGAATGAAATCCATGCACTAATGGAGAGGCACATAAATGAGATTATCAATGAATATAGTAAGGCTGAGGAAGGATACAAGTTAATAATAAAAGCCAGACTATATGATTTGGCGGGTATACTACTTAGATATATACCTAAGCAAGCATATTCATCTGAAGACTTAAGCCGCGAAAAGGAAAGATTAAAGAAAATGGATAGTGTATTTCAATATGTAGATAGTAATTATCAAGAGCATATTGATTTAGATGATATTTCAAAGTCTATAGGGTTTAGTAAATATTACTTTACAAAGTTTTTCAAAGAAAATACTGGGGTAACATTTTTAGATTATCTAAATAATTATAGAATTAAAAAAGCAGAGTGGCGTATAATTGAGGAAGATGAAACTATTGCAGAGATAGCCTATAACTGTGGATTTAATAGCATTAAAACTTTTAATAGGCTATTTAAAAATATAGTAGGTTGCACGCCTATGAAATATAGAAGAGATAATAAAAATTAAATATTAAAGTTGAGAGGGAAAGGGTATGGGGGATAGAAAAATTGTAATTAAAAAAGATATAGTAAATGCGCTACAACAACTTGGTATAAAAAGTGGACAAAATATTATAGTTCATACTTCAATGAAAAGCTTTGGATTTGTTTGTGGAGGCCCACAGATCATAATTGAAGCGTTAATAGAGTTAGTTGGAAAAGATGGAACCATAATTATGACTACACAGACATGGAAAAACATGGACCCAACATATGGTGTACATTGGGAGGAACCAATAGAGTGGTGGGATATTATAAGAGATAATTGGCCAGCTTATGATAAGAATATTACTCCAACAAATACAATGGGAGCAGTAGCAGAAATGTTTAGAAAGTGGCCAGGTGTTTTAAGAAGTGATCATCCTGTAAGGTCTTTTGCTGCATGGGGAAAAAATGCACAATACTTAATAAACAACCATGATTTAAGCGATATTTTTGGCGAAAGTTCTCCAATTGGGAAATTATATGATTTAGATGGATATGTATTACTATTGGGAACTGGATATGATAAAAATACATCTATTCATTTAGCAGATGAAAGAGCTGATTATCCATCAAAGCATATGGAGAGAAACAGTTGTGCAATGATGAAAGATGGCGAGCGTAAATGGGTTACGTATTCAACGTTATATGTTGATGGTGAAGATTTTATGGATATAGGAATTGATTTTGAGAAAAAGTATAGAGTTGAAAATACAAAAATAGGGAATGCGGATGTAAGATTCATGAGGCAACGAGAAATTGTAGATTTTGCAGTTGAATGGATTGAAAAGAATAGAAAATAATCATATAAAGTAATATTATAATGAGCAAATTAAAAAAATCACGACAATTAATAATTAAATGTCGTGATTTTTTTTAGTTAGAATAATATAAAATACAATTTCTTATATGTTTAATTAAATATTATTTTGCTTTCAATAATTATTTAATATCTAAAACAATTTCTCCAGCTTTAACATTACCAGTTTTCTTAAGTGTTATTACTTTTCCGTTTAAGTTAGTTATTATAACGGGGGGGCCATTTGGATTTCTTTTGATTTCAGGAAGGCTAAATCCACGTTTAAAATAGTTTTAAACTATATGCATTATATTAACACTTATTTCTCAATAAATTGTGAACAAGTATTAATCATTGTGGATAATTTTAAATGTTATAGGTGGTGTGGCATATAATTTTTAATACTGCATTAAATTTTAAAAGATTTTTTACCATATGTATTGACTTAGAGTTAACTCTAAAATCTATAATTAAATTAGTACATTAGCTTATAAATAATTTGGAGGGACTTAAAATGGAAAAATCGAAAGTATATTTTACTAATATGCAAGCAACAGCTAAGGAAAATTTGCTACAAAAGTTAAAACGTTTAATTAAGAGTGCAGGAATTGATCAAATTGATTTTGAGAAGAAATATGCAGCAATTAAGATTCACTTCGGCGAGCCAGGAAATGTAGCATTTTTGCGCCCTAATTTTGCTAAAGTTGTTGTAGATACTATTAAGGAATTAGGAGGAAATCCATTTTTAACAGACTGTAATACTCTATATGTAGGAGGCAGAAAGAATGCTTTAGATCATCTAAATTCAGCATATGAAAATGGATATAGTCCGTTTTCAACAGGTTGCCATATATTAATTGGAGATGGGTTAAAAGGGACTGATGAAGCTTTAGTTCCAATCGCTGGTGGGAAATATGTAAAAGAAGCTAAAATAGGTCATGCGATTATGGATGCAGATATATTCATCTCATTAAATCATTTTAAAGGACATGAGTTAACAGGTTTTGGAGGCGCTTTAAAAAATATAGGTATGGGATGCGGTTCGCGCGCAGGAAAAATGGAAATGCATAGTAGTGGAAAACCTAGCGTTTGCGAAGATAAATGTGTTGGCTGTGGTATGTGTGCTAAAAACTGTGCACATAGTGCAATAAGTTTAACAGACAAAAAAGCACTCATCGATCATAGCAAATGTGTTGGGTGTGGTCGTTGCATAGGAATTTGTCCAATGGATGCGGTTATGCCAGCATCAGATGAATCAAATGATATTTTAAATAAGAAAATAGCTGAATATTCATGGGCAGTATTGAATGGAAGACCTAATTTTCATATTAGCTTGGTAATTGATGTATCGCCATACTGTGATTGTCATGCAGAAAATGATGTACCGATTGTTCCGGATGTAGGTATGTTTGCATCTTTTGATCCAGTAGCACTAGATGTAGCTTGTGCGGATGCAGTAAATAAGCAACCAGTTATGAAAGGTAGTCTTCTTGAAAAGAGTGGTTGTAAGCATAATGACCATTTTACAGATGTTAGTCCTGAAACAGATTGGAAAGTTGCTATTGATTATGCTATGGAATTAGGTTTAGGGAACAAAGAGTATGAGTTGATAACAATTTAGAAATGAAAGTATTTCTATAATATAAATAATATATTCTTTGAGTTTAGTGGATTACAAATAGGAAATTGTGAGTTTATACCTGCAGAGATGCAGGTATTTTATTTTTTAGACCAGTTCTATAAAAAATAATTTTATTTGTTGAGGTTTGTAAATTTATCACAGTTATGTATTTAGAGTTTTGAATAATAAGCATTAGATTATTAAATACTAACTTTGTAAATAACTTTAACTGAGATGAATGGAGGTAAGTACAATGTTTAAACACGAAAAACCATTACTTAGAGATGTAAAAGTAGAGAGACCAAATCCACAATATGCTGTATTAATGCAAGAACAGCTAGGTGGTGCAAATGGTGAGCTAAAGGCGGCACTTCAATATCTTTCACAGAGTTTTAGGGTAAAAGATCCTGAAATTCATGATTTGTTTCTAGATATTGCGGCTGAAGAGTTAAGTCATATGGAAATGGTGGCACAAACTATAAATTTATTAAATGGACATGAAGTTGATTATACTAAAACTCCTGGAGGGGAAATAGAAACTCATGTATTGACAGGTCTTGCACCAGGACTTATTAATGCATCAGGACACCCTTGGACTGCAGATTATGTTAATGTTACAGGAGACATTGCAGCAGACTTATTATCGGATATAGCAGCTGAGCAGAGAGCAAAGGTTGTATATGAATATCTATATCGTCAAATTAATGATAAATACGTAAAAGAGACCATAGACTTTCTATTAAATAGAGAGGAAGCGCATAATGCACTATTTAGAGAAGCATTAAACAAGGTGCAGGATAGAGCATCAAATAAAGATTTTGGGGTAACTAAAGATTCTAGATTATATTTTGACTTATCAACTCCTGGAAGGTATTTTGATGATCCTGAACCAACACCTCCTAGCTTTAAAAATCCACGTGAAAATAGTAGGGAAACTACTAGGTCTTAGTAAATATAATAATCCTATACCGAACTTATATATTATTAATTTGGTATAGGGTTATTTTGTTATATTAAATTCAATCAATCATATGGGGCCTAAAAAGTTTAATTCATCAAAGTTTATCTCAAAATAAACTATCAGGCTATAACAAACCAAATAATTTTATAAAGAATGGATTATATTATCTAGGACTTATATATATAAATATTACAGGATTTATATGAATTATTTTATAAGATTAATATAATATTTTCACAATTTTGCAATTAAATATATAATGACATTATTAAAAAAATAAATGACATTACATTTGATAATTAAAGTTATAAATTATATGGACAAGTGCAATAAATTTATGGTAGTCTAGAGTTATAAGTAGTTGTTAATAATAAGGATAATATTTAGTTAAAAGAATTTTGACAAAGATGTGATAGAAAGTTTGTTGGTAGGAGGATAAAGAAATGTATTTTAAAGAAAAACATGGTTTTCCAGATAATTTTTTATGGGGAAGTGCATCAGCTGCATATCAGGTAGAAGGTGCAGCTGAAGAGGACGGAAAAGGAAGAAGTAATTGGGATGAATTTGTAAGGATTCCGGGAAAAACATTCAAAGGAACAAATGGTGATGTAGCAGTTGATCATTATCACCGCTATAAAGAAGATATTGCATTAATGGCGGAAATGGGATTAAAAACATATAGATTCTCTATATCTTGGCCAAGAATTTATCCAAAAGGAAAAGGCGAAGTTAACGAGAAAGGATTAGAATTCTATGATAATGTTATAGATGAATGCTTAAAGTATGGAATTGAGCCAATGGTTACAATATATCATTGGGATTTGCCTATAGCCTTACAAGAAGAATATAATGGCTGGGAAAGTAGAAATATAATTGATGATTATGAAAATTACGCTATTACTTTATTTGAACGATATAAAGATAAAGTTAAGTATTGGATAACATTAAATGAGCAAAACATATTCACTAGTCTTGGATGGATAATGGCAGTACACCCACCAGGAAAGAAAAATGATTTAAAGATGTTCTATCAAGTAAATCATCATGCAAATTTAGCTCATGCAAAAGCAGTGCTTGCTTTTAGAAAAATAGTGCCAGATGGTAAGATAGGAGCAAGCTTTGCATTTTCACCTAGCTATTCAATAGACTGCAATCCATTAAACAATATAGCAAAGGCAGATTACGATGATTTACAATCATTTTGGTGGATGGATGTTTATGCATACGGGAGATACCCAAAAGCTGCATTAAAATATCTACAAGGTCAGGGGGTAGCACCTGTATTTGAAGATGGGGATGCAGAGCTTATGAAGGCGGCAGCTCAGGTAGATTTCATGGGAGTTAATTACTATCAAACAGCAGTTGTTGAGTATAACCCAATTGATGGTGTTGGTATGGCTGAAATGAATACAACAGGTAAAAAAGGGACAGCACAAATTAGTGGAACACCTGGATTATTTAAAAATCCACCAAATCCATATTTAAAAACTACAGACTGGGATTGGACAATAGATCCGATAGGTATAAGAATGTGTTGCAGAACTATTACAAGCAGATATGACTTACCGATAG
Source organism: Clostridium beijerinckii HUN142 (assembly GCF_000621745.1). GTDB lineage: Bacteria > Bacillota > Clostridia > Clostridiales > Clostridiaceae > Clostridium > Clostridium beijerinckii_A. The sequence goes on along the minus strand of NZ_JHXK01000005.1, from coordinate 348,161 downwards.
TTATTTCTGAAAATGGATTAGGTGCATTTGACAAAAAGACTGAGGACAATAAAATTCATGATGATTATCGTATAGCATACTTAAAGGCACATATAGAAGAACTAAAAGAAGCCATTAATGAGGGATCTGAAGTACTTGCTTATTGTACATGGTCCATAACAGATTTGTTAAGCTGGTTGAATGGGTATCAAAAAAGGTATGGTTTCATTTACGTAGATCGTGAAGAAGAAGAAGGCGCTTCAATGAACCGTTATAAAAAGGATAGTTATTATTGGTATCAAAATGTCATAAAGACAAATGGAGAAGAATTATAGAATAGGTAAATTTAAAGGAGTTATTGATAAAATCAATAACTCCTTTAAATTTACCTGTTTTGGTTTATAAATTAATGGTTGAAAACATTAGAAGATTAATAATCACGTAAAAGTAGAAATGCTAAACTTTTTAAATATAATACAAAATATTAATATTATGTGAAATTTAGTAAATATATTTTAGTTTAATAACATTATTATCTAAAAATAAAAGAAATTTTAAAATCATAATGAGAAATTTGTTGCTAAAGGGAGGAAATTTGTTGAGGAATTTGAAGATTAGAACAAAGTTGATGTTAATGCAGTGATAAATCAAGTATCAGGTGCAGTTCAACAGATGGCCCAAATGTCTCAAAAATCTTCTGAGAGCACTAATAGCATAGAAGGTAGCTCTAGTAATTCAATCTATTTTATAAATAATATTCCAGTTAATGCAAAAGAACAGCTTGTGCTAGCAAAAAAATAGGAGAAACTATAAGGAAATTTAAAATATAATATCTAGAAACTTTAGTTATTAGATATAAGGAAATAGATATACATTTCATATAAAAGCGTATTATTATTTGAAGTGATTATGATTAATAAAGTAATCGTACATTTATTGATCATAGGGAAGTATTTAATGTATGATGAATTATTAAAGTTTTCTAATATATGTTATTTTGTTTAATTATATTTATAAAGAATTTATTGTATGGATTATTATTCTATATTTTAAGTTAATTCGATGTATTGTGGAACACATTTTTATACCTATATCAGAAAAATACCTATATTTCGACAATATGGATGAAATTAATAATAAGATTTTGTTTTGAATTTAGTAAATCCAACAAATTAAATTAATAAAAGAAGATGAAAGTGCCATATAGTCAAAATATATAGAATTTATATTATATAATATGTCATAATATAGTTTTCGATTGTTCAAGATTATGGTATTATAGTTATAGGTTATAGATTCCAGATGACTAAGAAAAACGACAAAAAATGTAATTATATGTTATATTACTAATAAAAAATTAACATTTAATCATATGACGTGCGAAGAATAATAAAGGGGGACAAAAATGGATATATTTTTAGTAATTGGTCTTATCGGAGGGTTAATAATTGTAGTTGCAGCCATGCTGGAAAAGGGAGCAAGCCTTCAAGTACTTATGAGTGCTGAAGCAATACTGGTAATCATTGGTGGTACTGTAATAGCATTGCTGAATTCTTTTCCAAAAGGAGAGTTTACTAAGCTTCCTAAGATTTTTGGTGTTCTTTTTAGTGCTAAGGGTCAAGAAGATCCAGCTGAAATTATAGCACAGCTTGTAGAGATGTCTCAAACAACTAGAAGAGATGGATTATTATCTCTTGAGAGTACTATACAGGGACTAGAAAATAAATTTATGAAAAAAGGATTAGAAATGGTAGTTGACGGTTTAGAACCAGATCTTATAAAAGAAGTTCTAGAAATAGAAATTGAGAGTATGGAAGATAGACACCGCCTTGGTGCTACAGCGTTTACAACAGCAGGTGGTACAGCGCCAACTCTTGGAGTTTTAGGAGCTGTTATAGGATTAATAGGTGCTCTTGGAAATCTTAATGACATTGAAAAACTTGGAGAAAGTATAAAATCAGCCTTTGTTGCAACTGTTTATGGTATTTTTACTGGATATTTAATTTGGCATCCATTTGCAAATAGGTTAAAAAGAAAATCTCAAGAAGAAATAAAAAATATGAATATTATGCTTGAAGGAATTTTAGCTATTCAGGCAGGAAACAATCCAAAGAGTATTGAAAGAAAGCTAGTAGGGATGCTTGAACCAAAACAAAGAATAAGATTTGAAGAAAATAATAATGATAACTAGTTAAAAGGAGAAAAGTGATGAGTAAGAAAAAGCAACATCATGAAGAGCATGTAGATGAAGCATGGCTTCTTCCATATTCAGACATGTTAACACTTCTTCTAGCGCTATTTATCGTTATGTTTGCGATGGGACAAACAGATAAGGCAAAATTTCAGTCAATGGCTAAAGAATTTAATATGATATTTGCCGGTGGGACTGGTGTTATGCATCAAGATGGTAACTCTACAATTCCTATGGAGGAGTCTGGGATTAGTGACAATAAGGCTGAAGAAGACAAGATGACGGAAGTTAAAAAAATGATAGAAGAGGAAATTAAAAAAGAAGGCTATTCTGATAAAGTTAAAGTTGATCTTAATAGTGAGGGATTAGCAATTTCTATACAAGATGTTGTACTTTTTAATTCAGGTGAGGCAGATGTATTGAAAGATGTATCACAATTGCTTTTAAAAATTTCACATATGCTTTATGGATTAGATAATGAAATTAAAGTTGCAGGATATACTGATAATGTGCCAATTAGTAACGGAAAGTTTCGTTCCAATTGGGATTTAAGTGCTATGCGTGCTATCAATGTATTGAATTACATGGTTAGTACAGGAGGCATTAATCAGGAGAAGATATCAATACAAGCGTATGGAGAGCATATGCCTAAAGCATCTAATTCTACAGAAGACGGAAGAGCTAAAAATAGAAGAGTAGAGATTTTTGTAGTACGTAAATATCCAGTATCCACAGATGAGAAATCAAATTAACAAAACAAGAGCTAAGAGTTTAATAAGAAATTTTACATAAGCTAATGAAATGCATTCAATCTATAGCGGTTGAATGCATTTTTTTATATAAAATTCAAGATATTTTGTGCAATTTGCATTTATATGTAGTATAGTAGTGCATTTTGCATAGAAATCAATGACTTAAGTGACTTAAAAGATGCCAATAAAAAACTTAATATAGAAATAGAGAAATTACGTTTTATATAAGAAATATGTAAAAAAGGAGGTAATTAAAATGTCAGAAAGCTTTATAAATGAATCTATGTTAGATATGTATATTTTTGAAACAACGCAGCTTATAGAACAATTAGAGCAATTAGTTATTGATGGAGAAAAAGAAAATGGTTTTTCAAATTCAATAGATGAAATATTTAGAATTATGCATACGGTCAAGGGATCGTCAGCCATGATGCTTTTTAATAACATTTCTGGACTTTCTCATTCTGTAGAAGATTTGTTTTATTATCTTAGAGAAAATAAGCCAGGTGAAGTGGATAATAATATATTGAGTGATATTGTATTAGATTCAATTGATTTTATCAAAGGCGAAATTTCTAAAATTCAGCAAGGAAGTACACCAGATGGAGATTGCGCAAATAAAATTACTTGCATAAAGGATTTCTTAAGTAAGCTCAAGGGAATGGAAATAATTGATAGTGATACAGAACCTAATGAGAATAATTTAGAACAACAAAAATTTTTTATAACAAGTGGAAAAAGTAAAAGGGACCTATCTAATCAAAAATATAAGGCTAAAATTAAGTTTTCCGAAGATTGCGGAATGGAAAACATAAGATGTTTTGGTATTCTTCATAAACTATCAGAAGTAGCTGAAATAATATGTAGCTCACCGGAAAATATAATTGATGATGATGAAAAAGCCAGTGAAGAAATAAGAAGGAATGGATTTAAAATATGTTTCTCTTCAGATTTAATTTTGGAGGACGTAGAAACAATCCTAAATGAAACTGTTTTTTTAAGTGCACTTGATATTAGCTTGATGGGAGACGACGAAGATGCTTTTCTAGGTAGTAAAGAAGTTATAGAAGAAGTTGCGATAGAAAAAGAATGTATCAAGAAGGAAGAAGAAAAGAAGAATATACCGGAGGAAAAGAAAAATGAAAAGACATCTTCTCACCAGGGATTCATAAGTCTAAGTGTAGCTAAAGCAGATAGGCTTATGGATCTTATTGGAGAGTTAGTAATTTCAGAATCGATGGTTACGCAAAATCCAGATTTAATTGGACTTGAAATTGATAATTTCAAAAAATCAGCAAGGCAGCTTCGTAAGATTATAGCAGAGATGCAGGATACAGTAATGTCAATAAGGATGGTACCACTTTCTGCAACTTTTCAAAAGATGAATAGAATTGTTAGAGATATGAGTAAGAAAATGGATAAGGAAGTTAAATTAACAATTATAGGGGAAGAAACAGAAGTAGATAAAAATATAATTGAACATATATCAGATCCTTTAATGCATTTAGTTCGTAATTCTATTGATCATGGAATAGAGACCGTGGAAGAAAGAATTGATAAAGGGAAACAGCAATCAGGAAATTTGGTATTAGAAGCTAAAAATGCAGGTAGCGATGTATTAATTATAGTAAAAGATGATGGGAAGGGTTTAAATGAAGAAAAGATATTAGAAAAAGCAAGAAAAAATGGGCTACTTACTAAAGATGAAAGTGAAATGACTAAGAAGGAAATATTTAGTTTGATATTTTTACCAGGGTTCTCAACTAAAGAGGCTGTGTCAGAATTCAGTGGCAGAGGAGTGGGGATGGATGTTGTAGTAAAAAATATTGAAAAGATAGGAGGAACGGTTAGTATAGATAGTGTGTTAGAATTTGGTACAAGCATCACTATTAAGATACCATTAACTCTTGCAATCATAGATGGAATGAATGTAAGGGTTGGGAACTCTAGATACACTCTTCCAACTAGTTCTATAAAAGAATTTTTTAAACCAAAAGAAAGCGATATTATAAAAGATCCAGATAGTAATGAGATGATTATGGTTAGAGGCCAATGTTATCCTATACTTAGATTAAATGAGCATTTTTCAATAAGAACTGATACAGATAAATTATCAGACGGAATTCTAATAATGATAGAGCAGGATGAAAAATGGGTGTGCATTTTAGTAGATGAGTTATTAGGGCAGCAACAAGTAGTTGTTAAAGCGCTCCCCAATTATATAAAAAATATTAGAAATATTAAAGATTTAGCTGGATGTACTCTTTTGGGAGATGGAAATATAAGTCTAATAATTGATATAGATGGGCTAATGACAACGGTATAGATATTAAAAAACCTAAGTTTAAGTAAAGTATGTAGTTAATGGAGGAAGATACTATGAGGTGGTTAAGCAATATAAGGATTGGAACAAAATTAATAATTGGATTTATAGTAGTGGCCCTATTAGCTGGAATAGTTGGTGCTGTGGGAATTACAAAGATAAAAAAAATAGATCAGAACTATACTAGTTTATATACAAACTATGGAGCATCCATTGCTGATATTGCGAATGTTTCTATATCATTTCAAAGACTCAACATAAATTTAAGTAATATTATAATGTATAAAGATGGTAGAGATGTGAGCGATTATGTGAGTAGAATAAAAAATTATGATGCAAAAATTCAGGAGAGTTTAAAGAAATTTGAAAAGTCACTTCAAAGTGATGAAGCAAAAGCTGAGTTTTCAAATCTTATTACACTTTTAGGTAAATATGATGACTTAAAGGATAAAATTATAGATTTATCTCTTTCGGGGAAGAAAGACGAAGCTCTTGCTTTAATGGGGCAAGACTCAACACAAAAATTATCTGATCAAATAAATAATTCGGTAGATAGTTTATTTAAATTAAAAGAATCAGGTGGCTTCAGTAAATCGGATGAGTATTCAGGAGAGGTAAATAATGCTGTTATAATTATGATTGTAGTAATAGTAGTAGCTATAGCTATGGCAATGTCACTGGGTATTTTGATTTCTAAAGCTATAAGTAAACCTATATCTAAGCTCATGTTTATAACAAGTGAAATAAGCGAAGGAAACTTAGATGTAGAGATTGTTAATAATTCAAAAGATGAGATAGGGATATTATCAGAGTCAATGAAAAGAATGAAATATAAATTAAATGAAGTTATTGGGAATATAAGCTTTGCATCAGAGCAAGTTACAGTTGGAGCTAGGCAAATAGCAGATTCAACTATAGCATTATCACAAGGGGCTACAGAGCAAGCGAGTGCTGTTGAAGAATTAACGGCGTCTATCGAAGAAATATCTTCTCAAATATCAGTAAATGCTGAAAATGCTAAGAAGGCTAATATTATAACAGATAATACTAAAACAAATGCAGGAAAAAGAAATAATGAAATGAAGTTAATGCTTAAAGCAATGGATGAAATTAATGTTTCATCTAATAATATATCAAGAATTATTAAGGTAATTGATGAAATTGCATTTCAAACTAATATACTTGCTTTAAATGCAGCTGTAGAAGCGGCTAGGGCTGGTCAATATGGTAAAGGCTTTACTGTGGTGGCTGAAGAAGTTAGAAACTTAGCAGCAAGATCTGCAAATGCTGCTAAAGAAACCACGACGATAATAGAAGAATCAATTGTTAAAATTCAAGATGGAACCAATATAGCAAATCAAACTGCAGATGCACTTGAAAGCATTGTTAATGATATAGAAGAGGTCGCAAAAATAATTAATGGTATAGCAGATGCCTCTGAAGAACAAGCTACAGGAATTTCACAAATATCACAAGGAATAATACAAATATCACAAGTTGTACAAAGTAATTCAGCGACTTCAGAAGAAAGCGCGGCTGCAAGTGAGGAGTTAGCGGGCCAGGCAGAAGTTTTAAAAGAACAAGTTAAAATGTTTAAATTAGTAAGTGATAGAAATGCAATGACTAACTTAGACAATAGTTACATGAACCATAGTATTAACGGCGATGTTAGTAAAGGAATAAGAGATTTAATGGAAGCAAGGGATAAACATTTAGAGAGAAAAGTATCTAATACTAAAAAGATAATACTTAGCGATAATGAGTTTGGAAAATATTAGAGATAAGGTGATTATATGATTGCAATTACGGAAAAAGAATTTGCTCAATTATCTAACTATATAAAGGAGAACTATGGGATTAATCTTAGAGAAGAAAAAAAGATGTTGGTAATTGGAAGACTCCATAATGTATTAGCAGAGAATAATATAGAAGATTTTTCTCAGTATTACCGGTATGTGGTTTCTGACAAGACCGGTAAGGCAGTTAGCACGCTGCTCAATAAGATTACAACAAATCACACATATTTTATGCGTGAGAAATCACATTTTGATTACTTGAAAGAAAAAGTACTTCCATATTTAATTAATTCGATAAGAGATAAAGATCTAAGAATATGGTCAGCAGGATGTTCTTCAGGAGAAGAAGCTTATACCATTGCTATGATATTAAATGAGTTTTTTAAACAAGAAAAGTTATGGTGGGATAAAAAAATACTGGCAACAGATATATCTGAAAAGGTATTATGCATTGCTAAAAGTGGAGTATATCATAAAGAACAAATTGCACCGTTGCCAGAAGCTTGGAAGAAAATTTATTTGAAAAAATATGATGAGGAAAATTTAGTGTTTTTGGACAATATTAGGGATGAGATTATATACAGAAAATTTAATTTGATGGAAGAAGTGTTTCCGTTTAAGAAGAAATTTCATGTTATTTTCTGTAGAAATGTAATGATTTATTTTGACAATAAGACAAAGAATGAACTAATTCGCAAGTTCTATAACGGTATGGAATATGGTGGATACCTTTTTATAGGACATTCAGAATCCTTAAGTGGTGATACTGCTGGATTTAAGTATATAATGCCATCTGTATATAGAAAGGAATAAGTTTATCTTAAGATAATTTAAATGGCTGAGAAGGTGAAGTTAATGAAACCAATTAGAGTATTAGTAGTTGATGATAGTTTGGTATTTAGAGAGGCAATATCAAGGGGCATATCAAGAGATGATAACATAGAGGTTGTTGGAAAGGCTATAGATCCATATGATGCTAGAGATAAACTCTTAGAATTAAATCCTGATGTTATGATTTGTGATGTACAAATGCCAAAATTAAATGGTGTAGAATTTATTAAAAGACTTCTTCCACAATATAAGATTCCAATAATAGTTGTAAGTTCTATAAGTGATGTAGTATTCGATGCTATGGATGCAGGAGCAGTGGACTTTTTAAGTAAACCTGATGCTAGAACTCCTAATGGATTTGGAATTTTTATTAACGAGTTAATAATTAAAATTAGAGGAGCGGTAAATGTGAATCTATCTGCTAATTTAGGGCAGATTGAAAAGAGTAGTAGCAATAAGGTAATGGAAAAGAGTAATATAAATCCTAGAAATAAAGTGATTGCTATAGGGGCATCTACTGGAGGAACAGAAGCTATATACAATATATTAAAAAGTCTTCCTAAAGATATCCCAGGGATAATCATAGTGCAACATATTCCCCCAGTGTTTTCTAAAATGTTTGCAGATAGATTAAACTTGCAAACACAATTTACTGTTAAAGAAGCTCAAACAGGAGATACTATTGAGCCCGGTAAAGTTTTGATAGCGCCAGGAGATAAGCATATGAAGCTTAAGAAGGCTGCAGATAAATATATTGTAGAAACTATTCAAGGGAATAAAGTTAATGGACATTGTCCATCTGTAGACGTACTTTTCGAATCTGTAGCGAAGGTGGCTTCAAAAAATGCCATAGGAGTTATTCTAACAGGAATGGGTCATGATGGAGCAGTGGGACTTATGTCAATGCGAAGAGCAGGAGCGAGAACTGTGGGACAGGATCAGAAATCTTCCGTTGTATATGGTATGCCAAAAGTCGCTTTTGAAATAGGAGCCGTTGAAAAGCAAGTATCTATTTTAAACATACCTAGTATTATTTGCGATATGTTAAAGTAAAAATGGACTATTTATACTAGTCCATTTTTAACCGCATAAACTGCAAGCTGAGTACGATCTCTCAAACTAAGCTTTGAAATAATTTCTGTAATGATATTTTTAACAGTGCCTTCAGCAATAAACAAAGACGATGCAATTTCTTTATTATCGTTTCCATCAACAATCATAGATACTATTTTTAGTTCTCTTTCAGTTAATGATATATTTATACCATTAATATCAATAATTTTTTTTCTAGTTTTTCTATTTTCTTTACGTAGATTTAGTATCATAGGACTTAAAATATCTTTAGTAATTATGCCAAGCCCTAGTGAGGTACTCTTTATGGATAGTATAAGTTCTTCAGTACTTATATCTTTTAAGATATATCCGTCAGCGCCATTACTTATGGCATCTGTAACATCAGATTTATCATCAGATGCAGTTAAAACTAGTACCTTAACTGATGGAAGTTTTGCTTTTATTAGTTTTGTAGCTTCCGTACCGCTACATACAGGCATAGACAAATCCATTAAAACAACATCAGGCATATATTCTTTACATAGATCATAAGCTTCATTTCCATTAGTAGCACAAGCTACAACTTTTATATCACTGTTATTTTCAATTATGTTTTTAAAACTTTCTCTTAAAAGTTTCTGATCTTCTGCAATAATTACTCTTGTCATATACGAACCCTCTCTTTACCCAAATAAGCAATATATTAAATTTTCGTGAAAAATAGACAAATAATATTTATTAAATCTAATGAAAACACAGGTTAATCCTTTGTAGATTCTAATATAAATTATAACATTTTACCAATACTTGAACAATGTATAAAGTTAATCTTAATTAACTAATAAAATATTAATGTATAAAATCGATAAGAATATAGTTTTTTAAATACAACTAGAGAGGCTATGATACCATTTATGGTGGAAGTTGATTATAAATGTTAACTAGAGGAAGTAAGTTTTAAATAAAAATGCAATCGGCATATTTATACAAATTAATTATGCAATTTGCATGATACTACATGACTTGTGGTACTACTAACTGATTTTAAAAACATTTAAAATAAAATTAAAAGAAAAGTAGTATTTTTATAGTATTTCATGGGGGTGAAATCATATGAAAAGAGTTTTAGTGGTAGATGATGCGGAATTCATGAGGCTAGCTTTAAAATCTATTTTACAAAATTGCGGATTTGATATTGTAGGGGAAGCTGATACTGGGATAAAAGCCGTAAAACTATATAATTTGTTAAAACCAGATATTGTGACAATGGATTTAACCATGCCAGAACTCGGAGGAGTAGAGGCAATAAAGATTATTAAATCAATAGATGAGAATGCAAAAGTTATAGTTATTTCATCATTGGGGCATAAAATCCAAGTTAAGGAGGCAATGTTAGCAGGAGCTATATCATTTATATTAAAACCTTTTAGGGAAGATATTGTATCTAAACAACTATTAAATATTGAGAGAAATATTAGTAAATAAAACTTTAAAGTGAATATTTCATTAGAAATGCTAGGAAGTTAACTTGAAATTTAAGATAACATAATATGAGTAAATTTTATTAGATAGGGTGGATTAAGATGTTTGATATAAGTAATCTGAAAATAAGAAATAAAATTGGGTTGATATTTACATTTATTATAGCTATGGAAATTACCTTGTTTACCGCATTTAATATAGGACTAGGAAACACAGCAGATATAAAAGAAATGCGAATTAAAATGATAATAATATTATTATTTTCTATAATAATCACAGCAATCATGGGATTATTACTAATAAATTTTATTTACAAACACATAAGAAAACTTACTAATATTGCAAGGAAGATTGCAAATGGAGAATTTGATGAAGATATACAGGTAGATTTTATTGATGAATTTGGTGATTTAGTTAATTTGCTTAAGCAGATACAAAAAAATATAAACAATTTGATCAGTGATTCTAATTTGATTGAGGATTACATTAAAAAAGGTGATTTTGATATAGCTTTAGATTTATCAAAGTACTCAGGGGCATGGGGAAATGTACATAGGAAGAGTTTATCAACAATGAATATGTTTATAAAGAATATTAGAGCAACGTCACATTACATAGAAAAGATAAGTAAAGGCGAATTTAGTGAGAAGTACACTGGAGAGGAAATAGGATCATTTAATATTATAAAAACAAGCATTAATGAACTTGTAGATAATCTTAACAATCTAATGGAAAATATTCAGTTATTCAAAGAAAGTTTTAGATTAGGGAATACAAGAGATAAAATAGATGTTACAAAATTTCAAGGCTCTTATAAAGAAATGGTGGAATGTATTAATGACACCACATGGATATCGATAGAAGTATTTATTAAGTTATTTGCAGTGCTTAAATCATATTCAAAGGGAGACTTTACAGTTGAGCTTGAAAAATTCCCAGGAAGGTATGGATTAGTAAATGAGAATATAGAGGAGTTAAGAAATAATTTATTAAATATATCTAAGGAACAGATTAATATAGCTAATGAAATTAAGTCAGGAAATTTAGCAAAAAGGATAGATTCATCCAAATTTAATGGATCATGGGCTAAAATGATTGATGGAATTAATGATGTAATTGAAGCGTTTATTGAGCCTATTAATATTACAGCGGATTACGTAAAAAGGATAAGTAATGGAGAGGTGCCAGAAAAGATTAAAAGTGAATATCAAGGTGAATTTAATAAAATAAAGAACAATCTCAATACATTGATTGATACTTTAAATTTGTTTGTGAAAGAAGTTAATTGGATGAATGATACATTCAAATTAGGTAATACAAGAGATAGAATAGATGTTTCAAAATTTGACGGAGTATACAGACAAATGGCTCAAAGTGTTAATGATGGAATGTGGATATCTATAGATGTATTAATAAAAATATTTGCAGTATTAAAATCTTATTCAGAAGGAGATTTTTCAGTTGAACTTGAAAAATTGCCTGGCAGATACGGAATTGCAAATGAAAGTCTGCATGGACTAAAATCTAATATTCTTAAAGTTCTAGATGAACAGATAATGGTTCTTTCAGCAGCTACTGAAGGGAATTTAGAAATTAGAGGTGAAAGTGAAAAGTATACAGGAAGTTTCAAAGAACTGATAAATGTAATAAACAAAGCTGTTGATGCTTTTGCTAAGCCTATAGGAGAAATAAAAGATGTTCTAGAGGAGATGTCAAAAGGTAACCTTAATGTCCGTATTGAAAATTCTTATAAGGGTGATTACGGAAATATAATGAGCGCTTTAAATTTATCTGTACAAGAAATTAATCAAGTACTTACTGATATAAATATATCAGCAAATGAGGTAGCCTCGGCATCAATACAGGTATCAAATGCAAGTCAAAACTTATCGCAAGCATCTGCGGAGCAAGCAAGTGCTGTGGAGGAAGTAACAGCATCACTTTCAGAGATAGGAGAACAAACAAGATTAAACGCTACAAGTGCTAATGAGGCTAATGAGTTGGCTACAAAGGCTACAAAAAATGCTGTTAATGGAAATACAGAAATGAGTACTATGCTAAAAGCTATGAATGAGATTAATGAAGCATCTGAAAATATCTCCAAAATAATAAAAGTGATAGATGAAATAGCTTTTCAAACTAATATACTGGCACTTAACGCGGCAGTAGAAGCCGCAAGAGCAGGACAGCATGGAAAGGGATTTGCTGTAGTTGCTGAGGAGGTTAGAAATCTTGCAGGTAGAAGTGCAAATGCAGCTAAGGAAACAACCGCTTTAATAGAAGGTTCAATGAAAAAAGTAACTGCTGGAACCCAAATAGCTAATAACACAGCTGAATCGTTAAATTCTATAGTCAACGATATTAGCATTACTTCCGAGATAGTAAGAAGAATAGCAGCATCTTGTAATGAACAAGCCTCTGCAGTATCACAAATAAATGAAGCAGTTGAACAAATATCAAGGGTTACTCAAATAAATTCTGCGACATCTGAAGAAACTGCTTCTTCAAGTGAAGAGATGTCTAGTCAGGCAGAAACTCTGAAACAAAGGGTTGCTCAATTCAACCTGAAAAAGATGAATTTAAATAAAATATATCTAGATAGCATAGAAGAAAAGGAGGGAGCAAGGCTAGAAAATGACATTGATAATAAAGAATTTGGACAAAGGTCTAACATAAGGAAAAAAATTAGTATTAATTTAGATGATACAGAGTTTGGGAAGTATTGATATTGATTTTTAGTAGAAGAGAGGAAGTGTTAGCATGAATACAAATATGATTAATGATAATACAGATATGGAAGAAGATACTCAGAAAGGGAAATACCTTACGTTTATACTTGATGATGAATCTTATGGTATAGGAATAAATAATGTTACAGAGATTATTGGAATACAACCTATAACCTCAGTTCCAGAACTTCCAGATTATATAAGAGGAATTATTAATCTAAGGGGAAAGATAATTCCAGTAATGGATGTAAGATTAAGATTTAAGAAGGATTTTAGGGAATATAATGATAGGACTTGTATAATAGTGATAGATATAAACGATTTATCAATTGGCCTTATTGTTGATAGTGTTTCAGAAGTTCTAATAATACCAGATCAAGATATTGTGCCTCCACCAAATCTAAATAAAATTAGTAATAAGTATATAAAAGGAATAGGGAAAATAGAGAATCAAGTTAAATTAATTTTGGATTGTAATAAGTTAATAAATGATGAGGATGCTGAAACCCTAAATAACATTGAACAATAGAGGGAGGACATTATTATGAAATGGTTCAACAATATGAAAATAGGTTTAAAAATACTTCTGGGATTTTTAGTTGCAGCGCTTATTGCAGGTATTACGGGAATTTATTGTATTTCGAATATAAATAAGATTAGTGATCTTGATACTAAATTATACGATAAAATGACTCGGCCACTGGGAGATGTTATTGAGGTATCTAATAATTTTAATAATATAAGAGCGAATACTAGAGATATTCTGCTTACAGATAATGCATCGGAAATTCAAGATTATATTAATCAAATTAAGGACAATAGTGATAAGTTTGATTATAGCCTGAATAAATTATCAGAAACAACTTTGACCATTGAAGGAAAAAAGATTATTGATGATTTAAAGATTTCTAAGTCCGATTATATGAATCTTATAAGTAAGATAACACAATTAAAGAATCAAAATAGAAATCAAGAAGCAATTAATATTTTATATTCAGAAGGAAAACCAGTTTTAGAAAAGCTGCAATCAAATTTAAAAACATATCAAGATTTAAAACTAAATATAGCTAAAGAAACTTCAGATGGTAATAGTAAAACAGCAGACAATACAACATTATTAACAACAATAATTTTAATAATAGGAGTAATTTTATCAGTATTAATAGGAGTATTTATCTCTTTGTCAATAAGCAGACCAGTTCGTAAGATAATAATGGTAGCGGATAAAATTGCTGATGGAGACTTTAATATAAATGTTAATATAGATAGCAAAGATGAGATTGGATTATTAGCACTTTCTTTTGAGAGAATGGCCGAAAAGCTAAACGATACTATCTGCAACATAAGTTCAGCGACAGAACAAGTTACAGCAGGAGCGAAACAAGTTTCTGATTCAAGTGTAGCACTTTCACAAGGAGCTATGGAACAAGCTAGCTCGATTCAAGAGTTAACAGCATCTATTGAGGAAATATCAGCTCAAACAAAAATGAATGCAGAAAACTCTGCAAATGCTAATGAAATTGCTGGTAGTGCTAAAATAAATGCTGAACAAGGTTATGAAGAAATGAAAGCAATGAAAATAGCGGTAGATGATATAAATAGTGCTTCAACGAGTATATATAAAATCATAAAAGTTATCGATGAAATTGCATTTCAAACTAATATCTTAGCTTTGAATGCGGCAGTTGAAGCAGCTAGGGCTGGGCAGCACGGAAAAGGTTTTGCAGTGGTTGCAGAAGAGGTTAGAAATTTGGCAGCAAGATCTGCAAAAGCTGCAAAGGAAACTGCGGAAATGATTGAAGGGGCTATTAGAAAAGCAGAAATGGGAGGCAAGATAGCAAAACAAACGTCTGAAGCATTAAATAAAATTGTAGAAGATACTGTGAAAGTTGCTGAATTTATAAATCAAATAGCAGTAGCTTCAAATGAACAAGCAGAAGGTATAGCTCAAATTAATCAGGGAGTTATTCAGATATCAGCAGTAGTACAAACTAATTCAGCAACAGCAGAAGAAAGTGCATCTGCAAGCGAAGAATTGGCTTCTCAATCAGAGATGTTGAAAGAGCAAGTTTCAAAATTTAAATTAAGGAAAACTAGAAGTTGTTTAATCAATGATTCGATTAAAAATATAGAGTTTGGCAAGATATCAAAATACGAATAATTTAAAATTCTTTCTACGGAGTGAAGCCTATGATAAAGGATATTAGAGTTTTAATAATAGAAGATTCAAAAGCTTCTTTGAATTTTGAGGTAGCGCAACTTAAACGAAGTGGTTTTAATGTTAGCTATGAGCAAGTAGAAAATGCAGAGGATTTAAGAAAAGCGTTAAATTATAAGGAATGGGATATAATTTTATCTGATCATGTAATGCCGAATTTTAATTCTATTGAAGCGCTACAAATATTAAATGAAACAAAGTTAGATATACCATTTGTTATAGTATCGGGTGAAATTGGAGAGGAGATAGCTGTTGAAGCTATGCGTGCTGGATGTAAGGATTATATCATGAAGGATAAAATGGTACGTCTAGGAGCAGTTGTAAAAAGGGAGCTTAAGGATTTACATGAAAGAACTGAGAGAAAAAGAGTAGAGGAAGAAATGAGAAATCTTCTCATACGAGCAAAGGAAGAAGCGGAAGCGGCAAATAAAGCAAAAAGTAATTTTCTTGCAAATATGAGCCATGAGATACGGACACCACTTAATGGTGTTATAGGGATGATTGAGCTCACATTAATGAATAGTGATTTAAAGGATGAATCGAGAGAAAATCTTCTGATTGCAAAAGATAGTGCGTATTCATTAATTAACATTGTGAATGCAATATTGGATTTTTCAAAATCAGAAGCAGGGAAAATGGAACTGAAGGAATCAAATTTTAATCTTAAGAATTTAATATATAATATGCTTAAAATTTATTCATATGATGTAAGGGAAAAAGGAATTACTTTAGAATATAATGACTCAGATGAAATTCCGGATTTATTGTACGGGGATTTTGAAAAGTTACAACAGATACTTAATAATTTGATAAGCAATGCAATAAAATTTACAGATGAAGGAAAGATTTCATTAACAATTAAAATAGAGCAAAAAATAGGCGAACAGGTTATTTTAAGGTTTTTAGTTAAAGATACGGGGATAGGAATTGATGAAGAAGATAAGAATTTGTTATTTAAAAGTTTTAGCCAATTAAATAATTCTTATTCGCGTGAACATAATGGAACTGGCCTAGGACTTGCATTATCAAAACAATTGGTTGAAATATTGGGGGGAGGGATCTGTGTTGAAAGTCATATGGGATTAGGGAGCACCTTTAGTTTTACAGCAACTTTCAGACTAGTAAAGAAAGGAAAGCTGAATATTAATTCAAATGAGTTACAAGAAAAAAGAAATTTCAAAAATACGAATGAAATAAATAGAAACACAGATTTAGATACAGAATTAAGAAGATTAGTTGAAAAAATGGACGAGGCAAATGGGAAACTAATTGAAATTGAAAAGATAGCAGAGATTATAAATAATTCTATAGTTATTTCTAAATTTGATGAACTAGTAATGATGGGATTTAAGTTGAAAGCAAATGCACGAAATGGAAATGGTGAAAAAGTAAAAATAACTTTTGAGCAATTAAGAGAACGCATTATTAGTCTAATGAATATATAAAATTTGGGTAGAAAAGAGGTTGGTATATGAGAATTCTTATTGCAGAAGATGATTATGTAAATAGAAGATTTTTATTTAAATTTTTTTCACAATATGGCGATTGTGATATGGTGGTTAATGGAGAGGAAGCGGTCCAGGCATTTATATTTTCACTAGAAGAGGAAGACGAATATGATGTTATATGCCTTGACATAATGATGCCAAAGTTAGATGGCTTAAAAGCACTAAAGATGATTAATTTAATTGAGAAGGAAAAACAAATAAATTATGAAAATTTGTCTAAAAAATTTGTGATTACGGCTTTAGATAATGCTAAAGATGTTCAAAATGCTTTTGAACTAGGATGTGAAGTATATGTAACTAAGCCAATAAACACTGACAAATTAACTGAAGTTATGAAGAAATTAAATTTAGATTTAGATAATAAAAAGTAATTAGTGGAAAAGCCATATACGTGATTTATATAAGGATTTATGAAATTTTTTGATAGAAAATTCTAAATAATATTAAGATATTTTGGATAAGGGGGATATATATGAAAAGTTGGGTTGTAAATTTAAATTTGAAGTTTGTAAATAAATATAATGTGCCATTCAATAGCTTTGTTATTAAGGCAGAAGAAAAAGAAGAGTTTCTAGTAAAAATGGATAGGGTATTAATAAAGGTTATGGAGTTAGTTAAATTTGAAATTGATGACATATCACCATTTGATTACAAAGAATTACCAGAAGAGATTGTTAATGAGTATATTTGTGTAGATTAATTACTTATATTAAATACTTAAAATCTGACAGTAAGAATTATATATGGATGATAATATTTGGGTATAAAAGGATAGATTATGAGAGGGTGTATTGATATGTACGAAATATTAAAAAAAGATGAAAGCGGATTAATAAATAATAAAATAGCGTCATCAATGGTAAAGTTTGTTCAGGAAGATAATGATTCAGTTATTATGGATATCAGTAGAATCAATATTAGTGGTGATGTACTTATGCACTTTATGAACTCAAATTGGGACGCTGTGTTATCCACTGGAGTTGATAATATTGACAGACAGCATCAAGAATTGTTTAAGTTAATTAATAATTTAGTAAATGCTATGAATGAAGAAAAAAGTAAGATAGAAATTATAGAAGCTTTGAGTTCTCTTGAAGAACATGCAATTCACCATATTAATGAAGAAGAGGCAATTCAAAAGCAAAATAACTATCCAGGATTCGATATTCACCAGATGCAGCATGAAGAATTTAAAGAGTGCTTAAGAGATATAAGGAGCTTTTTGGAAACAAGGGAAGTATCAACATTATTTATTATACATATGCAACAAAAAATATTTAAATGGTGTAGGGAACATATGCTAAACGCAGATAGAGATTTAGGAGAATTTCTAATAAATAGTCGTAGAAATTAGTTGATAATTTAAAAAGATAGTATTAAGAATTAAAATAGAAACTGTGAAATAGACACCAGAAAAGGAATAATTCATAGGTTCCGTTTTAAATAATAATTCTTTGGTACTATCTTTTTTTAAAATATTTATATTACTATAGACCTTTCATAAAAGAAACTTTTAATTTTTTTTAAAGCTAGATTGCTAACAGTAAGGAGACTGTTTAAATCTAGTTCAAGATTATTATAATTGTTGCTTTTTAGTAAGTTATTAATTTTAGTTGTTTCTTCATAGATATCAGTTATTCTATAATTTCCTGAAACACCTTTTAAGTTATGAATTATTTTTTGAATATTTCTTAAATCTTTTTCTATCATAGAAACTTTCAACTCCGATAGTGCCAGATTAAACTCATTAATCAATTCGGCATAAAGTTCTGATACTTGTTGAAGGTTAAGGCCTAAATCATTAGAAAAGCCAATTATGTCATAATTCATAAATTATATAACGCCTCTTTCCATAGTATGTTCTGTTAATAGGTGTCTTTTTCACTAATGCTAGCTAATATAATGCACACTTTTTCAATAAAGCTTGGAATATTAATTGGTTTAGTAATATAGTCTGAAAATCCTAGTGATAATCCTTTTTCTATATCTCTAGGCATTGCATGCGCACTAATGGCAATGATTGGGATATGTTTAGTCTCGTTATGCATTTTTAGTCTTTTAAAGACTTCATAACCATCTATCCCGGGTAAATTTATGTCTAGCAATATAATGTCTGGCTTATGCGCGATAGCTAAATCTAAACACAGCTCACCGGAATTTGCTGAAAGCATTTTTAAATTACTAATTTGAGATAGAGCACGCTCAACAAGTCGTAAATTAGCAGGATTATCTTCAGCATATAATATTGTACGAAATTTATCATTAGAAAAGTAAACTTTATTTTCAGATATCATTGTATTTTCGGAAACTTGCAAACTAGATGATTCTATACAAGGAAGTTCAATCCAAAAGTGACTCCCAATACCTTTCTCGCTAGTTACAAATATTTCGCCATTCATTAATTCAGTTAGTTGCTTAGCAACTGCAAGGCCAATTCCCGTCCCTTCGATTGAATTATTAATTCTATTTAGACGGTGAAATGGCTTGAAAATCAATTCCAAATCAGAATTGGATAAGCCAATGCCAGTATCAATAACATGGAATCTATATTTATCATCAACCCTATCATGATAAAAGATTACTTGGCCATCTTGCTTGTTATACTTAATTGCATTAGATAATAAATTAAGTAAAATTTGTTTTAGTCGTGTATTATCAGCAGAAACAAATTCATCTGAATTATCTATTGGATAAGTAATAATATCTATCTTATGTTTGTCTGCAAATGGTTTTATTATAGCAACAGTTTCCTCTATTACAGGTTTAACTGGAACAGATTCAATTGAAAGGCTCAGCTTTCCTGATTCTATTTTAGCTAGATCTAATATTTCGTTAATTAATTCTAGTAAGTGGCTGCCAGCTTTTGATATTTCGTTAACGCTCTGACTTTGAGAATTAGTTAATGGGGATTCAGTATCTAATTTTAAGATTTGAGAAAATCCTAATATAGCGTTTAATGGTGTCCTAAGCTCATGACTCATGCTAGATAAAAATTCAGATTTTGCTTTACTAGCTTTTTCTGCTTCTTCTTTTGCTAAAATGATAGAACGAGCCATTTTCTTTTGTTCTGTAATATCGCGAGTCAACACTACCACTCTATCTTTATAATTTAAATGTGGGGAAATACATGCCTCAAACCATTTTAGTCCATATGTGGATTTAATATTAAAATCCATATTGGTAGATTTTTTTGTTTTAATAACATAATTGATCTTTTCCTCAGCGGCTTTAGCTGTACTTTCATCTAAAATATCATGTATCGAATTAAAATGACCTTTCATATGTAGCTTATATAAATAAACATGGACGCTTGACCATATTTTGGTAATGTTGCCGTTTATATCTACCTCTGAGATTATGTCATTAATTGAATCAACAAGTGATCTGAAATCAACTTCTTTTTTTCTGAGTTCAGATTGGGTAGTTAATAAATTCTTATTTGTCTCGCCTATGTGATGTCCCATTTTTATTAAATTTAATGCTATATCTTCTAATTCTGAGATCTTTAAGAGTGGATCAGATATATCATATTTACCATTGCTAATTTCTTGAACAATATTATTAATGCTCAAAAGAGAATCAGAAACAATGTAGCCCATATTTTTCACCTTTTTATAGGTAATTAAGAAAAGTAAAAAATACGATAAAATTAATCCTAAGACTGTAATTATTCCGATTTTTAACAGCTCATTTCTTAGCGTATCAGCATTTGAGTAGATATTTTTTGTTGGAACTACTATTAGTAATTTTAAATCCGTATTAGGTACGGTAGACCAACATGCAATTCTAGGTTCATCCTTAAGTGTAAAATTTGAAAATCCGTTTTCATTAGTTTGGATTTCATCCATTAATGAACTTAAATCATTACTTTTATACATATTATATTGAGTTAAATTTAAATCATTTTTTCCAACATCGGAAAGTGAAAGGATGCTGCCATCTTCTCCAATCAATAAGTTATAACCATCCCAAGGAATATCAATTGTCAAAACCTTACTGACAATTGCGTTCAAGTTTACATCAATACCAACAACACCTTCTAAAAAATCACCTTTATAAACAGGATATATAGCAGAACTTATAAAATTACTATTATCTGAATTAAAATCATGATTAATCAACTTAATCTTTTTTTCTGGATTATGGTTAGCATCGGCTTCATAATAAAACTTATTAGAAGATACCTGTGAAGAATAATCATAACTGTTAAGAACATTAATATAAGGGTAAGTTATCCTTAAGGAATCAAAGGTGTTGAAATATATGGAATTAATCAAGGGGCAGGAATTCTTAATATCTGCCATTAACTTTTGTTGTGTTAAAACCTTAGCAATTTTTTTTCCTTTCTCATCTTTTGTAGTAGGCGCAAAATTATTATAAAAAATTGCTGCTCCGTCAGTTGGACTATTTTTACTAGTATAATAAGCTCCATCTTTTGAATAGGATAGCCTATCAGAATCTATAGTGGTTAAAGAAGCTTGCGTTGACAAAGCGTGTCCCATTTGTAAACTGAAAAACATTGCAGAATTTGATATAGATGATAGGTGCTGATCAATTAAGTTTACTTCTTGCTTAATAATTTGATTGAGTTCACTTTTTGATTGATTCTTGTAAAAAGTAACTGAATTTTTATGAGACCAATAGTTCGAAATGAAATATATGCAAGTAAAAATTATTTCAATAATTATTAATGGAATTAGTACATTACGAATATGAGACTGCCAAATCCATTTGTAAAGAGAAATGTTTTTATGAGTATTTGTTTTATCCATAATATCACCTCATCCAGTATGCCTAGTAATTATAAACATTCGAAGGCACTCTGTATTCTTGAAACTATATCATCATAATAAAATGGTTTAGTAATGAAATCAGTAGCACCTTTAGCCAACGCTTTATCATAATATTCTTTATCGTTTTCAGCGGAGATCATAATTATAGATAGTTTGCTATTATCTTTTATAAGATTTAGTTCATCCATAATCTGAAGTCCATCAACAAATGGCATCCTAAAGTCTAATAGTATCAAATTAGGTTTATATGTAGAATATAATTTCAAAATTTCTCTAGAGTCTGTTAATGTTCTTACATTATTATAACCGGATATATTAAGCATTCTTTCAAGTAGTAAAACATTAGCAATATTATCATCAACTATCAAAATTTTTGACATTGATTTATCGAAATTCATAATTAATTTAATCCCCTCTCAAAAAAACTTAAAAGTCAACACTGAAATACTTACAAATTAATACCTATTATAAATAATATAACATATTTTAGCAAAAAGTTTAACCAAATTTTAGTTTTTTCTTATAATTATTTCAGTAGAAGGTGTTAAAGTAAATATGAAATTAATAAATAAGATTCAACAATTAAAGAATCATCAAGACAATGAACATTTGCACAAGGAATAAATTATATATTTTAAATATATACATACAATATTTAGAAGATAATAAATTAGCGTACGTAGGATATTTCTAAATTGATGGAATATTGCCCAAAGATTTAAGAAAGGCGAATGAAATATGACGTAAGGTTGAGTATAAGATGTGATATAATTAAAACTAATAATTAGCGTTTAATATGGTATATATTGGATTGATAAATCTGAATATCATATTAAAAATTATGATATAAGTTAAGTATAGAACTGTAAATAATAAAATATATAGAATTATGGTATAATTTAGTATATTTTATTATGTCATATGTAGAAAGGGGATAACAGGAGATGCCATTTATAGGATCAAAAGTTAGTGTAAAAATTTCAAAAGAAAAAGAGGAAACTATAAAGAAGAAACTAGGAGAAGCAATAAAATTGCTTCCAGGAAAAAGTGAAACTTTTTTGATGGTTGGTTTCGAAGATAACTACTCATTATATTTTGGAGGTGAAAAATTAGAAAAGGGGGCGTTTATAGAAGTAAAAATATTTGGAAAGTCAAGTAAAGATGCCTATGATACCCTAACAGCAGAAATTTGTAGCATATACGAAAAAGAATTGGAAATACCTCAAAATAAGATATATGTGAAATATGAGGAAGTTGAAAATTGGGGATGGAATGGAAAGAACTTTTAAGCATAATTAGATATAGGTAACCTAAAGTAAAGGGTACTCTGATGTAATAATCCATATAGTATCCTTTATTTATAATATTTAAGGAGGTACAACTTGATTATAGGAATTGCTCAGATGAATGTAATCTGGGAGGATATTAATGAAAATATAAATAAGGTTGAAGCATTTATTAAAAAAGCTTCACGAAATAAGGTTGATTTAATTTTATTTCCTGAGATGGCTTTAACAGGTTTTACTATGAATATAAACAAGCTCGTATTATCTGAAGATGAGATAATGAAATGGATTGAAAAAAAGGCTATAGATAATAATATAAACATAGGAATTGGTATTGCAATAAAGAGTGATAAAAAAGGCAGTAATAAATATATTATTATATCAAAAGAAGGGAAATGTTTAATTAAATATACGAAAATACATCCATTTTCCTACAGTGGTGAGGATGATAAATATCATAAAGGAAATAAAATACTCACATGTGAGATTAATGGATTGAAAATAGCTCCATTTATTTGTTATGATTTAAGATTTCCAGAAATATTTCAAATAGCATCTAAAGAAACACAAATAATAACTATAGCTGCTAACTGGCCTAAAGAAAGAGAAAAACATTGGATAACATTATTGAAGGCGAGAGCTATAGAAAATCAATGTTATATAATAGGTATAAACAGAATAGGCATAGGAAATGATCTTCAGTATAATGGAAAATCAATTTTTGTAAGTCCAGATGGTGATATATTAAATAAAATAAGTGAGAAAGAAACTTTGATTATAAAAGAGTTAAATATGAATATGATAAAAACAGTTAAAGAACAATTTGATATAAAGAATGATAGAAGAGAAGATTTATATATAAGCATAAGTAATTGTAATTCTATTTTACATTAAAGTAATGAATGGTAGGTAAAGTTATGATAAATGATTTTCAAGAAGAAATTGAATATAGAAAGTTATCATTGAAAAAAGATATAAAGAAAAGTGGTGGAAATTGCGCAAGAATACTTTTAGCATTAGTATTATCAACATACGGATTAGTATTTATAATGACATTTTCTATAAAATTTATAGGACCAATTGTAGGTTTTAATATAATAAGTAATCCAAAAGAAAATATAATTTTAGGGCTTTCAAGTGATGCTTATAACTTTTTTGCTGGATACTTAACATGTATAGTTGGCGATCTTATAGCAATCCTTATAGCAATAAAAACTATAAAGGTGAAATTCCGGCAAGAAATATTTTCAAAGAATAAGTCAACTAAGATGTTTGTACTACTAGGGACGCTTTCTTGTATAGGAGTTGGAATGGTTTCAAGTATGGTATATATGATATACTCAACAATTTTTAGGATTTTAGGATTACACATTCCACAGCCAGACTTTAGTTTCCCGAAACAAAGCAGTTTTTTAATATTATTTTTAATATATGTGTGCTTAGTAGGACCAATTTTAGAAGAAATTATATTTAGAGGCTTTATACTTAGAAGTATGCAGAAGTATGGGAATCTAACGGCAATGATCGTTTCTTCGATTCTTTTTTCTATGTTCCATCTAAATTTAGTTCAATTCATTAATCCAATATTGATGGGAATTGTTTTGGCATTTATTGCGATTAAATCAAAATCTATTATACCATCGATGATAGCTCATATATTTAATAATACAATAACTTTTGCTGCAACAGGTATATCATTATTAAATATGCCGATATTAGAGTATGTATTTGGAACTTTGTACTTTTTGGTTGGAGTTGCTGCACTGTTGTTATTTATTAATAAATATAAAAGTGGATTTTTAGAGATAGTAAAAGAAGATACAAGAATATTAAAAACTTACCAGAAAGTTAAATATTCTTTTAGTGGGGCGTGGGCTAAGGCTTATATAGTATTCTATATAATATTTATTGTTGTAACTATGGCAGCAACTAATTTAATAAAGTAATTTAATTGAGGATAAAAAATAGAAGAGTTATTTTAGGGTGTAATAAATATTAGGCCTTAAACTACAGAGTTCTAACTTGAATTAGTGCGTATGCTGAATTAGAGAATAGATATTGACACTATAAAAATGGATGAATATAATTTAAGCATCAATCAAGGCATAATAAGTATGTGGTAGAACATTCTTTTATTTGTATATTTAATGCCATATAGAAGCTAGTAATTTATGTAACATTATTAAAGAATAATATGATCTTAAGCAATAGATATATACTGTATTGATACGCGATTCTATTTTATGTACTTAAAGGGGGATTAATATGACAAATAAAATATTACTATCTATAATAGAAAATTTAGATGATGAACTTATAGGAGTGTATAGAAGACTACATGAGAATCCTGAATTGTCTAATAAAGAGTATAAAACGACACAACTTATAAAAGATCTATTAAAAAGAGTGGATATAGATATTTTTGATTTGCCTTTGGAGACAGGTCTTGTAGCGCAGGTAAAAGGAAATCCTAATGGTCCAGTGGTTGCTATAAGATGTGATATAGATGCATTGCCAATTAAAGAAGAGACAAGTTTGTGTTATAAGTCTAAAGTCGATGGTATGATGCATGCTTGTGGTCATGATTTTCATATGGCTGTGATTTTGGGAGCGGCGTATTTAGTGAAAAAGCATCAAGGATCACTAATAGGAACAGTAAAATTTATATTTCAGCCTGGTGAAGAAAGTGCTGATGGAGCAAAAAAAATCTTATCAACAGGTATTTTAGATGATGTAGATGCAATTTTTGGAATACATAATGTTTCAGATTCAGAAGTTGGAATAATGGGAATAAAAACTGGAGCGATGACAGCTGCTGTTGACAGGTTTGAGATAAAGATTACAGGGATCGGTAGCCATGCTGCCAAGCCTGAAAAAGGAATAGATCCAATTATAATTGCGAGTAATATAGTTACTTCACTTCAAACAATTGTCAGTCGTAATGTAGGTCCAACAGAAAAAGCGCTGTTAAGTGTAACTCACATAGAAGGGGGAAATACATGGAATGTAATTCCGGAATTCGCATATCTTGAAGGAACAGTAAGAACTTTAGATGAGGATATACGTCATTTAATAGCTAAGAGAATGGATGAAATAGTAACAGGAATAGCACAATCTTTTGGTGGAAGAGCAGAGCTTATTTGGCATTCAGGTTCTCCAGCAACCAATAATACCGAAGAATGGGTAGAGTTTAGTGCTAGAATCGGAAAGAGAGTTGGCTATGATGTTAGAAGAATATCTATGGGACTAGAAGGGGAAGACTTTGCGTATTACCAAAGGAAAATACCTGGTGCATTTATAATTGTAGGAACCGGAAAATCTTATGCACACCATCATCCAGAATATAAAGTTGATGAGAAGGCGATTTTAAATTGCTCAAAATATTTTGCACAATTAGCAGAAAGTGCTTTAAAAGAAATAATAGATAAAGAATATAAACATAAGATTAAGTAGATATAGTACTTAATTTAAATATTTATTTTGTAATATAATAGAGAATTAAAGAGTCGTAAATCATATAATTGATTTGAAAAAATGGAATTTAAATTTTAAAAGTAAATCCCTAACAAATGATTGTAATAATTGAGAGAAATTACAGAGTGTAATAAGTTGGTTGTAATTAGTAAATCTCAAGAAAAATTTGTATAAATACTCAAAAGAGTTTGCTAGAGACTATTATGTACAAATGATTTCTGAGAATTGTTACGATAGATTGGAATGCAAAGGAGGGAAAATGAGGATATGGAGTACAAGCTATTTAAATTATTAGCAGATAATCTTCCACAGCCTATATGGATAAAAGACCTTGAATTGAGATTTATATATGTAAACAAGGAATATAAAACTATATATAAAGATATAAATGAGGAATTTATTGGGAAAAATGATGCGGAGATATTTGATGGTGTAGTGAGAGCGGAATGTTATAAATACTGCAATCAAGTTATAAAATCTTTAAAGCCATTAACTGAAGAAGGGTATCTTGATGGAAAACGTAGAAAAATTACTATAATTCCATTAATTGATGAGGGAAAAATATTTGCGATAGCTGGCATATATGCAAATTTAGATATTATGAGAGAAAAAGATAAGATTATAGAAGAACAAGAAAACATATTAAAAGTCGTAATGGATACACTTCCAGGAAGAGTGTTTTTTAAGGATAAAGAAGGTAGATATGTATATGTAAATAAGCAGTTTGATGAATTTTACAATAAGGATGGTATAGGAGAAGTAGCAGGAAAGACAAATATTGATATACATCGGACAGAAGAATTAGCTGCAAAATATTCAAGAGAAGATAATGAAGTAATAAAAAATAAGAGAAGTATAAAAGCTGAAACAATACTTTATTCAGAAGATGGAGAGGAAATATATACAGAAGCAGTAAAGGTACCTGTAATCGATAAGAATGGTGATGTTGCAGGTGTTGTAGGATTAATATTAGATGTAACTGAGAAAAAAGAAGCAGAGAAAAAATTAAGACAATTAAGTTTTACTGATATTCTAACAGGTTTATACAATAGAACATATTTTGAAGAAAAAGTAAAAGAGTTTCAAAGTGAAGAGTGTCTTCCAGTAGGGGTGATAATGGGGGATGCCAATGGACTAAAATTAGTAAATGATACATTAGGCCATGATCAAGGAGATGAACTATTAAGATTAATAGCCAAGGCACTTAAAGATGTATGTGGTGAAAAACAGTTGATTTTCAGAACTGGTGGAGATGAATTTGTAATTTTAAGTAAAAATACAACTGAGCATGAGTGTGAAACTATTATTAGGAACATATTTGAGCGTTGCAAAATGTATAAGCATGATTTAATTAATGTGAGCATATCTTTGGGAGCATCGGTAGCAGATAGTTTAAATAAGAGTATATATGAAGCATTAAAAGAAGCAGATGATAAGGTATATAGGCAAAAGTTGTTGCAGAAAACCAGTCTTAATAGTTCTATTATGTATTCTTTACAAATGGGGCTAGAAGCCAAGAGCTTGGAAACTGAAGAACATACGGATAGAGTACTAGCAAATTCTATCGCTATAGGAGAAAAATTATCACTTCCGATATCAGTAATGGATGAGCTAACAATAGTTGCTAAACTTCACGATATAGGTAAGATAGGAATAAATGAAGAAATATTACTTAAGAAGGGTCAGTTAACAGAAGATGAGTTTGAAGTAGTTAAAACTCATACAGAAAAAGGATATAGAATAGTAAAAGCATCGAATCAATTAGATAATGTAGCAAAAGGTGTCTTAGCTCATCATGAAAGATGGGATGGAAATGGTTATCCACTTAAATTAGAAGGAGAGAGAATACCTTTAGTATCAAGGATTGTTAGTGTTGCAGACTCATATGATGCGATGACAAATAATGGTGTTTACAAGAGATGTTTAAATAAAAAAGAAGCAGTTGAAGAATTAAAAAGATGTTCAGGGAAACAATTTGATCCAATTATAGTTAAGGCATTTATAGAATACTTAGAAGAAATTGAGGAATAATAAAATCTATTGGGAATTTATAATAAGAGAGAAGATATTCATGATGTGAGATATAAGTAACTTAATGAAAGCTGCTATTTTTGATTACAATCCCTACGTTAAGGGATTTTTTTATGTATTCATTAAGTAATAAGGATATAAGTATGATATCATATGAAGTAATTACATTATATTGGAGGTGTGATATGAAATTTGATATTTATAAAATAGCTGATAATTACAAGCTCTCAGAAACAGAGAGACAGGTTTTGCAATACATATTGACTAATATTGATTCTGTTTTAACTAAAGGTGTAAGAGATGTTGCAACAATTAACTATACATCGGCGGCAACAATAATAAAGTTATCAAAGAAGCTAGGTTATACAGGCTATGTAGATATGATATATCGACTAAACTTCATAGTAAAAAATCATCAAAACAATCAAGAACATACCTCTGATATTACTAGCTTCATATCGGAAATTGAAAATAAGAAAATAGAAGATTTCATTTCTATGCTAATTAAACATAGAGAAGATATAATTTTTATAACAGCTACTGGATTCTCTGATTCGATTGCAGATTTCTTTTGGAGAAAGATGTTAGTGCTTGGGTTTAAATGCATTAAAACAAATTCTTATGGAGTATATGACAGCAATCAGATAGGAGGCGCCTTAGTTATTGGAATATCTAAAAGTGGAGAAACGGAAAGTATAACAAAAGTGATTGATTATGCATCAAAAAATCAATTGGATATTATAACTTTTACTGGTAAGTCAGAGAATCACATGGCTAAAAAGGCAACCTTAAATTTTATGATATTAGATGATAAAGAATTAGATGATAGAAATCTTACTGCGAACTACTTTTATGCTAGGGTAATGATTGTAATGGAATATTTGCTAGATAAGGTAATGAGTAATTTATAAAATATAGATATCCAAATTAGTCATACTCATGTGGAAACTTACCGAAATTATATATATAAAGCTATCTCAAGGTTAACTAATGAGATAGCTTTTTTGTGTAAAGGTAAACATGTTTACTTTTGAGTCAACATGTTGCTGAAACGTTTAAAACTATTAACAATAGCTATTAATAATGATATCCTATTCTCACAGGTAATTACCCAAAGAAAATTATAAAATAGTGAAGGGGAATATTTAAATGAAAGATAAGATTTTAAATAGTATGCAAAAATTTGCCAAAGCTATGATTGGACCGGTCTTATTCTTACCCATTGTAGGTATGTTGATTGCATTAACAGCAGTTTTCACCAATACAACATTTGTAAAAGAAGGCGGAGCAATTTGGGTAACAGGAAAATTCTTTAATGGAATGTTATCACCGATTATGGGGAACTTAAGCATTTTGTTTTGTGTCGGAATAGCGATGGGGATGTCAAAGAAGAAAAAAGCGGAAGCAGCATTCATTTCAATTATGTCATATATTTTGTTCCTAGGCGCGAATAGTAAGTGGTTAGAGCTATCTGGAAAAATAATTAAAGGTGATACAGCATCAGCTTTATATGGAACTGGCCAGACAATCCAACTAGGATTTCATGTGACAGATATGGGAGTATTTCTAGGAATGATTCTAGGAGTCCTAGTTGCTATAGTTCATAATAAATATATAGATAAGGAATTTAGTGGCGCTATGGCTCCATATGGTAATAGTAAGTTTGTATTCGTTATCATGATTCCTGTAGTAGCCACATTAAGTATTGGTACTACATATGTATGGCCTACAATAGCTGCTGGAATCACAGCTCTTACTGGATTTATGAGTTCTGCAGGGGCAGCTGGAGTATTTGTTTATGGATTTTTAAATAGATTCTTAGTTCCAACAGGTTTACATCATTTAATTTGGTCTCCATTCCTATATTCAGCAGTTGGTGATCAGATGATAATAAATGGCCAAAATGTAATTGGAGCAAAACCAGTTTTCTTAGCATTGCTTAATGATTCAACAATTTCTATCATGCCTGATTCAGCAAGATTTTTAACATATGGATTAGTTAAAACCTTTGGTGTAATTGGAGTTGCCTTAGCATTTTACTTCACTGCTAAAAAAGCAAAGCGCAATAATTTAAAGGCACAATTAATACCATCAACTTTAACAGCAGTAATTGCTGGTATCACGGAACCATTAGAATTTACATTTATTTTTGCAGCACCATTATTATGGTTTGTTTATTCAGTGATTGATGGATTATTCCAAATGTTTGTATACCTATTAAATGTAAGAGTATGTGCAACTAATGGAATATTAGATTTTTTA
Organism: Clostridium beijerinckii HUN142; assembly: GCF_000621745.1. Classification (GTDB taxonomy): domain Bacteria; phylum Bacillota; class Clostridia; order Clostridiales; family Clostridiaceae; genus Clostridium; species Clostridium beijerinckii_A. The sequence goes on along the minus strand of NZ_JHXK01000005.1, from coordinate 317,453 downwards.
GTAATAAACTTGCCAGCGGGTATAGGCAAAACTCATTGGCCTATGTATATATTAGTAGGATTGGTTGAAATAGCTGTGATTTTCCTAGTATTCAAATTTATGATTGAGAAGATGAATTTAAGAACACCTGGAAGAGAAGAGAATGATACAGATGTTGTAGTTGATTTAAATGAGAATGCAGCAAAAGTTAAGCAAGATATGAAATCAGCAAATAAAAATAATAGTAAAGCTAATAACGATGATGAAAAAGCATTAACAATAATTAAAGCATTAGGTGGAAAAGCAAATATAGTAACAGTAGAAAATTGTTTTTCAAGACTTAGAGTGGATGTTATAGATAACACCTTAATTGATGAAGAAGCTTTAAAAGGAACAGGCGCAGCAGGTGTTGTGAAAAAGGGAAATAATATACAAGTTGTATATGGCCTTTCAATTAATAAAATTAGAACAATAGTAGATGAAGCATTAGACAGAGCAGAATAAAATGAAGGAGGAATTATTAAAATGAAAAAATTTAAATTAGTAATAGTAGGCGGGGGAAGCACATATACACCAGGGATTGTAAAGAGTTTACTTTCAAAGAAAGAGGATTTTAAAATATCAGAATTAAGATTATATGATATAAATGCGGAACGTCAAAATAAAGTAGGAGTGATAGTAAAGAAAGTAGTAGAAATGTTTGATCCAGAGGTAAAGCTTGTTCTTACAACTGATCCAGAAGAAGGCTTTAAAGATGCAGACTTTGTTTTTGCTCAAATGCGTGTTGGATTATATAAGATGAGAGAACAAGACGAAAAAATTCCACTAAAATATGATGTGGTTGGTCAAGAAACATGTGGTCCAGGAGGATTAGCATATGGATTAAGAACAATATATCCTATGGTTGAAATGATAGATTTTTGTGAAAAATATGCAAATAAAAATTATTGGATTGTTAATTATTCTAATCCAGCAGCTATTGTAGCAAAAGCTATGTATAAGTTAAGACCAAATGCAAGGATTTTAAATATATGTGATATGCCAGTTGCAATTATGAGAAATATGGCTAATATCTTAGATTGTGATAGACATGATATAGAAGCAGATTATTTTGGATTAAATCACTTTGGATGGTTTACAAAAATTAGAGTTAGTGGTGAAGATAAAACTGAGGAGTTAAAAGCATATGTAAAGGAACATGGTTATATTCCACCAGATTCAAGAAGTGAAGTAAGACATAATGATGCATCATGGCTTCATACATTTGATAATGCTAAACATATAATGCAAATGTTCCCTAAATATCTTCCAAATACGTATATGCAATATTATCTTTTAGGAGATAGAATTGTAAAAGAGGCAGATAAAAATCATACTAGAGCCAACGAAGTAATGGAAGGAAGAGAGAAGAAGATATTTGATGCTGTAGATCAATATAATGCTACAGGGCAAATTGATCTTACACAATTCTTTACTGGAGTGCATGGAGAATTTATTGTTGAAGTTGCTATGAGCTTAGCTTTTGATTTAAGAAAGAGGCACTTAGTTATGGTAGAAAATAATGGGGCAATAAAAAACTTACCTGACGATGCTATGGTAGAAGTACCTGCATATATAACTAAAGATGGACCAGAACCAGTGCGTGTAGGAGAAATCCCAACTTTCTATAAAGGAATAATTGAACAACAAGAAGCATCAGAAAAACTTGTAGTTGAGGCTGCTATTGAAGGCTCATATGAAAAAGCACTTATGGCATTTACTATGAACAAAACAATTCCATCTTCATTTGTAGCAAAACAGATCTTAGATGATATGATTGAAGCTAATAAAGAATATTGGCCAGAATTGAAGTAGGATAGAGAATGTTTAAAAATATATTAAAGCGAAACAAAAATAAATTATTATATGCTTTTACAGATGGAGTTAGCGTAGATATAGGTGAAGTTAAAGATGAAGTGTTTTCTCAGAAAATGATGGGCGAAGGTATTGCTATTAAGCCAAGTATTAATAAAATATTTTCACCATGTGATGGGACTATTGTTACAATAATGAAGGAAAGCAAGCATGCAATAGGAATAAGAACTGAGGATGGAGTAGAAATTCTAATTCATGTGGGACTTGACACTGTAAATTTGAAAGGTGAAGGCTTTAATTTGCATTGTGAAGAAGAAAAATACGTGAAAAAAGGCGAATTACTTTTAGAATTCGATAAAGAACTCCTAAAAGAAAAAGGGATAGAAGATATAACAATGCTTATTATTCCGAATTTAAATGGTCATGAAATTCTAAATTTTCATATCGGAGAAATTATGAAAGTTAAAGAAAGCCCTATAATTGAATATAAATAGATATTTACAGAAATGAGCTTCATTGTTATATGGAGCTTATTTTTTTAGCAAATTCTACGTTAAAGCCAGTATTTTATCTTATCACGGCATTAGGGGAACGTGGAGTTAAGTGTCAAGAATAAAAAAATGAGTATTCAAGATAAGTATAAGAATAGACAGAAGAGTGAGATAACCGTAAGAATATATTAGAAATAATATTGACAAAATAATTTATTAATATATAATGAAATTAATAAGACCCCCCTACACAGGGGGAGGGGAGGAAGAAATGAGCGAGGAAAGAAAAAAAGCATTACAATCTCTAAAAACAGCAAAGGGACAAATAGAAGGAATAATAAAAATGATTGAAGACGATAGATATTGCATAGATGTTGCAAATCAATTAATGGCAGTTCAATCTTTAATAAAAAAAGCAGATTTAATGATATTACAAGGTCATTTACGTCATTGCGTAAAAGAAGCTTGCTATAACAACAATCCAGATGAGAAAATAGAAGAATTTAATAAGGTTTTAGAAAAGTTACTTTCAAAATAGAACCGATTATTAAGAGCTGACAATATGAAATGAAATATAAAAGCATTATTTCATTAGTTAAATATAGAGAAAAAGTTGTAAATTGATTAGTAAAATTAAAATGAACTTAATGTAAGTTTAAAAGTATATGTTAAATAGGTAAAGAGGTGAAGTATGAATAAAAAAGCATTTAAAATTGAAGGAATGACATGTTCAGCATGTGCAAATAGAGTTGAAAGATTTGTTAAAAAGTTAGAAGGCGTAAATAGTGCAAGTGTTAACTTTGCAACAGAAACACTGAATGTAGAGTTTGATGAAAACAAGCTTAATAATGAAAATATAGAAGCAACTGTAGTTAAAGCTGGTTATGGTGTTAAGAAGAATATGAAGACTTATACTTTTAAAGTTGAAGGAATGACATGTTCAGCGTGTGCAAGTAGAGTTGAGAGAGTTACTAAAAAGCTTAAGGGAGTTCAAGATTCTGTTGTTAATTTAGCAACAGAGAAGTTGACTATAAATATAGATGAAGATGAAATTGGATATAGTGAAATTAAAGCTGCTGTAGATAAAGCAGGGTATAAGCTGATTAAGGAAGAAGAGCAAGTTGAAGAAAAGAAAAAACTAGAGGCAAGTCAATTGTTATTAAGGAGATTTATTATATCTCTAATATTTGCAATTCCGCTTTTAGTAATAACTATGGGACATATGTTAGGTATGCCTCTTCCATATATTGTTGATTCTATGATGAATCCATTGAATTTTGCTGTGATTCAATTAGTATTAACAATACCTGTAATGATAGCTGGATATAAGTTCTATCTAATTGGAATAAAGAATTTATTTAAACTAAGTCCTAATATGGATTCGTTGATAGCAATAAGTACTTTAGCAGCAGTTTTATATGGAGTATTTGGAATTTATAAAATACAAACAGGCGAAACTGAATATGCTATGCACTTATATTTTGAGTCAGCAGCAGTCATTTTAACTCTAATAACACTTGGAAAATATCTGGAGGCAGTTTCAAAAGGAAGAACATCACAAGCTATTAAAGCACTAATGGGGTTAGCACCTAAAACTGCAACAATAATAAGAAATAATGCTGAAATTACAATACCTATAGAAGAAGTAATTGTTGGTGATATAGTCTTAGTTAAACCAGGTGAAAAGGTACCGGTAGATGGAGAAATTATTGATGGTAGTACATCAATTGATGAGTCAATGCTTACAGGGGAAAGTATTCCTGTAGAAAAGATAGTAGGAAGTAGTGTAATTGGAGCAAGTATCAATAAAACTGGCTTTATAAAGTATAAAGCAACTAAGGTTGGAAAAGATACTGCACTTGCACAAATAGTTAGGTTAGTTGAAGAAGCACAAGGATCTAAAGCTCCAATAGCTAAACTTGCAGATGTTATATCAGCATATTTTGTGCCAATAGTTATAATGCTAGCGATAATAGCTTCAATAGGATGGTTAATTTCAGGAGAAACAACAATATTCTCTTTAACAATATTTATTGCAGTACTAGTTATAGCTTGCCCGTGTGCATTAGGCCTTGCAACTCCAACTGCAATAATGGTTGGAACAGGTAAAGGTGCAGAGAATGGTGTGTTAATTAAAGGCGGTGAAGCGTTAGAAACTACTCATAGTATAAAAACTATTGTATTTGATAAAACTGGGACTATAACAGAAGGAAAACCAGTAGTTACAGATATAATAACAAATGGAATATCGGAAGATGAGATATTAATTTTAGCTGCAAGTAGCGAAAAAGGTTCAGAGCATCCGTTAGGAGAAGCAATAGTTAAAGAAGCAAATGATAAAAACTTGGAACTTAAAGAAATTCAACAATTCAATGCAATTCCAGGACATGGAATAGAAGTTAAGATAGAAGAAAAAAATATTTTACTTGGAAATAAAAAGTTAATGATAGAAAAAAATATTGATATTGCTATGTTTGCAGATGAAAGTGATAGATTAGCAGCTGAAGGTAAGACTCCTATGTATGTAGCAGTTGATAATACTTTGAGTGGAATAGTAGCTGTTGCAGATACTGTTAAGCCAAGTAGTAAAAAAGCTATAGAAGCTCTTCATAACATGGGAATAAAGGTAGCTATGATTACTGGAGATAATAAAAAAACTGCAGATGCAATAGCAAAACAAGTTGGAATTGATATAGTGCTAGCTGAAGTATTACCTGAAGATAAAGCTAATGAGGTCAAGAAGCTTCAAGGGGAGAATATGAAAGTGGCTATGGTTGGAGATGGAATAAATGATGCACCAGCATTAGCTCAATCTGATGTTGGAATTGCTATAGGATCAGGTACTGATGTCGCAATAGAATCAGCAGATATAGTTCTTATGAAAAGTGATTTGATGGATGTTATAACAGCAATAAAACTAAGTAAAGCAACCATTAAAAATATAAAACAAAATTTATTCTGGGCATTTGGATATAATGTACTAGGAATACCAGTTGCCATGGGAATACTTCATGTTTTTGGAGGTCCATTGTTAAATCCTATGATAGCAGCTGCAGCAATGAGCTTAAGTTCTGTTTCAGTACTTACAAATGCATTAAGGCTTAAAAATTTTAAAGCCTAATTAATAAGATACGATGATAAGCAAAAATAGCATATTAGGACATTTCTTAGGTATCAGATAATTGTATCTATATTCTTGAAGAAATTTATTTCAAATAGCTATATTTTGATTTCTAAATTTTAATCATTAATAAACGGGAGGTAATAGATATGAAAAAGAAAATATTAATTGAAGGAATGAGTTGCGAACATTGTGTTGCTCACGTAAAGGAAGCATTAGAAAATTTGGATAAGGTAACTTCAGTTGAAGTTAGCCTTAAGGATAATTGTGCAATAGTTGAAACAGAAAATAGTAATGAAGAAATAAAAGAAGCTATTGAAGAAGAAGGCTATGATGTAGTTAAAATAGAAGAATAAAAGCACACAATATTCTTTTGATAAATTTGGGTAAATGGGAAATTTTTTGATTTAAGGAATTAAAAGAATAAGTTAAATAATTTTAATAAATAGTTAACAACAAGGATTTATTTTTCATGTTGTTAACTATTTTTTTATTAAATTAAACTATCTGTTTATAGATTCTAGAAAAAAGTAATAGGCATAAAAAATACTATTACTTATTAATACGTATTAAAACATTATTATAATGTATTGACATTTTTATCTTATAGCAATATTATTCAATTAGTAGCAAAATACTAAAGAATAATACTCGATAAAATTTAAAGGGGGACAATATATGAAAAAATTTTTATTAAAAAAGTTAATAGTATTTGTGGCAATTAGCAGTGTAGCAGTTGGAATTATAGGATGTAGTAGTAACACTAATAGTTCTAGCAAAAACTCAGATGTTAAGTCATCATCATTAAGTGATATAAAATCAAAAGGCAAAATTGTAGTTGGAACGAGTGCCGATTACCCACCATATGAATTTCATAAAGAAATAGATGGTAAGGATCAAATTGTAGGTATTGATGTAAGTATAGCAAAAGAAGTTGCTAAAGATTTAGGTGTAGAGCTTGAAATTAAGGATATGGATTTCGATGGACTTCTTGTATCGCTTCAGGCAGGAAAATCTGATTTAGTATTTGCTGCAATGAATCCGACGGATGAAAGAAGAGAAAATGCTGACTTTTCAGATATATACAACAAAGAGAAAAATATATTTATAGTTAGAAAAGGTGAAGCGGATTCAATAAAATCAATGGATGATTTGAAAAATAAGAAAATTGGGGTTCAAAAAGGATCAGTTCAAGAAGGCTTAGTAAAAGATAACTTACCAAGTGCGGAAGTGAAAGGATTAGGAAAAGCTACTGACCTAGTACTTGATTTAAAGAATAAAAAAGTTGATGCGATATTACTTGACTCACCAGTGGCTAAGTTTAATTGTGAGAAAAACAATGATATAGAATTGACTTCAGTAACTATTGCGGCGCAAGAAGATGGAGCAGCGATAGCAATGAGGAAAGGTTCTACTGAATTGCAAACAGAAATCAATAAAACAATAAAAAGATTAAAAGATGAAGGAAAAATTGATGAATTTGTTGTAGAAGCAAATAAGTTAATGGATTAGATTCTAATAAAGTTTTATTATTTACATAATTATTGGTGTAAGGAAGTTATTGATACCTTACATCAATAATTTTATATTTTAAATGGAGAAGTTTTGGTAATAGATCAATCAGGTTCGAGAAAAGGTATCTATATAATATAATATGCTTAAATAATTGGCGAGTAATATTTCTATCAACTTACACTGTTTAGGCGGAAAACATATACTCAATATTTAATTTTAAAATAAGTTGTATAACATTATACAATACGTTATAATACGTATTAATAAGCTCGGTTAAGAAGAATATTCATCATCATAAAAAATGAAAAAATATAAATCCATAGAATGAGATTATAAATGTATAGGAGGAATAACAATGAATATTAGAGAAATCGTAGGGAAGATTAGATCAAGTAAGGAAGATGGAATAAAAGAAGTATTTTTAGTAGCATGTGGTGGGTCTTTAGTAGATATGTATGCATCACAATATTTTTTACAAAGTGAAGCAAGAGAATTAAGGGCTTTATCATATACAAGTAATGAATTTGTACATGCAACACCAAAATCATTAGGAAAAAGTTCAGTAGTAATAGTATGCTCACACGGTGGAAATACTCCTGAAACAGTTGAAGCGGCTAAAGTAGCTAAAGAGAAAGGTGCAGCAACTATAACATTAACGCATAATAAGGATGCAGATTTAATCAAGTATGCAGATTATAATATCCTTTACAAATGGGGAAATGATACAAGTGTAGAAGATAATCCAATGGCAATAATTCTAAATATAGCTGTTGAAATATTAAATCAAACAGAAATTTATGAAGGATATAATAAATTTATGGAAGGTTTAAAGATTGTAAATGATGTTGTAAAAAGGGGGCAAGGCTTAGTTGCAGAAAGAGCAAAGAAATATGCAGAAAAATATAAAGATGAGCCAATAACATATGTATTAGGAAGCGGGGCATCATATGGTCATGCCTATGGATTCTCAATATGTTCGCTAATGGAAATGCAATGGATGAATGCATCAGCAGTGCACTCAGGTGAATACTTCCACGGACCATTTGAAGTAACTGATAAAGAAACATTATATTTATTATTAATGAATGAAGGAAGAACTAGAGAATTAGATGAAAGAGCACTTAAATTCTTAAATAAATATGGTGGAAAAGTTGAAGTTGTGGATTGTAAGGAACTTGGAATCAGTGTAATTGATAGTTCAGTCGTTGAATTCTTTAATCCTATAGTATTCTATAGCATATTATGTGTGTATAGAGGAGAATTAGCAAAACTCAGAAACCATGATTTAGATACTAGAAGATATATGGGAAAAGTTGAATATTAAAACATTTAAGTGTAGGAGAAGATATTATGGTAAAAGTTATTGGGTTAGGAGATAACGTTGTAGATAAATATGAGCATATTAGAACAATGTATCCAGGTGGAAATGCACTAAATTTTGCAGCCTATGCAAAAAAATTAGGAGCAAGTTCAGCATTTTTAGGAGCATTTGGATCAGATGCTGAAGCAGAACATGTTCAAAATATAATTCATGAGCTTGATTTAGATATTTCAAAGTGCAGACATTTTAATGGAGAAAATGGATGTGCAAGAGTAACTTTAGAAGATGGTGATAGAGTTTTTTTTGGAAGTAATGAAGGTGGAGTTTTAAGAGAAAATGGATTAAATCTTACGCAAGATGATTTAGAATATATTAAAACCTTCGATTTAGTACATGCGGGTTTATACGGATATACTGAGCTAGAACTTGATAAAATAAAAGAATTAAATATTCCAATATCTTTTGATTTCTCTGATGATTTTACAATGGAGGAAGTTGAAAGAATTGCGCCTAAAGTAGATTTTAGCTTCTTCTCATGTAGTCATTTAAAGACTGATGAAATGCTTAATCTAATAATGAAAGCCCATAAGCTTGGAAGTAAAATAGTAGTAGTTACTATGGGAGAAAAAGGTGCATTACTATATGATGGAACTAAGTTCTATTCACAAGAGCCAGAGCTCGTTGAAGCTGTAGATACAATGGGAGCAGGGGATTCATTCATAACAGCGTTCTTGATAAATTACATAAGCAAAATTAAAGAAAATGAATTGGATAGGGAAACTATAATTAAAGAAAGTCTAAATGAGGGTGCTATATTTTCAGCTAAAACATGTCTAGTAGAAGGCTCATTTGGATATGGTAAAAAATATTAATTAAAAGTATAGTGGCTGTTGAATGGTGATTATTTAATGACTAGTATACAACAGCTATTTTAAGATTACTGTGATAAAGCAAAAAATTGATATTATCACAACAATAGATTAATTGAAGTTTCAAAAATGTTGTGATAGTATATAGTTAATATTATAGATGTTTAAAAGGAGTCTTTATATGCTAATACAAGATAATATTATTCCTTTATATCAACAATTAGCGGATATTATACGTAATTCAATAACGAGCGGAGAATTAAAATATGGAGATAAGATTCCAACAGAAGTTGAGTTAAGTGAAAAATATAATGTTAGTAGGATAACAGTACGTGCAGCTATAAATGAATTAGTTGAGTCAGGTTTTATTATAAAAAAACAAGGAAAAGGAACATTTGTAAGTAAGCCAAAAGTTCAGAGGAAAATTGAATATTTATCTAGTTTTACTGCCGCCTGTGAGGCTAGTGGATTAAAAGTAACTAATGAAATTATTAAAAGAGAGGTAATGGAGCCCAAAATAGAAGACAAGAAAGCTCTAGAACTAGATGATGATGATAAGTTAATATATATTCAAAGAGTTAGATTTGCAGGTGGAGAGCCATTAATGTTAGAAAATAATTATTTTTCTTTTAAAAGGTTTAATTTTTTACTAACAGAAGATTTAAGTGGTTCACTATATGAATTGTTAAGAGATAAATATGATATAAATCCATCTGATTCACCTAATTCAGGAAATGACCATACCACAATAGAAATTGCAAAAGCCATGGATGAAGAGGCTGGGTTATTGATGGTGCAAAAGGGTGAACCTTTGTTTTATATAAAGACTGTTATTTATGATGATAAGAATAGACCGGTACATATAGGAAAACAGTATGTTATAGGTGAAAGATATAAATTCGTAATATCATAATATAAATTTATTAAAGAGAAGAGCGTTGAAAGAAAGTTCAACGCTCTTCTTTTTGAATTAAAACCTACATAAATTAACAAAGATATTAGGAATAACTATCAAATTTATTTAAGTAAATCTAATAGTATAAAATATATTTTATACTAGGGATTGAGATACTTTATTAAATGCATAGTCCATTGCACTTTCTAAATTTGAATTATTTTTTCCTGCTCCTTGAGATTGGAAAGGACTTCCGCCGCCTTTTCCATCAACAAGAGATATAGCATCTTTCAAAAGTTCATTCATTTTGATATCTTTAATGTCTTTAGAACAAGCAAATAATAGATTTACTTTTTCATCAGATTTTACTGCCATTAGAGCTATTGTGTTCTCAGTTTCGATAAGCTTAGAAGTAAGGTTATTCACATATTTTAGGTTTTCACCATCAAATATTTGTTTAATTACTTTAACATTATTTATTTTAGCTGCATTTTCAAGAATTTCTTTAACTTGATATTTGGCTAGTAAAATATTAAGGTTTTTATTTGTTTCATTGGCTTCACGAAGACTTTGATTTAAGTTCTTTATGCCATTTATAGCTTCATTTTCATTACAACTTAAATATCTGCATATAGAAGTCTGAAATTCATCTTTCTTAAAAGAATCAGAAATGGCACGTTCACCAGCTAGAAATTCTATCCTTGTTCCTTCTTTATGTTTCTCAAATTTTTTAATTTTAATAAGTCTTAAGTCAAGAGTAGACGTAGGGTGAAGTCCGCAGCAAGCATTAATATCAAAATCTCCTATTTTTACGATTCTGATATCCTCTTCGGTATTTGGAAGAGCACGTCTAAGAGATATCTTTTTAAGTTCAGCTTTAGTTGGAACAAAAGATTCTACAGGTATAGCATCCCCTATAACTTTGTTAGCAAGTCTTTCTGCTTCTCTAACTTGTTCTTCAGTTAGAACACCATAAATATCAACTGTACTTATATCAGAACCTAGGTGAATAGCAAAAGTATTAGCGTTAAAAAGGTTGAAGAAAGATCCTGATAAGACATGTTGACCTAAATGCTGATGCATGCCATCTTGTCTTCTATTCCAATCAATTGAACATTTAACTTTATGTATTTTGAGTGGTTTCTTTTCAACCACATGATAAACAATTTCCTCTTTTTCGTATACATCAATAACTTTTTGATCTTCTAGAGTTCCAATATCACAGCTTTGTCCGCCACCTCCTGGGAAAAATGCTGTTTTATCCAATACAACATGAAATTTATTATCAATTTCTTTTATATCAATAATTTCAGCAGTAAATTCTTTAAGGTATCGATTATCATAATATAATTTTTCCATATGTAAATTAGCCTCCTAAAATATAATAATATCTAAGGCTCAGCTATAAATAATTTTTATAGTTTGTTTAACCTGAGTCTAAGAAAAGTTCAATAATACTATTATAGCAGATAGTTTATTAATATTGCATTTTTAAGGATTAAGAAATAGGTACAAAATTTCCTTAAGAATTATTATTACCCTATAGTAGAAGTTTTTTACGGGATAAAAGAGTTAAACCCTACAAATAATAGTAATAACTTTAGGTGTACAAAAAGATACATATCTTTTATACCTTGATATTTAGAAGAGGTGATTAATATGAATGTAGTGTTTTATCTGGTATTTAATTTTATATTTTATTCATTTATAGGGTGGATATTAGAGGAAGGTTATAGCTTTTCAACTACAAAAAAGTTTCAAGAAGATGGTTTCTTAATAGGACCGTTTAAGCCTATGTATGGAACAGCAGTTACGTTTCTTATAATATGCAATGAATTGTTAGAGATTTCTGGACTTCCATTAATATTATTATGTTTCTTAATACCAACAACAGTAGAATATATAAGTGGATATATACTTAAGCACTCTTTTAACAAAGTATATTGGGATTACTCTGGATTTAAGTATAATATTCATGGATTTGTCACTCTTAGATTCTCTATATATTGGATGGTGCTTAGCCTTATTGGGCTTTATTATTTGCAACCTAGTTTATATGAGTTATATATGGAGAATATGAAAATTCTTAATATCTCTGTGATTTTAGGAGGAGCTATATTATTAATAGATCTATATATAACTGTAAAGAAATTAGCATATGAGAGGCTTAGAATGATACAGTAATTTTTTTAGAAAAATAGTAGAAATCATGCTTTTATAAAAAATAGATATAAATATTATCTGAGTAATATTTATATCTACTTAAATTATAGAAAGTATTATTTTAAATTGTATAGAGGAGCTAACTTATCAAAAGCGGGCAAAGATTTTTTTATTTTCTCATATGAAGTGCAGTAAGCTAATCTTACGTGCCCAGGGCATCCAAACGAAGATCCTGGCACAAGTAATAAATTAAATTGTTTTGCAGCTTCGCAGAATTTTTTATCATCAGCAATTGGTGATTTTGGGAATAAGTAAAATGCACCTTGTGGTTTAACGCAAGTGAAACCAAGAGATATTAAATGATTATATAAAAGATCACGATTTTTCTTATAAATATTTACATCTACTTCAGCATCTAAGGATTTTGCAATTACTCTTTGGAATAAAGATGGAGCATTTACAAATCCTAAAATTCTAGTTGCAATGTTTAGTGAAGCCATCATATCTGTAAAATCAGCCATAGATGAGCTAGCAACTACATAACCAATACGTTCACCAGGCAAAGATAAAGATTTGCTATAAGAGTATCCGATGAAAGTATTATCATAATATTTTAAGATACAAGGGACTTCAATATCATCATAAACAATTTCTCTGTATGGTTCATCAGAGATTAAATATATTGATGTATTAAATTCTTCTTGCTTATTATTAAGTAACACTGCTAAATCTTTTATTGCTTTTTCTGAGTAAATAACACCAGTAGGATTATTTGGATTGTTTATTATTAAAGCTTTTGTTCTAGGAGTAATAACTTCACTTAAAGCCTTTAAGTCAGGCTCAAAAGTTTCAGTATTAGTAGGACAAGTTACTAGTTTGCCATCAAAGTTTCTTACATAGTTTCCATATTCTCCAAAGTAAGGAGAAAAGGTAACAACTTCGTCATCAGGATTTAATATAGATTTTAAAATTATATTTAATCCGCCGGCAGCCCCACAAGTCATAACAATATTATCTTTTGAAAGTGTTAAATTATGTTTTTTGTTTATAAAATCACTTATATTCGTTCTAACATCCTCATAGCCAGAATTATTCATATAACCATGTACTAAATTTGGTGTTTCTTCATTCAAGATTTCAAAGATAACTTCCTTTACTTTACTTGGAGGTTCAACGTTTGGATTTCCTATACTATAATCGAAAACATTTTCTTCTCCATATATTTCAGATAATCTTTTTCCTTCTTCAAACATAGCTCTTATAATGGAATTATTTGCAACAAGAGATTTCATTTTATTTGATATCATTTCTAGCCCCCCCGATTTATATTTAAAATTTATTCTAATTTTTTACAAGCATGTTCAATTTAATATATATAGTTTATCACATTTTACAATAATAATTAATAATAGAGTAATTTATTTAGGAATATATTACAATTAAGTTTATACAATTTTAGTTTTAATTTGTAACTTAACTTGTAAGGTTTATATATGTAAATTTATCACTAAAAATATAATATATATGTTGCAATAATAAATTTACATTTTAAATTTCAGTCAGGTAAGTCCTAAGTTAAGACAAATGTAGAAATTCAATAGCAATATATATATCTTAGTGAATGATTAGAAATAATATTATATATGAACCTCATTAAGCTAAATCTAGTTAAACTTAAAATAACATGAAACTTTAATCAATATGGTTGAAAATAAAAAAATCGCATGATATGCTAATATGTGTATAAAAAAGTAGAAATTTTACATTAAATATTAAAAAGTGGTAGAACGATTACAGTGAATTATATTTAGTACAGATTAATATTAACTATAGTTAGGAAATCTTTTAGATATTAGATAATTATATTTGTTAAAAATTAAAGTATAAATAATTTTAGTAAAATTAAATATAAGTATTAATTATACGATGAAGCAGAAAGAAGGGGTGTTTTATATGAATGAAGATAAAAAAATTAGCTTGTTACAATCTGTTGGAGTAAAAATTTTCTCTGGATATTTCATAATGGCATTAATGGGAATCGGAATAGGAATAGGAATAAAAACTAGTACAACACTTACGATTATAGCTGTAGGAATTTCCATTATATTAGGAGTTATATTTGTAGTTACAACATTAGGCAAAATAATTACACCACTACATAAAATAAAGAAGTTAGCAGAAAGAATGAGCGAGTATGATATCTCAACTAATATTACAATTACAAGAAAAGATGAATTTGGATTTATAGGACAAGCTTTGAACAAAGCTCAAGATAATCTAAGATATATGATAGAATTATGTGCAGATAATGCAGCAAATGTATCTGCTTTAAGTGAAGAAGCCTCCGCTGTTGTTCAAGAAATATCAACAAGTCTAGAAAATATAAATCTAGAGTTTGAAAAAATTGATTCAAAAACACAAGCTAATAGCAGCAATGTTGAAGAGGTTTATGCATCAATTCAACAAGTAACTGCTAATATGGAGGAATTAGAGGCACAAGCGGAAAGAGGTAATCAGAATTCAAATAGTATAAAGGAAAGAGCTAAGGTTGTAGAAAAAAATAGCAAAAGGGCAATTGAAAATACATCACTTGTATATCGTGAGAAAGAAGAGCATATAAAGATAGCAATCGAAGAATCTAAGGTAGTAGAAGAAATAAAAGTGATGGCAGATTCAATAGCGAGTATAGCGGAGCAAACAAATTTATTGGCATTGAATGCAGCAATTGAAGCTGCTAGAGCTGGTGAATCAGGTAAGGGGTTTGCAGTCGTTGCAGAAGAAGTGAGAAAGCTTGCAGAGGAGTCAGCATCATCAGTAATTACAATACAAAATACAATAGAAAGAGTAGAAAAAGCATTTAATAATCTTTCAGAGAATAGCAAAGAAATAATTCGCTTTATTAAAACTAATGTAAAAGAAGATTTAGAGGGATATGGAAGTATCGCTTTGCAATATACTAAAGATGGTGCATTTATAAGTACAATGTCTAAGCAAATAGCTGAGATGTCTGAGCATGTGAATGCATCAATTGAACAAGTTAGCGCAGCCATATCAAATACTGCAAAAAATTCTGAAGAAGTTTCTGGTAGCACACATAGTATACAACAAGGAATAGATGATACATCAACAGCTATGAAACAAGTAGTTGAAACGATAAGTAGGGAAGCAATTAAAGCTGAAGAACTAAGCAGTGTTATTTCAAAGTTTAAGTTATAGGGTTATATAACGTAATGCACAATGAACAATTAATATAAGACTGTTCATTGTGCATTAAAGTTTTTATTTTATATTAAGATCTCCACTTACAGTAGTAATGTTTATAAGAGAACTTTCATCGCCAGAAGATAATTGATTATTAGGCGAATTTAAACTTCCGGAATTTGTTTCATAGTTTATTTTATAGCCTGAGCCTTCTGGTATAGATAAGTTTATAGATCCAGAATGAGAGCTTAAAGATATATTATTTAAATAATTAATGATCCTCAAATTAATATCTCCAGATGAGATATTTCCAATTATACTTCCTAAATTACCACTTCCAATAATATTACCAGAAGAAGAAGATAGTTTTGTTTCAGTTGATGTTTCTATATTATTAAAATTTATGTTTCCGCTGGAACTATTTAATCCTAAATAATTTAAAAATGAATCTGAAAGAACTATGGATCCACTAGCAGATGAAAGATTCAGTGTATTTAGCGATAAACCAGAAATATTTATATCACCGCTACTTGTGATTATTTTTAGAATTCTTCTGTCTTTAAATTTATAAGGAATACTTACTGAAATACTTGCATCACTTGGAGTATCATATCTAGTGCTGAAAGTTAATTTACTTCCGCTTTGAATTTCAGATAAATCATTAGAAATATTATTGTTACTCTTGATTTGAATCTTTAAATCATCACCATTATAATCAACTAATTTAATATCCTGAGAGTTTAAGTTAAAATCGATCTCATTGACATTATTATTGAGGACATAATCCTTAGATAAGTATGAAGTATTAAAGTCGAGATTAAAATTTTTAAAATTCAAATTATGTTCCAATGTATAAGGATTTATATGAAGTTCATCAGCATAATTAGAAAGCTTGTAGCCACTTTGAACTAGAGCAATGCATCCAGAAGTATAGAACGTAATAGATAGAAGCAATAATATTAACATAAATATCTTCATATTAGAAGAAATGAATTTTTTTTTCATAATGATTCACCACCTTTAAACTTTAAAAAGTTATATATTTTGGCCAGAATTAATATAAGAAATTTACAAAGGTAGAAAAATATAATTATTAAAAGCAGTGATAATGAGAGTGAACCCAAAGAAAATAATACTATTACTGGGTACGGAAAATTGGAGACAAATGCTGGAATATTAGGAATAGTAAAAAGGTTTGTAAAAGTTCCACCAATTAGCACTCCAATACTAGCAATAAAAAGACTTATCGCTATTCCTAAAAGCCCTATAAAGCAACCAACAATACCAGTTATAACTGGAAACAATATTATTAAAGATAAGATTATAATACAAATCTTTAAGATAATATTTATATTAAAGTTAGGAATCTTATTTTTAGATTTATGAGTATTAAAAATATTCTTTATTTGACATGTACTAAAATTAAATTCTGAGTTGAAGGAAATATCATCACTGCGATTAAATTTATCCTCATTATTGATATTATATTTTGATTCTTTTAATTCAGCACATTTATAATTGCTTTTTTGAATATCAAGTGATATATTTTCATTATGAAGGTCATAAAAACAATCATTTGAAGCATAAGAATTATTAGACTTAAAATCATTAAAGTTGGAATCAGTTTTTAAATCATTCTTGTTTTCTGAATAGATATTACCAAACTTTCTGTTAGTTTTAAAACTGTCATATACATTGCTATGACTATTATTAATATCTATATCAGTAGTATCTATGTTAGAAATCTTATCGCTAGTTTTAGTATTAGAACTATTAGTTAAATTGTCTAAGTTAACGGTAATATGTGAATTTTCACTTCTAAGTTTATTAACTATTAAATTAGGATTATCTAACTCCTTTGATATATCGTCTTCTGTTCTTCCAACAGTTAATCTAATTTTAAAGTAGTTTTCATAATAAGAAATAATATCTTGCAGCTTTATTTCAGGAAAGTCTTTTAAACCATCCATTAAAATGTTAAAAAATTCATTTTGGGTCATTATAATAAATCTCCTTTTACTGTAACTTAAGAATATATTTCCTGATTAAAAGTATATGATAGGAATGAAAAGACCACAAGATATTACTTTATACTTTAATGTTTTATTAAGGTGTTATAACTTAGAAATTAACAAAGTATTAAGAAACTCTTAAGGATTTTATAGTATTTTGATATTATTGTTGTTATTGTTATCCACATAAATATGTTTAATTCTAGAATCGAATTTTGTAATTATACGCTTAAACAAGAAATTTTGTGAATAAACTTGTGGACAAACTTAAATATTATAAAATAAAACTAAGCCTTAGGCTAGTAAACATAACGCTTGTGTATATTGTTGATAATAGTATAAAATCTGTGGATAACTTAATTGTCAAATATGATATTCAATTAGTTATTTATGAATATTTTAGAAGTAATGACAGACTTGATTCCAATAAATATGGAGATAATTGAGTATAATAAGAGAAATTTGTAGAAAGTCTTTCTTAGCGATTTCTTGTTAAGAAATTTTATGATATATATTTATAAACAATATTCACACATTTGTGGATAAAAACTGTGGATATTGTGGATAAATAAAATTTAACTTTAAGTAATAGGAGAAAGTAGTATAATATAAATAGTAATTAATGGAATTTAACATATTATACCTAAAATAAGTGATTTGTTTTGAAAATATTATAATTGTGAGTATATATGAGAAAGATAGTTCTAATTTAAGGAACTTTTAATAGAGTGTGAGTTTATAGGAAAATATAATTATAAATATAATAAAATAAAAATTTATAACTAGAGAAATTTATTATAAAAATCTAACCAATAGTTAATGGGGAGGGGATAAAAATCATGACAAATAAAGATGTTAAATATGTTCCTCAAATAAAAGGTACGCTTAGAAATCATGTAATTGAGGTTCCAACAGTTATAAGGAATTGTGGCGGAATCAAAATTTTTGGAAAAAGAATAAAGTCATTGCTATTTAGTACTGATGTAGCATTAATAAGAAACAGTAATGCAGATGCAATTATTGCGGTATACCCATTTACACCACAGCCTGTAATAACACAGGCACTTGTTATGGCAGCTGATGTCCCAGTTTTTTGTGGTGTAGGCGGAGGAATAACACAAGGAAAAAGAGTTGTAAATTTAGCTATGGATGCAGAATTTAAAGGTGCTATGGGAGTGGTTGTAAATGCTCCTACAAGTAATGAAGTTGTTAATAAGATTAGATCAACCATAGATATACCGGTCATAGTGACAGTTATTTCTGAAGATGAAGATATTGCTAAAAGGATTGAAGCTGGAGCTACAATACTAAATGTTTCAGGTGGAAGAAATACCGCTAGTATAGTTAGAAATATCAGAAAGAGGTTTCCAGAATTTCCTATAATAGCAACTGGTGGTCCAACAGAAGAGTCAATTAAAGAGACAATTCAAGCTGGAGCAAATGCTATAACTTTTACTCCACCATCATCAGCAAGTATTATGGGAGATCTTATGGATGAGTATAGGAAAGAATAGGAATACAACAAACTTGGGTTTTATACCATTAATTTAAAGTTAAAAAAGTATTGCTTTAAGTTTAATTTATGGTATCATATTTGTAACAGTTTAATAAAATGATATTATGCAGATAGTGATCTATAATATCATTAATGTTAAAGAATTCTAATAATGTAATATATAACATGACCTGGGGTAGAGGTGCTGTAATAAAGAGTAGGCATAAGTAGTTGGCAGACATTGATTTATGCTAAAAGGTATTATGGCCGAAGAAAATAAATTATTATGCGATAATTTTTTTCTGGGTATTCATAGAATATGTGAATAACTGTCACGAAGAGTGTTGAGCTACAAGGTACTTTTTTCAGTTGAAAATTAACAGTTTGAAAAGAACAGTAATGATTTTGTTAATATAGATTTTCAAATTCATTTGTTGATCTTTTTGTAAAGAATTGATAATTAACGAAAATATTGTGCATAAATTTAGCGTAAAGATCTACCGCTCGTCACAGACATATTCTGTGGCGTTTGTTTTTTATTATAACTATTAGTGGAATACAACAGCAATAATTCAAAGAGAACGAAGAAAGTGGATATTTTTTTGTTGAAATTGGTGTTGGGATTTAGTTTAAGTAACTTAGTCAATAAAGCAATAGCTAATAAAATATAATTTGGGGGTTAATCAAATGAAATTGTTTGGAACAATGAAAATACAAGAGAATCAATTAATGATTGGAGGCATCAGTGCTAAAAATTTAGTAAGGGAATACGGGAGTCCATTATATGTATTTGATGAAGCTTTAATACGAGAATACTGTAGGGATTATAGGAAATATTTCAAATGTGAAGAGAATAACAATAGAGTAGCTTTCGCGGGAAAAGCATTTTTGACAATTCAAATGTGTAAACTATTGAAGGAAGAGAATATGTGTCTTGATGTTGTATCAGGAGGAGAATTATATACTGCACATAAATCTGGATTTCCACTTGAAAAAGTAATGTTCCATGGGAATAATAAGACTTTATCAGAGATTGAGCTTGGTGTAAGACTAGGTGTAGGGAACTTTGTAGTAGATAATTATTACGAAATAGACGCGTTAAATGATATAGCTAAAGAATATAATAAGATACAAAATATTTATTTAAGAATAACACCAGGAATTGAAGCGCATACTCATGAGTATATCAAGACTGGACAAATAGATTCGAAATTTGGTTTTGCGCCAGTTGGTACTGTAATAGAAGATGCTATTAAAAAAGCCATAAGTTTAGAGAATATAAATCTTGCAGGAATACACTGTCATATAGGTTCCCAAATATTTGATTTGGAGCCATATGAAGATGCTGTTGAAATAATGTTAGAACTTGTAAGGAATACAAAAGAGAACCTAGGTTACCTGATAAAAGAAGTAGATTTTGGTGGAGGTTTTGGTATATACTATACCAATGGAGATGAACCAAGAAGTACTGAGGAATATTGTAGCACAATAATTAACAAAGTTGATGAAGTGTGTGCAAGAACAGGTCAGGAAAGACCAATTCTTACAATAGAGCCAGGAAGAAGCATTGTAGCCAATGCAGGAACAACTTTATATACTGTAGGCTCAGTTAAGGAAATCCCAAGTGTTAGAAAATATGTGTCAGTAGATGGCGGAATGACTGATAATATAAGACCAGCTCTTTATAATGCAGGATATGAGTGTATTCTTGCGAGTAGAGTTGAGTGTGAAAAAGAAGAAACTGTTACAATATCAGGGAAGTGCTGTGAATCAGGGGATATATTATTGGAAAACATTAAGATTCCAGAAGCTAAAAGCGGAGATGTTCTAGCCATAATGACTACAGGAGCATATGGTTATTCTATGTCAAGCAATTACAATAGGATACCAAAGCCAGCAGTGGTGATGGTTAAGGATAATGAAACAAGACTTATTTGCAGAAGAGAGTCTTATGATGATTTGTTAAAGAATGATGTTGAATAGATATAAGTATATTGACTATGTTCAGGTAAGAGTTTAAATTATATATAGATTCCTTAAAAGGATTATGCACTAATTTTTAAGATTGGTGCATATTTTTGTTATAAAATTAACATCCTATAAATATTTTAGATAGTAAAATATGTTATACTAAAATAGTATATTAAAACATACAATAATAGATGATCGAGGGTTATGAAAAATGGGGTATTAATGAAAATTTATGTGTAATGTGGGACATGGAGGGAATATTGTGGCAGAAAATAACGAAGATGAAATTGTAGCAGATAAAAAAGAAAAAAAGAAGTCCATATTGAATGAATGGATAATTGATATTGCAGTTATTCTTGGCATAGCGCTTCTATTATGGAACTTTGTGGGATATGGTGTTTGGATTACAAGTGGATCTATGATTCCAACATTAGAAGTTAAAGACAGATTGATCGTAACTAGAGTGCATAATCCTAAAAATTTAAAAGAAGGAGACATTGTATTATTTAAAAATGATGAGTTTAAGGGTGAAATTTTAATAAAAAGATTAATAGGACTTCCAGGAGATACAATAGAAATCAAAAATGGTATTGTTTATAGAAATGGTCAAGAGCTTAATGAAGACTATGTAAAAAATAATGAGATATATAATGGAGCTTTTAAAGTGCCAGATAATAAGTATTTCTTCTTGGGAGATAATAGAGCAAATTCAGATGATTCTAGGTATTGGAAAGATCCTTACGTTGATGAATCATATATAGAAGGGAAGGCTCAAATAAAGTATTATCCTATAAAAGATTTTGAAATATTAAAATAATATTAGTTAAAATTTTTATAAAGTGTGAATAATACTTAATATGCAGCATTAGATAAACGAATCTTGCAAAAAGGGAGAACATTTAATGAATGAAAATGATTATATAATGGAATCAAAGGACATAGATTTAAATTGTTCTGAGAACATCACTAATAAATCAGATAGAGATTTTTTGAAGAAAAAATTAAATGAAAAAGAGAATAAAGAATTGCTATCTAATAAAAGCATTATAGGAAGTTTTTCACTTGAAAGCACCTTTTTTAGGGAGTGGATAATTCCTATACTAGCAGCTATAGGAATGGCTTTTTTGATAAATAAATTTTTGATTTATACAGTATATATACCTAGCGAATCAATGGTTCCTACTTTAAATATTGGTGATAAATTAATAGTAACCAAGATTTATAACACTAATAGAATTAATAGAGGAGATATAACAGTGTTCTATTCAAAGGAGCTTGATCAGGTGCTTATAAAAAGAGTTATAGGTCTTCCAGGAGATCATATTGAAATACGTGATGGTATTGTTAGTGTAAATGGATCAGATATTAAAGAGGATTATGTAAAAAATAACGAGAATTTTGATGGCGTTTTTGATGTGCCTGAAAATAAATTTTTCTTTTTAGGAGATAATAGGAGCCGATCAAATGATGCAAGAAGATGGATTAATCCATATATAGATGCTTCAAATATACAAGGAAGAGCTGTATTGAAATTCTATCCATTTAAAGATTTCGGAAGCTTAAATTAAGAGTTATTGATGATATTTTGCTGGATATAATGTATAATTTAGGAGATCAGAGGAAAACTGACTTGCGTTCGCTCTCTAAGTAAGCGATTCACTATTCTTGGAATTAATTTATACTATGAAAAGAGGATGTTAAGTGAGTGAAAAGTATATAATAGATAGAGTGGAAGGGAAGTATGTTATAATTGAAAAGGAAAATGCAGATATAGATAAAATATCTATTAGTAATGTTAAAGGGGAGTTTAAAGAAGGAGATATTTTAATTAATATAGATGATAAATATTTTGAAGTAGATAAAAAGTTCACAGAAATTCGTAAAAAACAAATAGAAGATGAAATGAAAGATATGTGGAAATAATAATCTAATCGATGAATATTATCAAAGCGTAAAGTTAAAACCAATTCAGATATAATTGAAGTTGAGTTTAACTTGCAATAAAAAATAAAAGGTAATGAAATGTTATATTGTCTGGAATTGTGTTACTAATATTATAATCACTAAAGGAATTGATGAATGTAGAAGTATTGCAGTATTAGACATAAGGATTAATAAATATAATGGGAAGGTGATTAGATGCAGAATAATAATAATGGTAACAAAAAGAATAATAAAAATAAGAATTCTTTTACTGTAGCAATTACTTATTTTTTAATAGCTTTTGCGTTTTTAATGGCGTTTAATTATGCAAAAGATACAGCTACAACGAAAGAAATTAACTATAATGAGTTCTTAACTTTATTAGATAATAAGGAAATTTCAAAGGTAGTTATAACTAGTGAAAACTTATTAATAACACCAAGTGAGGATAATGAAGAATATAAAGGAAAGACCTTATATACAGCAAATGTAAATGATGAAACATTAATAACTAAGCTTAATGCAGCCGGAGTTGATTTTACAGGTAAAAATCCTAAAGAATCACCAATGATGAATATTCTACTTACATGGATATTGCCTATGGTGCTTATATTCTTTATGTGGAGATTTTTGTTCTCTAAGATGGGCGGAGGCGGAGGCGGTGTCATGGGCATCGGCAAAAACAACGCTAAGGTTTATATGGAAAGTGAAATAAAAGTTACTTTTGATGATGTAGCAGGTCAGGAAGAAGCTAAAGAATCTTTAAAAGAAGTAATAGATTTCTTAAATGCGCCAGCCAAATATACTGAAATTGGAGCTAAATTACCTAAAGGTGTTTTACTTGTAGGACCTCCAGGAACAGGGAAAACCCTTATTGCAAAAGCAGTTGCAGGAGAAGCAAGAGTTCCATTTTTCTCACTTTCAGGTTCAAGTTTTGTTGAAATGTTCGTTGGAGTTGGAGCATCAAGAGTAAGAGAGTTATTCAAAGATGCAGTAGCTAAAGCTCCATGTATCATTTTTATAGATGAAATTGATGCAATTGGTAAGAGCAGAGATAATCAGATGCAAAGTAACGATGAAAGAGAACAAACTCTAAATCAATTGCTTTCTGAAATGGATGGATTTGATTCATCTAAAGGTGTAGTTTTACTTGGAGCTACAAATAGACCAGAAATACTTGATAAGGCGCTTTTAAGGCCAGGTAGATTTGATAGAAGAGTTATAGTTGATAGACCAGACTTTAAAGGAAGAGAAGCTATACTTCATGTTCATGCAAAGAGTGTAATGCTAGGGCCAGATGTAGATTTAGCTGAAATAGCTAAGAGTACCCCTGGAGCTGTAGGAGCTGATCTTGCGAATATCATAAATGAAGGTGCTTTGAGAGCTGTAAGAAGAAGAAGAAAAACAGTTCTTCAAGAGGATTTAAGAGAAGCTGTTGAGGTTATAATTGCAGGTAAAGAAAAGAAAGATAGAATTTTATCACCTAAGGAAAGAGAAGTTGTTGCATTCCATGAAGTTGGGCATGCACTTGTTGCAGCGATGCTTAAAGGAGCGGATCCTGTACATAAAATAACAATAGTACCTAGAACTATGGGAGCATTAGGCTATACTATGCAATTACCAGAAGAAGAAAAGTATTTAACATCAAAAGAAGAATTAATAAATCAAATTACTGTAATGCTTGGTGGTAGATCTGCTGAAGAGGAAGTATTTGATTTAGTTTCTACAGGAGCATCAAATGATATAGAGAGAGCCACTCAGCAGGCTAGAAGCATGGTTTCGATTTATGGAATGAGTGATAGATTTGATATGATGGCTTTAGAATCAGTACAGAATAGATATCTGGATGGTAGAGCTGTCAGAAACTGTAGTGAAGAGACTTCGACTATTTTGGATGAAGAAACACTAAGGATAATAAGGCTTGCACATGAAAATGCTAGACAAATTCTTCGAGATAATAGAGATTTACTAGATAAAATTTCAGAAGTACTTTTAGAGAAAGAAACAATATTTGGAGAAGAATTCTTCGATTTAGTTTATGAAAAATATCCTGAAAAGAAGGAAGAAAAAGAAAAAGAAAAATCAGAGAATGAAAAAAGAGTGAAAGAGTTAGCAGAAAGAAGAGCTAAAAAGCACTCTTTAGATATTGTTATAGATGATAAGCCTGAAAGGTCAGAAAGAGATTCTCAAGACGCATTTAAATCAGAATTAATAATAAATGATCAAACTTCTGTTATTATGGAAAGTGAAGCTAAAGCAGAGGGTGCGGCTGAAAATATGACTGATGATAGACCTATATCTAAAGAAGATGGATCTGATAAGAAAGATTCTGAAAGTAATAATATTTAAGCAGACCAATATAGTATATATGCGCAACAATAAGTTTATATAGAAATCTAGCAAGTTAAGTAACTAACTAGTATTAAGGTGTAGAAACTCAATTGTAATATATATTAAAAATAGCTAACTATAAAAAATGTAAATATAGCATTTAATGCACAATGGAGGAATAAAACCAAAAAGAGTTTTTAGCCATACATTGTGCATTTTATAGTTTATAATGTATAATTAACAATACAAAATTGATGGAACTTGTGTAAAAATATTGCTATAAGTATATAATAATATTTCACAGGAAGAAATAAAAAAATAGTTATTGATGGTTAATTATTTTATATGATCTTGTAATGTGATAAATTAACTATCTAGTGATCTAAGGGGGTCGTAATATTGAGTAAACAAGTAGATTTTATAAGAGAAGAAGAAAAGCTAAATGAAATCTTAGAGATTTTAAATAAAGAGATTTTAAAGTATCTAGAAAAAAGAAAGAATGTTACAAACTATATTCTTGAAGCTAGAAAGAAATACGTTGAAGAATATAAAGATGATGAAGACCAAATTATAGATTATTTTGATCATGAAAATTATGTTAAAGAAGAAGCTTATAGGACAATTGATAAAAGGCTTATGGAATTTACAAAGCTTAAAGAGATACCTTATTTCGGAAAGGTTTCCTTTAAAGAAGGAGAAGACATTCCAGAAGAAATTTATGTAGGTAGATATGGATTAACACTAGAAAATAGTTTTGAACCACTAATTGTTGATTGGAGAGCACCAATTGCATCACTTTTTTATAAGGGGACTCTTGGCAGAGCTAGTTATAATCCACCTTCAGGAGAAATAGAAGCAGATATATTATCAAGAAAACAACTTGTAATTAAGAAAGGTCAGTTAAAAGGAGTATTCGACTCAGCTATAGATGTTAAAGATGAAATACTACAAATGGTTCTAACAGACAATTCATCGGATAAATTGAAAGATATAGTAATGACTATTCAGAAGGAACAAGATGAAATTATAAGAGAAGATAGAAATAAAATAGTTGTTGTAAATGGAGTTGCTGGTTCTGGAAAGACAACTATTGCGCTTCATAGAATATCTTATTTACTATACAATTTTAGAAAGCAATTTGGAGATAAAGTATTAATTTTTGGACCTAATGATATTTTTATGGATTATATAGCTCAAGTATTGCCTTCACTTGGAGAAAGCAATATTAAGCAAACAACTTTTGAAGGTTTTGCGAAAAAAGAAATTCATTTGAAATATGAAAATATAAAGAGCTTCGGCAGCTATATTGAAGATGTCATGAATGGAAATGATGACGCCTTAGAAGAATATAGATATAAGAGTTCTAAGAAGTTTGTTGATTTATTGAATTCTAATTTAGAAATTTTAAATAAAGAATATTTTAAGATACAAGCAATTAAATTTAAGGAAGAAGAGATCGTCACAATTCAAGAAATAGAGGAGCTATTTACAAATTATTATAAGGATATGCCTTTATTTAGAAGAAGTGAGAAAATAAAAAGAATACTAATATCTAAAATAAAAGATAAGAGAGATGAAGAATTTTATAAAATAAATACTGAGTTTAAAGAAAAGATTGGCAGTTTATCAGAAAAAGAACGTGAAATGGAAAGAAGTAATCTAGAATATTTAAGAAGAATTAAAATAAGAAATCTTATAAAAGCAGTTATGAAATCTCGTGATGAATTAGCTGCCTGGATTAAGCATGAACCAGTAATAGATATTTATAAGAAAATCATTAATTTAGAGAGTGATAAAGAGTACATCAATGATTTAGATAATCTATATAATGAAGCTTTAAGCGAAAATAAAGGGAAACTAAGTTATATGGATTTATCTGGCATACTTTATTTAATGATTAAATTAAAAGGAATAAAAGTAGAAAATGAGATAAAACATATTGTAATTGATGAAGCACAAGATTATAGTTTTATCCAATTTGAAATAATTAAAGAAATAACGGGTTGTAAGAGTTATACAATTGTTGGTGATTCAAATCAGAGATTGATTACAACTAGTGAAGAGCCTGCAATGCTTAATCTCGAGGAAGTATTTAAAGATCTTAATGTAGAAATTACAAAGTATGAGTTAAATAAGAGTTATAGATCTACTCAAGAAATAATGGAATACTCAAATAAGTTCTTAGATAAATATAAAATTGTTCCTTTAGTTAGAAAAGGAGAAGCTGTCATTGAAGAAGAGGTTTCCGACGATGAGGAATTTGTTGATACAATAATATCATTAATTGAAGATTATGAAGAAGAAGGATATGAGAATATTGCGGTAATTTTCAAAGATAAAAATGAATTAAGTAAATTATCTCATATTATTAAAGAAAAGATTAATATACAAAGTTTGGATAATGATGATATTCTATACAAGGGCGGAAAAATACTCATACCAGCTTATTTAGCAAAAGGCTTAGAATTTGATGGGGTTATAATAGTAGAAAATGAGAGAATTGAATCACTAGTTAAGTATATAATGTGTACTAGAGCATTACACAGATTATCTGTAGTTAAGTATATAATGTAATAAATTAAATAGCAAATTTTAAATAACGAATAAGTAGCACTAATAATATGATTTGCATAGTAGTGCTACTTATATTTATTATGTGAATAATTTTTCATAAAGTATGCAAAGTGAAAAATTATAATATAAATTTAATAAGAATAAAATTTCATAACTTTAAAATTATAGAAATATATAGAAATATTAAATAAAATTCTTTTGGAATTTTAAAATAGGTTAAATAAAGCTTGAAATAAGCTTGTACGACTTATAATAATAATATATACAACTATTTCTAATACATAAAATATATATTTAAATATATAATAACTAGTGAAGGTAAATTTAATTTTAATGAATAATAATTAAAATTTTTTATCATATTACTATTGAGTAAATATGAAAAAGTGTGTATAATTATGCTATCGTTATTAGAGAAAATTTTTGGAGGTATTAATAAATGAAAGTTGGTATAGTGAAAAAATTAGTTGCTATTGCAGCAGCATCAGCTATTGCAATAGGTATGGTAGGCTGTGGAAGCAGTACTGGAAACAAAGAAAATACAAGTAGTAATGCTTCAGCATTACAGGCAATAAAATCAAAAGGTAAACTTGTAATTGGAACAAGTGCAGATTATCCACCATATGAATTCCATAAAGAAGTAGACGGAAAAGATCAAATAGTTGGATTTGATATTGAAATGGCAAAAGAAATTGCAAAAGATTTAGGAGTAGAACTTGAAATAAAAGACATGGCTTTTGATGGATTGCTAGTAGCACTTCAATCAGATAAAATAGATATGGTATTTGCAGGTATGACTCCAACAGATGAAAGAAAACAGAATGCAGATTTCTCAGACATATATTATACTGCAACACATAGATTTGTACTTAGATCAGGTGATGAAGCTGGAATAACTAAAATGGAAGATTTAAAAGGAAAGAAAATTGGAGTACAAAAAGGTTCTATACAAGAAGGTATAGCAAAGGATAACTTCGATGCAGCAAATATTAAATCATTGGACAAAGTTACTGATTTAATATTAGATTTAAAAAATAATAAAGTTGATGCTGTTTTAGCTGAACAACCAGTTGCTCAAATAAATGTTGCCAAGAATGAAGGCATAGCAATTGCAGATAAATTAGAAGTTAAAGATCCAGACGGCGGATCTGCTATAGCTATGAAAAAAGGTTCAACTGAATTAGCAGACCAAGTTAATAAGACAATAAAGAGATTAAAAGATGAAGATAAGATAAAGCAGTTTGTGTTAGATGCAAATAAACTAGTAGATTAGTATTATTGACACTAAGAAATACGATAGAAAATAACGAGTTAGAGATGTAGTGTATATTTTGTTATTGACAAGGTGAATTTAAAGAATGTGATTTACTCCTCTATGAGAATTAGTTAAAATCTTAGAAGTTATATTGCAATAATTTAAAATCACTTTGTATCCCTTGTGGGTATAAGTTTAACTGAAATCAGGTGATAAGGAAATCTTCACTTGAAAAGTTTTACCTTGTATTAAGTAATGAAAGTTTTTAGCATATAGAAACTATGAGGTAATACATACCGGTATAGTGGAATGCAAATATACTTACATCATAGCTTGTTATTTTTTTGAGTATTAGATATTTAAAATTACTTTAGTATTGGAAATTAACAACAGTTGAAAATTATCAAATAATGTCTTATAATTAAAAATTAGTGATTATTTTATTATATGTGTATTATTAAGTGAAACTTGATTCAGATAGGGGTTAGTCCTTAGCTGAATCTTAGTTGAACTTATGTAGGGTCTTGTCACTGTTATCTCTCGCTTGAGCAGAGAACCTAAATCAATGATTTTGTGTGAATCGCTTACTCATATGACTCTAGGAAAAGGCGTTTCATATATTGTGAGAGTGTTACAGTGGCTAGATATCAGATAAAGAACTAGGAGGGAAAAAATTGAATTTTACATTTTTAGGAAAATACTCTGAATATTATTTAAAAGGTGCGGAAATTACTATTGTATTAGCGTTTTTTGCAGTGCTATGCGGTACGGTTTTAGGCCTTGCATTAACTCTTTTAAGGCGTTCGAAATTTAAGCCGATAAGTTATATAGCAACAGCTTATGTAGAATTTGTAAGAGGTACTCCACTTCTAGTTCAAATCTATATAATCTATATAGGATTACCTAAGCTTATAGGAATAGATATGCCTGATATGATTGTTGGATCAGTAGCTTTAGCATTAAATTCAGCAGCATATATATCTGAAATAATAAGAGCTGGAATCGAAGCAGTGGACAAAGGTCAAATGGAAGCAGCTAGAAGTTTAGGAATGAATCAAGGGTTAGCAATGGTGCATGTTATAATACCACAGGCATTTAAGAATATATTGCCTGCTCTTGGAAATGAATTTATTTCTGTAATAAAAGAATCATCAATGGTTTCTGTTATAGGTGTTGCAGAACTTATGTACAATGCAAGTATTGTAAGAGGAAATACGGCTTTAGGTTTAGAACCAATAATTGTAGCAGCAGTAGTTTACTTTATTTTAACTTTCACTTTGACAAGATGTTTAGGTTATGTTGAAAGGAGGATGAAGGCAAGTGATATACGTTAAAAATTTACATAAAAGCTTCGGGAAAAATGAGGTGTTAAAAGGAATAGATGAACACATCAGCAAGGGAGAAGTTGTAGTTGTAATTGGACCTTCTGGTTCAGGAAAAAGTACATTCTTAAGATGTCTTAATTTATTAGAAACTCCTACATCTGGACAAATTACTTTTGAAGATAAAGATATAACATCAAAAGCAACTAATATAGATAAAATGAGAGAAAAGATGGGAATGGTATTCCAACAATTCAATTTATTTCCACATAAAACAGTATGTGAAAATATATGTTTAGCTCCTATGAAAGTAAAAGGAATCTCCAAAGAAGAAGCTAAGGATATAGCAGAAAACTTATTGAAAAAGGTTGGATTGATAGATAAAATAAATGCGTACCCATCATCATTATCAGGTGGACAAAAGCAAAGAATTGCAATAGCTAGAGCTCTAGCTATGCAGCCAGATGTTATGTTATTTGACGAACCAACATCTGCTTTAGATCCTGAAATGGTTGGAGAAGTTCTAAATGTTATGAAGGATCTTGCAAAGGAAGGTATGACAATGGTAGTTGTTACACATGAAATGGGATTTGCAAGAGAAGTTGGAGATAGAATATTATTTATGGATGAAGGAAAAATATTAGAATCTGGAACTCCAGAAGAAGTATTTAAAAATCCTAAAAACCCACGTACAATAGACTTTTTATCAAAAGTTTTATAATTAACAATATAAAAAGGCGTTCGCCAAATAATAACTAATAAAAATAGTTATTATGGTGAACGCCTAAAATTTTAATCTATACTTTTTAGTATGCTCCAACTGTTAGTTGAACAAGTTAAAAGTAGTATGAAGGAGCAGAAAAGTTATGTGGTGTAATCCTAGTTGAAAGCCACATGCCAAGTGAAATTACTATAAACATAATATGGAGAGCTAATACAATTAATGGTGCGGCTAAATTAACTCCGCCTTTTTTACGTAATTTATTTATATATTGAGTATTGCTGAGATTTTGTATATTGATAATATTCATTTTGAAGCTTTTAATCTTACGTTCGCAATTGTTAAGATAAATAAAATTTGCATATAAAGTTACTATAATTCTTATGAGCAGTATCAAAAATAAGTGTATTCCTTTTGGAAAAATCGCTGAAGATATTAAGGTTAAGAGTATCAAAGCGGCTCCTGGAACATAAAGTTTTCTGTATAATAACCAATAGTAACCGAAGAAAAAACATGGCCAGTTCCAAGATAAAAATTTATGTTTATCGTTATATTTGTTGAGGTGCTTAATATAGAAACCGCTATTATTACCAATAAAGATAGCTAGTTCGTCTTGAGAAATATTGTTGCTTTTGTTGTAAGGAATAGAATATATATTTTTAAATTTGTTTGTATTCTGATTATTACCATAGTCATTTCTATTATAATAAACTTTGTTTTGATTAGAATTATTATTAAAATTAGAATTATTGTCAAAATCATGTACTTGATTATTAGGATTAATTCCGTTATTTAAGTTATTTCCAATAGTATCTATATTAGTTTTTTCAGTATTTCTAATCGTAGTACCGAAATGAGAACAAATAGGATTTATGCATACATCATTTATCCCGAGTTCTTCTTCACAATGTGGACATTTCAAAATTATATCCTCCTTTTAATAGCACTTAATATTAAAAGGATATCACAAATTTATCCAATTAACAATGAGAAGGACAGCAAATAGGATAAGGCAAAAAGGAATAATAAATTGAAAAAATTTAGGTGGGGTTTCAGCTTTATTTATACTTATAATTTTAAGGATAAAAATATGTATTAAATGGGATGCAGCGATATAGAAAAAATACAGCCGTTATTTCAAACTAGAAGTTTATTGGTTTGAAATAACGGCTGTATTTCTATGTGTAGTGTTTGTCTATAGTAATGACACAGTTATAAGAAGCATGATGTTTCTTTACTCCTTCAGATATTATATTTATCAGTTCAGTATCGGTTATAGAAAGTTTTTTGGATGGTTCAATAACAACGTCAAAAATTAAGTTCTTAATATCACCTTTACCTACTACTCTAAAATCGTGTATTGATTCTATATAATCATATTTTTTAATTATAGATAAAATTTCATCATAAGCTTCTTTTACCTCACCTTCAATAACGCAAATAGGATCGATGTGAATAACTAAGTAAATTTTAAGCGCTTTTGAAATCTCTCTTTCAGCTTTATCAATCACTTCGTGAATATCTACAACATTGATATTTCCAGGAATTTCGGCATGAATGGATGCCATACATTTACCAGGACCATAGTTATGAACTATTAAATCATGTGAGCCGAGGATGTTATCATAAGATAATACCATTTCACTAATAGACCTAACAAGTTCAGGGTCAGGTGCTTCTCCTAAAAGAGGATTTATAGTATCTTTAACTAAATTAAAACCAGCATAAACAATGAATAAGGCAACAAACATTCCTATATATCCATCTACAGGAAAAGAAGTGAATTTTGAAGCTAAAAATGAAATAGCAACACAAGTAGTGGTAAATACATCACCCAGAGCATCTGTAGAAGCAGCTTTTAGAGCAGAGGAGTTAATCTTTTCACCAATAAATTTATTAAATTTAGAAAGCCAAATCTTAAAAAATATTGACACTATAAGCAGAATAAATGAAACTAACTCGAAAGCAACTGGTGATGGATTAACTATTCTTTCAAATGAAGATTTTATAAATTGCAGACCAACTAACATTACCATGAAGGCAACGATAAGCGCTGAAAGATATTCTATTCGTCCATGACCAAAGGGATGTTCTCTATCTGCTGGTTTAGTGGAAAGCTTAAAGCCTAAAATAGTAATTAAAGAGGATGCTGCATCAGAAAGATTATTAAAAGCATCAGCCATAATTGCTATACTCGAAACTATAACTCCAACAGAGAGTTTTATTATAAATAAGATAATATTTACTACAATACCTATGATACCCCCAAGCACACCGTAAGAATTCCTAACATTATCATCTTTAATGTTAGAATTGTCTTTAATAAATTTATTAACCATAAGTTCAAAAAGCATAAGATACACTCCAATCATAAAAAATTACCAATGGACATTACATCTATTATATTAAATATTCTTAGTTAAGCAAGTATTTTTTCAAGAAATTGAGCAATGGAACACTAATAAGTATACATTTTATAATTTAAATATATTCTAAGTTTATAGTAGCACTTTACTGTGTTATAATTTATATAGAAAATATTCGAGGGGGCAATTTTTATGAAGGATATTATATTTACTGGTGCAGCAGTTGCAATTGTTACACCTTTTACGGAAGATGGAATTAATTTCTCTGAATTAAAAAAATTGATTGATTTTAATATAGAGAATGGTACAGATGCAATTGTAATTGCAGGAACTACAGGTGAATCTTCAACTATGACTGATGAAGAACACAGAGAAGTCATTAGATTTACAGTTGAATATGCAAATAAAAGAGTGCCAGTTATTGCAGGTACAGGATCTAATGATACAGTTTATGCAGTTCAATTATCACAGTATGCTGAAAGTGTTGGTGCAGATGCACTTTTATTGGTAACACCATATTATAATAAAACTACGCAAACTGGATTAATAAAACATTACAATTATATTGCGGATAGAGTTAATATCCCAATAATTCTATATAATGTACCATCAAGAACAGGGGTTAACATAACACCTGAAACATATGCAGAATTAGCTAAACATCCGCGTATAGTTGCGACAAAGGAAGCTAGTGGAGATCTTTCAGCTATTGCAAAGATAAAGGCTATATGTAAGGATGAACTTAATATATATTCTGGAAATGATGATCAAATAGTTCCGATCTTATCACTTGGGGGAAAAGGTGTTATTTCGGTCTTTTCAAATATTATGCCAAAAGAGGCTCATGAAATTTGCAGTTCATACTTTGAGGGGAAAGTAGAAGAAAGCTGTAACCTTCAAACAAAATATTTAGATCTTATTAATGCGTTATTTATAGAAGTAAATCCGATTCCAGTGAAGACAGCTTTAGGGCTTATGGGATATAATGTAGGACCGCTTAGAATGCCGTTATTCCCTATGGAAGGTAAGAATCTAGAAAAACTACGCGAAGAACTTGCTAAAAATAATCTTATATAAGCTTTATTGTATATTTTAAGTATAGATAAACAATATATAATTTAGACTTATATGTAGAATGATTATACATTAAATTGATATATTTTAATAAGGACGCTTGGATGTTATAAATTCGAGCGTTCTTTTTTATTGTTTGGAAAATTATAATGAAGTTAAATTTATGGAAGAGGTACTTCTTGTGGGAATAATTTATATAATAGGACGTTCAAGTAGGGTGAAAAGAATAGAAATAATAAAAAAATATATATTCGTCTGTTATATTTTACTCATATGTGTTCGAGAGGGCAGATGAGTAAAAAAATCTCCGGCTCCATAATCACATTCAATTTTGTCGTGTCAACATACTTGATGTATTAGATCTAGAATAAAATTTAGATCTATTTTACTTTTGGAATAAAATGATTTTTAGAAAAATATAAAAAATTTTAGAGAAATTATGTAACTATTCATTTTAAAACATATATTCCATATAGAAGATTAATTTAAATGGGAGAGTGTTAAAAATGAAGGAAAGAAAATTTGTTAAATTAAGAGTTGATATGTATGATGATACTAAATCTAAAATAATAGATACAATGGATGAAAGGGATATTATTCAATACATTTGGATTAGACTTATTGCTTTAGCTGGGAAGGTGAATTTAGAAGGAGAATTATTTTTATCTAGAAATATTCCATACACAATGGAAACCCTTGCTATAGAATTTAATAGAGATATTATACAAGTAGAATTAGCTATGAAAGTTTTAATGGATTTAGAAATGATTGAGTTTACAGAAGACAAAATCTATAAAGTAAAAAACTTTGCTAAACACCAAAATATTAAAATAAATAAGAATAATCAAATTAAAGAGAATATAGTAGAAGAAAAGAATTCTGATGTAGAGGGAGAGAAACTTGGAGAAAATCTAGTAGGTGATGATTTAAAGAATAATAATTATAAAAGTATTGGTGAAATGATTAAGAAAAATACTACTGAAGTTGAAAATACTGTGATTTCTAAAGAAGAAGTAAATAAGAACAGTAATGATAATAATATTAATAGTTGTAATCAATGTAGGGAAAATTCTGCTAGCATAGATTCTGAGTTTGGAGTTAAAAGTAATACGCATAATAAAAGCAGCATAAACAGTAGTAATGCCATAAGAGTTGATAAAATCAGAAATAGTGAAACTACAAATATTAGCATAGATATTATCAATAATAAAAATGACAATGAAAACATAGAATCTATAAACAATACTAATAATATAGATATGATTCCTAGTGATGCCAATTATAACAACGATAATACTAATAACGGCTTGGAAATTAAAAAGCATGCTTATGAAGATAATTTACAGTCAAGCATTCCAATATCCTTGCAAAAGAAGAATAGTAAGAGTAGAAAAAAATCCAATAATAAAAACGGGATTAACGAGATAAATTTAAATGACGATGATGAAGAAATTGTTGAACTTTGTTCAGGAGATGTGCCGCTAGGAAAAGATGAAAAAGTAGTCATGGCATTTACTATGTAGCTATTATCTAATATGAAATTTTCTAGAGAATCACATATATAAAATATGCATTATTTTCTAAAAAGGTATATAATATTAAAAGTGAATTTAATATTGTTTAATGTTTTACGAGAAAAATTTAATTTATGTAGGGAGAGATAATAACTATATGAATAATGCGCAAGAATTATTAGATTTTATAAATAAGGGTAAGACTGCTTTTCAAAGTACTTATGAAATTAAAAATATTTTAGATAAGCAAGGCTATACAGAAATTAAAGAAGAAGATAAATGGGAGTTGAAAAAAGGTGGAAAACACTATATTATAAAAAATAACTCTGCATTAATTGCCTTTGAAATAGGAAATGGTGATATTGAAAAAGATGGGTTCAGATTAATAGGAGCACATACTGATTCACCTGGATTTAGAATAAAGCCAAATCCAGAAATGAAAGTTGAAGGGCATTATGTTAAATTAAATACTGAAGTATATGGAGGTCCAATACTAAGTACTTGGTTTGATAGACCTTTAAGCATAGCAGGAAGAGTAACTTTAAAGGGAGAAAATCCATTCAATCCAAGAGTTGAATTATTAGATGTAAACAAGCCAATTTTAATTATTCCTAACTTAGCAATACATATGAATAGAAGCGTGAATGAGGGATATGAATATAATAAGCAAAAAGATACTTTACCAATGCTTACATTAGTTGAAGATAAGCTAGAAAAGGATAATTATTTAATTAACTTAATAGCAGACACTTTAAAGGTAGACTCTAACGATATATTAGATTTCGATTTGTTTTTATATGAGTATGCAGAAGGTATGCTAATTGGATTAAATGATGAATTTATATCATGTGGAAGACTAGATGACTTATGGATGGTATTTGCAGGATTAAAAGCTTTAATAAGCAGCGATGAAATTAAAGCAACTAAAGTGTTAGTGGCGTTAGACAATGAGGAAATAGGAAGCTTAACATCTCAAGGCGCAAATTCATCAATTTTAGAAAATATTTTAGAGAGAATAACTTTAGGTCTTGAAAAAGATAGAGAAAGTTTCAAGAGAGCATTAAGCAATTCAATAATGATTTCAGCAGACTTAGCTCATGCAATACATCCGAACTATGTTGAAAAATGTGATCCTACTAATAAACCAATGTTAGGAATGGGTCCTGTTCTTAAAATTGCAGCAGGGGGAAGTTATTCAACTGATAGTTATGCAAGTGCTGTCTTCAAAGGAATCTGTGAAAAAGCTGAAGTTCCATGCCAGGTATTTGTAAATAGATCAGATTTAAGAGGGGGAACAACCATTGGACCTATTACTGCATCAAAATTAAATATACCAGTAATAGATATGGGCGCACCACTACTAAGTATGCATTCAATAAGAGAATTAGCAACTGTAAAAGATAATGAATATACTATTAAAGCATTTACGGAGTTTTTCAAATAATAAATCATATTAGTAATTAATAAGTAAAGATACTTAAGTACCTATTAAAGTAAAGATTTTTCAAGGACCTGTTAATTTTAAAACATTAACTGTTATTTAATATATGTTAATAAATAGCCAATTCAAAGTTGTCCATATGATAACTTTGAATGGCTATTTTTTTATAGATTATGAATATAAGAATACTTTTTATAATTTTGGTAAAAATATCTCCGTTGGGTAATTGTTATTAATATTAGGTATATGAAAGAAAATAGTGAATAAATAATGCAAAGTGTATTTAGTCTTAGATAAGAAAGTGTGATTTCCTCATAGCGTGGTACTATTGGGGAATTATGCTTATAAAGTATAAGGGTAAATAGACTAGCATATTAACTTATTATTTTTTTGAATATACCAATAGTAAGAAGGGAGTTTTTTACTTGAGGAGAAATAATTCTTATGGAGTAAGAAAGAGTGTTTTAAAAGAGTTAGCTGATGGATTTTCTTGCATCCATGAAAATTTTAGGTACTTTAGCAAATTATCTAAGAACGGATATAAAGTACTTGGGGCATCTGAATGGCTTCTTGATAATATATATTTAATTGAAAAAGAGTATAAAGCGATAAAGATTGAGATGCCTATAGATTATTTTAAGGGACTATCTTCTATAGGTAATGTTAATTACAATAGAAATAAAGATAATCATGCAAATAAAGATAATGAGAATATGGAATTTATTCCACGTATTTTTGTAGTGGCAAAAGATTATATAAATAACGGGAATGAGATTGATTGCGATAAGCTCATATCATATATAAATGCACTTCAAGGAGACATTGAAAACGGGAATTTTAATAATAAAGAAAAGATTTTTACTACAGGAGAATTATGGGCATTCCCATTAATGCTTAAAATAGCTATCATAATAAATTTATCTAAATATACTAATGAACTAGTTGATATCCAAAAAGAAATCATGAAAGGAAGAGATACAGCTGAAAAGATAATAGATGCAATTAACAATAATAAATTTGAAGAGAAAATAGGAAATATCAATGTAGGAAAAAATATCGCTCCTTTATTTCTAAGAGAATTTTTTAGTGTATTAAGAGATAATTCTGTAGAAGATCCAAGAATAAATGATATTGTAGAATCTAAATGGAAAGTGAATTCAGATTTAGATAAAAATAATATTAGAAGTGATTTAAGAGAAGAAGTTTTAGAAAGAAACATTGGAGAATACATAACATTTATTAGAAAAATTGAAGGAATAAGCTGGAGAAGATTTTTTGAAGAGACTTCTTTTGTTGAAAAAATCCTAAAAAATGATCCTGCGAATATTTATAATAGTATGGATTTTGAATCTAAGGATTATTATAGACATAAGCTTGAAAAGATGGCTAGAATATCAAATGCAGATGAAATTATCTTAGCTAGCAATATTTTAGAGCTTGCAAGAAATAGTAAAACTAATAAAGAAGAAAATTATAAATCCCATATTGGATATTATCTAATTGATGAGGGAATAAACGAATTAAAAAAATACGGAAATAATATAAAAACAACTATATCTGCAAATACATATGTAGCATGCAATATTTTTGGAACACTTTTAATAAGTTTTCTCATTTTATTAATAAGTGGCTTACTAGGGGTTAGATATACCCTAGTAGAATATGTGATTTCATTCCTTATAATATTAATTCCAGTAAATGAAATAATAATTGGACTTACGAATTATACTGTAGGGAAAGTTGTTGATATTAGATTAATTCCAAAATTAAATTTTAGCTCGGGAATCCCTAAAGAAAATAAAACTGTAGTTGTAATTCCAGCTATAGTGAACTCTAAAGAGAAAGTTCAAGAACTTATGAAAAAGTTAGAAGTAGCATATTGTGGAAATAAGGATAAGAATATTTATTTTGCTTTACTGAGCGATTTTCATGATTCTGAGCATGAGACTGCTCAAGAAGATGTAGAAATAATTAAATCTGGAGTTCAATATGCTAGAGATCTAAATGAGAAATATTCAAATGATTTTAAAAATGATGAAGGTATTAGTGAAAATAGATTCTTTTTCTTTAGTAGAAAGAGAGTTTATAATAAGAAACAAAATGTATTTATGGGCCGAGAAAGAAAACGTGGAAAGCTAATGGAGTTTATGGCTCTTATTAGAGGAAGTAAGAATCATACTTATAATGTCTTTAGTTCAGATATTGAAGAACTAAAACAAGTTAAGTATTTAATTACATTAGATGAAGATACTTTCATGCCTAGAGAAAGTGCTTTTAAACTTGTAGGGGCTATGAGTCATATTCTTAATATTCCTCATATAAAAGACAATAGAGTTGCAAGAGGATATGGAATAATGCAGCCTAAGGTGAGCATTAGCCTAGAAGCTAAGAATCAAACTTATTTTTCAAAAGTATTTGGAGGAGAAGAAGGGGTTGATGGATATTCTGTTGCTTATTCTGATACTTACCAAGATTTATTTGGAGAAGGGTCTTTTACTGGTAAAGGCATAATATGCATAGATGAATTCTATAAAGTGTTAAGTAACTCTATAAAAGATGATACAGTATTAAGTCATGATTTGCTTGAAGGTGGTATTGCAAGATGTGGATTATTAAGTGATGTGGAATTTATTGATGGATATCCAGCATTTTATGAATCTAGCTGCAAAAGATTGCATAGATGGGTCAGAGGTGACTGGCAGCTAATAGGATGGCTGTTTTCTAATAAAATAAATTTATTATATAAGTGGAAGATATTTGATAATCTAAGAAGAAGTTTATTAGCACCTAATTTACTTCTTGCTCTTATTTTATCTCTCACTGTTTTATTTGGAAGAAGTCAAGTTGCACTGCTTGCATTTTTAGCTTTAATAACTCCATTAGTATTTGTAGTAACAGATTTTGTTGTAACCCCTAAAAACAAATTAATGGGAGCATTTAAAACGCTAGAGCAGATAGTGCTAATAGTAAGTTTTATTCCTTACCAAGCTTTTTTGATGCTTGATGCTATAATAGTAACACTATATAGAGTAATGATTTCTAAGAAAAATCTTTTAGAATGGCAGTCAGCAGAACTTGTAGAAAAAAATTCAAGAAATGATTTTATTAATTATTTGAAGAGAATGTGGATTTCTCCGATAATGGGTCTACTTGTATTATATTTATCATTTTATAGTTCATTAGGAGTAGTTACTTATAGTGTAGTGGTTGCTGCATTATGGATAATCAGTCCTTACATGGCTTATAGCATAAGTATTAAACGTCCAGAACACAAGAAGAATGCTTTAAAGAATGAAGAAAAAACATACTTAAGAAAAATTTCTAGAAGGATATATGCTTATTATGAGGATTTTGTTAATGAAGAGAATAACTACCTGGCTCCAGATAACTATCAGGAAAAACCATTCAAGGGAGTTGCTCATAGAACATCCCCAACTAATATAGGCATGGGAATTACTTCAAGCATTGCTGCATATGATTTGGGATATATAACCATGGCAGAGTTTGTTGACAGGATAGAGCTTATATTAAATAGTATGGAAACTCTTCAAAAGGTAAATGGTCATTATCTAAATTGGTATGATACTAAAACAAAAGAACCCTTATGGCCTAGATATGTATCAACAGTTGATAGTGGAAATCTTTTAGGTAACCTATGGGTACTAAAGAAATCTATGGAAGAGCTTAAGCATAATAAAGTGATAAGAGTAAAAGAGGTCATATCACTAA
The DNA here is from genome assembly GCF_000621745.1 of Clostridium beijerinckii HUN142. Lineage (GTDB taxonomy): Bacteria > Bacillota > Clostridia > Clostridiales > Clostridiaceae > Clostridium > Clostridium beijerinckii_A. The sequence continues at coordinate 276,316 of NZ_JHXK01000005.1, read as the reverse complement.
ATGATATTTATAAAATAATCGAAGATGAAGCACCTAATCTAAAGCTTAAATTTTCTTCACATATTAATATTGGAGAATATATAAAAGTATTAAATGAAATTTTATTCAAACTTCAAGATTTGAAGGAAACAGAGCAAATAATTAGTCTAAAACAGCAACTTAAATCGGAAAACAATAATATAGATAATTTAAGTGGTGAAGAAGAAAATATTATAGGTGAATTAAAACTTGAGAGCGAAGAAGCAAGGTATTGGATTGATAAGCTTATAGGTGAAGTTAGAAAAAAGATTAGCTATTATAATTTCATTTTTGAGGGTATAGAAAAATTATATAGTAAAGAATTTTTCGAAGGAGTACCAGACATTATGGAGTTAGTCCAAAGATGTGAGGACTATAGAAGAAAAAATGGAGATAACTTCAGAGGTGAATTTAGAGAAAAGATAAATAATTTCAAAAATTACATAGATAAGATAGATAATATAATACAAGATATTGATAAGATAACAGAAGAAATGGATTTTACTTTTCTTTATGATAAAACTAGAGGACTATTCTCTATAGGATATAATGTAGAGGAAAATTCTCTTGGAAACTCTTATTATGATTTGCTTGCATCTGAGTCAAGGATAGCATCTTTTGTTGCTATAGCTAAAAACGACGTACCTTCTTCCCATTGGTTTAAGCTAGGTCGTTCGATGACTAATGCATTCCATACCCATTCCCTAGTGTCTTGGAGTGGAACTATGTTTGAGTATTTTATGCCGTCGCTAATAATGAGGAATTATCCTAAAACTTTACTTAGTCAAACTTATAGGTCTGTCATAAAGGCACAAAAAAACTTTGCAAAGCAAAAGAAAGCTCCTTGGGGAATATCAGAATCTGCATTTTATGAATTTGATGCAGGAGAAAATTATCAATACAAGGCATTTGGAGTACCTGGACTTGGACTTAAAAGAGGACTTGAAGATGATCTTGTAATATCTCCATATTCAACATTAATGGCTATTTCTTTTGACAAAGATTCTGGTATTAAAAATCTTAAAGAGCTTGAAAAGTTGGGTGCATTAGGAAGATATGGTTTCATAGAAGCTTTAGATTATACTAAAGCTAGGAAAGATAAGTACATAATGACACTTTCTAAAGGTGATTTTCTAGAGCAGAATATTTCAACAAATGGAAAAAATTATACACAAAATGTGGATAACTATGAGGATTATGTGGATAACTACGAAAAAAGAGTGGATAATACACAGGATAAAAATACAAGTTATATGAACAATAAGCATGTGGATAATGTGAATAGTGTGGATAGTAATGATGAAACTAGTAGAATTCACAGGAATAATGGCGATAAAAGTAATTATGAGAACTCAAGTTATCCACAGAAGATTAATAAAGTGGCCACTTATATGGTGCATCATTTAGGAATGTCACTTATGGCTTTAGATAATATTCTATGCAATGATATTTTAATAAATAGATTTCATGATATTCCTGAGATAAAATCTACAGAACTTTTACTAAAAGAGAAAATTCCGCAAAATGTTGTCTTTGAAAGAAATGAGGATTTTTCTGTTAAGAATAGATATTTTGAGGGAGAGGTTTTAATCCCAAGAGTATTTGAAAAAGTGAATCAGGATAGCCCGCAAGTATTACTATTAAGCAATGGTGAATATTCATCTATGTTAACAGTAAACGGAAATGGATATTCAAAAAAGAATGATACAATGCTTTATAGATGGAAAGGAAACTCTACAAGCGATGATAGTGGAATGTTTTTCTATATAAAGAATTTAAATTCAAATGACTATTGGAGTTCAACTTTTGAGCCGTGTAAAGATCTTGGAGATAAGTATTCTGTTGAGTTTAATTTAGATAAAGCCAAATTTAGTAGAAAAGATGGTAACATTGAAACTTCAATGGAAGTTTCAATATCTTCAGAAGAAGGTTTTGAAGTTAGAAAATTAACTTTAAATAACAAAGGAGATAAAAGCAGAAGTATTGAAATAACAAGCTATATGGAAGTAACATTAGCTACTTTTAGTGCTGATGTAGTTCATCCAACATTCTCTAATTTATTTGTGCAAACAGAGTATGATGCGAAGGAAAATGTTCTTATAGGAAGCAGAAGAGGTAGAGTTAAGAATGCAAAGGTTCCATATATTTTTCATAAGGCAGTTGTTAATGGTGAGCTAGAAGGAAGTATCTCATATGAAACTTCAAGGATAAATTTTATAGGAAGAAATAGAGAGTTGAAGAATCCAAAAGCCATGGATAATGATAAAGCCTTAGATAATACGGTTGGAACAGTTTTAGATCCTATAATGAGTATAAGAACGAGAATCAGATTAGAGCCTAATTCTAAGAAAGAAATCTATTATATAACTGGAATATGTGAATCAAAAGAACAAATATTTGAAATATGCAGACATAACAATGATAATAGTAAGCTAGAAAGAGTATTCAAAAATTATAGCATAAGTGCACAGCTTGAACTAAAGACTTTAGGAATAAGAAGCGCTATAGCCAATATATTCCAGAGTGCTGCGAGCTCAATTTTCTTTCTAACTAATACTAGAAAAAATAGAGAAGAATATATTAGAAATATTTCAAAGCATCAAAAGGATTTATGGTCATATGGAATTTCAGGAGACTTACCTATCATAATGCTAGCGATAGAAAATGAAGAAGACATGAATCTAGTATATACTATGGTAAAATTCCATAATTACTTAAGAATTAAAGGAGTTAAGTTAGATTTAATTATATATAATAATGAAGAAGTTTCCTATGATGAACCACTTCAAAAAAATATAATGGAGGTAATAAGATCATCTAATGTAGGTAATTACTTGAATAAAGCGGGTGGAATATTTATTCATAATAAGGCAACCATGGATGTTGAAATTAAGAACTTACTAATGGGAATTTCTAGGATATATGTAGACAATAAGAATCCATTAAGTTCATATGCACATAATGAGAAGAATTTTAATAGATACATGGACTTAGATGATGAGGGATTAGATTCTCGAATAGCTTTAAGAAATAATTCAAGGTTTAAGGATAAATATAAGAATGAAAATATTAGTAAAGATACGGATGGTGAAAATATACCTTACGAGGTATATGATAATGATGAGGAAGTAATTAATATTCATGATTTAATAAAGAATATTAATGAGCCAGAAGATCAAGATGATAATGATGATGTAGAGATAGGTAAGAAATCTAATCAAAGTAAAAAAGAAAGAGAATTAGTTTACAATTCAGAAATTTCAAGTTTAGTTGATTTAGATTTGGATGTATCAAAAGATTCTCATAAATATGAAGAAGATGCTGATGAAGATTTTGATGTAAGTGGTTTAGATTTCTTTAATGGTTATGGTGGATTTTGTAAAAAGGATAATAGTTATATAATAAAATTATCTAATTATAGAAATACGCCAGCACCTTGGATTAACGTTATTTCAAATGATGACTTTGGATTTCATATATCAGAAGTAGGCTCAGGGTATACTTGGTGTGGGAATTCTAGAGAAAATAAAATAACACCTTGGAGCAATGATTATATTAGAGATCCTATAGGAGAGGCATTATATATTAAAGATAATGGCTCAGGCGATTATTTTTCGATAACACCAAAACCTGTAAGAGATTCAGGTGATTACTTAATAAAACATAGCTTTGGATACTCTGAATACAGGCATACAGCATATAATATAAAAGGGAAATTAGAAGTTTTTGCTCCTAAAGATGAAAGGTTAAAAATTCAGAGAGTTACGCTAGAGAACTTAAGTAATGAAGATAGAAGTATTTCATTATTCTACTATGCAAAACTTGTTTTGGGTGTTTATGAGTATGATAGTTCAAGGTATATCTCAACATATATAGGTGGAGATAAATCGGAACATAAGGAAACAGTAGATGTAGTAAATGGAGATAGTATTGAAAATAGTGGTGCAGATTTTACTTTCAAGAATAGGTTTATAGGTGCTCATAATCCATATAGTGAGTATTTTGGAAGATTAAATGCTTATTTAACTATTATAGGTGGAAAGGAATTGAGTTTCACTGGAGATAATAAGGAGTTTTTAGGTATTGGAGGAGAAACTTTTAGCCCTGAAGCTCTAAAGAGTAATAGGCTAAGCAATAAGTTTGGTGCAATTTATGACCCTTGTTTAGCTGCACAAACAAGTATTGTTCTAAGAAAAGGTGAAAAAAAGGAACTGTTAATCTTATTTGGTCAAGATGAGAAAGAAAAAATAGATGAATTAATAAGTAAATACAAGATTTTTGGAAATGCAGAAAGTGAATTAGATAAAGTAAAACAATATTGGAGCAATTTCCTAGGAAATATACAAGTTAAGACACCAGATAAGTCTTTAGATTATCTTTTAAATGGATGGCTTTTATATCAAACTTTAAGTTGCAGATATTTAAGCAGAAGCGCATTTTACCAAAGTGGTGGTGCTTATGGATTCAGGGACCAGCTTCAAGATTCCATGTCACTTGGCTTTGTAAAGCCTGAAATAACAAAAGCGCAAATATTAAGAAGTGCTTCAAGACAGTATGTAGAAGGCGATGTTCAGCATTGGTGGCATCCTGTTGTTAATTCGGGAATAAGAACTAGATTTAGCGATGATTTATTATGGCTTCCTTATGTAACTGCTGAGTATATTAATTCGACAGGAGATTACGAGATTTTAAATTCTACTGCACCTTACTTAGAAGATGAACCTTTAAGAGAAGGTGAGGATGAAAGATATACAATAGTGAATCAATCATCAAAAGAAGGAACTATATATGAACATTGTTTAAAAGCTATAGAAAAGAGTTTGAATTTTGGTATTCATAATATTCCTTTAATGGGCAGTGGAGATTGGAATGATGGAATGAGTACTGTTGGAAACGAAGGAAAAGGAGAAAGCGTATGGCTTGGCTGGTTCCTATATTCAATATTAGAAAGCTTTATTGAAATTGCAGGTAAACAAAACGATAAGAAAACAAAAGAACATTTTGAAGAAAGAAGAGAGTTTATACGAGATAACCTAGAGAAAAACGCTTGGGATGGCGGCTGGTATAGAAGAGCATACTTTGATGATGGTACACCTCTTGGATCAAGAGAAAATCCAGAATGCAGAATTGACTCATTGGCTCAAAGCTGGGCAATTATATCAGGTGCAGGACAGAAGGATCGTAGTATTGAAGCAATGGAAGCGGTGGATAATAATCTTGTAAAGAAAGATAAAGGAATGATCCTATTGCTTGCACCACCATTTAGTAATTCCAAGTTAGAACCAGGTTACATAAAAGGATATGTGCCAGGTGTAAGAGAGAATGGAGGTCAATATACTCATGCTGCGGTTTGGGTTATACTTGCTTTAACTAAACTTGGGCTTGGTGATAAAGCGGTAAGCTACTTTAATATGATAAATCCTATAAATCATGCAAAAACAGAGTTAGAGTGTATGACATATAAAGTGGAACCTTACGTAATGGCGGCAGACGTGTATATAAAAGAGCCTCATGCAGGAAGAGGAGGCTGGAGTTGGTATACAGGAGCTTCAGGATGGATGTACAGAGTTGGTGTTGAAAATATCTTGGGACTTAGAAAGGTTCAAGACAAGGGATATGCTATAAATCCTTGTATACCAAAATCTTGGAATGAATTTGAAATAAAGATTACAAATGAGAAAGAAGATTACACTATAAAAGTCTCTAGAGCAAATGATGAAAATGGATTAAACGTAAATACTAAGAATAATGAGCAAAATAATAATTATCAAAGTGATGTAGAATCCATACCTTATAGCTCAAAAAATAGTGATAATGAAGTTGTGGCAAAGGTAGTTGTAAATGGAGAAGTAATGAAGGATAACCTAATTCCAAGAAACGGTGGTAAGTTAGAAGTCTTTGTATACTTAAAATAAGTATAGATATCTAAATTTAAGCACTAAATTTAACCTGAAATTTTAATTTCCACTAAAGCTAAGTTTTCAGTTGATGATCATATAAACTTAATTTAAAAGTCGTATATATGATATTGTTAGGAACTTAGAGTAAATTAATTTAAGCTGTATAAGATGATTTTATAATTATCTTATACAGCTTTTTGTTTTTTAGAAAAGTATAGAGATTTCTATTCATACATGTTGGAATTCACAATGCATAGTTACGGCTAAAATTCTTGTAATATTTTAGAATTATGATGAAGAATTATTTTTGCAATGTACATAACAAGCGATTTTAATGATTTAATTAGTATGAAAAGTTAAAAGTGTTACGCTGAAATTAATATTACTTAGCTTAAGTAAATCTATTCATAAAATTAAGTCAAAGGCTAAGTTTTCTTTAAAATTTTATTAAATACGTAGTTTATTATATAAAAAGCATTATAAATGTTGATAATAGCTAGTAATATGTTATAATTTATCAATAATACATGAAAAATAAGAATAACTTGTAAAAGAATAAGTATATTTATTGTAATAAACATAATTTTTATAGTGTTAAAAATAATTCTAAAGCTACTACTTATTTTATAAGAAATATTAATAAGGGGAGAAAATAAATGGGATTGATTAAAAAACAATATGAAAAGACAATGGACAAGCAAATGAATAATAAAGATAAAAGTCGGTCTATGAAAATAAAGAGCATAAAAAGCGAACTCTTAATTACAATGTTATCAATATCCGTTGTACTGACTATTGGAATTATTTTATGTGTAAGCACTATTTTATCAAGATATTATGATAATGAAATAAATAGTAAGAACGAAATGTTATCTAAGCTTATATCAAAAAATGTTTCTTCTTTTATGGATACGGCATATAAAGTGACAGAAGATCTGGCATATAATTCAGAAGTAAGAGAAGGAAGTAAAGATACAAAGGAAAAAGTACTTAAAGAAACTAAAGACAGAAATACATATTTTGAATTACTATATATGCAGGATGAAAAAGGAATGCAGACTGGGAGATCATCAGGGGATCTTGCTGATAGATCAGACAGATGGTGGTTTGCGCAAGCGAAAAGTTCTTTATCAGCATTTGTATCAAAGTCATATTATTCAGTTTCTTCTAAGAATCCAGTAACTTCAATATTTGTTCCTTTGGTTGAAGATAATAAGTTTGTTGGAGTAATGGGCTCGGATATTAATTTAGAAAAATTGCAGGAAGTAGTAAGTGAATATTCAGATGAAGCATCAGGAAGATATTCTTTCATAATAGATGGAGAGGGTGTTGTTGTTGCACATCCCAATACTGAAGTAATTGAAGAATTATATAATTATAAAAATCAAACTAGAACTACTGGAGTTAAAGAGGGGAATCCTAAGGAAGAGCCGTTAGAAGTATCGGATGGATTGAAAGAAATTATAGCTCAGCTAATGGCTGGAAACGATGGAAGTATTAAATATAAAGAAAATGGTGAAAATTACTATGCATCTTATACGAACATAAAATTAGATGGGAATTCACTTAATTGGTCAGTTATAACAGTTCAAAAGGAATCTAGTGCAAAAGCGATTATAAATAAAATAACAAAAATTTCATTAATTGCAGGATTAATAATATTACTTTTAGCAGCTGCAGTGATTATGTATGTATCAAAAAGAATTTCAATGCCTATAATAGAAATATCAAATTTACTGTCAGTAGCATCAACTGGCGACTTTACAGTAAAATCTTCTACTAGAGCAAAAAATGAAATTAAATTACTAGGTGAAAGCTTTAATGAAATGATGGGTAAGGTTTCAGCTTTATTAATCAAAACAAAAGATTTGACTCATGATATGAAAGAGAGTTCTGCAATTTTAGCTGAAAAATCTCAAGAAACAACTAATGTGGCAAGAGATATAAATATTACATCACAAGAAATAGCCCAAGGAGCATCTAATCAGGCTAGCGGAGCAGAAGAGAGTGCAAGACTCGGAGAAGAAATGAGAGGGGAATTCAATCAGCTGGAGGAAAAGACTGATCTAATGATTAATGAATCGATTAATTCATCTAAAGCAATTGCAAATGGAATTAATAAGGTTCAGGATTTAAAAGAAAAAGCACAAACAACAATTTCGATTGTAGAAAAAACTCAAGGAAATATAGAAAGCTTAAGTGATAAATCTAAGAATATAGAAAATATACTTGGAGTTTTAAAGGGCATTGCAGAGCAGACTCAGTTACTCGCGCTAAATGCATCTATAGAAGCAGCAAGAGCGGGAGAAGCAGGAAAAGGTTTTGCAGTAGTTGCAACAGAGATTCAAAAATTATCACAAAATTCAGCAGTGTCAACTAAAAATATAGCAGAGATAATTTTGAATATAAAGCAAGATATATTAAGCAGCGTAAGTGATATGAAGAAAGTAAAAGAAGTATCTATGGATCAATTCGTTTCAGTAAATGAAGTGAATGAAGCCTTTAATAATATTACGCAGGCGACTGACACAATAACAACTGCTATAGACTATATGGGAAGCTTTGTTGAAGAAATGCATGACAAAAATGAACAAGTAGTTAATTCGATAAATAATATAGCAGCAATATCAGAAGAAACAGCGGCATGTTCAGAAGAAGTAACAGCATCAATTCAAACTCAAACGGAAGCTATTTTAGAAGTATCACAAGAAGTGGAAAAACTGAAAGAAAAAGCTGAGCGTTTAGAAATGGAAGTTGATAAGTTCAAAATTTAATAAATTCTCAATGTAAATAGATATCATGTTACTATTATGATAGTAATATTGATATTTATTTGCGATATCACATAAATTATTAATAATTACTTGATAAATAGTAAAAACTTTTTGTAGAAACTGTAAAAAATCTGTTGAAAATACTAAAGATTGAATATAGAATAATATCTGAAAAATGAAATGAAACCCAAATAACCATTTTGCAAGGAGTATACAAATGAGTTTATATTATAAGTTGAAGCATAATATAGTTGATGTGTTTTTCATATTTTTAGGCTGCATGATTGCATCCTTAGGGGTGAATCTATTTTTAGTACATGCAAAACTTTTAAGTGGTGGTGCAACTGGTATTGCACTGATTTTAGAGTACACTCTTAAAGTTCCATCTGGAGTAGTAATCTTAATAATTAATTTACCACTACTTGTATTGAGTTATAAAAAACTCGACAGATCATTTACGATTTATACAACAATAGGGATGCTTAGTCTTTCAGCTTCTCTGCTTATAACAAAACCACTTTCACGCCTAATTGATATGAATGGTGATTTACTTATCTTTTGTATATATGGTGGGGTTTTGTGTGGTATTGGTTATGGAATGGTATTTTTAAGACATGGTTCCACGGGAGGAACAGATATTATAACCATGCTTATTAGAAAAAAATATTCGAATTTTAATATAGGAAGTTTGGGGTTTTCTCTAAACTTGATAATAGTTATCATAGGAGCATTAATATTTGGTATTCCACAAGCATTGTATACTCTTATTTCTTTGTTTATCCAAAGTACAGTTCTTGACAGAGTATTAAAGGGATTTAGTAGTAAAAAACTTCTTCTTATTCTAACAAGAAAAGAAAAAGAAATTATTGATTATGTAATAAAAGATCTTAACCGTGGAGTTACATCTTTGTTTGCGGAAGGTGAATACACTCATGATAAAAAGAAAATGCTTTACTGCATTGTGAGTTCACACCAAATGGTTGAATTAAAAAGCATTGTACATCAGATAGACCCAGGAGCGTTTATAACAATAATTGATATATCTGAAGTTAGAGGTAAGGGCTTCTTGACTATTTAAAATAGTTCGAATTACATAAAAATTTAAAATAAGCTTTTATATAATATATAACCACTTTAAAATGCTTTATTCTTAAAGAGGAATATAAAAGTGACATGATCATAGGCAATGTATCGATATAAAAACACATTGTGACCTTTGAGATTATAAATTTAACTAAAATTCAGGTTGAAATTGAACCGCACCTGAATAAAGTTTTACTTATCAATTAATTTTTTAGAATATATATTTCAATTAAGTTTCTGTTATTATAGTCTTAATTGAGTACTTGGCTTACTAGAGGATTTAATGCAAGTTTGTTATCGTAGCATATGTATATAAAATTAATAAAATGAAAGTCCACCATAAAAATTAGTTTATGGTGGACTTTTTGGAAATAAGCACTAAATTAAAATGATAAACTTTAGTGCCTGAGTATTATGGGGTACGAATATTATTCTTACCAACAGCGGGAAATTTATTCAAAAATATAATAAATTTTTTATTAATCATCTCCATCTATTTCATAGTTATCAGGAGAAAGCATATCTTGTGTGTAATCAAATTCTTGATTAGCTATATTATTTACAACAATAGGGTCAACTGCGGGATTAGGCATATTTATAGGAAAATCCACACCAGTTGCACTTTCAACATCATCCCTGCTTGGATGATAATTAGTTCTCATTTTTGGCAAGTAAGAATTAGTAAAGGCTTTTTTATTATCATCTCTCACATCAGAAGTATGAGATATTTCTTTTTCTTTACTCATAAAAATCACTCCTAACTTAATTGCTTTTATTATATATGTTCTAAGAAATTTAATTCATCAAAGCGTATCTTGAACTATTCAGTTACATATCCTAAATAATTTTATAAAGAATGAATTATGTTATTTGGAGCTTATATATAGATTGTAATTAGGTTTCTTAGGCTTTAGCATGTTTTAAACTAGAATTTTAAATGTAAATTTATTATTGAAACATATAAGTTATCATTTAAGAGTTTTATTTTCATTAACTACTATAGTTATAAATATTTGTTGAATAAGTTTTACATTTAAATTCATGTTGATATGTATATATATATTTGCTCAAGCTTAAGAATCCTTGTTATTGGAATCAGTGTTTTTGTTATAATTTTTATTACTAGAATTTTTAGCTTCTGGTGAATAAATATCGCTTAGATCTGGAGCGGGAACATCTTCTGGAGTTGGAACATATGGATATTTTCCTTTACTCATAAAAAAATCACTCCTAATACTATTAAATTATTTTTCTTAAGCTTTTTATATTAAATCACTATATTTAGATTCATCAGCGTCGCCATCAGCATTTAAATCAATAAGCTCTGTATCTAGATTAGTTCTAGATATGTTTGCATTATTTAAACTCTTAGCATTTCTTTCATGTGAATCAGTAGTCTTTCCTACATTTTCAGAATCAGAGGCCTTTGATTTTGGTGAGTTTTCTTCACTATACTTTTCCATTGGATAATCATCTCCAGGATTTATACTAAATGGAATTTTTGATTGACTCATAAAAAATCACTCCTATCTTTTGTTTAATACTATTTACAATATAAATATAGATTTAGAACAGATTTTGACTTGTTATAAATAGAGTTATATTCATCTATTTATATTAGTGATTTTGGTTTGACAGGTTCAGGATGCTCCAATCCATTAGCATCTTCAATGCTTTTTTCACTTGGAGCATGATCAGCTTTTGAATCTGGAAGATACATACTTTTTATTTTTTTAAGTTCAGAATCATCTGGGTTTGATGGATGTGAATCAGTTAATTCCTCTCCAGAATAATACTTTTCATTTTCGTTTGATGACATTTTTTCTTTGCTCATTAATAATCACTCCTAACTTCTCAAAATATTATGATTTTTATTTTCAAAGGCATCTTCATGATCCATAGCAACAGGGCCTGTTACTGGATGGGTTTAGAAGACGTTGGACTTATTATGTTTTTATTAGGACCGTCAGTTGAAAGGGGATTTAAACTTCTAGTTGGTGCAATATCATCTCGTCCTTCTTGCCTGTTAGAAGATTCAGGCCTTGTACCAGATAACCTCTCAACATCATAATCTCCTGGGGTAGGATTATATGGTGTTTTTTCTTTGCTCATAAAAATCACTCCTAACATATTAAATTTGAAATTTATTTATAGTATCTAATGTCTAAAAATATGCGATAACTAAAGTAAATAAAACTTAGTTATATCTTATTATCTGAAAAAAGAGTCGGATTAATTCATTGAAAATTTGGATTTTATATGATAATCATGGTAGAATTATTTTATAATGGAATTAGGGGGAATTTTATGAATAAAAATATTAGACGTATTATTGCACTTACATTAACTATTAGTGCATTTTCAACATTTTCAGCTATAACATCAAATAAACCTTTTAATATTTTAACTACAACAGCCTATGCTTCTTCATATTCTCCAAGTACAGGAGAGTTGAAAACATTAAAGATAAAAACATCAAGTGGGGATACTTTGGATTTACGTGATGGTTATAATGGAGATACAGTAAAACTAAGTGATGATAAAGAATATTATGCAAAACTTACAGATGATAGTGATGGAATTAAAATTGATTCAGAGGTAAAGGGAAGTGATTATATAGTTAGAATATTCACTTCTGATAAGGCTGATGCAACAGCATATAAGCCTGGAGATGAAATTTCACTTGGGAAAGGTGATACAACTATTTATGTAAGAACTTATGAATCATTAGCGGATTTTAGAGATGCTAAAGATAAAAAGAAAGATGTTACAATTTGTAAAGAGGAATATAAGATAAATATAAGAAAAACTAAGGCAAGCTCTAATGAAGATGGAAAGCAAGATCCTATATATATAGATAATATTCAGCTTAGCAAAGGAGATATAACATTCCTAAAGCAAAGAACATCTTATGATATTAAGGTTGATTCTTCTGTGGATGAAATAAAGATTACAGCAAAACCAGAAGATGAAAGTGACAGAGTTAGAATAGATGGAGATTTAGCGGATTCTAGAGATAATTATAAAAAGACTGTATCACTAGATAATGGAAAGAATGAAATTAAAGTAAAAATTACAGACGATAAAGACAATCAAAGAACTTATACTTTAAACATAACAAGAGGCAGTTCTTCAAGCAACCAGGATGGTGTATATTTAGACGATCTTACTTTAAGTGAAGGAGATATAGATTTCTCGAAGGATGATTCAAATTATGATGTTGATCTTGATGAATCTGTAGATAAGATAACGGTAGAAGCACCTCCAGAAGATGAAGATTATCTAGTAACTATCAATGGAGATGAAGTAAAGTCTAATGATGATTATAAAAAGAAGATTTCATTAGATAAAGGTGAAAATACTATTAAAGTAGTAGTTAAAGATGAGGTGAAGGATAAAAAGAGAACATATACACTAACAGTACAAAGAGGTAAGTCTAAGGATAATGATAATAATGATGATACAAAAAATTCTAATTCAGGATCATCAAATAATACTACAACAAATCCAAAATCACAATGGGTCCAAACATCAGATGGATGGAAGTATTATGATGAAAATGGAAATGTGTTAAAAAATTCATGGTTTTTTGATAAAGATCAAAAGGTGTATTGTTACTTAGATAAAAATGGTCTTAGAGTAAACGGATGGTTTAAAGATAATAGCAAATGGTATTATCTTAATGAAAAGGGTGCAATGCTTACAGGCTGGCAGAAAGTTAATGACAAATGGTACTTGTTAGGTTCAGATGGAGCAATGTTTACAGGGTGGTATAAAGAAACTTCAACTGTACAAGGTAGTGATACAGCCAAGTCAAATAATAATGATAAAGATGCTGAAAACTGGTATTACTTAAATTCAGATGGTTCTATGAGAACAGGCTGGTTATCATATGATGGAAAATGGTACTTCTTTAATGCAAATGGAACAATGCAGAGAGGGTGGTTGATAGATTATAACTCGAAATATTATTTGACTGATGATGGAACTATGGCTATAGGAACAAAGACAATCAATGGGAAGGAATATAAATTTAGCAGTAATGGAGCTTTAATAATATAGCACGCTAATCTATTACGTTTTAATGATAAATCTATTTAGATTTAAAATATAAATTAAGGAAATTTAAAATAAAAGTTTATGAATAAAGGTTTATTTATAAGATATATTTAGGTCTTATAAAGTTAATTATTTCAATAAAGTATAATTTTAAAAAAGTGACTTGTCATCATACTTAAAAGATGTGCGAGTCACTTTTCCTATATTTACCTAAAAGAGTTTAGAAAATATTAATAATTAGATAACAGAAATTTTAGAATTATGTGGTATGATTAGATTTATATAGTACACTAGTTATATATTTATAACTAATTAGTATTGTGGTATTATATAAGTATGATTAACTTGTATTTAATATTTGAAACAAGTTTAATAGAAAGTTGATAAAATAATAAATATTATACAATCAGAAAAAATGTGAGGAGGGAAGAGTGTGCATAGAAAAATTAAATGTCTAATTGCTGCAACTCTTGTAATTGGAGCAATTTCAGGATTTTTACCAGAAAATAATTTATTATCAGGAAGTATTAGAGCTTATGCAGCAACATATAAAGAGGCAAGTAATGGAGAGTTAAATTCATTGACCCTAACAAGGAGCACTGGAAGTGAGATAAAGTTTGGTGATACTTACAGTAGCGATGATAGTTCATTAACAGGAAAGAAAGATTATTACGTTGAGCTAACAGGAGCAGATGGACTTCAAATATCTGCAAGTGTACAGGGAGATGGATATGTAGTTAAGCAATTTACATCAGGAAGTAAGAATGAAAAAGGTGAAGATGTCGGAGAATACATTGATGTAGATTCGACATATGAAGATATTTATTTAAGAACATATAAAAGTGAAACTGCTTATGAAGAAGCTTATAGTAATGATGATGTAACTGACTGTGAAAAGACTTATATCCTTCATTTAAAAAAACCAACAATCGTTTCTGATGAAGAAGCATTTGCAGAACATGCATATTTAGAAAGTATTTATTTAAGTAATGGAAGTATTAATTTTTCGAAAGATACAACTTCTTATAGCATAAATGTTAATGATAATGTTGAAGAAATACTTGTTAGGGCAACTCCGGAAGATGACGATTATTCAGTTTCGATTAATGATTATTCAGTTGATAAGGATAAGGATTATGAACAAACAATAAAATTAGATAAAGGGAATAACACAATAAATATAGAAGTTGAAAGTGATGATGAGAAAAAGACTTATACACTAAATGTATATAGGGGAAATTCAGGGGCATCAACTACATCTGCAACACAATCAAATGCAATTTCCGAAAATCAAACTTTTGAAACCTCTAACAATGTAGGAAAATTTAATTCATGGCAAAGAGTTAATGGAAAGTGGCAATATATAGATGGAACTGGACAACCTGTAAAAAGCAGATGGTGGTTTGACAAGAATACAGGCAAAAATTATTATTTAAAAGGTGATGGGTATCTAGCCACTGGATGGTTAAATGATAATAATAACTGGTACTACTTAGGTGAAAGCGGAGAAATGCAAACTGGATGGATATGCCTAGATAAGAACTGGTATTATTTAAGTAAAAGTGGAGTAATGCAAATGGGATGGTTAGAAGATGCTTCTGGAAATTGGTATTATCTTGATGGCAGTGGAGCTATGAAAACCGGATGGATAGAGGATTCTGATGGAAAATGGTACTATTTAGATTCGGCTGGAAAGATGATTAAAGACACTGTAATTGCTAGAACTTAGAGATTTAAATATTAAAAATAAGTAATATATGTTGCAATTAAATTTATACAATCTAATTTTAATTGAAAACTTAGATTGCTAGAGTTTTAAATGCGAGTTTATTATTAGAACATATATATAATTTATTAATATAAGTTATATCAACATATAAAATGGATGAGAATTAGAAAATTTAATAATATTAATATGGACAAACATTACTAAAGTGGTAAAATTAATATATTAAAGACGATGAAGGATAAAAAAATGGAGGAATAAATTTATGAATAAAAATTTAAAAAGAATAATTGCTTTAGTGTTAGCAATTGGTACTGTTTCTGCTATATCACCAATTACTAAGATAAGTTTACTAACTACTAAGGCATATGCATCAACAGATGATGATGAGAATGATGATACAACTTTATCTAGCTTAGAATTAAAAACATCAAGTGGAAGTAGCATAAAGCTTTATAGTGATGAGAGCTATAAGAACAGTGATAAAGTGGATAGCAACGATGTATCTGCGGGTGAAAAATATTACGCAAAAACATCATCGAAGACTATTAATATAGATATAGATGGACCTAAGTCAAAGTATGTTAAAGTGTTTAAAGGAACTTCTAGCTCTACTAAAGGAAAGAGTATAAGTGACGACATTGATGTATCTTCAGGATCAACAACTCTTATAGTAAGAGTATACAAGGATAAACCTGATTCAGATGTGAGGTATAGTGATGATTATGAAAACCAATATACAATTAAGGTAAAATATACTGGAAGTGATAGCAATAATGGCAGTGATAGCGATGATTCGAAAAGCTATGATGATATCTATCTAGATAGATTAAGTATAGAAGGAGATAGTATTTCATTATCAAAATCAAAAACAACATATAGTTATAATGTTGCTAGTGATGTAGATCAAGTGACAATTAAGGCAGTGCCAGATGATACAGATTACACTGTTGAAATTAATGGTGATGAAGTAAATGAAGATGATGATAAGTTCAAAAAGGACGTATCTTTAGATAAAGGAACAAATAAAATTGAAGTGAAAATTGAAAATGATGATAATGAAGAAAGAGTTTATACTTTAAACATAACTAGAGGTGGTACTTCTTCTACTAATACAGGTACTAAAAATACAACAACAGATTCTTCACCAAGTACTGCGGATGCTGTATCAACTTTAAAACCTAATCAATGGATACAAGTTAATGGGAAATGGCAATATAATGATTCAACAGGAACTGCAGTAAAGAATAGTTGGTTCTACGATAGAAATTATGGTAAAAACTATTTTCTACAAGCTGATGGAAGCATGGCTACTGGTTGGTTAAGCTATGGTGGTAAGTGGTACTATTTAGGTTCAGATGGAGGTATGCAAACAGGCTGGATAATGGATGGTGGTAAGTATTATTACTTATCTGCTGATGGAACTATGGCTTCCAATACTTCAATTGGTCAATATAAACTAGGAAATGATGGTGCATGGATTCGTTAATGCAATTATAAGAACGCTCATTTAAAGGGCGTTCTTTTTCTTTAAATAGATTATATTATTTTTAGTACAATATTCTGATTGTAGGATTCATAGAATATGCTAAAATTAATTATATAAAGAATAAAATGGATGGGGTGGGATAATTGAAATGAATAAGAGAATTGGACAAATAGTTTCCATTGCATTAACTACAATTTGTATAAATGGATTATATGGCTTTAATATATTTAGTGGTTTAGCAATGGGATCAAAGGTATATGCATCAGAAACTGAAAGTGTTTATTTGAAAAATATATCTCTAAATAAAAGTGATATTGATTTTGATCAAGATACTTTTTATTATGATGTAAAAGTAGACAAGGATACAGATGAAATAAAAATTACTCTAAAGCCTAAAAGTGAAGATGTAGCAATCTCCATTAATGATGATTTTGTAGATAAAAGTGAAAATAATGTCTATAAAAAAGTAATAAGTTTAGAAAAAGGTAATAATACAGTGAGAGTGAAAGTAAGTAACGATGATGATTACAAAATATATACATTAAATATTATAAGAGGTGAAGCTGACCAGGATGATATTTATTTGGGTAATATAAGTTTAAGTAATGGTACCATTAATTTTTCAAAGGATACTACAAACTATGATATTAATGTAAGCGAATCTATAGGTAAAATAACCATAGGAGCTTTTCCGGACTCAGATATGTATGAAGTCATAATTGATGGAGGAATAGCAAATAAGGGAAACGATTATAAGCAAACGGTAGATTTAAATAAAGGTAAAAATCCTATAATAATAAAAGTAAAGGATAGCAAGCATGACAAACAAAGAACATATATATTAAATATAAATAGGGAAGATTCGTTAGATAATAAAGACACACAAGATGATATTTACCTAAATTATATAAAAGTAGATGATAAGAGGATTGATGTTGACGAAAATAAGAGAACATACAATATAAATCTCGATGAAGATACTTCTCAAGTAGATATAACTGCGGAACCAGCTAAAAGCGAATATAAGGTCAAAATCAATGATAAAATTACAGAAGATGTTGATAATTATAAAGATACGGTAGATCTAAAACAAGGAAGTAATAAAGTCATAATAAAAATTCAGGATGAACCCAATAATAAACAGAGAATTTATACATTAAATATTAATGTGGGGAAAGTAGAAAAAGATACAACCAGTATAAATGCTAAGTATAATCAATGGGTATTTGATAATAATGGGTGGAAATATAATGATTCTGCTGGAAATTCTCTAAAAAATACATGGTTTTATGATAAAAATACAGGCAAAAGTTATTACTTGCAGGCAGATGGGACGATGGCAACTGGATGGTTATTTAATAGCGGAAAGTGGTATTATTTAGATAGCAATGGAGGTATGCAAAGGGGATGGATAAATACCAGTGGAAATTGGTATTATCTTAACTCAGAAGGGATAATGCAAGCTGGTTGGATTAAAGATGTGAATGGAAAATACTATTATCTTCAAGATAATGGTGCTATGGTTAAGAATACACAAATTGGTGGATATAAACTTGGAAACGATGGGGCTTGGATAAAATAAAATGAAGAAGTTATTCAAAATGGAATTCTATTTTGAATAACTTTTTTAATTATATTTATAAGGAAATCTAGAATTCTTGGCGCTAGTGTTAAATTAATTTTTTTGTAAGGAATATATAGCAAGAATATATATATATAATAGGGAGTATAAAAAATTATATGAAATTTTAATTTTAAAAAGTAAAAAAGTACCTAAATATATTTTGAGTGTTGTATAGTATAATGTGTTTAAGGATATTTAAGGGACTTTAGGAAGTATATTAATATAAAATATATATTTTGTAAAATACCTAAAATGGCACCAAAGTATATAGTAATTATCTTACTATATAATATGTGAGGCAAAATTTTTATAAATTATTTGAAGAAAATAATTATAAGTTATTAAAAAGGTACCCAAAAAAGAAATCCTGGTTGTATTATTTAATGACAATATAGGAAATGACAGGTAGATAATGAAATTTAAAAAAATAGTGGCATTTTATGTACAAGTAGTATTTAGTGTGGTAGAATGTAATAACTAATGTAATTTTAGTATAAATTACATATAACAGTAATTGTTAAGAATGATTTTTATACAAAAATATACATTATAAGCATTATCAACTTTACATGGTTGTACAATAATGCTATAATTTATCTGAATTCGAAAATTTAGGAGGGAAATAAAAATTATGTTTAAAAGAGCAAACAAAATTACAGCTTTATTAGTAGCAGCTACTTCTGTTATGGCAATAGTACCAGCAATGGCTGCAACAAAATTAGGAACTAAAGATGGTACAATTGAAAAGGCAGTAGCATTCAGTGATGGAAAGTATCTTTACCAAGGATACAGAACTGACGATGATGATAGCGGATTATATTACAATGCTGGAGATAAGGACAAGAAGTTAGACGATGCATCAGAAATAGATACTGAATACGGTAAATATGATGATAAATACGTTGCAGCACAAGATGGAAATAATAAGTATGTTGTAGATTTATCAACTGGAAAGATTTCAGACGATGATACTCCAAGTGATTTAAAAGAAACAGCACAAACTAAATTAGAAAATAAATTAAAGAAAACAGACAGATATAATAACGACAACGTAAAAGTTGGTACACTTCAACCTATTTCAAGCAGCACTGGTGTTGATGAATTTGAAGATGTATGGTATGCATATTCTGCAAGCACAGGTGGAGCTATATCAACAACTACTACTGATGGAGCAGCTAATATAAGTTATTCTGGTTATACAAATAATTCAGGAACTTATATAGATTGTTCTAAAGATCTTAATATCTATGTATACAATGGATATAAGATGATTAAGTTAGAAGAACTTGGAGATCAAGATGTAGCTTCATCTGAAGATAAAGCTAAAGGAGCACATGATGTAAAGGTAACAAGCATAACTTACCTTAAAACTTTAGCACAAGATAGTAAGTACATCTATAGATTAGTTAAGGTTCATGTTGATGGAGCTCAATTAGTTGATAGCGTATCAGGTGGAACAGAAACTAATCCTCAAGAATTATACTACGTTCAAAAGATTTCTAAGGAACAAAGTGGATCTAAAGAAAAAGACGCATATTTACCAAAAACTACTGAATCTTATCAAATAGCAGATACTCTAGGTGATGGGGATGTAAAGGATGCTTATAATGCAATCATGGATTCTTATAACTACAATGGTACTGCAAAAGATTATTATACTTATGTTGTAGAAGGATGCCTTTATAGCACATTCAGAGACAGTGATAAAGTTAAAACTATCAAGATGAGCTTAAAGACTAGTGAAAAGCTTAAGAAGAACAATGTTTCTAATGGAGATAAAGTTGACGGTCATGTAGTTAAGAAAGATGGAGACAAAGATCAAAAGATCGAAGAAACAAACTCAAACTCAGCTTGGACTGTTGATACTAAAGGAAATGTATGGGCACTTAAAGATGGAGAAATTTTAGAATCAACTAAAATTGGTGACTTTAAAACAGTATATACTGTAGATAGATCATTCGATTCTTTAGATGTATATGATGAAAAGAATTTAATCGCTTGGGAAGATGGCGGAGATGCTTATACAACTGTTGGTGAAGGAACAAAGCAAGCTGCAGATGATGCAGCAGCAGTAACACCTGTTACTCCAGCTAAAGTTGGTTGGGATAAGTTAGCAGATGGAACTTGGAACTTCTACGATGCAACAGGTGCTAAGGTTGCTAATAACTGGGTTAACGTTGGTGGAGCTTGGTACTTCTTAAAAGCTGACGGTGTTATGGCTACAGGATGGCAACAAGTTGGTGGTACTTGGTACTACTTAGCAGGATCAGGAGCTATGGCTACTGGTTGGATAAATGACGGTGGAAACTGGTATTACTTAAATGCATCAGGTGCTATGTTAGCTAATACAACAACTCCTGATGGATATTATGTAGGAGCATCTGGAGCTTGGGTTAGATAATATTTATATTTGATTTTATCTAGCAACTAGTTTTGGAAATTGACAATTTAAAATTGGACGAGGCTATGCCTCGTCTATTTTTATATAGTTAATAACTTTCTATGGTATTAATTACTGGTTTAAATAATAAAATTGAAAATGTATGAATAAGGAGGGGAATATATGAATAAATGGATCAAAAGTATGGTATCTACAACTGCATTAATTACTATTTTCTTTGCGATGGAGTCTTTGACCTTATCAAAGTTTCAAGCTAATATAGCATATGGGATGAGTTATCAATTAACTGATTTAGGAATGGAAAATAGCAATGGTGGAAATGTAAATCTTTATAAAAATGATAATTATACTCGAGAATTGGATAATAATAGAGATATTGAAAAAACTTATTATGCTAAGGTTTCGTCCGATACATCAACAGTAAGCTTTAATACAAGTGGTTTTGATGGAAATGTTAAAATTTTTAAGGACAAAAGTTCAAAAGTATATGATTCTGGAAAAGAGATACCAATTCTTACTGGAAAGACTACATTTCACATAAGACTTTATGACACATATGATGAAAGTAATCCGAATAATTTTAAAAAAGAATATAAGGTCATTGTAAAAAAATATACAAGTGAAGAAGAAAACGAAATTAATAATGACGATCAAGGAGATATATATCTAAAAAGTATTGAATTAGATTATGGAGATATACCTATAGGTTTTAATAGAGAGAAATCAAATTATACTGTCAATGTAGATTCTGATGTTAAATCATTAGCAATTAAAGCTGAACCAGAAGATGGAGCAACTACCGTTAAGATAAATAATTTAACAATTGATGAAAATGACGGATATAAAAAAGATATAAGTCTAGTTAGTGGTGAGAATAAGTTTGAAATTACTCTTTCCCAAGAAGGCGAGAAAGAAAGGACCTATATAGTATATATAAATAGAGTCGGAGATTCGAATAAAGTAACGAAGGATACTAATACTGAAAAACAAATCGATGATGCTGATAAAGCTATAGGTAATAACGTTAATACTAGCAATAATACTGGAAGTTCTGGTAGTCCAAATAGCTGGGTTCAAGTTTCGGGTAAATGGAAATATAATGATGGATTTGGAAATCCAATAAGAAATACATGGTATTATGATAATAATTATAAAACAAATTATTATTTTGATGCAGACGGATATATGGTCGTAGGATGGTTACGATTAGATAATAATTGGTATTATCTAAATAGCAGTGGAGCCATGGAAACAGGTTGGAAACAAGTTGGAGGTAATTGGTATTACCTTGACTATGATGGGAAAATGAGAACAGGTTGGTTTAAAGATGTAGATGGAAAGTATTATTATTTAAATGAATCAAATGGGGCTATGGTTCATGATGCTGTTATAAATGGATATAAACTAGGAAATGATGGAGTCTGGAAAAAATAATATTCGTTAAAATGAAGGAAAATTATTATATGTTAAGATTTTATGTCGGTGGATACTTGATTTCTAGTCATAAAAGGAAGGAAGGATAAAAATGAATAAAGGTATAAAATGTTTAATTTCAGCAACTCTTATTATAGGAACATTTTCTGTATTAGAGCCAGGAAAATACATTAATGTAATGAATATTAAGGCATACGCAGATAGTGATATTTATTTAAAAGGTATAAATGTTACAGATGGGGATCCTATAGAATTAAATAGTTCTAAAAAAACTTACAGTACAGACGTACCTAACTCAGATAAAGAAGTTGTAATTAGAGTCACAACTTATAATAAAGATGATAAGGTAACAATAGATGGGGATAAAAATCCTGAAAAACAAAGTGATACAAAATTTAAAAAGACAGTTACCTTAGAGAAAGGTACTAACACCTTTGATGTAACAGTTGAAAGTGAAGATGGAGAAAAAGAAAGAGAGTACACTTTGAAGATAGATAGGGGGGGGAAGCAGTCGAGCGACTCGGAATCTGTTTTTTTAGATAATATAAATTTAGATTTTGGCGATTTGGTATTTTCTAAAGA
Organism: Clostridium beijerinckii HUN142; assembly: GCF_000621745.1. Lineage (GTDB taxonomy): Bacteria > Bacillota > Clostridia > Clostridiales > Clostridiaceae > Clostridium > Clostridium beijerinckii_A. Next base: position 253,226 of record NZ_JHXK01000005.1, on the reverse strand, counting down.
TATTACTTCTTACGATGTTACCGTTCCGGAGGATGTAGAGGAATTAAGAGTTCAAGCTGAACCGGAAAATAATAATTATATAGTCAGAATCGACGGTTTGAAAGTAGATGATGATGACAAATTTAGAAAAGAAGTTAAGCTTAGCAAAGGACAAAATTCAATATCAATAGATGTTGAAGATGATGAAGATGATGAGAATACTAAGACATACACTTTAAATGTATATAGAGGAAAAAATCCATCACAAAGTACTAACAATACGGATAATGTTAAATTTGATAATAAACAGGATGAAATATATTTAGATGATATAGTTTTGGATGATAATGATGTGAAATACACTCCGAATTTTAATAAAAAAATAACTTCATATAGCGTTGATGTTCCAGAAACATCAGAGGATATTATAATAAAAGGTGAACCTGAAAATGGATCAAATATAGTTAAGATTAATGGAACTACAGCAGATTCTAAAAATAGAAAAAGAGTATCTTTAACTAAAGGTAAAAATGTAATTGAGGTACAAGTTAACAAGGATTGTGAGGAAGACGATGATGACTATGAGAAAAGAATATATACATTGACAATTTATAGAGGAACAAGTGAAGGGAGTAGTTTAACAGAAAGTAATGCTACTAATTCGGAAACCGATAATAAAGATGCAGGTAAGAATGTGCAAAACACTGTAGCTTCAAATAAAGTAAACCAATGGATTAATGTAAATGGAAAATGGCAGTATTATGATTCTACAGGAAAGCCAATAAAAGGTACTTGGTATCTTGACAAAAATTATGGGAAGTATTATTTTCTTAATCAAGATGGAAATATGGCTACAGGATGGCTGCTTAATAATGGGAGTTGGTATTACTTAGAGCAAAATGGAGCTATGGTAACAGGATGGAAGCAATTAGGAAGTAATTGGTATTGCTTAGATAGTCAAGGAAAAATGAGAACAGGATGGTTCAAAGATGCTGATGGTAAGTGGTATTATTTAGGTGAATCAGGAGCAATGTCTGTAAATACTACAGTTGGAAACTATAAGGTTGGAACTGATGGAACTTGGATAAGATAAAAAATTATCTTAAAATTACAGTAAATTCTTATAAGTATTAAGGAGGTATCTAAATGATACCTCCTTAATACTTATTTATTTAATTTCTTATTAAGTTTTTGTCTATTCATATAATTAAGTGAAACACCAACACCTAAAACTATCCAGAATACTGGAGCTACACTTACAACAGAATCATTAAAGACTCCAGCAAATAGATAACCTATAACACCTAAACATGTTGCAGCACCAAGTTTTTGAGATTTGGTAAAATCTTTTTTCAAAGCATAAAGCTTCATACTATCAATAATGTAAATAACCATAACAGCTAAGAATGCCAATAGTGCAATGATTCCATCACTTAATGCAATTTGTAGGTAAAGATTGTGTGGTTTATCTATAATCGTATTAGGCGAACCATATGTATAGTACAAACCTATTAAATCATTTTGAGGAAATCTAAAAACAAATGTATCAGGGCCACTACCTAGTATTAGGTTATCTTTAAGCATGGGAAGTGATCGTGACCAAATATAACCTCTAGCAGAGCCAAGTTTTTCTTTTCCCTTAAATCCAACAGTTGGAGGGAGCTCCACATCAATATCTTTTTTACTATTTAAGTTTATTAGATGAATACTATTATCACTTTTTAAGTTAAACATAAACATTGGTTGGTTATCTAGATTTAAAAGTAAAGCATCATCTCTATTTGAATTAGGATAGAATTTTCCATATTTAAAAGAGATATTTTTAAATTTTTCATTATTAGTTGTATAAAGTTTATTTCCATTAACATTCCCTTTGACATAGCTAATGATTTCATTTTTTGAATTTTTGAATACATAATCATTATTCTCATAAGAAATATTTAAAGTATCGTTTTGTAATATAACTTGTACATCTTTATCTACGTGCTTTACATCTCTAATAGGCACGTGGTCTTTGTAATCAAAATCACTAGTATCTTTAAATACACTAAACGCATCTGTTATTAAACTAGGAACTCTTTCAAAAAGAGCACCTTTGGTAGCGAAATTACCAACAATAGCTATAACTAATATAGAGGAAAAGACTATTAAAAGAGGCTTCCATTTCTCTACAACTAATTTCCAAAATATAATTAAGGCAAAAATACCTGCAACTGCAATGCCAATAATTCCAGCACGAGAAGTACTTCCAAACAATAACCATATAGAAAGCAATGAAAAAAATCCAAGATTTAATTTATGGAAAATATCTTCATCTTCAAGCAAAGTCAGGCAGAATAATATTGGTAAAACGATAGCAACAAAACTGCCAACATAATCATAATGAAATAAAGTCCCGTATAATTTACCTTTTTCATAAAGTAAATTTAGGGAAGCGCCAGTTCTATATTCACTAGGAACAGCAATAGTCATACCTAGTTTACTTTTTAATAAGTCTTGTCCAAGATATTGAAAAAGACCTAATAATGAGTTGATACCAACTAATATAAAAATAGGGGTAATTATATATTTGTAATCATTTGTCGTTTTAAAGGTATAAATGGAATACACAAATAGAATAAAATAACAAGCAATTGTAATAAATCCTTCAGCCCTGTCATATATACCGTAAAAAGATACTTGTTTATAATTTGAAAATATTGCAGAAAGCAAAGTGAAAATCAGAAATATGCTGCCTGCCAATATAATTGAGTTTACAGTTTTATCTTTCTTTTTAAATACTTGCTTAAAAAAGATAATACTAATACCAACCAATATTATGCAGAAAATCATTAGTAGAAAGGCTTTATCTTGAGCGAAAAATTCCCTTTTGGCTTTTTCTCCAAAAATATTCAAAGTATTTTCGTCTGCATTAGTAATTGCCATACGGACAATTAAAGGTACTATAGTCAGTATAAATGCAATGGGAAAGAAAAAATCGATGTTTCTTTTCTTAAAAAAGGTTTTAATGTTCTCCAATTTCCACACATCCTAATATATTTATTTTTGTAATTTATTAATACAAATTATTTAAATTATAACACTCCACATAAGTCATTGCAATTAAGTGAAATGGCAACCTTTATAAAACAAGACTTACTTATTTAATGGAATTAAGCAGATTTTGGTATTTTCTATTTAAATAAATTCTTAAATATTTCTATTAAATATTTCATCTTTATACCACAATATACTAGCGACGTCACAAAAGAACCATACTTATCTTTGTAGTGTTTTTTGTAAAAAATCCACATTGCCTCATGGAAGTCATATATAACCTTAAATCTTTTCTTTTTAGAACTAGCGCCTTTATAATGTATAATTTGTGCTTCAGGGTAGTAGAGTATTTTATATCCGCGTTCTTTAATTTTATAACATAAATCTATATCTTCACCGTACATAAAAAAGTCCTCATCAAGGCCACCAACTTCCTCGAAAACAAATTTTGGCATAAGCATAAATGCTCCGGTAAGGCAATCAATTTCTCCAATCTCATTCTCATCTAGGTGAAATGCATTATATTGTCCATACTTTAATGCATTTTTTTTATGTAATTTCAAAAAATAATATAATGAGGCTTTGGGCGTGGGGAAACCACGTTTGCAAGCATGATCTAGTTCGCCATTGGCTAAAATTACTTTACAACCTAACGCACCAATGTTTTTGTCTTTTTTTATCTGTGCTATACATTTTTCTAAACAATTTTCTTTAAGCACAGTGTCAGAATTTAATAATAGTATGTATTTTCCTTTGGCAAGCTTAATTCCTATATTATTTGCTTTTGCAAAGCCTAAGTTATCTTTATTTATAATTATGCGAAGTTTTTGAGTTATTAGAATATTTTTGAATTTATCTTGTAATTTATAGATACTGCCATCGCTAGAAGCATTATCTATAAGTATAATTTCATAATTAAAGTTGTGATGTTCTTTAATTATAGACTCTATTGCTTGTTTAGTAAGATTATAAGTATTGTAGTTTACAATGATAATAGATAATTTCACGTTTTTTCTCCCTTGATAATTTTTATTAAGTACAAAAGATATTGATAAGAATCAATAGGAATCGACGTTTTGTTATAAGTTAACTTCATTATTTGTTGATTTATGATTATTTGTCATAATTTTTTCACTGTTTCTAAACCCCTTGAAGGCGGTTTTAAACAATATACTGATATCCATTAAGATATTCCAGTTCTCTATATAGTGAATATCAAATTCAATTCTTTTTTTTATGGAAGTATCACCTCTATAACCATTTACCTGAGCTAGTCCAGTAATCCCGGGCTTTACTTGATGTTTTACCATGTAAAGAGGAATTTCATTTTTAAAGTTTTTAACAAAATGTGGGAGCTCAGGCCTAGGACCAACTAAACTCATATCACCTTTTAATACGTTAAAGAATTGTGGTAGTTCATCTATGGAAAATTTGCGAATAAAAGAACCAAACTTAGTTTTTCTAGGATCATTATTCGTACTCCAGCCAGTCTCCTCTTGTGAATTAATGTTCATTGATCTAAATTTATACATAACGAATAAGTTTTTGTTTAGTCCTACTCGTTTTTGCTTGAATATTATAGGGCCTTTTGAAGTAAGTTTGATAATTATAGCTGTTATAAGCATTATAGGGCTTGTACATAGTATTAAAAAAAGTGAACATAGTATGTCCATAATTCTTTTTATAAAAGCATTACCCAGATTGTCTAAAGGAATCCTTCGTATATTAATCAAAGGAATATTTCCGAGTTGATCAATATATGGCTGGCTTGGAATGTATTTGTAGCAAAAGGGTATTATCGAAATTTTTGTACCACTTTTTTCACAATCTGAAACTATATTTTCTAAATGCTTTGCATCTGACAGATCAAGAGCACAAATAACTTCATCAGGTTTAAACTCATTTAGAACATTATATAAATCAGAATAGTTTCCAAGCTTTTTACCTTGAAAATTAGAAGTATCCGATATATATCCAGAATAATTATAGCCAAAGCCTTTATTGCTATTTAGAACTTCTAAGTATTCATTTGCGACCTCACCAGCACCAACAATTATTATATGTTTTAAGTTGAGTCCTTTAGTTCTCATTCGCGATAATATTTTTCTTAGAATAAATCTTTTCATCATTATTAATACAATATTCACAAAATAAAAAATAATTATTACTAACCTTGAAATGTGTACTAGTTTTAGAACAAAGAGCAACGATAAAAGAATAGCAGTAAGAATTGTATTAGATTTAATTATTGCACCACATTCTTTAACAAAAGATCTTGTTCTAAATGAATGATAGAGGTTGAAAAAATTAAATAAAATAAGATTTATTGGAATTATTATAATAGAAAACTTAATGTATGTGGCTAAAGTGATATAATAAGTATCTGGGGAAAAAATATAAAAACGAATTAAATATGCTAATGTCATTGAAATAAATAAAATTATAATATCTGAAATAGCATTAAATTTATTTAATAGATTTTGATTTTCTTTTATCATCCATATCATCCTTTATAGTTCGAATTTAAACTGTTTCATTATTGTACCATAAATGTTTAAATGGTTACTAAAATAACAAAGGTTATATAAAAAAATACGTTTATAATATCATTTTACATAAAAATTCGTAATAAATAAAGGGTTTCAATAAATTGGACTAACTACCAATGCATAATTAGAGTAGTAGTTATTTATTTATTCCTTATAATATGATAATATCTAATATAGAATGTGAATAAAGTACATATATTTCAAATTTAAAGTTTTTTCTATGAATGAAGAGTTTGAAAGTTTTATGAGTATATTTTAGATAGTTTGACTAAATAACATTTTAGATAATCAAAATTTAATAGAATTTTGGTAAATTAAAGTTTTAATAAGTAAAAGTATGTAGGAAGAAGGGATTATTTTGACAAAAGGTATAATACTTGCAGGAGGAAGTGGGACAAGACTTTATCCGTTAACTATGGTGACTTCAAAACAGTTACTTCCAGTATATGACAAGCCTATGATATATTATCCATTATCAACTTTGATGTTAGCTGGGATAAGAGATATATTAATAATTTCAACACCAAAGGATTTACCTAATTTTGAAAAACTGCTAGGTAATGGATCGAGATATGGAATAAATTTATCATATAAAGTGCAGCCATCTCCAGATGGACTAGCTCAAGCATTTATACTAGGAGAAGAATTTGTTGGAAATCATAATTGTGCAATGATTCTTGGAGATAATATATTTCACGGAAATGGACTTAAAAATCATTTGAAAAAGGCAGTAGAAAATGAAGGCCGTGCAACAGTTTTTGGATATTATGTGGATGATCCAGAACGTTTTGGTGTAGTAGAATTTGATGTTAACGGAAAAGCTGTATCTTTAGAAGAAAAACCAGAAAATCCGAAATCTAATTATGCTGTAACAGGGCTTTATTTTTATGATAATAAAGTATGTGAATATGCTAAGAGTCTAAAACCATCAGCAAGAGGGGAATTAGAAATTACAGATTTAAATAAAATTTACCTTGAAAAAGGTAAGCTAGATGTAACAACTCTTGGACGAGGATATGGCTGGCTTGATACTGGGACAGTAGATAGCTTAACAGAAGCTTCGGAATATGTAAAAGTAATTGAAACTAGACAAGGACTTAAAATAGCTTGCTTGGAAGAGATTTCTTATAAAAATGGATGGATAGATAAGAAGACATTACTTGAAAGCGCAGATCAATATGGAAAGAGTCCTTATGGACAACATTTAAAAAATGTTGCTGAAGGGAAAGTTATTTATTAATTTTTAATAGTAAATTGAAGAGAGGTATCTATAATGAATTTGATAAAAACTAAACTAGAAGGTGTTTACATAGTAGAACCACAAGTTTTTGGAGATGAAAGAGGATGGTTTATGGAAACTTACTCTAGAATAAAAACACCAGAAATTGCTTGTGATTTTTGCCAGGATAATCAATCATATTCTAAGGGAAAAGGAATACTTAGAGGAATTCACTTTCAAAACGGAGAACATGCTCAAGCAAAATTGGTTAGATGTGTTAATGGTGCAGTTATTGATGTTGCTGTTGATTTAAGAAAAGGATCGCCAACATATAAGGAATGGGTAGCTGTTGAGTTGTCGGCGGAAAATAAAAGACAATTATTTATTCCAAGGGGGTTCGGTCATGGATTTGTAACCTTAACTGATGATGTGGAGTTTGTATATAAAACAGATAATTATTATAACTATGAAAGTGATAGAAGTATTTGTTACTGTGATTCTGAAATTGGTGTTGAATGGGGAATTGAAAATCCTATTCTTTCTGAAAAAGATAAAAAGGCACCATTACTTAAAGATAGTGATTGTACTTTTATATATGAAAAATAATAAACAATTAATAATATATAATTGACAATTGTTTACTGTAAATTGAAAAGGAGTGTGGAAGATGAAAATTGTTGTGACAGGTGGTGCGGGGTTTATTGGTGGAAACTTTGTTCACTATATGCTTAATAAATATAATGATTATAAAATAATTTGTGTTGATGCTTTAACTTATGCTGGAAATATGGAAACATTGGCATCAGTTGAAGATAATTCTAATTTTAGTTTCTATAAAATAGATATAGCTGATAGAAAAGCAATTTATGAAATGTTTGAAAAAGAAAATCCAGATATTGTAGTAAACTTTGCAGCAGAAAGTCATGTGGATAGATCTATTGAAAATCCAGAAATATTTTTAAGAACTAATATCATGGGAACACAAGTACTTATGGATGCTTGTAGAAGATATGGAGTAAAGAGATATCATCAGGTATCTACAGATGAAGTTTATGGAGATTTACCTTTAGATAGACCAGACCTTTTCTTTACAGAAGAAACTCCAATACACACTTCAAGTCCATATTCATCAAGTAAAGCATCTGCGGATCTTTTAGTTGGTGCATATCATAGAACCTATGGATTACCAGTTACAATTTCAAGATGCTCAAATAACTATGGACCATATCATTTTCCAGAAAAGTTAATTCCGCTTATTATAGCAAATGCATTAAATGATAAGGAATTGCCGGTTTATGGAACTGGAGAAAATGTTAGAGATTGGTTATATGTAGAAGACCACTGCAGGGCAATTGATTTAATTATTCATGAAGGAAAGGTTGGAGAAGTTTACAATATAGGTGGACATAACGAACGTACTAATCTAGAAGTTGTTAAAACAATCATAAGAGAACTTGGAAAATCAGAAGAATTAATTAAATATGTAACAGATCGTAAAGGGCATGATATGCGTTATGCAATAGATCCTACAAAAATTCATAATGAGCTTGGATGGCTTCCAACAACAACTTTCGATGAAGGTATTAAAAAGACTATTAAATGGTATTTAGATAATAAAGCTTGGTGGAAAAATATTATTAATGGAGAATATCAGAATTATTATGACAAGATGTATAGAAGTAGATAAGCCGTTAGTATCTATATTATTAGCTGTTTATAAGCCAAATGCAAAGTGGCTTATAAAACAGCTGATTTCTTTAAATGAACAGACTTATAAGAATATAGAATTGTTAGTTTATGATGATTGCCCTGAAGTGCCAGTAAATGAGGAATATTTTAAAAAGTATATAACCAAATTTAGATATACATTAATTAGAGGAGAAAAAAATCAAGGTTCTAACAGAGCTTTTGAGGAACTAACTAAAATTGCGAATGGAGATTTTCTTTCATATTGTGATCAGGATGATATTTGGGAAGTTAATAAGATAGCTATAATGATGGGGAAATTTATTGACGAAGATGTAACACTTGTATGCAGTGATCTATTAATAATTGATGAAAGCGATAAGAGAATAGCTGATAGCATAACTGAGGTAAAAAAAAGAATTGTATATAAGTCGGGGGATAATTTAGCAAAAGAGTTATTAATGACTAACTTTGTAACGGGATGTGCAATGATAGTTAGCAAAGATATAGCAAGGAAGGCAATACCTTTTGAAAAAACATTAATTCATGATCAATGGATTGCAATTATAGCAGCTTTAAATGGAAAAATAGAGTTTATAAATAAACCTTTAGTTAGATATAGACAGCATAGTTATAATCAGACTGGGATTTTGAAAGACGTGTTTGATAAGAAAACATATTATATTAAACGAATAGAAGATTTTATATGTCGCTATAAATCTTTAGAGGAAAGACTAAGCCATGACGATATAAAAGAGCAGATAGATGATTGCTTAATGTGGCTAAATGCCAGAAAAAAGTATTTTTTAAAACCTAATATAAAGGATTTAAAAATTATGATACAATATAGAAGTTTTCATAAGGTTTCTATATTAATAGAATCTATATTACCTTTTATACCAGAATCAACATTTAAATTTATTATAAGGTTAGCAAAAAAAGGGATTTTATAAAGGAGAATGAGTATGATATTAGTTACAGGAGTAAATGGACAGTTAGGATTTGATGTAGTAAAAGAATTAACTAAAAGAAATATTGAATGTTTAGGAATTGACAGAGAAGAATTAGATATAACAGACAAAGATGCTGTAGGGAAATATATTTCAAATTTAAAACCTGAATGTGTTATACATTGTGCAGCATACACAGCAGTGGATAGAGCAGAGGATGAAGAAGAAATTTGTTCAAAAGTAAATGTGTATGGTACAGAAAATATAGCAAATGCTTGTAAAAATATAGATGCTAAGATGATTTACATATCTACGGATTATGTATTTGATGGTCAAGGAGATACTCCTTTTGAAGTGAATGGGAATATTAAACCACATTCAATTTATGGAAAGACTAAATATGAAGGCGAATTAAAGGTAAAAGAGATTTTAGATAAATATTTCGTAGTTAGAATTTCTTGGGTATTTGGAGTAAATGGAAATAACTTTATTAAAACAATGATTAGATTAGGCAAAGAAAAAGAAAGCTTAAATGTCGTATGCGATCAAATAGGTAGCCCTACATATACAGCAGATTTAGCACCACTTTTATGTGATATGGCTTTAAGTGAAAAATATGGAACATATCATGCTACAAACGAGGGATATTGCTCTTGGGCAGAATTTGCTAGTGAAATTATGAAAAGAGCTGGACTAAATTGTAGAGTGAATCAGATTCCTACGAGTGAATATCCAGCAAAAGCAGCAAGACCTTTTAATTCAAGACTTTCAAAGAAAAGTTTAGTAGACAATGGATTTAATTTATTGCCAAGTTGGGAAGATGCATTGGATAGATATTTAATAGAATTGAAGTAAGAGGAAATATATAATATGAATAAGAAAAAGTTTATTAAACTAATAATATTAGCATTAATAGTGATTATTTCCAATATACTAATATTCAATTATTGTAATCTGGAGAATAGAAATATAACTTTAAGCTATAAGATAGTATCTGACAATCAAGATACATATCAGTTGTTCTATGGAAATGATACTGTATGGAATGAAGAACAATCTCAAAGTTTAAATTATGCAGAGGCTAGGAAACAAGAATCGCTTAAGTATACAATTTCTAATAATATACAGTATTTAAGGTTTGATTTGGGTAATCAGACATCTAATATAAATATATCAGATATAAAATTATCATATTTAAACAAAAGTGTATATTTAGATTTAGATCAAATGGTGGATAAAAATAATCAAAATCAAGTTGAAGAAATTCAAAGAGTTGGGAATTCTTTTGATATAAAAACAAATGGTACTGATCCTTATATAGTGTATAAAGTAGATCCAAAAGCATTTGAAGATTTTGATAGCTATAAGAATACTGTAAATAACATACTTAAGATAGTTATTTGTATAGTAATAGATATGTTATTGTTGGTGGTCTTAAGAAAATCGAGAAGTGTTTTTACATTGCTTCAAGAATTAAAAAACAATAAGACGTTAATATTAAATTTATCAAAAAATGATTTCAAAACTAAATATGCAGGTTCATATTTAGGAATAGTTTGGGCATTTATTCAGCCTATAGTAACTATAGTAGTATATTGGTTTGTGTTTGGAGTTGGGTTAAGGGCGGGTTCGCCAATTAAAGGTGTACCGTTTATATTATGGCTTATGGGAGGATTAGTACCATGGTTTTTCTTTCAAGAAGCATTACTTAATGCGACAAATTGCATGTTAGAATACAGTTATTTGGTAAAAAAAGTAGTATTTAAAGTAAGCATATTACCAATAGTAAAAATAGTATCAGCATTATTTGTGCATTTGGTATTTGTAGGATTCCTATTCGTAGTAGCTGGAATATATGGATTTTATCCATCCATGTATACAGTACAATTAATATACTATTCGTTTTGTGTATTTGTAATGGTACTTGGAATATCATATGCAACATGTGCAATAATGATATTCTTTAAGGATTTAGGTCAGATAATAAATATATTTTTACAGATAGGCATATGGATGACGCCAATAATGTGGAGTTATACAATGGTTCCAGAAGGATATCAATGGATATTAAAATTAAGTCCAATGTATTATGTAGTTGAAGGATATAGAGATACATTTTTAAATCACATTTGGTTTTTTCAACGATATTTTGAAACTGTTTATTTTTGGATAATAACATTGGGATTATTTGCTTTAGGTGCAATGATATTCAAGAAATTAAAGCCACATTTTGCAGATGTACTATAAAAGGAGATAACCATGTCAGAAATAGCGATAAAAGTAGAAAACTTGAGCAAGGTCTATAGGTTATATGATAGACCTACAGATAGAGTGAAAGAATCTTTAAGTTTAACAAAGAAAAAATACAGTAGAGAGCACTATGCATTAAATAATTTATCACTTGAAATAAAAAAAGGTGAGACAGTAGGAATATTAGGAACAAATGGATCAGGAAAATCAACATTACTTAAGATAATAACAGGTGTGCTTACGCCTTCTGAAGGGAATATTGAGGTTAATGGAAAAATATCTGCATTATTAGAATTGGGAGCAGGATTTAATCCGGAGTACACTGGATTAGAAAATATATATCTCAATGGAACTATGATGGGATATACAAGAGAAGAGATGAACTTAAAGGTAAGTTCGATAATTGAATTCGCTGATATAGGTGAATTTATTAATCAACCTGTAAAAACATATTCATCAGGTATGTTTGCACGATTAGCTTTTGCTGTATCTATAAATGTGGAACCAGATATTTTAATAGTAGATGAAGCATTATCAGTAGGAGACACTAGGTTTCAAATAAAATGTATTGAGAAAATGAAGAATCTTAAAGAAATTGGAACTACTATTCTTTTTGTTTCTCATGCGACTGAGCAAATCAAAAGATTTTGTACTCGTGGGGTATGGATAAATAAAGGAAAAATTATTGATATTGGTGAAGCTAGTGATGTGGTAGACAGATATGAGGCATTTATGCTGCAAGGCGAAGATTTTAAGATTGAGGTCAATAAAGACGAAAATATTATAAATCAAGAGGAAAAACTCATAAATGAAAAAGGTGAGGATCCAGAAATTATTAGACCAAGTAGTGATGTTTTGGCAAGAATAACAAAAGTAGCTTGTAATAAATCAAAATTCAAAACATTTGATAGAGTAGAAGTTTTAGTTGAGTATGAAGTATATGAACAAGAAATAGCTGAATTTCTACTAGGAGTAGCCTTATACACTCCTAATAGAGATTATATATTTGGACCCAATACTCATTTAGATAAGATTAGTGTACCTAATAAGTATGGAAGACATAAAGTTAAATATGTTATACCATCTATAACGTTATTATCTGGTCAATATAACGTAGATGCAGGCATTTTTACTAATGGGGGATTAGTGTGTATCGATTATAAAATGGATGCAGATAATTTTTTAATAACCAATGAATATTTTGTAGAAGGAAAACTATTCATAAATCACGAATGGAATGTGATTAACTAAAGATTTATAATGCAAAAATAAAAAGTAAGCAAAAGTAGAATACTCACAAATAATAGGAGGACACTGTAATGATTTTTGATCAATATCAAAGATACAGAACTTTACAGACTTTAGTGGAAAGCGTAAAGAAATATTATAATATTCAGCAACTGAACATTTTAGAGGTTGGTTCCAATGAACAATTAAATTTAGAGAGATTTTTGCCTAATGAGAACATTACTTATTCGGATTTGTCAATCCCGCAAAATATATCATTAAATGATAAATTTATAGAAGCAGATGCTACAGATTTAAGAAATATTAACGATAATGAATTTGATATTGTCATATCTTCAGATGTATTTGAACATATTCCCAAAATTAAGAGGGAAGATTTTTTAAAGGAAACAAGTAGAGTTGCAAAGCTAGCTAGTTTACATTGTTTTCCTTTTGAAAGTAAAGCAATTGTAAGTGCAGAAGCAAGTGCAAATGAATATTATAAATCTATGTTTGGTATAAATCACATTTGGTTACAAGAACATATTGATAATGGATTGCCGGATGAAGGAATGTTAAAAGATATTCTTAGTAAATTTGCTGGTGACTATTTTATGTTTGAACATGGTGACATTTTATTGTGGGAAGATATGACCAAATTGGCATCTTACACGGAATATGTTCAGGAATTATTGCCTTTAAGAAAGAGAATTGAAGATTTTTATCAGCAAAGTATTTATGTTCATGACATTGGTGAGAAGAATTATAGAAAATTTGTAGTCTTAGCGAATGATAAAAATTTATTAAATGAAGTAGAGACTACTATAGCGAACATTTTTGACAGTGAATTGCCGGAGAGATATTTAAAATTTTTATATAAGAGCATTGAAGATATACGAGCTATAGCTCAACTTCCGATTACACGTGAAAAGTTTGAAAAAAATGTGCAAGCAACACTGTATTTAGATTCTGGGAATGGGTTTAATGAAAAATTGAAAATCAATCAAGACTATAAGATTTATAATTCCAGAGGTAATATAGATATTTTCGTTGATATTAATGAGGATGTAAAAAATATTCGATTCGATCCTATTGAAGGCAGGGTTTCTGTGATAAATGGATTAAGCATAATATCAAATAATGGAGTTATGGAGTATAATATATTAAATGGATTTTGTGTTGATGATTCTATAATATTTGATAATAATGATCCTCAAATAGAAATAAATTGTGTTAGCAAATCAATAAGGTGGTTAAAAATTCAAGGAAGTATTTATGCATTCGAAGATGTTGTTGCTATTGATATTTTGAGTAAATTACGAATAATAGGAGAGAAAGAAAATAGTATAAAAGAATTAAATGAACGTGTACTTAATAAGGAAAATTATGTAAAAGAATTAAGCGATTGTATACTTGAAAAAGAAAATAATATAAAAGACTTAGAAGATTCTATGTCTGAGAAAGAAAAGAACATACAAAATTTAATTAGCGAATTAGAGAATTATAAATTACATTACAATTCTGCAATAACACAAAGAAATGAATTGGCTGCTAAGTTATCAAATACAGAAATTGCTTACAATATTATATTAAATTCAACTATGTGGAAGATAACGAAGCCAGTTAGAATAATTTTAGATTATTTAAAAAGCTTTCTAAAATCTAATAGATGTACACATATAATTTGTAAAGGGCTAAAATGTTTAAAGCAAAATGGTTTTAAGTATACTTTTGATAAAGTAAAACAAAAGTTTAAAAATGCTAAAGGTTATAATAATTATGCAAAACAAAATTTGTTGACAGATAAGGAAAAACAAATTCAAATTAACACAAAATTTTCAAAAGATATTAAGTTTAGTATAGTTGTGCCATTGTATAATACTCCTGAAAACTTTTTATGTGAAATGATTAATTCATGCATCGATCAAACCTATGATAATTGGGAACTATGTCTTGCAGATGGCAGCGATCAGGAGCATAAATATGTAAAAAAAATAGTTGCAGATTACATAAAAAAGGATAATCGTATAAAATATAAGACTTTAGAAAGAAATGGTGGTATTTCAGAAAACACAAATGAAGCTATTAAGATGGCTACTGGAGATTATATAGCACTTTTTGATCATGATGATTTATTACATCCATCAGCTTTATTTGAATATATGAAAGTTATATGTGAAAAAAATGCAGATTTTATTTATTGTGATGAATTAACTTTTGAAGGAACTTTAGATAAAATAGTTACAATGCATTTCAAGCCAGATTTTGCAATAGATAATTTAAGGGCTAACAACTATATATGCCATTTTACTGTCTTTAAATCAGATTTATTAAATACAGTAGGTATGTTCAGAAAAGAATTTGATGGTTCTCAAGACCATGATATGATTTTAAGACTTACAGATGAGGCTGAAAGTATTGTACATGTCCCTAAAATACTTTATTTTTGGAGGAGTCACCCAAATTCTGTTGCTAGTGATATAAATTCAAAAACATATGCAATTGATGCAGGAAAAAGAGCGGTTAAAGATCATTTAAGAAAGAATGGATTGGATGCAATTGTAGAAAGTTCAAAAGCATTTCCAACGATCTATAAATTTACTTATGAAATTAAGGAAAAACCATTAATTTCGATATTAATTCCTAATAAAGATAGTATTGATGTTCTTTCAAGATGTATAGAGTCTATATTAAATAAGTCGACTTATAAAAATATTGAAATAATAATAATAGAAAATAATAGTACTAATAAAGAAACTTTTGAATACTATAAAACTCTAGAAAAATATAATAATATTAAAGTTATTATATATGAAAGTAATGGCAAGTTTAATTATTCAGCTATTAATAATTTTGGGGTTAAGCACGCAAATGGTGAACATTTATTATTCTTGAATAATGATATAGAAGTTATAAGCGAAAATTGGATAGAAGAAATGCTAATGTACTCTCAAAGAAAAGATGTAGGAGGAGTTGGTGCAAAACTTTATTATCCAAATGATACAATTCAACATGCGGGAGTAATTTTAAAGCTTGGTACTCACAGATGTGCTGGTCATTGCCACTATAGGTGTTCAAGAGAAAACTTGGGATATATGGGAAGACTATATTATGCTCAAAACTTCAGTGCTGTAACAGCTGCTTGTTTAATGATGAAGAAAAGTATTTTTAATGAAATTAATGGATTTAACGAAGATTTTGCAGTTGCATTTAATGATGTAGATTTATGTATGAGAATTAGAAACGCAGGATATTTGATTGTATGGACTCCTTATGCTGAAGCATATCATTACGAATCAATTTCAAGAGGTCATGAAGACACACCAGAGAAACAAGAACGGTTTAATAATGAAGTTGCAATGTTCAAAACAATATGGGAAAAAGAAATCGAACAAGGTGACCCGTATTATAATCCTAATCTGACACTTGATAGAGATGATTTTTCAATTAAGTAATTAAAAATTGTAAAATGTAAATTATTTAATTTTTAATGTCATACTTTTTGTGACCGAAGGAATATTTAATTATTAGAATAATTATAGACTTGTAATTCTGTATACCTAAGAAGTTTATCTAATTGTAGGCTACACTATAATTAGAGATTTTCTGTTGATAGATTTAATTATCAATCAAACAAATTAAATAATGCTGGCAATATTAATTTAGCAGGAGTGATTAAATCATAAGTTTTGGTTTAGTTAAATTGAATTAAAATTGGTAATCACATTTACCTGGAATTGCTATTGACTTTTTTTGTAAATATTTCAAAAAGTTATCCACGGATTTTCACATTTTAATTACGAAAATATACTTAATTAAAAAATTTAAGAATTATAAAGGAAGTTTATGAATGAGTTGTGAAGAAACAAATATATCAAAAAAAAATATAATTATAGCTCTTTTAGGAACATTGGTTATTTTAATACTTTTTTGTGGAGCTATTTTTAATAGTTTTACGGCTAAAAAGATTACAGTCAATAAATTTGAAAATAGTAATGATGCTAATATTAAATATTGTATAGATTCTCAGGAACATGATAACATATCCAATTATGTGACCATTAAAGGATGGGCGTTTATTGACGGTGAAGAGATAAAAACATTTAATTGTCATCTAGTATTACGAGATAAAGAAAATGGGGATTGCATGGAACTCCCAACAAAACTTGTTATAAGAAAAGATGTAACAGATGCTTTTAAGGCATTAGAAAATAAGTTTAATTATGATAAAAGTGGGTTTGAGGGGAAGGTAAGTCTGAATAAGTTAAATAAACCAATATCTAATTATGAAATTTGTTTAGATTATATGAATAATAATTCAAGAATATTTTTAAAAACAGGAATACTATTGTCAGAGAAAGGTAAGTAAAGGAATGAAGTATATAGAGAATAAAATAAAATTGCTATATGAAAAGGACTATTTCCCTTTTATAATATTGGCAATAGGCATGTTAATATTCCACTTGGCAGTTAATGTAAATTTTGGCGACGATCTTTCTTTTAAAAAAGTTTTAAATGATGAAAACTTGATAGAATGGTTAAGAGTTAGATATATGACATGGTCATCACGAACAGTTATTGAGGGTGTAATGGTAATTATATTAGGATGCTCTATTTTTCTTTGGAGAATTTTGGATTCAGCCATTGTAGTTCTGCTAGCAGTATCACTTTCTAAGGTTTGCATAAAAAGCGGTTCTAGAAGTATTAATTGGATAATTGTTAGTTTGATTTTTCTCTATCCCTTTAGGGATATGAGTTCAGCAGGCTGGGGAGCAACAACCTTAAATTATTTATGGCCTCTTTCGTTTGGAATTTATTCTTTCATTATAGTAAAAAAAATATATAATAATTATAATATTAAAGGTTATGAATATGTATTGTCAACACTAGCATTAATGTTTGCAGCAAATCAAGAGCAAATGTGTGCAATTTTATTTTCCTTGTATTGTGCTTTAACCTTATATTTTTTTATAAAGCGTAAAAATAAGCGATATATAATTTTACAGACATGCATATGTTTAGTTAATCTAATTTGGATCTTAAAGTGCCCGGGAAATATTGTACGCAAGGTAAATGAGGTAGGACAATGGTTTCCGGATTATAATACACTTTTATTTATAAATAAAACTGACATTGGTTTTTCGTCATCGATGGTTCAATTTATATGTAATCCTAATAGCGTTTTTATAATATTCAGCATATTGGCTTTTATACTAACTATAATAAAATGTAGGGATAACATGTTCCGTATTATAAGTGGAATTCCACTTGGTGTCGGATTATTTTTCAGTATTTTTAGAAACAATATTGCATTATTTTTTCCTGAACTTTTAAAGATTTTAAATTATTCCAGTCAGTATGGAACAATTACAACAGATAACTTCTATTCACTAAAAAGTTATATACCTATTTTTTTATATGGAATGACAGGTATATGTGTTCTATTAGCATTATATTTTTGTTTTGGAAATAATGTTAAAACTATATTAACGATGTTAATTATATTATTAGGATTAGCTTCTCGGATAATCATGGGATTTTCGCCGACCATATGGGCTTCAGGAAATAGAACCTTCTTATTTATGTATTTTGCATTTATTATCTGTACGATAATGATATATGAAGAAATACTAAAATCAAATTTTAATAAGTTAAATTTTATTAATTGTGGAATTGGAATAGCTTCTATATTATCATTTATTAATATTATGTATACTTAAATTTATTTTAGATTTCAATTAATTTAAACAATACAGGAGGAAGATAGATAAAATGAACAAGATATCTGTAGTAGTGCCATGTTATCATGAAGAGAAGTCGTTACCGTTTTTTTATGAGAAAATTAAAAAAGTGTGTAATAAAATGGAGAGCATGGAATTTGAAATAATATTTGTTAATGACGGTTCAACTGATAGTACATTAGATATAATAAAAGAATTTGCTTACAGAGATAGAAGTATAAAATATATATCTTTAAGTAGAAATTTTGGAAAGGAATCGGCATTATATGCTGGTTTAGAAAATTCAACTGGTGATTATGTTGCAGTGATGGATGCTGATTTACAGGATCCTCCAGAATTATTAGGTAAAATGTATAGCATTTTAATAGAAAGTGATTATGATTGTATAGCTACAAGAAGAATAGATAGAAAAGGTGAACCACCGATACGTTCCTTTTTTGCAAAGTGTTTTTACAAAATAATAAACAAAATTTCCAATGCAGAAATAGTTGATGGAGCAAGGGATTTTAGGCTTATGAAGCGTAAAATGGTAGATGCTATCTTAAAAATGAAGGAATATAATAGATTTTCTAAAGGTATATTTGGGTGGGTAGGATTTAACACAAAATGGTTGGCATATGAAAATATAGAAAGAATAGCAGGGGAAACAAAATGGTCTTTTTGGAAGTTGTTTAGATATTCTATTGAAGGGATTATAGCATTTTCTACCCTTCCACTAGTAATTTCATCATTAATTGGATTAATATTTTTTATTATATCTTTAATAATGATATGTCTAATTATAACAAGAACATTTATATATGGTGATCCAGTGGCAGGTTGGCCATCATTAGTTTGTATTATATTTTTTGTTAGTGGAATTCAGTTGTTTTCTACAGGTATTCTAGGACAATATTTGGCAAAGGCTTATATGGAAACTAAAAATAGGCCAATATATATTATAAAAGAAAGTAATTTAGAGTAAGTGAGAGTAGGATGAAAGTATAGTGACTAAACTAAGGATATTATTAAATAATGAAGCAATTAAATATATAATTTTTGGAGCATTAACAACCCTTATTAATATTGTAGTTTACTTAGCTTTAAATAATATGGGCATATTATATATTACAAGCAATACAATAGCATTCATAATAAGTATAACTTTTGCATTTATAACAAATAAAATTTATGTTTTTAATTCTGATATTTGGAATATGAAAGTAGTAATAAGAGAAGGAATGACTTTCACATGTTCTAGGTTAGCATCATTTGTGATAGATACCCTATTGATGATATTATTAATAGAAATAATATGTATGAATGATTTTATATCAAAGGTTATAGTTAATGTTATTGTAATTTTTATTAATTATGTACTAAGTAAATTTATAGTATTTAAAAACAGATAATAAATATTGTAATGCAATTGAACTATTTTATGAATTTGTTAAATGAATAAATTTTCATTAATTTAAATTATAAAATATATAATTATAGGAGTTAATCAATGAAAATAACTATAATAAGACATGCAAAAGTTAATTATAAGTGGAAGTCTTTCTGTAGTTCACAGGAATTTAATAAATCATGTTATGAATATGATATTAGCCCAATAGATCTTTCAAATAAATATAGTATAAGTACAAAGCAACCGATATATATAAGTGAGTTATCAAGGTCTTATGACACTGCAAAACTAATATTTGGTTCAAATAAGTTTATAAGAATGAATTTATTTAATGAAGTTCCATTGAGAGCTTTTACTGATAAAGAGATTAAGCTACCATTAATTATATGGAGAATTTTTGGAAGAATCCAATGGTATATGAATTCTAAAAAGCAAATAGAAACTAAAAATGAAACCTATAAAAGAGCAAAAAAAACAGTTGGCTTTTTAGAAAAAAGGAATCAAGATTGCTTTATTATATGTCATGCATGTTATATGAAAGTTCTGTTAAAGGAGCTAAGATATAGTGGATATATTGGAAATCATTCAAGGATACATATTATGAATTTGCAAAAGTTTGTATTTATAAAAGAATAAATTCTTTTAAGTTAAGAAGTACACATATTTCTAATTTTACGGATAAGCTATCATATAAGTAAAGTAATTATAATTTTATTATTTAAACAAAATTATAATGGGTACAATAACAAAAATGGTCTAAATAAAAAAAGTGAAAGATACTATATTTATCAGAAGAATTATTACATCCAGATATATTTGGATTTTTAACAAACTGAACTTAATAATAGAGCATTTGGTTGTTTAAGACTATATTATAAGAATACAGCTTTAGGGGTAAGAACACACTATTCATATAGAAAGTATTTTTGTACATTATGATAAAAATGTAGACTTAAAAATTACTTAATAATTTAAAGTAAGCATTACTAACTAGTGGGTTTGGAGGATATATAGGTTTGGTGATTATATGGAGTTTTTTTGTGTTTAGTAAATCATACATAATAAGGAGAAAATTATTATGTATGTGCCTATTACAAAAAACAATGCTTTCTTCTCAAATCTTTAATTCTACATGCAAGGTAAACTATATTAACTTTATTAAGATTGAACATTTATAATAAAAACCCTAATTAAATCACTCATAACATCTACTTTATTAGCAGGTGGATATATTTCAAATGTTTCTATTTTAGGTATATCATTTAGATTTCAGCGATTTCAGTTCTTACTATTTCGTCTCCCATGAAAAATGCATGAAACTTGAGATTATTATCTTCATATTTAAATTATTTTATAGTGATAAAACTAACTTTTAGTGATGTTATTTACGTTTCAAAAATTTCATAACATCACTTTATAATAAAAAATGGTAATGTTTTCTTTTTGGAATTTTTATTATTATTTGTATGAATGAGAATATATTGTTAATATTTATGCTAATTTTAAGAATAGAGGCTTCCGTTAATTTTTTTGGATTAGATTATCTGTATTAATGAATATATTTCATCAGAAGTGAGTAAACAAGTTATTTAAAAAAATAAAAAGCAGCTGGTTTCTTTAATACAACTAGCTGCTTTGCTTATAATAGATCGGTGTATTGCTTTTTGTATATTACAATTAGTTTTATACATTCGAGTATTAGTTGAGCCCTTGGCTTATTAGAGTTTTAAGCTAATATTAGTTTAAAACTCTACCAAAATATTTCATATTTGAGGTGCTTAATTTACTTATCTTAACAACGTCACCAGTATGAGGAGCTTGAATATACATATCATATCCTATGTACATGCCTACATGAGTTGAATCTGAAACTTTATTGAAGACTAAATCCCCTGGCTTAATTTCTGCCATGCTAATAGGCTTGGCAAAACTTTGCTGTTCTTGTGATGTTCTTGGTATATTTATCCCTTTAGAATTAAAGACATACTGCATAAGCCCAGAGCAATCAAACCCTTCAGGAGATTCCCCTCCCCACAAATATGGAACTTTCAAATATTTTTCTGCTTCTTCTATAACCCCTTTAGCCTGATCTGTAATATCAGAAGGTAATGTTACAGGAATAGTGATTCCTATATCCCCAGTTAATAATGCGTTATTATCTTGTACATATTTTAAAAGAGTATCTTTTTTATCTTCTAAGTCCTTAATTTGTTTTTCAACATCATCTTTATCAGTTTGCAATTCTTCATTTTCTTTTTCTATAGTGTTTTTAATGCCTAAAAGCTGGTCTTCTGATTTTTTTGTTTCTAAAATTAAATCCTTATCGCTTGTACAAATTTGAGAAATTAAAGAAACTCTTTTTAGTGCATCTAAAATATCCCCTGAAGAAAATAAAGCATCTAAATATTGTAATGGTGTAGCTTCGAAACCTCCATTGAATTGGATACCTTTTAATCGCTCAGATAATTGGTTTTCTCTTTCGGTAAATTGTGTTTGGGTTAAATCAAGCTTGACTTGGTTATCTTTTATATCATTTTCTTTTTCAAGAATTTGTTCTTTTAATTGATTTAACTTACCCATGTTATATTCAATTTCATTATCGTATTCTTGTATGTTTTGTACAGCTTGTTCAAGTGTTAGATCATTAGGTTCGGCAAATGCTGGTACTGAGTTGCACATCGACGTAATAAGTAGTACTGAAGCCACTATTGCCGCAATTCCATTATTTCTTTTCATCTTATCCTCCTTTATGCCTACTCTCTAGATATGGTTTTTGTAAAGTAGAATAGATTATTTAATATTATCCAATAACTTATATTATACTACAAACAGTTTAGAAAATAATTGTAATTTATTAAGAATTTATTAAAATATTGAGAGAATTAATCCTAGAGTGTAATTATTTCATTTGAATTTATTAATATAGAAAAGTTTATTGGAATTTCTTGTTTTAAGCATATGATTTATAGGATATAATAATTACTAGAAGGGGGAATAAAATGTGAATTTCTTAAGGGAACTATTTAAAAAAGATATAGTTAGAAGAATTTGTGTTCTTCTTATTATTGTATTTTTTATGTATATATTAAGATCAATGCTTAATTTATTTTTACTTACATTTTTCTTTACATATATTGCATATAGCTTACAGGTAGGAATTACTAAAAGATTAGATAAGTTTATAAAAGTTAAGCCCATAATAGTAACATTATTCTTATACATATTCATGACTTCTGTTATTGTCTTTGCCAGCTACAGATATATACCAATAATTATTAGACAGTTGACAGAGATTGGTATGAAGATATCTAGATTTGATTTTAGAGATATTGGTGGGGAAGTTTTATCTACGTACATTGTACCATACTTTGGAAAGGTTGATTTCATGTCATTCTTTAGAAATTCTGAAATAAACGATTTACTGAAGTTTGATCAATTTTTAAAATATGCTTCAAATATAGGTACCTGGAGCTTTAATATCTTTGTGTCTTTAATACTAAGCCTTTTCTTTATGGTTGAAAGAGAAAAAATTAAAGAATTTTTTTCAGAGTTTCAAGATAGTAAGATTGCTATATTATATAGGTATACAAAAGATTTTGGAATCAATTTTTTAAATTCTTTTGGAAAAGTAATTCAGGCTCAAATAATTATTGCATTTGTTAATAGCATTTTATCTATTATCTCTCTTTTCGCATTGGGATTTCCACAAGTTTTAGGTCTTGGAGTTATGATTTTTTTATTTAGCTTAGTTCCAGTTGCAGGAACTATTGCATCATTAATACCTTTAAGTATAATAGCATATACGGTTGGCGGTTTTAAAATGATTCTATACATCCTTATAATTATTGCAGTTTTACATGCACTTGAGAGTTATGTATTGAATCCTAGATTTATGGCAGATAAAACTGAATTGCCAGTTTTTGTTGTGTTTATTACACTTTTAGTATCAGAGCATTTTATGGGGGTTTGGGGATTATTACTTGGAGTGCCTCTTTTAATGTTTGTATTAGATTTATTAAATATTAAACCAAGATCTAAAAATAGAAAGCATAGAAAGCTTGTGGCACTTAAGAGAAGACGTATTGATGAGTAAATTTATTCTTAAAAATTTCATAGGGAAATATCTTAGCTAGATTAAAACTATTTGTTTTAATCTAGCTTTTATTATATTAGCTAAAGGGTTTTAATAATTTTACAATCACATAATTTTCACAATACTATTTTATACTAGATAATAGTATTGTGCTTTTTTATTATAATCATTAGCAAATCAGAAAACATTTAAGATTTATGAGTGAAAAAATACTTAAACATTAAAAGGAGTGCTGATATTTCATGAAGAGGAATAAAGTTGCATATGTAATAGGAGCTTTAGTTATAATAGGAGGAGTAGCTATTATGTATAGTATAAATCAATATTATAAAAATAGTAAAATAGTAGTGGAAAAGACAGATAGTGTACAAGCTAACAAAACGAAACTCGTAATAGATACAGATAATAAGGATGTATTGCCCAAAAATTTTAGAACTACTAAGGATAAAATTGATGATGAAAAATCAAGAAATATTAACTTGACAGGATTGAGTGATCTTAATATTTCTGGTAGTGGAGCACTTTCGCAGAAAAGTTTAGCGATGGTAAAAGAAAAAATAGGTGATAAGTCTATCATAGACATTGATTTGCGACAAGAAGATCATGGATTTATAAATGGTGTGGGTATAAGTTGGTTTGGAAAGAATAATAAGTATAATAAGGGAATTAGTAGAGAACAAGTTATATCTGATGAGAACAGCAATTTAGATAAAATATCTAAGGACAAGCATATTAAGTTTGGTGAACTTCCAAAGGGAAAATCTATAAATACAATAAAATCAATTGATAATCCTGAGAGTGTAGAAACAGAGGAAGAATTGGCTAAAGGTTTAGGCATGAGCTACTTGAGAATTACAGTGACAGACCATGAGAAACCTACAGATGATCAGGTAGATTTATTTATTGAATCAATTAAGAATTTACCACAGGATACATGGATACATTTCCATTGTAGAGGAGGAGCAGGTAGGACTACGACATTTATGTCAATGTATGATATGATGCACAATGCAAAAAATGTAAGTTTTAAAGATATAATGAACCGTCAAAAATTAATCGGTGGGTCAGATTTACTAAAAGGAAAAAATAAAGATGAAGATAAATCAAGAGTAGAGTTTTTAAATATGTTTTATAAATATTGCAAAGATAATCAAGATGGATATGAAACACCGTGGTCTCAGTGGACTAAGAATAGCGGAAAGCAATAAGGCAAATGTATATAAAGTTAATTCTAATGGAAATTTTCCGTTAGAATTTTTTTATTTTAAAAATATGAATGAAAGATAAGGAAATTACTAAAAATATAATTATTATATTTAGGACGATTAAAAATTTTATTGTAGATGGAGAAGTTTAAGTGATGAATAACGATATTATAAGAATTGATGAAATAGCAAATCCAATAATAAAAAGATGGAGAATGATACTCTTAGTGACATTGGTAACGACCTTATTAGCCGTAATTATAAGCTATTTTATAATTCCGCCTAAATATTCAGCAAATACTAAGGTATTTATAGGAAAAGAAAATACAACTGGGCAGGATCAAAACTATAGCACTAATGATGTACAGATGTATCAAAAATTAATAAAGACTTATGCAGAAATAATAAAAACCAATGATTTAGTACAAAGGGCGATAGATTCAAGTGATATAAATTTAAATTCAGAAAATGTTCTTGACAATTTATCCGTTACGCCAAGAACAGACACACAAATATTGGAAATTAGTTACGTGAGTGCAAACCAAGCGTTAGCTGGAGCTGTAGTGGATTCAGTTACAAATGAGTTTATAAGATCCTCTAGAGAGTTTATACCTAATGGTAACGTAAAGGTTATAGAAAGTGTTAAAGTGCCACAAAAGCCAGTTAGTCCAAATAAAAAGATGTATATAGGAGTGGGCCTTCTGATTGGTTTGATAGGCAGCGCTGGAGCAAGTTTCTTGCTAGAGTTCTTAAATAATACCTTTAAAACTAGGGAACAAATAGAGGAGATTTTAGGGCTACCAGTTCTAGGCGTTATTCCTGACTTATTTAAAGAAGGTAAGTGATGTAAATAGACAGGAGAAGCGGAGATAGAAATCGTATTTTTTAGCAAGTAATGCTAGATGATTAAAATAAATCATCTACTCTTAAAAAATGAAGTTTATGTTAATAAATTATTTGTAAGAAACGCAGGTTGTACTTTCTGATCATTGATGTAGCAAGTAAGTTTTATTTTAGAAAGGTGTGAAATCATGTCATTACTAGAGAAAATAAAAGGCTATACACTAGAAATAATGAAACGATACAAATTAGAAGAAGCGAGGAGTTATAAAGTAGATAGAATGAAAAGTTATAAGGTAGAAAGACCAATGGTTGATAATAGAATTCACGCCGGCTTCATAGTAGAAGATAAACCAAAATCTATAGTTGCAGAAGCTTATAGAACCTTGAGAACTAACATACAATATTCTTCCTTTGATAAGGAGATAAGAACAATAGCTGTTACTAGTGCAGAAATGGCGGAGGGAAAATCAACAGTTGCGGGAAATATTGCTGCATCTTTTGCTCAAAATGAAAAGAAAGTGATATTAGTAGATTGTGATTTAAGAAAACCTTCAGTTCATAAAAATTTTAAAGTCTCAAATTTGATTGGAGTTTCTGAAGTTCTTCTTGGAAAAGCTGTCCTTGAAGAAGCAGTACAAAAAAGAAATGATAATTTCTTTTTTTTAACGTCAGGGAAGATCCCACCAAACCCATCAGAAATGTTGTCATCTTCTGCTATGAGTAACTTAATAGAAAGATTAAAAGTGGAATTTAATATAATTGTTTTAGATACAGCACCGCTTAAAGCAGTTACAGATGCACAAATATTATCAACAAAGGTTGATGGGACTATTTTGGTTATAAGAGCGGGAGAAACGAAAAGAGATGTAGTAATAGATGCAAAAAATCTTTTGGATAAAGTAGGAGCTAATATAATAGGAACAGTATTACATGCGGTAGAGAATACAAGAGGAAAATATTATTACTATTATGGAAATGATGAGGATAAAGATAACTTGTAGTGAACAAATGTTAGTTTATAATATAAGGAAAGAAAATTAGATGTAAATTCTAATTAAAATAATAAAATTTATCAGTTGTAAAAATATCATATCTGGTCTAGAATTAAGAAATAAATTATACACTAAAGAGGTGAGATTATGATAGATATTCATTCTCATATACTACCTGGAATTGATGATGGATCTAAGAATATGGAAATGACTTTAGAGATGCTAAGAAATGCAGAAAAAGATGGAACAAGAGAAATAGTTGCGACACCTCATTATCTGCTGGAGTACGGGGAAGCTACTATTAGCGAAGTTAAATTACTGGTACAAGAAGTTAACTCAATTATAAGTAAGGAAGGTATAAATATAAAAGTATATAGTGGACAGGAAGTTTATTTTAATGAAAATATAATTAATAATTATTTGGAGGGTAAAATAGGGACAATAAATGATTCAAGATATATGTTAGTTGAATTTTCAATGCATAAATTTGATGATAATATATTTGATATTCTTTATGAACTTCAGGTTAGAAATATCACACCTATAATAGCACATCCAGAAAGATATAAGCCATTTAGAGAAGATCCTTCACTTATTAATGAGTTTATTGAACAAGGATATTTATTTCAAATGAATGCAGGAAGTATAATAGGTAGATTTGGGGAAAGCATTAGGAAGACGGCACATATATTTTTGGAAAATAATATATATAATTTTATAGGATCTGATGCTCATGACATAGACAATAGAATCACTGGACTCAGAAAAGCTATTTGCATATTAAATGATAATAATACTGAAACAATAAATGAAAATATCTTTGAAGAGAGTTCTAAAAAGCTTATTAATAATGAGGTTGTAAATTTTGTTGGAAAAAAAGTTAAGATAAAGAAATCAATATTTTCATTTTTTAAGACTAAATCAAAATAATCAAGTTTCTGAAGTGACTCGAGCATAATGAATGAGGCAAGGGGGATGTTCTTCCATCTCATAGCTGTCATAAAAAAGAAAATAAATTAAATACTTGTCATAAAACGCTATATTAGCAATTAATCTTTTTATTGCTTAATATAGCGTTTATTGTGCGTTGAATCTTAGTAGAGATACAAGGTAAGATATGTAGTAAGAAATGCAGAAATATAAAATATAATACCTATAAAAGTCTATAAAGTTAAATCAACAAATAAAAAAATGTTGTCATTTATCAAAGTAAATATAAATTAAAAAGGCTAAAGTATTTAGCTGAAAATTAATTCTTATGAGGTGGTGATAAAATGCAACAAGTAAAGATTAATAAAGGAGATTTTATTTTTCGAGAAGGTATAGAACGCAGGGTTGAATATTACTTTTTTAAAAGGACTATGGATATACTTTGTTCATTAGTTGGATTAATAATCTTGACTCCATTATTTTTAATTGTTGGAATTTTAATTAGACTTGAATCCAGGGGATCTATAGTTTTTTCTCAGGAGAGAATAGGTAAGGATGGAAATGTATTTAAAATGTATAAGTTTAGATCAATGGTTATTAATGCAGAGGAGCTAAAAGAAAAGCTGTGTCATAAAAATGAGATGAGCGGACCTATGTTTAAAATCAAGGATGATCCTAGAGTAACTAAAATAGGTAAATTCATAAGAAAGACAAGCATAGATGAACTGCCACAATTGTTTAATGTTCTAAAAGGTGATATGAGTTTAGTTGGACCTAGACCATCACTTCCAAAAGAAGTAGAGAAATTTGATAATTGGATGATGACAAGGCTTAAAGTAAAACCAGGTCTAACATGTTATTGGCAGGTATCGGGAAGAAATGATATTGATTTTGAGGATTGGATGAAACTAGATATTAAGTACGTAAGAGATAGAAATACTTTAGTTGATATTAAGTTGATATTTAAAACATTCTTTGTGTTGTTTGGAGACAAGCATGCAAGATAAGTGACTTTGGCATATGGACGTGTTATTTTTTTGATTATGCCTTAATAAGGCACATTAGAAAAAATAATGAGTTTAAATCTATTGTGCCTAAAGCTATGGGTAATATGGGAATAAATAAATTTAGTCAATTAGAATAAAGGAATATATGGAGGTAAGCATGAAAATAGTAGTAGCAGGAACAGGATACGTAGGTTTAGTTACAGGAGCATGTCTTTCCGAAATTGGACATAATGTAACTTGCGTTGATATAGATAAAAATAAAGTTGAAATGATGAAGCAAGGAATTTCACCAATATATGAACCAGGGTTAGATGAACTTTTAAAAAGAAATCATGATGAAGGTAGATTAGATTTTACAATAGATTATAAAAATGCTTATAAAGATGCGGATTTGATATTCATAGGGGTTGGAACTCCAGAAAGAGAAGATGGATCAGCAAACTTAGATTATGTATTTAATGTATGTAGACAAATTGCTGGCAATGCTGAAAGAGATTGTTTGGTAGTAGTTAAATCAACAGTACCAATAGGAACCAATGATAGGATTGAAGAGTTTTTAAAGGAAAATGTTAAAAATAATATTCAAATAGAAGTAGCTTCAAATCCAGAATTTCTAGCACAAGGTACTGCAGTTGTTGATACTTTATATGCCAAGAGAATTGTAATAGGAGTTGAATCTAAAAATGCGGAAGAACTCTTAAAAGAGGTTTATGAAGGTTATAATCAGCCGATTGTTGTTACTAATAGAAGAAGTGCAGAAATGGTTAAATATGCATCAAACGACTTTTTAGCTCTTAAGATATCATTTATGAATGAAATAGCAAACTTCTGCGAAATGGTTGGAGCAGATATTGAAGATGTTGCTAAAGGAATGAGTTTTGATCCAAGAATAGGTGATAAATTCTTAAATGCTGGAATCGGATATGGTGGATCATGTTTCCCTAAGGATACAAAAGCACTTCATTGGCTTGCAAATGATAATGGATATGAATTAAAAACAATAAAAGCAACAATTGAAGTTAATGAAAATCAAAAATATAAGTTATTTAGACAAGCTAAGAGTAAATTTGGAAGTTTAAGAGGATTAAAAGTGGCTGTACTTGGATTAACATTTAAGCCTGGAACAGACGATTTAAGAGAAGCTCCATCTATACCAAATGTAAGAAGGTTATTAGACGAAGGTGCTGAAATAATTGCATATGATCCAGTTGGAGTTGAGAATTTCAAAAAAGTATATCCGAGTGAAATAAAATATGTAAGTACTCCAGAAGAAACTTTAAAGGATGCAGATATGGCATTTATATTTACAGAATGGAATGAAATTAAATCTTTAGATCTAAGTGTATATGAAGAGCTTATGTATACTCCGATTATATTTGATGGTAGAAATTGTTATAAGGTTAAAGAGGTCAAAGGAAGACAAATAGATTATTATTCAATTGGAAGAAAAGCTGTATTAAATCTAGAGGAAAAAGCTTTAAGCAAAGTAAAAACAGCGATGGTAATATAGCAAGGGCAGTAAGTGAAATTTTTAGAGTGGGTATGGTAATTCAATCTGAACACATAATTTCAAGAATGCTAACTATGCGATGGTGAATGTTTAAATGGTTAAGGAGGAGAATATTATGAAGGTATGTTTTATAACATCAAGTGGTGGTCACTTAACTCATTTAATTCAATTAAAAGAGTGGTGGAAAGATAAGGAGAGATTTTGGGTAACCTTTGAAAAGGAAGATTCTAAATCAATACTTAAAGATGAAAAAAAATATTGGTGCTATTTTCCTACAAATAGAAATGTAAAAAACTTGATTAAAAATACATTCTTGTCAATAAAGATATTACTTAAAGAGAAACCAGATTTGATTGTCAGCACTGGTGCAGCACCTGCAATTCCATTTTTTTATATTGGAAAACTATTTGGCGCAAAAGTTGTTTATATTGAAGTATATGACAGGATAGAAAAACCGACTATAACGGGGAAGGTAGTTTATCCTATAAGTGATTTATTTATATTACAATGGGAAGAACAAAAGAAGTTTTATCCAAGAGGACAAGTATTGGAGGGATTATTTTGATATTTGTAACAGTAGGGACACATGAACAAGGCATGGAAAGATTATTTATTCAATTGGATAAATTAATTGAAAGTGGAGATATTAAAGAAGAAGTATTTGCTCAAATTGGGTATTGTAATTATGAGCCTAAAAATTATGAATGCAAGAACATGATTGGATACAATGAAATGGATGAATATGTGAGAAAAAGTGATATAATCATAACTCATGGGGGACCAGGAAGTATATTTCACCCTCTCCAATATAATAAGGTTCCAATTGTAGTGCCAAGAAATCCAGAGTTTGATGAACATGTTGATGATCATCAAATACTTTTCACTAAGAGATTAGATAAAAATTCAAAGATTATCGGAGTATATGATATAGAAGATTTAGGTAGCGTAATAAGTAATTATAAAGAATTATCGGCAAAATGTAATACATATAGTTCTAATAAAAATGACTTCATTAGAAAGTTTGATAATGTAATCAGCCGGATAATGTAGAAGAATAGAAAGAAACAAAGTTGTTAAACTTTAAGTAGATATTTTTACTAAATATAGTTAGTAACTTTCATAATAAATTTATATGTGTGTATAAGTATTAGAAATTAAATATATTTTTGTGGGACCAGAAATTTGAAATTAGCGGTCGAAGATCTTATTGTAAGGTTGTTCTATTTGTTGTTTGTCTTAAGTTTTCTTTAGGACATGCGAAAATGGGCACATCCTTACAGTTAGATCTTCAAGTCATATTTCCATAGTTTACTGTAATGAAAATCCATTATATTTCGATAAGTCTGCATTTATAGCAAAGGAGATTAATGATGAATATATTATATCTTAACAGAGGTATGGGGCTTGGCGGAGTTGAGAAATGTATTATTCAGTTATGTAAATTGTTCAATAATAGTAATAATAAGATTATAGTTGTAAGTATGGGTGGTGAATTAACTAAGGATTTAGAAAAAATGGGAGTTAAACACTACAATATTTTAAATACAGATTCCAAGAATCCAGACATTATATTAAATAACTTAATGGCTATATATAAGATAGTGAAAAAAGAAAATATAGATATAATTCATAGTCATCATAGAATGACAACATTATTAGCTAAGTTAATATCAAAAATTACTAAGGTTAAAGTAATACATACTCAACATTTATGTATAGAAGATAAGTTTAAGCTAACAAATGTATCTTTAAAAGGTATTAAAACAATAACAGTAAGTGAAGCGGCTAAAAGGATTTTAATTGAAAAGGCTGGTTTGGAAGAAAAGAATATAAAAACTATATATAATACTATAGAAACTGAATATGATAGTAAAGAAGTTGATGATAAGTTTTTAGAATTAAAGAAAAAAGGATATTTTATAGCAGCTCAAGTAAGCCGAATAGTAGATTACAAAGGAGTCTATGATTTTATTTCTATCGCAAAAAGTACTGCATTGGAAAATGAAAAAATAAAGTTTGTATTAATAGGTGATGGACCAGAGCTAAGTAATATTAAAGAACTTATAAAGAAAGAGAAACTAGAAGATTATATTTATCCGTTAGGAGCGAAGGATAATATTATGGAGTATCTAAAATATATAGATTTATTATTACTATGTTCGTATATAGAAGGTTTGCCTCTAACGCCGTTAGAAGCATTTTCACAAGGCGTTCCAGTTGTGGCTACCAATATAGATGGGACGAATGAAGAAATAGAAAATGGATATAATGGATATTTAGTAGAAGCTAAAGACATTGAAGGATTTAAGGAAAAAATAATTCAATTATATAAAGACAAAGAAGAATATTCTTATATGAAGTACAATTGCTTTGAAATTTTCAATACTAAATTTAATAAAGAAATATATTTTAAATTACATTTTAAAGAATATAAAGAAACTTTAAGTCAGGTGAAATAAACGATGATTGGAAAAGGCATTAAGTATCTAAGATCATTAATAAGAATTATTGCATTAAAAATAAGATATAGTAGTAGAATTGAGTTTAAAATTAAGAATTTAAAGTCACTTTATATAGGAAAAGGTGTAAAAATAAGAATAAGTAAAGGAAATGTATTATCTCTTGGAGATAATGTTTATATCGAAGATTATTGTAGCTTCGAATGTATAAATGGAAGTATTTATGTTGGAGAGAATACATTTTTTAATACTAATAATAAAGTAGTATCTTTAGAAAAAATAAGTATAGGATCAGATTGTCTATTTGGACCTAATATAGGGATTTTTGATCATGATCATCGTTATGATATTAGCGATAAGCCAATAATATCTCAAGGATATAATACTAAAGAAATAAATATAGGTAATAATATTTGGATTGGGTGTAATTCTACTATTACACGTGGAGTAAATATATGCGACAAAGTGGTTGTTGCTGCCAATTCAGTTGTAACTAAAAACATTGTTAATAAAGGGGTTTACGGTGGAGTTCCCGCTAAGCTTATTAAAGAACTGTAATCATAATAAAACTCTTGTCTATTAGATGATATATATCATATCTTTAATCTGTTATTTTCTTTTATTTATCCAAGATGAATATATAATTTCAAATTTTGGGTAATCTATATATAGAATTTTAATTCAGAAGGGAGTAACAGATGCTTTTCGTTTTGAATATATTATTTGATATTTTTATCTTTCAAAATTGTCTAATTGCGTATATTCCACAATTGGGGTATATTGATGAGCTATTCACATTTATGCTGATAATTCTATCAGTTTTTTGTATATTTAATAGAAAAAATAAAATAAGTATGTATTCTAGTGAAGTCAAAGCTATGATTTCATTTTTTGTTTTGTTTCTCATAGGGGTAGCAGGGAATGTTCTGCACCATATTCAACCAGAGAGTATTGCTATATATAAGGATATTTTAGCTATAAGTAAATTTGTGATTTGTTATGTATTAACATTAATTGTATCAAATAATATAGATAAAAACTTGTTATTAGAAAAGGTGGCACAAAGATCGAGAATTTACTTAAATATAATATTTACGTTTTTAATTATAAACATAATCTATGATATAGGAATGTCATCAGATATAAGGTATGGGATAAGAAGTTATAAATTTCTGTATCAGCATCCAACATATTTAGTTTCAGCAATTGTAATATTGTTATGTGTGATATTAAGTGATAATAGAAAAAAGTTTGATAATTTTATTATCTTTGAATCAATAGCTATATTATTTTTTACACTAAGAAACAAAGCGTTTGTATTTATATTAGGATATTTTTTTGTGAAATTAGTAATGAAATATGCTAAATCTATAAAAATAAGGTATATATTAATACTTGCTGTTATAGGCACTTTCTCAGCATATAACAAAATAATGGAATATGCATCATATTATCTCACAGCGGCTCGGCCAGCATTATTTATTGTAGGCTATAAACTAGCCTGTAAATATATACCTTTTGGAAGCGGTTTTGGAACCTTTGCATCAGAAATATCAGGAGATTATTATTCACCTATATATTATGAATATGGAATAAATTTAGTTAGTGGATTAGAGGAAACGGCTCATTCGTATATTGGTGATACTTTTTGGCCTTATGTGTATGGCCAATTTGGATTTTTGGGTTTAATTATATTTTTATGGATTATATTGAATATATTTAAATCAATACAGAAAAGATATCAATATAATAGGGAAACTCAATCAGCAGCATTTTTACTATTACTATATATTTTAATAGCATCTACAGCTGAAGCTATATTTACTGATGTAACAGGTTGTTTTACTTTTGTTGTTATTGCCACTTATTTAGGAAACAATATTATAGATAGTAATTCGCAAGGATTTACTGCTGCTAGTATGGAATAAGATAAAAGTTAATTATCTATTTGTAAGTGAAACTTAACTTTATGGAAAGAAGTTATTCATGAATTTTAGAAAGAGAAATTTCATATATGCGAGTGGCTACTACAGTGCCGGATATCAGATAAAGGAAGGTTATTATGGAAAATAAAACGTTAAGAGTTCTTCAAGTTGTAGATTCATTGGGAGCTGGAGGAATTCAAGCCTTTATATTAAATATAAATAGAAATATGCATTTAGATAAAATTAAATTTGATTATATAGTATATAAGAATAAAGAAGAAACTGAATTTTATGATGAAAGTGTTGAAAAAATGGGCGGTAAGATAATATGTCTAGAAAAAAATACTGGTATCAAAAGGTTGAAATCTTTTATTGATTTATATAGATTGCAAAAAGATAAAAAATATTCAGTTGTACATATACATGGAGATCGTGCAAAAAGCTTTTTTGAAGCAGTTGTTTTTAAAATATGTAAAACACCTACAATCATTATGCATTCACATAATGATAGAATAAGTATAGATAAGAGATTTTATCATTTGCATTTAGGAGTACAGAATATCATAAGAAGTCTTTGGAAGTATATAGTTAATTATGAATTTGCATGCTCAACTAATGCGGCGCAATGGATGTTTTCTAAGGAAGATGTAAGAGATGAAAAAGCGAAGGTTATAAATAATGGTATCGATGAAAAAAAGTTTATTTATAATGAAAAGGTAAGAGAAGAATATAGAAGAAAATTAAATTTGCAAGACAAATTTGTTTTAACTCATGTAGGGCGCTTTAGCTATCAAAAAAACCATAATTTTTTAATTGATATTTTTAATTCTGTGAATAAGCAATATAGTAATTCGGTGCTATTGTTAATTGGAGAGGGAGAATTAAAAGAAAGAATTGAAGATAAGGTTAGATTACTAAATTTAGAGGATAAAGTAATATTTTATGGGCTTTGTGATGAAATTCATAACATTCTACAAGCGTCGGATATATTTGTTTTTCCATCTCATTATGAGGGGCTTCCAGTGGTTGGAATAGAAGTTCAAGCCGCAGCATTGATGGCTGTAGCCTCTGATACTATAAGTAATGAAATAAAGATAACTCATTATTGGAAATCTGTTTCCTTAGATAATCCGCCAGAGGAATGGGCAAAGGTAATTTTGAAATATAAAGATGGATATAGCAGAAAGGATACCTCAGGAGATATTATAAAGTCGGGTTTTAGTGCTAGAGAGATATCAAGAAGTTTGGAAAACTTATATATTAATGCTGATAATAATCAAAA
This sequence comes from Clostridium beijerinckii HUN142, assembly GCF_000621745.1. GTDB lineage: Bacteria > Bacillota > Clostridia > Clostridiales > Clostridiaceae > Clostridium > Clostridium beijerinckii_A. The sequence continues at coordinate 216,953 of NZ_JHXK01000005.1, read as the reverse complement.
AAGTGGTAATAAATAATCTAGTATAGAATATCTTAGTGCTTCAAGGAGAACAAATATATGATAAGTATTATTATTCCAGTTTATAATGTTGAAGAGTATATTAAAGAATGTTTAGACAGCCTTTTAATGCAGACGTATAAAGATTTGCAAATATTAATTGTTGATGATGGTTCAACTGATAAAACTATGGATATAGTTAAAGATTATGAAGATAAATTTGAAGATTTCACTATATTGTATCAAAAAAATCAAGGAGTATCTATTGCTAGAAATACAGCATTTGAGTATATAAAAGGTGAATACACTATATATATTGATCCAGATGATTTTCTAGAATTAGATATGCTTGAAACTATGTATAATAAGGCAGAAAAAGTTAATGTAGATATAGTAGTAAGTGAATATTATGTATATTATGATGAAAAAGATAGCAGAAACTATATTCAGAAATATAGAGTAGATCCAAGAAAAATATATAACAATTATGAGGTTATGAACCTTATGCTAAATTATGAATTACAAGGTCAATTATGGAATAAATTTTTTAGAACTGAATTATTAAAACAAATTAAGTTTAAATTTGAACCTCATAGATATATTCAAGATGCATTTCCAGTTTTTAAAGCAATACATTCAAGCAAGGGAATAGCTTTTATAGATAAACCATTATATTACTATAGACAAAGAGCAACATCAACAGTCCACAAGAAAAATGCTAAGCTTGCAGAAGATTATTATTTTGCTATGAGCAGCATTATAAAGTATATAGAAGATAAAAATATAAAAGTAGATAAGAAAAGTTTAAACATTTTTAGAATCAAAGTATTATCACATTTTATAGCTCATTATACTAATGCACACGAGGAGAATAATTTAAAAAGTTTTAAGGAAAGTAAATATAATGAATTAAGCGTGAAAAGTAAAGATTTTTTATTTTTAAATGAGATATCTAAAGACGACAAATTAAAATTATTTTTATGGAATTGTGGTTTATATCCAGTATTGAAAAAAATAAAAAATAGATGATAGATTTAAGGTAGAGAAGCTTTGCTAAGAAAGTTTAGTATGTACTCAGGCACAATCAAAAAAATAATAGACCAGTATGTTTGGTCTATCATTTTCTTTCATGTGTCTTATAAGGAGAAACTATGAAAATATGTTTTATAACTACTACAATTTTTAATTTGGGAGGAGTCCAAAGAGTAGTATCTGTTTTAGCTAGTGAATTAAGCAAAAATAATAAAGTAGATGTGATTTGTACAGATAGGACTTTTAAAGTTAATAGGGAAATGTATAATTTAAATTCTAATGTAAGCATAAAGTTTAATTCAGAGCTGCTACATAAGAGATTTACTAACAAAGTTATCTGTAAGATTTCAAAAGAAGTGAATTATCTAACCGGAATTCTAAATAATTCTGTTATGGGTGACTTATTATTTTATGGATATTGCCCTAATGAGATTCAAGATAAATTTATAAAGTATCTAAATGCAAGAAATTATGATGTTATCATAGGCATAGAAGGTTATTATAGTATAGTTCTTGGAAAAATAAGTGATAAGTTAAATGGTAAAACTATAGGGTGGATGCATAATTCTTATGATGCGTATTTAAACAATAAAGGCAAATATTATTGGAAGCAAGATGAGTTGTTTAGAAAATACATACCAAAATTAAATTGCAATGTAGTTTTAACTTATGATGACAAGATTAGATATAAAGAAAAGCTAGGAATAGATTGCAAGGTGATTTATAATCCTTTAAGTTTTGAATGCAATAAAAAATCTTCTTGTGATAAAAGAAGTATAATTTTTGTTGGAAGATTGCTAGAACAGCAAAAGGGCTTAGATTTTCTTATTGAAATTTTTAATATAATTCACAAAAAGAAAAGTGATTGGATTTTAAAAATAGTTGGAGAAGGCCCTGATAGAGAAAGTCTGATGGGTCATATTGAAAAGTATAATCTAAAGAACAATGTGATATTGCTTGGTCAATGTGATAATGTTAAAGATCATTATTTGGAATCTTCAATTTTTGTTTCAACTTCAAGATGGGAAGGTTTTGGATTAGCTATCACAGAAGCAATGGAATGTGGATTGCCAGTAGTGGCTTTTGATAATTCTGGTCCTAAAGAAATAATAAGTGAACCTAACATAAATGGAGTTTTAGTAGAAGATTATAATATTAACAAATTCGCTGATGAGATTATATCCTTAATAGAAAATGATGATAAAAGAGCAAGAATGTCATTGGAATCGGTAAAAAGAGCTCAAGATTTTAAGATAGATAATATTATTAAACAATGGATTAAAATTATAGAAAGATAATAGGTGTAGTGTGTAGGCATTTATAACCGGAGGAATGATGAGAGAGTATTCAAATTTAAAAAGTGGAATAATGATTACGTTCATATCTAAATATAGCAATATTTTTGCACAATTAATTATAAATTCAGTGTTAGCTAGGTTATTGATGCCAGCAGATTTTGGTATAATTGCGGTAATAACTGTATTTATATCATTTTTTAATATGCTTGGTGATATGGGCATAGGACCAGCCATAATACAAAATAAATCTTTAGATGAAAAAGAAGTTTCAGATATATTTAAGTTTTCGATAATTGGATCTATAGTTATAGCAATTGGTTTTTATTTTTTCTCTTATTTTATAGCTTATTTTTATAATGATAATATATATATAAGACTAGGAGGATTATTATCTTTTTCTGTGTTATTTTCTATATGTAATATAGTACCGAATGCTGTATTATATAAAGCTCAAAAATTTAAACAAGTGGGAATAATAAATATAATTGTAAATGTAATAGTTGGAATTTTTACAATATCTCTTGCCTTTAAAGGATTCTCTTATTATTCATTAGTTTTTGATTCTATATTAAAAAGTTTATTTATTTTTGTATTGTGTTTTATGGCATGTAAATTAAAAATAAGTAAAGGTTATTCATATGGTTCTATAAAAAAGATAAAGAATTACTCAAGCTTTCAATTCCTATTTAATTTTATAAACTATTTTACGAGGAATTTAGATAACATATTAATTGGTAAGTTCTTAGGCGCATCAACTTTAGGGTATTATGATAAATCATATAAGCTTATGCTTTATCCAGTACAAAATTTAACAAACGTAATAACGCCTGTATTGCATCCAGTATTATCTGAATATCAGAATCAAAAGGATATAATTTATGAAACATATATAAAAGTTATAAAAGTTCTTGCTTATTTAGGAATTTTTATAAGCGTATATTGCTTCTTTTCTGCAAATGAAATAATACGCATAATGTATGGCCCTAACTGGGATGCATCAATACCAGTTTTCAGAATATTATCAATAACAATTGTGATACAAATGGTATTATCAAGTATTGGATCAATATTTCAAGCCACTGGATACGTTAATAAATTATTTTCTACAGGAGTAGTATCAGCAGTATTCACTGTAAGTGCAATAGTTACAGGAATAGTGAATAAAAGTTTAACTATATTATCATTAGGATTAGTTATAGCATTTATATTAAACTTTATCCAATGTTTTTATGTACTTATAACTCATGTATTTGAAAGAAGCTTTATTTCTTTTTTATTGCAATTAAAGAACATTCTTATTATTGGTGTATTAATGGTTGGAGGATATATATTAATCAGCAAAATAGTAATAAACAATATGTTATTAAGTGCAATATTCAAATTTATTATTGGAATTATAACTTATTCTATAGGATTATACATAACAAAGGAACATAAACTATTGAAAAAAATAATTTTAAGAAAATAGAATTGAAATCATTGTTTTATTGGAAATAATACAATTGAATTAATGATAAAATCAACAAGGAGTATACGAAAAATGGCTTTATTAGAGTTGAGAAATATTAATAAGTATTATAGATTAAAAGATAATGATAAATTTCATGTATTAAATAATGTTAATTTATCATTTAATACTGGAGAACTAGTTTCGATTATAGGGGAATCAGGAAGTGGTAAGTCTACTCTAATGAATTTAATTGGTGGATTGGATTCTGATTTCTTAGGTGGATTATTTGTAAATGGAAGAGATATTAAAAAGTTAAGAAGAAAAGAACTTGATAAATATAGAAAAAATGAAGTGGGATTTATTTTTCAAAGTTTTAATTTAATCGGTCATCTATCTGTATTGGATAATGTTACAATTGCAATGACGCTATCTAATGTTAGAAAAAAGGAACGATTGAAACGTGCAAGAGAAATATTAGCAGATTTAGGTTTAGAAGATCATATAAGTAAGAAACCAAGCCAATTGTCAGGTGGTCAGAAGCAAAGAGTTGCAATAGCTAGAGCTTTAATTAATAATCCTGAAATAATTATTGCTGATGAACCTACAGGCAGTCTAGACTCAAAAACTACAATTCAAGTTTTAGAAATAATGAAGGATATTGCTAGAAAAGGGAAACTAGTAATTATGGTTACTCATTCTGAAAGAGTAGCATCCGCTTCAAGCAGAATAATTAAGATATCAGATGGAGAGATCATTGATGATAACAAGGTGAAAGAATTAAATAATGAAATTACTACAGAAAAACAAGATAATATTAGAAAGCAAAAACAAAATTTGAGTATAACATCATCTGTGAAATTAGCACTTGTTAATATGAAAGAAAAACTTCCTCGTAATATACTTGTTTCTTTAGGTGGAAGTATAGGAATAATGAGCATAATTTTAATGTTGTCTTTAGGTAATGGGGTGAAATCTTATTTTAATAAGACTATGAACAATTATGTAAACCCATTAGTAATAGAAGTTAATATGCCTAGTGAAGAAGATGAGAATATAAATTTAGATGTCACAACAGTTCAGAAACCGGATGTTAATTCTACTAAACCATTTGAAGAAAGTGATATTGATACATTATCAAAAATAGAAAATGTATCTTCTGTAGAAAGAGGTTATAATATAATTTCTCTTGGAGCAAATTCGTTAGTATATAATAATAAAACTAATAATTTGATGAATGTTTCAACAATATCTTCAAATATAACGGCTTATAATGTTGAAACTGGAACATTACCAAAAGCCGGAGAAATATTAATTAATAAAGCCTTAAGCAATAATTTGGGTAAAGATATTATCGGTCAAAAGGTAAATTTGCGAATACTTGCTAACCAAAAGATTTTAAATAGAGATTTTACTATAAGTGGCGTTTATACTACAACAAGTGGAGATTTAACTGCAAACATGAAATCTGCTTTTTTAAATTATTCGGATTTAGAAAAGTTATACTCAGATAATGGCTATAAATTGAAGCCTAATGTAGTTTATGTTAACACAACAAATAGCAAATATACTCCTCAAATCAAACAAAGGGTTAATGAACTTGGTTATTCACAATCATCTCAGGAACAAATGGCATCTATGTTTAATCAAATGATAGATATATTGACATATGTACTATCTGGAATTGCAGCAATATCTTTAATTGTGTCAGCAATCATGATAATAGTTGTTATGTATATAAGTGTTGTAGAAAGAACAAAAGAAATAGGGATAATAAAAGCAATTGGAGCCAGAGCAAAAGACATACGCAGAATTTTTGTTTCTGAGGCTTTTTTAATAGGATTTTTTAGTGGTGCACTAGGATTAATAGGCGCATATCTTATTATGAGAGGGATAAATCTTATGTCGAATAAGCTATTTGGAGTGAGTGTAGTTTTAATAAAAAGAGAATACGCAATACTTGGAGTGGTTGTAAGTATTGTAATAAGTACTCTAGCAGGTTTGTTACCAGCAAATAAAGCTGCAAGGTTGGATCCGGTAGAATCACTAAGGAGAGAATAAAGATAATTAAAGAGAAAATAATAGCCTCGAAGCTACCAATAGTATTTATTAATAAGAAGGTAGTTTGATTATTTATTTTCTGATGGGCGATGAGTGAAATAGAATTACAGTATTTATAGTTTGGGTAAGTTATAACATAAGTCTAAGTTATATATTGTTTATATGTACATACAATTAAATAAAATAAAGAATATAGGTTATGCGCTTAGTATGGGGTAGGTGCATAACCTATATTTTTTACTAGTATGCTTAAAAGATAGTCTTCTCTATTTTAAACAAGATGTCTTTATCAAACGAGTGCTGTATTTAGAAAGTAGAAATGTGATTTTAGTAATAAAAGTATTTTTATTAGATATGTTGAAGAATGTTTTATCCAAGGCCTTAATGAATTTATATTTATGGACGGCTATAAGTATAGGAGATCATAAATTAGAAAGTGATATGTCGAATTTTGTATTTTATTATGTGCAAGTGGAATTAATGAATTTATATTACTCTAGTTCCATGAGTTTTCAGGTTATAATTTAAAATAATTCAGGAATTGTTAAGGAAATTCAATTATAATAAAGATACGGGTAAAGTTTTTAGCATCATAAGGGAAAGCTTTAAAGTCACGCTTTTGTAGCTTGTTTTCATATATAATGATTATGTTAATTATAAATTACTACCAAGTAACTTATATATGAAGACAATTAATTGGAGATTTGCATAAGTATAACTCAAATATTGGTATATTATTAAAGAAATTATGCAGAATGTTAGTCCTTAATTTTACAATTAAGTATATTATTTAACATGAAAAGAATAAATTTCAGCAAATACTAATATTTTATTAAAGAATATCGACAAAAACCTCCAAATAAATACAAAAAGACGTAGACAAGCATAAATAAAGTTGCTATAATAATATTCGTAAACCAAAATAATATTTTTTAACCAAGATATTATTATTAAACTAATAAATTATTAATAAACCAAAAAATGAAACTCTAGGAGGAATATACAAATGATAAAAAGAATGACTAAAGCAACATCGTTACTAGTAGCTGCAGCTGCTATTATTTCAATAGTACCTGCAAGTGCAGCAACTGCTACTACTAACTTAGAAACAAAAGAAGGAACTATTGAAAGAGCTATAGCTTTTGATGGTGGAAAATATCTTTATGAAGGTTATAGAACAGATGATGATCAAAATGGTCTTTATTACAATGATGGAGATAAGGACAAGTTAGTAGAAGACATAAATATCGATAGCATGGATAAATATGGCGATAAGTATGCTAATGTAAAAGATGGAAATGATGAATATTTAGTTGACTTATCAACAGGTAAAGAAGTAGATGATACTGCATCAGATAATACAGATTATATCAAAACTAAGTTAAAAACAACTTTAAGCAAAACTGATAGATATTCTAGCATAACTGCATTTGGAGATAATGACATTAAAGAAATCAATTCAAATCAATTCGGAGAAACTTGGTATACATATGAAGCAACTACAAGTGGATCAGCTAAATTACATGGTTATGTAAATAATTCTGGGAAATATCTAGATACAGATGTAACAGCAAATATCTACGTTAACAATGGAACAAAAACAATAAAGGTTGAAAAGTTTGGTGAAGCAGATTCAGGAAATAATGTTGTTGTAAATATAGATCAGTCTAAGACTAAAGAAATAGGTCAAGATAAAGATTATATCTATAGATTAATAACAGTTAATATTACAGGAACTGGAAGCAATGCTAGTGCAACTTATATCCAAAAGATATCTAAAGCACAAGGAGAGCAAGAAAGTGAAGCATACATTCCAAAAGAAGTAACATCATATGAAGTTACTTCTGCTTATAAATCAGATGATGCTGATAATGCAGACGCAGCTATAATAAATGCTGCTGACACATCATTCAGAGTAGTAAACGGAGTTGTTTATGCTATTAAAAACGATGGCGAAAAGGTTACTATAAATACTATTAAATTAAAGAAAGATAAAGTTACATTAGATACTCCAATTATTGCAGCTAATAAAGACACTAAATTTGATGTTTACTTAGCAGAAAAAGATATTAAGGAAGACCAAGATATCGCTTCAAAGGCAGCTGTATCAGAAGATGTTGATGGAAATGTTTGGGCATTAAATAACGGAAAAATCTATAAATTTGATGGAACAGACTTCCAAGTTGTTTATACTGTTGATAGATCATTTGATACTTTAGAAGTATACAACTCAAACAACTTAGTTGCTTGGAAAGATGGAGAAGATGGATATGCTACAGTTAGCAAAACTACTACAACTCCAGGTGATCCAACTCCAGTTACAAATAAAGGATGGGTTAATACAGCTTCAGGTTGGACATTCTACAACACTGATGGAACTCAAGTAAAGGGACAATGGGTTCAAGATGGCGGAGTTTGGTACTACATCAAAGCTGATGGTGTAATGGCTACTGGTTGGACTAAAGATGGATCGACTTGGTACTACTTACAATCATCAGGAGCAATGAAAACAGGTTGGTTAAATGACAATGGAACTTGGTACTACTTAAATGGATCAGGAGCTATGGCTACTGGTTGGTTAAATGACAATGGAACTTGGTACTACTTAAATGGATCAGGAGCTATGTTAGCTAATACAACTGTTGATGGATACAAATTAGGTGCATCAGGAGCTTGGGTTAAGTAATAATTACAGCTACTAATACGTTAAACTAAAGATAAAAAACTTACATTTAAAGTATTATCTAAATATGGGAATGCAAGTAATGAAATTATAGATTTTAAGACTTTGTAGAGTCTATAAATAATTAAAGAAAGTTGCTTATAATTGATTTTTAAATCATTATAGGCTGCTTTTTTTATTTTCTAGAAAATTATATTGTTGGACAATTGCGAACATTGTGCTTCTTGTGGGTATAAATTATGAGAAAGGCTGATTTAGAAGGTTATCTTTTAAAAGAAAATATATTCGCTTACTATATTCCTATAATCTGCTTTCTAAAAGGCAAATGCATAAAAAGTCCATGGATTTACAATCGCCTACGATTTTGCTACTGTATAGGAGGAAATTATAGACTTTTCGAATGCTGAAGGTTTTAGTTTATAAAATTTTAGGCATGTCATTATATATTTGAGAATATTAGATTAGAAAAATAAAACTAGTGAAAGGCTTATTTGTCTTTTTATTATATAATATTGTTATTTTATTTAGAGAAAATTAATATAAAATTAAGATTTTTTGGAGTCTCCTTAAGTTTACAGTAGAGTCTAATAATGATAACATTATTGGTACAAGGGAAAATAGAATTTATAATAATGATATTTTTGGAAAAGGGGTTGTAGCCTAAAGTTGTACTTATTTTATCATAATTTTGATTTTACAAAATTGTTTTAGTACAAGTATTAGGCATAATGTAAGGTAGCAGAATGAGTAAGAAATTAAAAAAAATAATTACGGCATTGTTTATTATTAATACGTTTTTAGTTGCAAAACCAAATTGTTTAAACATAATGGATACAAAGGTTTACGCAGAGGAAAAACCTTCGCTAAAAAATATTTATTTAAGTGAAGGAAACGATATAGATTTTAAAGATGACATATATACTTATGTTGTAGATGTTGATAAGGATACAGAAGAGGCTTTTATAAAAGCAAAGCCGGATGATCCGGATGATAAAGTGAAAATAAATGGTCAAGTGGTAACTAAGGATGATAACTATAAAGAAAATATAAGCTTGGATCAAGGTAAAAATAAAATTGAAATAGAAGTATCTGATGATAAAACTAAAAGCAAATCTGTATATACGGTTTATGTATATAGAGGCGGAAAAGATGCTGTTTACTTGAAAGATATAAATATAAATGACAGTAGCATTGGATTTAACAAAGCTATTAACTCATATGATATAGAGTTGGATGATGGAACAGATATAGTAGAACTTCAAGCAATAACTGACGAAGGAAATTATACAATTACTGCTAACGGTAAGAAGCTAGATGATACCAATTCCATTAAAGCAAGATTTAATGGAATTGGCAAATACACAATAAATATAGGATTAAAAGATGAAGATACTCAAAGAGTAGGAGCCTATACATTGAATATTTATCTAGGTATTCCTGTTACTCCAAATGTGTCGGATTCAATTAATGCAGTTATTAAACCGAATCAATGGATAATAGTAAATGGAAGATGGAGATATAATGATTCTCTTGGAAATTCCTTGAAAGATACTTGGTTTTATGATGATAAATATAAAAGCTATTTCCATTTTAATAGTAGAGGGAATATGCAAACCGGCTGGATAGAAGAAGATGGGACATGGTACTATTTAAAGCCAAATGGAGAAATGTATACAGGATGGTTGGAGTATAAAGATAATTGGTATCTGTTGGATAATGATGGGGATATGAGAGTTGGATGGGTGCAAAGAGATGGTAAGTGGTATTACTTAAGAAAAGATGGCACAATGACAACTGGATGGATAGTTAGCAAAAATCATTGGTATTTTTTAAATTCTAGTGGCGCTATGGAAACCGGGTGGATATATTATGGAAAGCGATGGTACTACTTGGATTCTTCTGGATCCATGTGTACTGGATGGATTTACGATAATGGTCAGTGGTATTTCATGAATCCTGATGGAAGTATGAAATCTGGAGAATGGCTATATTGGAATAGTCGTTGGTACTACTTAAATTATGTGGGAAATATGAGATGTGGATGGCTTTATAAAGATGACAAGTACTACTATCTTAATGAAGATGGAACAATGAGGACTAGCACTCTGATAATTGATGGGTATATGTATAATTTCAATGAAGATGGTTCTGTTAACTTTGGATAAAATTATTTCTAATAGATTTATGAAAATAAAGAATTATTATAAAAAATACTAAGTATGCAATAAACTACAAAAAAACTTAAAAAGGAACCAATATTTCCAAGGAAATTTGTATAATATATTAGAAAAAAGTCAATAAGCATTTATGTTTAAAGGATTTGAAAAAGTAATCGATAATTTATATATTAAGATAAGAAATCTACATGGATTAAGTAAAAGTACTTAATATGTAGAAATTCCTAAAAAGGATTGAAATATATTATAACAAACATAAGATAGGGGGACATATAGTGAGCGCTAAAAAAATTAACTTTCGGAAAATTATTTCATACCTACTAATCTTTACTGTATTTTTTACATTTGCGCAAAGTGGAAACTTAAAAAAAGCTGTTGCAGCCGATACAACTCAAGTAAAAGGATTAGAGTTTCATATAGGAGGAGTAGATGGAGTTACGAAAAACATTGATGGAAATGATAATGACGGATATGTATGTGAATTTCTTCCTATAGGTGAGAGTTTTACTCTAACCGCTGATTCCGGATATAGTATTCAAGATACGCCGCAAAGTAGCTCAAACAAGATGGTGATTCAACGTAAACCAAATACTACTGGTGGATCAAATTATACTATCAGTTCAATAACTGATTATAGTGATTTTATACTTACAGTTATTATGAAAGATAGTACAGGAATCTCTAAGACATATAAGATAAAGGTGAGGTTTGAGTCTGATTCAACACTTGAGTTTGGAACTTTGAAAGTTACACTTGATAACCAAAGTACTCAAGAATTAAAATACACAGAAACAGATGCAAATGGTAATTACGCACTTACTGATGTAGATTCATCTATTAAGACTGCTAAAATTCAGTTAATTAGCACAAATAATACGCCAATGAACTTTTCAATCAATGGTGGGAGTAGTTCAACAACAGGAACTGTAAATTTAGTTGGAGGAGATAATGTTATAGGCATAACTGTAACAAATCAAAATGTATCTAAACAATATAAATTGATTATCAGTAAAAAGGGTGAAGCAAAATTAAAAACATTAGTTCCATCAGCTGGGACGTTATCACCAGTATTCAATTCTGATACTTATGATTACACATTAACGGTGCCAACAACTCAGACAAATATTTCATTTACTCCGACGACTGTTGATAATGCATCTAGTATTACAGTTAATGGTGTTACTGTAAAGAGTGGAAATAAGAGTCAAAATATAAGTTTGGACGAAGGAAAAAATGAGATTAATGTTGTTATTACTACTAAAAATGGGGATACAAATACATATACTATAAATGTAACTAGAACGGCACTATTTAGAAGTTCTAATCTTACAGCTTTAACGCTGACTTCAGGAACTCTTACTCCAGCATTTAATAAAGGCATATATGAGTATTCTGCAATAGTTAATAATAATATTACATCAGTAGGAATAACTCCGACAGCTGAAGATGCTAATGCAACTATTACTGTCAATGGGAAGAAGGTGCCAAGTGGAGCAACTTCTCCATATATAAGTTTAGACGAAGGTGGAAATGTAATAAATGTAAAAGTTACAGATGCTAAGGGAAATAGTAGTACTTATGTACTAAATGTTACAAGAAGATATTCTAAGGATAATGTTAATTTAGCTAGTCTTTCTGTAACCGATGGAACAATGTCACCAAAATTTGATCCGGAAAATTACCTATATAGTGTTAAAGTTGCAAGAAATATTGAAAAGGTAAGAGTATCATATTCTTCACAAAATGACAAAGCAAAGATTAAGATAAATGGTAAAGAGTATACTAATGGACAATCTGATTACATAAAACTTGATATAGGAGCAAACCTTGTAGTTGTTGAAGTAACTGCTGAAGATGGAAAAACAACGACTACTTATAAGTTAAGTGTAATTAGAGGAGATATAGAAGGAACTAACCAGTGGGTACTTGTTGGAGGAAATTGGACATTCTATAATGCAGCAGGTATGCAAATTAAAAATCAATGGGTTAAGTATGATAATCAATGGTATTTCCTAGACATAAATGGATATATGCAAACTGGATGGATACAGGATTCTGGTAATTGGTATTATTTAAATAAAGATGGTATCATGCAAACAGGTTGGTTTTATGATAAAGGATATTGGTATTATCTTGAAGCTAACGGAGCTATGCGAGTAAATACGTGGGCTACTTATGATGGTAAATGGTATTACTTTAACAATTTTGGAGAAATGCAAACAGACTGGGCTCAATATAAAGGTAAGTGGTTCCTTATGGATGCCCATGGGGTAATGCAAAAAGGTTGGGTGACTTATGATAGAAATAAGTACTACTTAAATGATGATGGCAGTATGAGGACAGGATGGTTATATAATGGAAAGTCGTGGTATTACCTAGGTGATAGTGGAATAATGATAACTGGGTGGAAGAATATTAACGGTAAAAATTATTATTTCGATGCAGGTGGTGTTATGAAGACCGGAATGCTGTTCCTTGATGGGCAATGGATAAATTTGAACAATGCATAATTAAAAATAGGAGTGATATCTTATAATGAGGTATCACTCCTATTTTTATATAAAGCATAAGTTAAAAGTATATAAATAGATAAGAATACCTAAATAGTGCTATAATTGTAGGGTTATGTTTACATTAGTTGAATGTAGGAAAAAATAATGATATTATAAAATTAGTAGGATAGTCAATCACGGTCAATAAATATGAATCTATTTATTGAAATATTTCATAAATAACTGCGATTAGGTTGAAACGTACATATAGGAGGAGACAAAATGAATAGAGAGAAAAAATATATATCGTTAAAGGTTAAACTTCAAGTTTCATATGTAATTATGTCTATTTTGGTGTTTATATCAGGAATAGTTAACTTTAAACAACTTAGTGATATAAAAAATGGAATTGCTAATGGAGATACGCTGGCAAGAGATATTACGACAACTGTGTCAGTATGTATAATAAGTATAATTGCTGCCATTTTTGCTGGATTTTATATGCATAAAAATATAATCTCAAGACTAAATAGCCTCCAGAAGTTTGCTATGAAATTGGCAAGCTATGATTTTTCAGAAGGTGTTGAAATAACTAAATATGATGAAATTGGAGCTACTGGAAGAGAACTAAATATTGCTCAAGAGAATGTTAAAAATCTTATTTCAGTTATTTTAAGTGAGTCTTGTAACATGAGTGGATTAAGTCGGGAATTATCTGCTAATGTAGAAGAAGTATCGGCCAAGCTTGATGAAGTTGATAATTCATCCAAAAACATTAATATTACAATGACTGAAACAAGTGCTACAGCAGAAGAAATTGCAGCCTCTATTGAAGAGGTTAATTCCAGCATGGAAAATCTAGCGAATAAAGCAGCTAATGGAAGTACAAATGCTGAAAAGATTAAAAGAAGAGCTGAGAAAGTAAAGGAAGATAGTAAAATTGCTATTAAAAACACAACACAGATAAGAGAACAGAAAGAGAAAGATATAATAAAGGCAATTGAAGATGCAAGAGTTGTTGAAGAAGTTAAAGTTATGGCTGGAGCTATAGCTGATATTGCGGAACAAACTAATCTTTTAGCATTAAATGCGGCTATAGAAGCAGCTAGAGCAGGAGAATCGGGAAAGGGGTTTGCGGTCGTTGCAGAAGAAATTAGAAAGCTTGCAGAGGAATCTTCCCAAACAGTTTTAACTATTCAAGATACAATATCTAAGATACAGGGTGCGGTTAAAAATCTTTCAGATAACAGTAATGATATACTTAACTTCATGTCAAGTGAAGTTGATAAGCAACTACAGGATTATGCCAAAATCGGAGAAAAGTATAGTAATGATGGTGATTTTGTAAGCTCAATGTCAGAGGAACTAGTATCAATGGCTCAAGAGGTTGAAGCTACAGTTGAGCAGATAAATGAAGCACTTCAAAGTACGGCTGCAGACGTTCAAAAATCTTCTGTAAGTAGTGAAAAAATACAGTCAGAGATAGAAACTAGTTCATCAGCTATAGCGCAAGTAGCAAATGCAGCAACGCAGCAAGCTCAAATAGCAATGCATTTAACTGAATTAGTACAAAAGTTTAAATTAAAATAAGAAGAGTAGATATTTAATGGCCATCAAATTTAGGGTGCATTTGCGTGCAAGCTATTTTGGTGGCTATTTATAAATAAGAATTAAAATACTAATATTGTATAATTTAAATATGTTTTCAATTGGATTAAATAAGTTAATTTATATATTTTTTATTAAATAGGGGTGGGGGAATTACTATGAGTATTAAATATAAGACGCTTTTAATAGGACTTTTAAGCATTTTATCAGTAATTGGAGTAACTATTTTAATATTTCATTTATCCTATTTTGGTTATATAAATAAAGAACAAGAGCAACGCATAAAAAGAGATTTTGATATTGTAGAGTATATATTGAAAAGCGAAGAGGAGAATATGGAGACGGTACTCATTGATTGGGGACAATGGGATGATACATATAATTTTATGAATGATAATAGAAAAGAATACATAGAATCAAATTTACAATCAGACACACTAAATAATTTAAATTTGAAGAGTATGATATTTCTAAACAGCAATAAGAACATAATTTATTCAAAAGAAAACGATGTAGAAGCAGAATTTAGTAAGGATATTATGAATAAGTTAACGATATCTAATAAGAACTTTGATAAAACAGGATCTGGAAAGACTGGCTTAACATCTTTGAGGGGCAAGGTATACATGGTTGGAATATTACCTATAACACCATCTGATAAGCATGCAGAGAGTAATGGATTCTTAATAATGGTTCGTGAAATTGATAAGAAGTTATTACAGTATACAGAAAAGGTATCTTCCGTAAGTTTTAATTTGTCAGAAGCATTTCAAGATAAATATAAGAGGGATAAAGATATATCTTACATTTACCTAGAGGATAGTATAATAAGTTACAATAAAAAGGATTTTGAAGCTGATAAAACAATTAAGGATATTAATGGAGAAGATTCTATTCAAGTTACAATAGTTGATGCCAATCATAGTGATGAACAGATAAATCATTTTTTAAGAAATTTTATTTTTCAGTTTTTATGCTTAATAGCTATAGTTATGGTTTTCTACACTCTAAGTTTTGACAGATATGTATTTAAGAGGATCACAAAATTAACTAAATTCATAGAAAAGGTTGGAAGAACAAAAGATATGACACTAACTATTGATATGAATGGAAAAGATGAAGTTTATAAGTTAGCTAATGAAGTTAATAAAATGCTTGAAAGAATTAATTCAGCAAACGGTGAAATATTATTTCTTAGTTATACAGACAAGCTGACACATTTAAAAAACAGGGCGTATATGGAAAAATTGTTTGAGTGTATAGATAATAGTAAAGATATCAGCTATCATATCATAATGGGAGATCTTAATGGATTAAAATTAACTAATGATGCTTTAGGACACTCAGAAGGAGATAAACTACTCCATCTTGTAGGTAAAATACTTAAAGAGAATTGTGCCAGTGACGATATAATATCTAGGTGGGGCGGGGATGAATTCGTTATTTTGGTTAAAAATAAAAATAGAGATTATATAACAAATTTGATTGATAGAATAAGAGAAAAATGTGAAAATGAAACAGAATTCCATTTCAAAATAAGTATTGCTTGGGGAAGTGCAGGATCCTATGAAGAAGAATCTGGTACTGAAGCTATAATGGGATTAGCAGAAAAAAGAATGTATAGAAATAAACTTATGGAGAATAAAAGTGCCAGGAGTGCCGCAATAAATTCGCTTTTGAGAACTTTGCATGAAAAACATAGTGAGACAGAAGAACATACTATAAGAATTAAAAATTTAAGTGTAAAATTAGGCAAGAGTATAGGATTACCAAAAGAAAAACTAGATGAATTGGAAATATTATCTTCCTTACATGATATAGGAAAAATCGGAATACCTGAGCATATACTTATGAAGCCGTCTAAATTAACGGATGAAGAGTGGAAGATTATGAAAACACATTGTGATATAGGTTATAGGATTGCATTGTCAACTCCAGAGTTGGCTCATATTGCAAGTAAAATATTAGCCCATCATGAAAGGTATGATGGTACGGGGTACCCTAATAAACTAAAAGGGGAAGAAATACCACTGCTTTCAAGAATAATAAATATAGTCGATTCCTATGATGTAATGTCTCATAAAAGAGTTTATAAAGATGCTTTTAGTAAAGATTATATCATTGAAGAGTTAAAAAGATGTTCGGGAACTCAATTTGATCCTCACCTTGTAAAAAGGTTCATAGATTTATTGGAACTGGAAGGAGATCTATGAAAGTGTTCATATCTATAGGTATTGTAAATTAATAATAAAAGATTATATATGTTGCAATTGAATTTCTACATTCTAGTCTTAATTGAAAGTTTATCGCACTAGGATTTTAAATGTAGATTTATTATTACAGCATATATATTTTTTAGTCTCAGTTGAAACACTTATCTTGCTAAAGATAGAAATATAAAGTTATTAATACAGAATATATATTAAGAAAAAATAAATTAATTAATTGAGGAGTTTTAGAGTAGCTGCATCATAGATATAATTTTTTATATCACTATATAGCTATTTTTATATAAATTGTCATAATTTAATTTGTAAATATATTTGTCTGAAGAATTATATAGTTAGTTGCTTTTAGTGTATCTCATATTGTATGAAGTACGTTAAAATAACTATATATTGTTAGAATATTTAAACTCATCAGTATAAATGATATAATATATATAGATATTTTGGAGGCGATTGGCATGATAAGAAGAATTAATGGAATATTAGCACTTATATTAGTTGGGACAAGTGTTATAGCTACAATACCAAATAGTGTTTTTAGTATTCCTGTTAAAGCGGAGACTAATGATATTTCGAAAATAAATTTAGATCCACAAAGTAATAATATAGCCCTTTCTGGAACTGATATAGGAGCAATGGTTCCGGATGGAGATACTCTTATAGGAATGGCTGAAAACACAACTATAAACCCTCAGTTAGAAAATGGAGTAAAATTGATGTTTAGCAGCAAAGGAGCAAAGTCAATTGATAATGAGGAGTGTGGCAAGTTATCGTACAATCTTTCTGGTTCGTTAGTTGAAGAAATTTCAACGCAAGTTTATGAGGTTTTGAAAGATCCAATAATAAATGCAGTTGTATCAAATGCAGAATCAGCTACAGGAGGTACTATACCAGAGGAAACGCTTAAAAATTTAATCGAACCTATAGTGGAGAAAAACTTACAAGCAGCATTACCAAATGCTATTAAGAGTAGATTTCAGAATATCTCGATATATCAGTATACTGGGAAAAATAATTCAGATGATGTTATAGCTCAGGCTTTTGTGGTAAAGGGATTAGTAGGATCAATAGTTAATACTGTGGTAGGAAATGGAGCATATTGTGTAAATACTTATAGTGCTAATGTTAGAAATGCATCTTACAGTAGCGCTGCTATAATTCCATCATTAACATTTGATCCATCGTCAGGTACAACGGCTTATTCAAAAGCAATTAATTTGGGTAATGGTTCTAAAGTTATCGGGGATGGGATGAGTATCAATGTTATTGATTCTGTAAACAACAAGGTATATGTAATTAATAATCCAATTTATAATATGTTAAAGGCAAAACAAGGGGAAGCAGATAAAATAAGCAAAGATTTAAATATTATTGATTTTAATGGTGTTACTAATTTGAACGGCAGCTTGAGTTTTCCCTTGGATATAGATGGAACTAAATTTTCTGTTTTAAGCTTATCATTAACTAAAAACGGTGATATTAAAGCCAATAAAAGTTATAAATATGCTGTTGTAGTTGGAGATTACGAAAAGAATTTATTAGATAAAATGATTGATGGGGTTAATTTAAGTAATGCTGGAGATAATATAAAGGGAATGATAAAAAGTGGGACATACAATATGATTCCAGATATAAATACTCAAATTGGCGGCGTGATAGATAAAGGTAAAAATGAATTTGATAAAACTATAGATGGAATAAGTGATGGGATAAATGACATAAATGACTCATTAGATGATCTTACTGATGCTCTTAAAGATAAGAATAATGATGTTGATGATGCTTGGGATAAAGTGTTTGATAGGTATGATAATGATAAAGGCTGGGGAAAACATGATGGATATATATACTATTATGATAAAGACGGAGTCGGTTTAAAAGGGGTACAAAAGATAAATGGAAAAACATATTATTTTAATAGAATTGATGGAGCCATGGAAACAGGTTGGCAGATTGTAGATGGTAAGAAGTGTTACTTCGATAAGAAAAAAGGCTATGAACTGTTTAACCAATGGGTACAAGATGGTGATGATTGGTATTATGTTGGTGAAGATGGAGCCGTTAAAAAGATGGAGTGGGTTAATAACAATGGTAAATATTATTACTTAAAAGCTGATGGGAAGATGGTAAAGGACTGGTTTAAGGTTGATGAGTATTGGTATTATTTTAATAGTGATGGATCAATGTTAACTTCAACTTGGAAATCTTCTAATGGGAAATGGTATTATTTAAAGGATAGTGGACAGGCAGCTATTGATTGGCTTAACTTGGGTAGTGATTGGTACTATTTTAAGAATACATCAGGAGAAATGCAGACAGGTTGGTTTAGAGCTAATGGGAATTGGTATTATTCAAATGATGATGGCTCAATGAAAACAGGATGGATTTATTCTAAGAATAATTGGTATTACTTAGGTGAAGGTACGGGTGTAATGAAGAAAAATGAATGGGTAGCTGTTGATGGTAAAAACTATTATTTTAGTATTAATGGGGAAATGGTAACAGGATCGAGATATATAGATGGAACAAAATATGTGTTTGGTTCAGATGGAGTACTAAATTCTTAAGATAATAAAATGCAATATTATAATGTAACCTAATAAGATGCTGATATTATTAATTAGTACAAGCATTTTATTAGGTTAATTTACTTTTATAGGTATATTGAGATGATTATTTTAGGAGAATATGGTACCATATCTATATAGTTGATGAAGTATATAACGATAATATTAAAGAGGAATATATTAAGTTGGTAACTCTATTAATGGAAAATAAGGTTAAGAGAATATGCTATAGGGGGACATTTGATGAAACGTAAATTTATAAATAAGATAATTTCTGGAGTGATGGTTGCAACTACAGTATTCACATTAAATCCATCTAAAGCTTCAGCTGAGTGGGCAAATGATTATCAAGGAAATTTGTATTATATGCAGGATAATCAGAAGATGACTGGATGGAAAAGAATTGACGGACAGTTATATTACTTTGATGAGAATGGAAGAATGCAAACAGGATGGATTAAAGCAGGGGATTCGTGGTATTTTTTACAAAGTAATGGAGCATTAAAGACAGGATGGATTAATTATAATAAAAACTGGTATTATGCTGATTCAAATGGTGTTATACAAACAGGGATTATCAATGTATCTGGGAATATATACATATTAGATAGTAATGGAATTATGAAAACTAGTAATACAGTCATTGATGGTGAATTTTATACAATTGGCCCAGATGGCATAGTAGTAGGAAATAAGGTGCCAACGCCTGATAAAGAATTCGATGGGTCAGGGCAATGTATTCAAGTCCTGAAAGATACTGATAATAATGTGGCTTCTCCAACAGATTCAAAATTTAATGAAGTTGTAGTAGATAAAACTGAATCTAATGATGATCCAAATGAAGGAAGAAGCTTTAAAGTTCAATTCAAAGATTCTAATGGAGAAGAGATTAAAACAAAGACTATAAAATATGGGAAATCAGTTGACTTAGATAAACCAACTAAAGAAGGTTACAGATTCTATGGATGGAATACCAAGAGCAATGGGTCAGGCAAAAGTTATAGTGCAGATGATACAATAAAGGTAAAAGATGATATTATATTATATGCTCAGTGGAAAGATGATAATTCAATATATGTAGATGGAATAACTATAAAAGGAAACTCAAATGTTGTTGTAAATAAGACTACTCAAATGACAGCAGAAATATCACCAAGTGATGCTACTGATACAAGTGTAACATGGTCTGTTATTAATGGAACAGGAAAAGCGACAATTGACAGTAATGGAGTATTGACTGGAGTTTCCAATGGAACAGTAACAGTGAAAGCTACTGCAAAAGATGGTTCAAAGGTAAGTGGAACAAAAGAGGTGACAGTTGGTACAACAGAAGTAGCAGTACCTGTAAGTGGAATTACAGTAGGAACTACAACAGGACTTTCTCAAATAACAACCAATAGTGGTACGTTACAAATGACAACTAAGGTATTGCCGTCTGATGCTAGCAATCAGGATGTAACATGGTCAGTTGAAGATAAAACTGGAAGTGCAAAAATAAGTGATTCAGGACTAGTAACGGCAGTATCTAATGGGATAGTAACAGTTAAAGCAACAGCAAAAGATGGATCAGGCATTGTTGGAAGCACAACTATAACAATAACTGGACAATCTACATCAATACCAGTATCTGATATTTTGATAATTGGAAAAAATAATGCTGATACAATAACAGCTGATGGTGGAACTTTACAAATGAGTGCAACAGTTATTCCAACCACTGCAAGCAATAAATCAGTGATATGGTCCGTTGAACAGGCAGGTGATGCAGGAACAACAATGACAGGAAAAGCAACAATTAATTCAACAGGACTTTTGACAGCAGTTGCGGATGGAACAGTTACAGTGAAAGCAAAATCTAGAGATGGATCCTCAATTACTGGAACTAAAGTTATAACTATAAGTAACCAAAGTATTAAAGTCACTAAAATTACAGTCAGTGGAGAGAATGGGGCCAAGACAATAGGAATTAATGGTGGAACTTTGCAAATGAATGCAGATATATTACCAGTCAATGCTAGTAATAAATCAGTTGTATGGTCTGTTGAAAATAAAACAGGAAGTGCAACAATCGATAGTACTGGTCTACTAAAAGCAATATCAAATGGTGAGGTTAATGTAATAGCAACAGCAAAAGATGGATCTGGAATTGTTGGAAGTGCAACTGTAATATTAAGTAATCAAAATACTGTAATACCAGTTTCAAGTATAGCGGTAAATGGAGAGGATGGTGCATCTTCAATAACAACAGACAATGGAATTCTAAAGATGATGGCAACTGTAGTACCAAGTAATGCAACATCTCAAAAAGTAACTTGGTCAGTTAGTAGTGGAACAGGGACTGCGACAATTGATTCTGATGGAACTTTACATGCAGTTACAAATGGAACAGTTACAGTGAAAGCAACTTCTGTGGATTACCCAAAGATAATTGGAACTAAGACTATAAACTTAAGTGGACAATTTGTAGAAGCAAATGGATTAGAAGTGAATTCTGCCGGAAATGCTTCTCAATTAGTAGTTGATGGATCTTTACAGATGAGTGCAAATATATTTCCAGATAATGCAACATATAAGACAGTGAAATGGTCAGTTGATAGTATACCTGGAAGTAGTGGAACAGCGACAATAAATTCTTCAGGAATTTTAGTAGGAAAATCATTGGGAGATGTTAATGTAATAGCTACTGCAACAGATGGAACCGGAATTGTTGGAAGTAAGAAGATAACAATTATTGCACCAGTTAAAATTACAGGAATTACTGTAAGTTCACCAGCAGGTAGTAATGATAAAATAACTTCTAATGCAGGAACTTTACAAATGAATGCAATTATAAAAAATGTTGATGAAGCAACTAATAAGAATATAACTTGGTCTGTTGAACAAGCGGGCGACGTTGGAACAGATATGACAGGAAAGGCAACAATTAGCTCCAGCGGATTACTAACAGCAGTAGAAAATGGAACAGTTAGGGTAAAAGCAACTACCAATGACGGATCAGGTGTTTTTGGAACATGTGTCATAAATATAAGTGGCCAAGTTGTTCGGGCAACGGGCTATACAGTAAAAGCTTTTTCTGGCAATGGATCAATTGAAACCAACCAAATAACAACGGATAAAGGAATTCTTCAGATGAAAACAACAGTTACACCAAGTAATGCAACTACAACGCCTTCAGGAGTAATGTGGTCTGTTGAGCAGGCGGGTGATACAGGAACAACAATGACAGGAAAGGCAACAATTGATGCGGACGGAACGTTACATGCGATGGCTAATGGAACAGTCAAAGTAAAGGTAAATGGAGTTACTTCTGATGGAAATTCAATTAGTGGATCAGAGATTATAACAATAAGTGGACAAATTGTAAATGTAACAGGAATTACAGTTACTTCTTCTAGTAATAAGATAACATCAGGTAATACATTGCAAATGAATGCTAATGTATTGCCTGCTACAGCTACTAACAAAACAGTAACTTGGTCAGTAACTAATTTTAATTCTACAGAACCTATTCATGCAGGAATTGATAATACTGGTAAATTAACAGCAGTATCAGCAGGAACTGTTATAGTAACAGCAACAGCAAATGATGGATCTGGAAAATATGGAACTGCATATATAACAATAACATAGAATTTAATTGATCATTACTCAATTCTAAGTAAGAATGGTCAAATTATACCACTATGGTTTGACCATTCAAGTTAAAAATAAATTTGAGTTGGATTTGAGCATTATAACTGGATCTGAGTTAAATTTATGAAATTGGGTGTAAAAATATAATTACGGATGTTGAATATACAACTATATATATTTTCTGTATGGAGATATGGAAAATTATAATGGCTAAACCTCAGATAAATTAACAGATAGGGAGGACTTGAAATGAAGTATAAATTTTCGGGGGGACTAATTGCTTTATGTATTGCTGTTTCAACTTTAGTTACATTAAAGCCAATGCGTGTGTCAGCTGAATGGCTTCAAAATTATGATGGAAATTGGACTTATATGGAGGGATATACCTATGCAACAGGATGGAGACAAATTGGAGGCACTTGGTATTTCTTTGATTCTTATGGATTAATGAGAACAGGATGGATATCTAGCAATGGTGACTGGTATTATGCAGACTTGAGTGGGGCAATGCAAACTGGAGTAATTCAAATTGAAGGAAAGATCTATTTATTTTCATCAAACGGGGCACTACAAAAAGGAACTAATATTATAAACGGAAAGATATATAACTTTGGAGATAATGGTGCCTGTATAGGAAGTGATTATCCGATTCCGAATAAGGGATTTGATTATTATGGTAATAATTCTATTCCTTATATTCCAAGTCAAATAGTAAGCGAAGATGGAAATATGTCAAATAGTATTCCTACAGATGGTTTGAATCCAGCTAAAAAACAGTATAAAGTTAAGTTTAAAGATCCAGATGCTGAAAGTTCTGATGAGGAATTACTTAATACAAAAACTGTGGATGAAGATACTATGATCACTTTATATAAACCGACTAAGAGTGGATATAGTTTTGTAGAATGGAATACTAAGAGCGATGGTGACGGTACAAGTTATGAATATAATGATAGAATAAAGGTAAAAGAAAATATAACTTTATACGCACAATGGGAAAAGAACAATAGCTCCAATACTGATGATTCTGTAAAAGTAACATCTATTTTAGTATCAGGAGCGAATGGTTTAAATGAAATAAAAACAAAAGGTGGAACCTTGCAAATGACTAAATTAGTTGTACCAAATACTGCAACAAATCAATCTGTGACATGGTCAGTTGTAAATGGGGCTACAGGTGAAGCGACTATAAGTTCCACTGGAAAGCTTACTGCAGTAGCTAACGGAACTGTTACTGTTAAAGCAACTGCTAATGACAAATCAGGTATCGTTGGTAGCGCTGTAATAACTATAAGTGGACAATAAAAATAAAGTATTAAAAAAACCTTCTAGAAGTATTAAGTTATCTTCTAGAAGGTTTTTTCCTTAATTCTAAGTAAAGAATAATGCGACTACAATAAATGAAGCATTTATTGTAGTAATATAATTGAAGTTAGTGTAAAATGTGTATATAAGTAAAGCGTGGCGAATTTTATGTAAACGTTGATGATTTGATTAGCTTTTTAAGGGGGAATTAATTTTGGGAACTTTAAATATTGCTCACAGAGGTTATAGTGGAAAGTTTGATGAAAATACTATTTTGGCTTTTAAGAAGGCTATCGAGTATAATGCGGATGGTATTGAAGCTGATGTTCAACTTTCTAAAGATGGAATACCAGTTATAATTCATGATGAAACTTTAGATAGGACCACTAATGGGCACGGATTTGTAAAGGACTATACTTTTGATGAACTTAGAATATTTAGAACTAAGAGTGTACCAAGAGTTCAGGCTTTAAAAGATGATGCTCTAGAAGAGAGAGTACGCTTGGGGGTTGAAAATAATGGGAAATTTGGTGAGTCGAGGATAGGAGAATATTCGGCAAGCGAAGTTGAATATCTAAAAAATAGATGTGGTGAAGAAATACCAGCTCTAAGGGAATTATTAGAGTTAGTTGCTAATTCGGATTTGAAAATATTAAATTTAGAACTTAAGAATAGTGTAATTGAGTATAATGGATTAGAAAAGAAAGTTTTAGATATGATAGATGAATTTGATTTAAGAGATAGGATTATAATTTCGAGTTTTAACCATAGCAGCTTGCTAAAAGTAAAAGAACTTGAAGGCAGTAAGGGGATAGTTCTAGGTGCTCTAACAGAAACAATACTTGTCAATGTCCCTAAATATTTAAGGAGTATTTCAGTAGATTGTTATCATCCATACTTTCCTAGTGTGCTAAATCAAGATTATATGAAAGAAATAAAAGAGTCAGGAATAAAAATTAACACTTATACAGTAAATAATGTAGCAGATATGAAAAAAGTTATAAGTGTAGGTGTGGACGGAATAATTACTAATGAAGTGGAAAAGCTAAATACTTTGCTAAAAAAAGAGGCTATCTTATAATTGTAATTAAGATAGCCTTATTATTAATAAATCTAGGAAAATATTTAAAAGAACGTACTATTATTTAATAAAAGTTTAAATATCCAAATTTTATTAGCAGTTAATAATTAAAATTATTAATATTAAATTTAATCATATGAACTGCATTAATTTAAAGAATGGGGGCAATGCCCCAGCTTTAAGTTAGAGATTATCTGATCCAAGCTCCTGATGCACCTAATTTGTATCCATCAACAGTTGTATTAGCTAACATAGCTCCTGATCCGTTTAAGTAGTACCAAGTGCCATTATCATTTAACCAACCAGTAGCCATAGCTCCTGATCCATTTAAGTAGTACCAAGTTCCGTTGTCATTTAACCAACCTGTTTTCATAGCTCCTGATGATTGTAAGTAGTACCAAGTTGATCCATCCTTAGTCCAACCAGTAGCCATTACACCATCAGCTTTAATGTAGTACCAAACTCCACCATCTTGAACCCATTGTCCTTTTACTTGAGTTCCATCAGTATTATAGAATGTCCAACCTGAAGCTGTATTAACCCATCCTTTATTTGTAACTGGAGTTGGATCAACTGGAGTTGTAGTAGCTTTGCTAACTGTAGCATAACCGTCATCTCCATCTTTCCAAGCGATTAAATTGTCTGAATTGTATACTTCTAAAGTATCAAATGATCTATCAACTGTGTAAACAACTTGGAAGTCTGAACCGTCAAATTTATAAATTTTTCCGTTATTTAACGCCCAAACATTTCCGTCAACATCTTCTGATACTGCAGCGCTTGAAGCGATATCTTGATCGTCTTTAGCACCTTTTTCTGCTAAGTAAACATCGAATTTAGTGGCTTTATTAGCTTCAACAATTGCGGTATCTAATGTAGATTTATCTTTCTTTAATTTAATAGTATTTACAGTAACTTTTTCTCCATCATTTTTAATAGCATAAATAGTTCCATTCACCACTCTAAATGATGTATCTGCAGCTTTGATAGCTGCATCAGCATTATCAGCATCTTCTGATTTGTATAAAGAAGTTACTTCATATGATGTTACATCTTTTGGAATATATGCTTTACCTTCCTTATCTCCTTGCGCTTTAGATATCTTTTGGATATAAGTTGCACCAGTCTTATTTACAGCTCCTGTGATATTAACAGTTACTAATCTGTAGATATTATCTTTATCTTGGCCAATTTCTTTAACACTAGCAGTACGGTCTATACTTACAACAATATTATTTCCTGAATCTGCTTCATCAAATTTTTCAACCTTTATTGTTTTTGTGCCGTTGTTAACGTAGATGTTTGCTGTAACATCTGTATCAATATACTTTCCAGAATTATTTGCATAACCATGCAATTTAGCTGATCCACTTGTAGTTGCTTCATATGCATACCAAGTTTCCCCAAATTGGTTTGAAGAAATTTGAGTAAGATCATTATTTCCAAATGAGCTTATAGTAGAATATCTATCAGTTTTACTTAAAGTTGTTTTAAGTCTAGTTTTTACATAATCTGTATTATCTGATACAGTATCATCTACTTCTTTGCCTGTTGACAAGTCAACTAAGTATTCATCGTTTCCGTCTTTTACGCTAGCATATTTATCGCCATATTTATCCATGCTATCTATATTTATGTCTTCTATCAGCTTGTCTTTATCGCCACCATAATAGTAGAGCCCACTTTGATCATCATCACTTCTATATCCTTCAAAAAGATATTTTCCGCCATCGAAAGCTATAGCTTTTTCAATAGTTCCTTCTTTTGTTTCTAGGTTAGTAGTAGCTGTAGCTGCGCTTGCAGGTATTATTGAAATAACTGCTGCTGCTGCTACTAATAAAGATGTTGCTTTTGTTAATCTTTTTATCATTTGTACATTCCTCCGTTTTTTATATAAAATTAGTAATTAATTAAATTTTTGTTTTAAATAGAAGTAATATTTAACTCTTTCGCTATATAATACAAACTTGATATAAATATTTTGGTACTTTTTTTAGAAAAATATCAAAAATAGTATAAATTTGATGTAGAATTATGTTTTACTCTTTAATATAAAATACATCTCTTTAAGTAAAATAAGGTACTTTTTTTAAATATAAGTGAAATATAAATATTTTAGTCAAATATTTTCGGTATATATTTTGCTGAAATAATAAGACAAATTACTTTATAATGAAGGAATAAGAATTTTGTTTCCATATATGTAAAGTATACATAATATATTTCATATGATATAATAATTTAGTTAATAATGAAGTAGTATAAGTATATATAAATGAGTTATAAATTTTAAATAAAGTCATATAGGCTTTATCATTTTAAAATAATGATATATAAAATTTAGGAGGACTTGTCCAATGTAGATAAAGTACTTTTAATAATTTTCGTAGAAATTTTATGAATTAATTGATTATAAATTTAGGAGGATTTAGCGTTGGCTGATTATATAAAAGAAATAGAGAAAAGAAGAACCTTTGCAATTATATCTCACCCTGATGCAGGTAAAACTACACTTACAGAAAAGTTTTTATTATATGGAGGAGCTATTAGACTTGCAGGTTCAGTTAAAGCCAGAAAGGCATCTAAGCATGCAGTTTCTGACTGGATGGAAATCGAAAAGCAAAGAGGTATCTCAGTTACTTCTTCAGTTATGCAATTTAACTATAATAACCACTGTATTAATATATTAGATACTCCAGGTCACCAAGACTTCTCAGAAGATACATATAGAACTCTTATGGCTGCAGACTCAGCAGTTATGGTTGTAGATGCTGCTAAGGGTATAGAGGATCAAACAAGAAAGTTATTCCACGTTGCTTCTTTAAGAGAAATGCCGATCTTTACATTTATAAATAAGATGGATAGAGAAGCAAAAGATCCATTCCAATTATTAGATGATATTGAAAATGAACTTGGAATTAAAACTTATCCGATGAATTGGCCAATTGGTTCTGGTAAGGAATTCAAAGGAGTATACGAAAGAGACAATAACAGAATTATAGCTTTCAATGGTGGAAATCACGGTCAAAATGAAGTTGAATCAATAGAAGGTTCGCCAGACGATCCTAAATTTAGAGAAATATTGGGAGATGCTCTTCATGATAAATTAATGGAAGATATTGAGCTTTTAGATATTGCTGGAGATGAATTAGATTTAGATGTTGTGCGTCGTGGAGAATTGACTCCAGTATTTTTTGGATCAGCATTAACTAACTTTGGTGTAGAACCATTTTTGGAACATTTCTTAGAAATGACTACATCACCACTTGCTAGAAATTCAAGTGTTGGAACTATTGATCCATTTGAAGATAAGTTCTCTGCTTTTGTATTTAAAATTCAAGCAAATATGAATAAGGCTCATAGAGATAGAATCGCATTTATGAGAATTTGTTCAGGTAAATTTAATAAAGGTGAAGATGTATACCACATGCAAGGTGAAAAGAAGATTAAATTAGCTCAACCACAACAATTTATGGCTCAAGATAGAGAAATTGTTGAAGAAGCTTATGCAGGAGATATAATCGGTGTATTTGATCCAGGTATATTCTCAATTGGAGATACACTATGTGCACCATCAAAGAAATTTAAATTTGAAGGAATTCCAACCTTTGCACCAGAATATTTTGCAAGAGTAAGACCAGTAGATACTATGAAGAGAAAACAATTTATAAAAGGTGTTTCTCAAATCGCCCAAGAAGGAGCAATTCAAGTATTTAAGGAAATTCACATTGGTATGGAAGAAATAATAGTTGGAGTTGTTGGTGTGCTTCAATTTGAAGTATTAGAATACAGATTAAATAGTGAATATAATGTTGATGTTAAAATGGATAGATTAGATTACAGATATGTAAGATGGATTGAAAATAAAGATGTTAACATGGATTCATTAAACTTAACTTCTGATACTAAGAAGGTTAAAGATTTTAAGGATAGAAATCTTCTTATATTCCAAAATGACTGGGGTATAAGCTGGGCACTAGAACATAATAAGGGATTAATCCTATCTGGTGTAGGAAAAAGTGAAGAATAATGATTATATGAACAGAATCTGATAAAAAATAAATTATAAATAAAAAAATCCCTATTGGGATTTTTTTATTTATAACTAATTTATAATCATAAGATAAAGTATTTTTATTTGATATTTCTTATATTTTACATTCCATAACTATATCTTTACCATAACAAACTTCCTTATCAAGAATTGGATTTAATTCCTTTAACTTATCAGGGTTAGCCACTAAGACTGGTGTTATTAATGATATACCTTTTGACTCAATAAAGGACCTGTTCAGTTTTAAAATAGGTGTGCCAGCAGTTACTTTAGTATTAACAGACTTTAGGATTTCAAATCCTTCACCATTTAATGAAACAGTTTCTAAGCCTACATGAACCAATAATTCAATTCCGTTATTAGTTGTTATGGCAAAAGCATGTCCACTATCCATTATTAATGATATAGTACCATCACAAGGTGCAACAACTGTATCACCAGTAGAATTAATTGCAATTCCATCACCTGCCATCTTTTCTGCAAATACTGGGTCAGGAACTTCACTTAGATCTATAGTTCTTCCTGAAATAGGAGCAATTATAATTAATGGTTTCTTAAAAAAATTAAACATAAATATATGACTATATTAAAGACAAATTTAGATACATTCTACTTGATTAAGTTATACAAGTAGAAAACAGATCTAAACAATAATCTTCAAAAAGTCTGTTCACCTCTCTTTCGTGTATTCAAATTATTATATACTTAATATAACGTTAACATAATTTCAATGAATTATACTCTTGATCTTCTATATCTATTAATATGTGTATTCCTAAATAGAAAGCGTAAAATAAATTACAAAGTTAAAATAAATTACATTACATATAGTATAGGTTAATTTTACTTATATTTTATTTAAAAGCAATAGTATTACATAAGAGTGTGAAAATTCACGTAAAAAGTGAAAAATTTCATAAAGATTAGCTTAATTCCTAAAGTACTGTAGAATATTGATAATGAAAAATGATAATGTTAACATAAAGTTGTAGAAAACAAAGAAAGGATGAAGAAAAAATGATGCAGAAGATTCAAAAATTCGGTGGAGCGATGTTTACACCTGTTCTACTTTTTTCATTTGCAGGTATTATAATTGGTATAGGAACATTATTTACTACACAGACAATTATGGGAGGATTGGCGGATCCAAGCAACTTGTGGTTTAAATGCTGGAATGTAGTTTTACAAGGTGGCTGGACTGTATTTAATCAATTGCCATTATTATTTGTAGTCGGACTTCCAATCGGAATGGCAAAGAAACAAAATGCAAGATGTTGCATGGAAGCATTCGTATTATATTTGACATTTCATTATTTTCTAAGTACTATCATTTCACAGTGGGGCGAATTTTTTGGAGTTGATTTTTCTGCTCAGATAGGAGGAACTAGTGGTCTTACCATGATAGCCAATATTAAGACATTGGATATGGGTATGATTGGTGCATTACTTATTTCAGGACTTGTAATTTATTTACATAACCGTTTCTTTGATACTGAATTACCAGAATGGTTAGGAACGTTTAGCGGATCTACCTTTGTATTTATGATTGGATTCTTTGTTATGATTCCAGTAGCAGTTCTTGCAGCGTTTATATGGCCTAAAGTTCAACTTGGAATGCATAGTTTTCAAGGGTTTGTAAAGGGCGCAGGGGCATTAGGTGTATGGGTATTTATTTTCTTAGAGCGTGCGTTAATTCCATTTGGATTACATCATATACTGTATTCTCCGTTTTATTATGATAATGTCGTGGTGCCAGGAGGTCTTTATTCTTATTGGGCAACAAAGTTACCAGAAATAGCAGCTTCTAAAGCTTCCTTGAAATCGTTATTACCAGAGGCAGGATTTACAGCTACAGGATACTCTAAAATTTTTGGATGTCCAGGAATTGCATTAGCATTTTATGCAACAGCAAAACCAGAAAAGAGAAAAAAAGTATTAGCGTTGTTAATTCCTATTACATTAACTGCAATTTTGTGTGGTGTAACAGAACCAATTGAATTTACATTTTTATTTATTTCACCAGTACTATTTGTAGTACATGCACTGCTTGCGGCAACGATTTCAACAACTATGTATCTTTTAGGTATTGTAGGAATATTCTCAGGTGGAGCTATTGAAATGGCTTCTTTAAATTGGATTCCTCTAATGGGGAATCATTGGGTCCAATATTTACTCCAGTTTGCTATCGGACTTTGTTTTACAGGAATTTGGTTTATAGTATTTAGAACCTTAATCTTGAAATTTAATTTTAAAACTCCAGGTAGAGAAGATGAAGAAAACGATATAAAATTTCGTTCAAAAGCAGAGTATAGAGAGAAACAAAATGATTCAAAAGATAGTAATAAGGTAGCATTTGCAGAAAATATCCTAGTTGGATTAGGCGGAAGAGATAACATTGTTGATGTCACAAATTGTGCAACTCGTTTAAGGGTAAATGTAAAAGATGCAGCTCTTTGCAAGGATGATCCTTATTTTAAATCTATTGGAGCTCATGGATGTTCTGCAAATGGAAAGTCTTATCAAGTTATTGTTGGATTGAAAGTTGCGCGAGTAAGAGAAGATTTTGAAGCATTGCTGTAAAGATAATTGCAGAAGTTACACTCCAAAATGTATGGTATGTAATTTTACTCGGATTTCTATTATTTAGAACATTAAAAACATGTAATTCTTCAGTTAAGAATGTCTTAAAGCTAAATGGAATAAAGTTTTTTTAATACTATCTTAGGTGGAATTATAGTAATAGCATTAGCGGGCATTTGCTTATTTACTACTTTTAGAATTAATATGTAACAAACAATATATTCAAATAAATCAAAAGCTGATTTCTGTGTAGCGGAAATTGGCTTTTTATTTTTTGTATAGAACATATATCGGTGAAGAATTTAAAATAGCTTAAAGCGATATAGAATATAGTTGAAAGTTTTAGCTAGTTAAATTTACATATTTATTTTTATAACAAAAATTTCCTGTGAAAAGTCACAGAAAATGTGAAGAAATACAGTTAAAATGCTTATTTCCCTAAAGGTTTTATATATATTGTAACGTACTTTTTTCGGGTGTATTATGTACTCAGAAAAAGATAATAAAGCAAAAAATAAGCAGGTGTTGGAGGAAGAAAGATGGCAAAGAAGAAGTATTCAATTACAGTAGCAGGTGGAGGAAGTACATTTACACCAGGAATTGTACTTATGCTGTTAGAACATATGGACAGATTTCCAATTGGATCTATTAAATTTTATGACAATGATGCAAAGAGACAAGAAATTGTAGCAAGGGCATGTGAAATTCACTTAAAGGAACATGCTCCAGAAATTGAATTTTCGTATACAACTGATCCAGAAGCAGCATTTAGTGATATAGATTTCGTATTAGCTCATATCCGTGTTGGAAAATATGCAATGCGTGAGAAAGATGAAAAAATCCCACTAAAATACGGAGTAGTAGGACAAGAAACTTGTGGACCAGGGGGGATTGCATATGGAATGCGTTCCATCGGAGGCGTTATTGAAATATTAGATTATATGGAAAAATATTCACCAAATGCATGGATGTTAAACTATTCAAATCCAGCAGCTATAGTGGCAGAAGCAACGAGAAGATTAAGACCAAATTCAAAAATACTGAATATTTGTGATATGCCAATTGATCTAGAAGAAAAAATGGCAAGTATGTGTGGTCTTAAATCCAGAAAAGAAATGCAAGTATCTTACTATGGATTAAATCATTTTGGATGGTGGTCAAAGATTTATGATAAAGATGGAAATGATTTAATGCCGCAAATTAAAGAGCATATGGCAGCAAACGGATTTGCGGATGCATTATCAGATACAAACCAACACGTAGATGAAAGCTGGGTGCACACGTTTCAAAAGGCAAGAGATATATTTGCAGTAGACCCAACAACAATCCCAAACACATACTTGAAATATTATTTATTTCCAGATTATGTGGTCGAAACTTCAAATCCAGAATATACTCGTGCAAATGAAGTAATGGATGGAAGAGAAAAACATGTATTTGGAACATGTAAAAAAATTATTGAAAGTGGTACAAGCAAAGATGGTGGTTTTGAAGTGGATGCCCATGCGACATATATTGTAGACTTAGCATGTGCAATAGCTGAAAATACAAGGGAAAGATTTTTACTTATAGTTCCAAATGAAGGTGCTGTAGAAAACTTCGATAGAACAGCAATGGTGGAAATACCATGTATCGTTGGAAGTAATGGTTATGAAAGAATATGCCAAGGAAGTATTCCTCAATTCCAAAAGGGATTAATGGAACAACAAGTAAGTGTAGAAAAATTAGCAGTAGAAGCGTGGATAGAAGGAAGCTATCAAAAGTTATGGCAGTCACTTACTCTTTCAAAGACAGTACCAAGTGCAAGAGTTGCAAAATTAATATTGGATGATTTAATTGAGGCGAACAAAGGTTATTGGCCAGAATTGAAATAATCAAAATATATAGGTTATAATTCAATTTCAACATTTTTGACTTAACTGAGGATCTGCTTCACTAGAATTTTAAATGCAATTTTATTATTGAAACATAGATATTAGATGATATATTAATAAAAAACAATGGCTTGTAAGATTTTAATCTATATTATTAATGAAGAGAAATGAGTTAAAAGAGACTTGTTTCTCTTTTTTTGGAAAAAAATCATATAATCTTGGGTTTTGATTCTAATTGAATTTGCCAACTAATTTATTGTATATTTACATTAATAGACAAAAAATCAATTGTAGAGTAGAATTTAAAGAAACATGAAACAAAGTAGAAAATAGTGGTGGGGAATATTATGAAATTGGATGAACTGATAAACAAATACCATAAACAGTTAAATGAGAATGATTTATATATTTGGAATTATATTTCTAAGCATCGAAAAGAGTGTGAAACTCTTGCGATAGATCAATTAGCACATAAATGTAATGTTTCTAGAACGACTATTCTTAGATTTGCACAAAAGTTATCTCTAAAGGGATATGGGGAATTAAAGGTTTATTTGAAGCTTGATAATGAAAAGTCAAAAGAGAATGTTAGTAATGTAGAAGCTGTTTGTGATGTTTATAATGAAGTAATAAAAAATATAAAAGAAAAGGATTGTACAGAAATTTTTGAAGTGATTGATAAGTCCAGAACTCTCTATGTATATGGGATTGGAATGGTGCAGTCGTCAATAAAAAAAGAATTTAAACGCACTTTTCTAACTGCTGGAAAAGTATTTTATGACTTAAGCGGCTATACTGAAGCAAATGCTATATTAGATTTAGCTACGGATGAAGATGTTTTTGTAATTATTTCAGTATCAGGTGAAAATCAATTTATTATGGATTTTGCTAGGAACTTGAAAATTAAAAATATTCCTATCATATCTATAACAAAATTAAAGGATAATTCTTTAGCTAAATTAAGTGATTATAATCTCTATATATACACAGCACTTATTCCTAGCATTTCTAATAATATAGATTTTGAATCTTTAACATCATATTTTATTCTAATTGAAATATTATTTCTAAAGTATATGGAGTATAAAACACAAAAAAATAAGAAGGAAGAAAAACATGAAATTGGAAACATTGATTGATGAAAATTATGAAAAACTGAATGAAAGTGATTTGTATATATGGAAGTATATTCTACATCACAAAAAAGAATGTCAAACTATTTCAATACAAGAGTTGGCCTCTAAATGTAATGTTTCACATACAACTATTTTACGTTTTACACATAAATTAGGATTACAAGGATATAGTGAAATGAAAATTCATTTAAAATGGGAAGACAAGCAGCAAAATTCATTTGATAATAAAGAAATTGAAAAAACATATAAAGATATTGAGAAGACAATGGAAATTATGAAAGAAAGAGATTTCTATGATGTATTTGAATTAATTGAGAAGGCAGATAAAATTTATGTTTATGGATCTGGAGCAGTGCAAAAAAATGCAGCAAAAGACTTAAAGCGTAGTATGATTTTTGGCAATAAACTAATATATGTCCTAGAGGGAAGAGAAGAAACTAACATTATTTTAGGTGCTTTATCTTCAAAAGATATTTTTTTCTTATTATCTCTATCTGGAAATAATTTATTTATGAATGAGTTTGCACAAAGGTTAAAGGAAAAAGGTGTGAAAATTATTTCTATTACTCAGGTTGGAAATAATGAATTAGCTTCTATCAGCGATATTAGCCTTCAATTTTATACACATCCAATTTCAGTGGGCGATAATAAAACAAAACTTTATTCTACTACACAATTTTTTCTAATAAATCAAATACTGCTGTTAAAATATTTAGAATATAGATAATGATTTTAAAGCCAACAACAGCTTTATATTTAAGGTAAAACTCGATTCAGGTGGAGTTGTTTGATCTACACCTGAATCTGAGTTGAACTTATAATATAAATAGTCATAATGCATTATTAAGGAAGTGCATCGTATAAACTATGTCGCTAACATTTTTATAAGTATTATATATATGTTCCAAAAGTATTCTTCATAAATTTTAAATAATTATCTTTATAAAGGCCCTATTTTGTATGTAGCAATTTTATAATGTATGAATTTTATTAAGTATAATTATATAGTAAGTAGTTATATTTTAACATACTTTATTTCTTCCTGTGCGTTTGGCTAAATATAAGGCATTATCAGCCTTACTTAGAAGAGTATTTATATTTTTTGTTATATCAGGGTAAGAACTAATTCCGATGGAAACAGTTATTTTGGCTATGGCATTATTGTCAAGTTTAAAAGTATTACATTCTACATTTTGTCTTATTTTTTCTGCAATATCAACCGCATGTTTGTAATTACAATCCAATAAAACTGCAGTGAATTCTTCGCCACCATTTCTTGAGATAACATCAAAAGTTCTACAAGAATCAATTAGAATTTTGCTAAGTTGTTTTAATACTAAATCTCCAGAATTATGCCCGTAGGTATCGTTAATATGCTTGAAAAAATCAATATCTATCATAAGAATTGATAAGTTTTCTTTCTTTTGTAATGCATTTCTAATTGTTTTATCTAATATTCCATTAAATGCTCTTACATTATTAAGCCCTGTAAGAAAATCTTTTCGAGAGTCAACTTTGAGCTTTTTATACATTCTATTAGTTTTAGAAATGTAGTTCAATTCATAATTAACTATAGTAGAAACTATTATTATAGAAACAACAAAGTTTCCTAAAGCAGGTAGTATAAGATTCACATCTTTTAAAATTAGTGAAATCCAAATTATTGTTGATACTATATTAACCACAGTCATTAAAAAATATTTCTTTGAAAAATTCATCTTATATTTTGATATAATGGTAAAAATTATTAGTAATACAAATAAATTTGTAGAAGTAATTAAAGAAGAATAATTTATTCCAAAGAAAGTAAGTCTAAATAGTATTATTATAAATACACTTATGAGAGTTGATATAAATCCTCCATAAATTGAAGTGATTATAACGGGGATTATTCTGAAGTCTATTATTGTATTTTGATTTAAATTAATCCCATAAAATATAAGTACACACCCAGATAAACCAGATAGCAAGCCAAAGTATAACCTGACTTTTATTTTAGAATTCGATTTTATAAACTCGTCATTTAATACTTGACTTCCTAAGTATAAAAAAGATATAAGCATTGCAGCGTTAGCAAATAATAGTTTAAGCATAAATTCTCCTTTCGATCTAACATATCTGGTAGTTATAATCTATACTTCCGATAAAAAATATACTGTTCAAATTATTATTGTGTATTTATTCAATAATAATACTTTTATTTATCAAGTAACAAAACGACAAGATTACTCATATTATTATTATATAAAATCTTTGTACATGGAGAGGAAGAGAATGAGTAACTGTAACTATTGCGATTCTGGATTCGAAAGTCCTGGAGCAAACACTCTTGGAGCAAATTGTAATGAACCAATTAGTGACTTAACTTTGTCTACAATGGTTGTAGGAAATCAAGAAGCCGTATTAAGTCGTCTAGTAACGGTACTATTATTTCTATATGCATTTACTAACCAAAATTTCATTTGTCATTTAATCAATACTAACGAAAAGTTGTTATGTAATCAAATGTGTCTTACAGATAAATTAGTAGACAATTTAATAGACAACCTAAATGACTGTAAGAGCGATCTTGCAGGTTGTAGGAGACATCATAGTCACTAAAAGAGAGCACTAAAACAGGCTCTCTTTTAATTTGTTTATTAAAATATTTTTATACGAAGAGATAAGCAAATTGTAATTAAGCTTATATATTATAGTTGTACTTAAGCACTTGGTTTAGATGAATTCTAGATATAAATTTGCAATTACAACGTATATATAATGATTGTAATAAATTAACATATTTATTTATTAGAAATTGATTAAAGTTATGAAATTTACTGCTAACAAAACAATAAGTATGGTTTTATTCTAAAAAAGCCCTCATTTTTTGAAATTTACCTTTAATGCCATGACGTTTTTTGTTAAAATCAAATATAAGGAGGTGGCACACTATTTTGAATATTAAAAGGAAACTTACAACGTTTGCATTAGCATTTGCAGTTCTATTAAGCTTAATTCCAGCATTAAGGGTACAAGCAGCGACTACTGATTTTAAAATAATTTCAGACAGTAAGGTTACTGCAAAACAAGCAAAAAATTGGGCTAAGTCTAAAGGAGCAACAGATACTTTTATGGGTCTAGCGGATCTCTACTTTAAATATGCGCCAGAATGTGGTGACGTAAATCCAGCAATTGCATATGTGCAAGCAGCAAAAGAGACTGGATACGGCAATTTTGGTGGTGTTTTAGATGAAAGTTATCATAATCCATGTGGACTTAAAAACCCATCTGGTGGAGGAGATACTGACAAAAACGCTCACAAAAAATTTGATAGCTGGGATGAAGGTGTACAAGCACATTTGGATCATTTAGCTTTATATGCAGGGGCAGATGGATATCCAAGAAAGGATACCTATGATCCAAGACATTTTGTGACAATTAAGGGTAAAGCAACTACGGTAAATTCTTTAGGCGGAAAATGGGCGCCTAGTGCTACATATGGAGAAGAAATCAATGCATTATATAAGAATTTAATGGATTATGCTGGAGTTGATTATCCAAAAGATAATGGTAAACCGTCAAATCAATCATCAAATGCAGCGCCAAATCCAGCAACTCCTGAAAGTAAACCTAGTGCGCCAAGTTCATCTGATGTTATTACAGAGAATAAGCCACAAAATGTAAATGATACTGTAGACAATAGTGTTAGTATAACATCAAACATTGGTTGGAAGCATGAAGATGGAGCTTGGTATTACTATAAATCAGATAATGCTAAAGCTGTTGGTTGGATTAAACCAGATAAAAATTGGTATTACTTAAATGATGAAAATGGTAAAATGACAACTGGTTGGGTAAAAGATAATGGAGTATGGCACTATTTAGATAAATCAGGTGCTATGGCAAAGGGCTGGACGCAAGTAGATAACAATTGGTATTTACTAAAAGATTCAGGTGCTATGGAAACAGGATTTCAATTTGATGGATCAGGATTATATTATTTAAATGAGTCTGGAGCTATGGCTACTTATAATGGCTGGGCTAAGATAGATAGTAAATGGTATTATTTTGAGAAAAGTGGAAAGATAAAAACAGGATGGTTCAAGGAAAATGCTAAGTGGTATTATCTTCAAGGCGATGGAAGCATGGTAACTGGTCTTAAAAATGTAGATAATAAGAAATATATGTTTAATGATAATGGAACCATGGCTACTGGCTGGATAAAATTAAACAATTACTGGTATTACTTTAATACAGATGGTAGTATGGCAACAGGATGGATTATTGATAATGGAACTTACTATTATTTATATGAAACCGGAGCTATGGCTAAAGGATGGATCAATCTTGGTGGAGCATGGTATTATTTAAAAGACAGTGGTGCTATGGCAACGGGATGGATTACATCTAATGGAGATTCTTATTACCTAGATACTTCAACGGGAGGAATGGTTACTAATACAACAATAGATGGGTTTAAGATTGGCTCTGATGGGAAAAAGCAGGTTTCATCCAATCAAAATGATGAAGTTAACTCAGGGAATAATACTCCAGCAGATCAAAACGATGAAGATAATTCGGGAAATGCCCCTTCAACAGGAAGTAATTCTTCAAATGGCAAAAAGACCATAGTAATAGATGCTGGTCATGATTATGGTAAAGATTATGGTGCTGAAAGCACTATTGATGGAGTTACTTACAGTGAAACGGTTTTAAATATGCAAGTTGCAGATAAATTAAAGACAGAACTTCAAAGTCGAGGATACAATGTAGTAATGACGAGAAATCTTGGCGAGCAGCCTTCATATGGTTCATTAGTTACAAGCCTTACGCATAGAGTTGATGTTGCCAATAATGCAAATGCAGATTTCTTTATAAGTATACACCACAATTCAGCAAGCGAGACAGCTAAAGGGGTATTAACTCTTTATAGCTCAGAAAGTCAAGACTCTAAATTTGGTGGCAAGTTAGATAGCAGCAGAATAGAAAAAAGCAGGCAAATTGCGACTCTTATAAATAGTAATATTGCTAATAAGCTTGGCTTAAATAATAGAGGTGGTCAAGAACAAAATTTATTTGTATGTAGAAATACAAATATACCAGCAGTTTTAGTTGAAGTTGGATTTATAACAAATAAAGAAGAAGCAGCAAGATGTGCTGATCCAGCTAGTCAGCAAAAAGTAGCTCAAGCAATAGCAGAAGTTATAGCTGATAATATTTAAAATATAACTTTATAAAATAAAGTGAAATCTGATTCAGGTGGAAGTTTATCTTCTAACTGAATCTTAGTTGAACTTATGGTCGCAAAGGTCACAACGCCTAAGGTGTGCCACTATTATCTCACTGTTAAGCAAATAAGTGAAAAAGTCCCAATCTATGATT
Organism: Clostridium beijerinckii HUN142; assembly: GCF_000621745.1. Taxonomy (GTDB): domain Bacteria; phylum Bacillota; class Clostridia; order Clostridiales; family Clostridiaceae; genus Clostridium; species Clostridium beijerinckii_A. The sequence goes on along the minus strand of NZ_JHXK01000005.1, from coordinate 176,336 downwards.
TCGTAGGGATATTTACTCTGTGAATAATCATCTGGTTTTAGGGAGAGGAGTTTCATATAAAGTTGGAGTGTTACAGTGGATAGACATCAGATAAAAGCTTTGAAGTGTTAGTTAGTAACGCTTCAAGGCTTTTATTTACTTAGCTAGATCATGCATGTGTTATGTTATCGATTTTAATAAAAATCTCTTTTGTTTTTGTACTTAATCTATGTAGATTACGGGGTAAACAAATGTAAGAAATTTAATATTATAAGAATGCATTGTTAAATTTATGATTATATTCGACAATTTTATTTAAGATAATACCATATTATTGGATATATTAGTACCTAAAACAGAGCGAAGGCTTGTACTATATAATGGACAAATTGTTTTACGGAAAATTTTGTCCATATAATTTTTGTTCTTTAGAACTAAATAGAACGGGGGAAAGCTGTTTTGAAGGCTATTAAGAGATCGACTACATTATTTTTCGCTTTTGTGATAGTTTTAATATTAATTCCTATTACTAGTGTAAAAGCGGCTATCACTGATATTAAGATAGTATCAGAGACGAAAGTAACAGCAAAACAGGCTGAACAATGGGCTAAATCAAAAGGTGCAACCGATGCATTTATTAATCTGGCACAGTTATATTGGACATATTCACCAGAACATGGCAATGTTAATCCGGCTGTGGCATATGTGCAAGCGGCAAAGGAAACAGGATATGGTAAGTTTGGAGGAGTTATAAATGAAAGTTACCATAATCCATGTGGATTGAAAATAAGTGCTGGTGGATCGGATAATGATCCAAATGCTCATCAAAAATTCAACACATGGGATGAGGGTGTGCAAGCTCATTTAGATCATCTAGCACTTTATGCAGGTGGAGAGGGTTATCCGAGGAGTGAGTCATACGATCCAAGAGATTTTATCACCATAAAAGGTACTGTAGTAACGGTAAATGCTTTAGGCGGAAAGTGGGCTCCGAGTCTTACATATGGTGAAGAAGTTAATAAGTTATATAATGATTTGCTAATTTCATCAGGAATTGTATCAAAATCAGATTCTAATACATCTGGAAATGATGGTAGTGATAAAGATTCAGGCAAAGATGTGGGAACTGGTAATCCGCAAACCAATTCAACAGTTCCAACGGGTATGGAGGCAACCAAACCAATATCAACATCATCTGATGCGGTTGATGGGATTTCTTCAGCAATAGGTTGGAGATTTGAAAATGGAATTTGGTATTATTACAAATCAGATGGATCTAAAGCTACTGGATGGATTAAGCCTGATGGTAACTGGTATTATTTATACAGTGATGGAAGTATGGCAAAAGGCTGGAGCCTTTTAAGAGGAAAATGGTATTACTTTAAATCAAGTGGAGCAATGCAGCTTGGGTGGATAAAAGACAGCAATAAGTGGTACTATCTTCAGGGTGATGGAAGTATGATTACTGGATTTAACTTGATTGATGGTAAGAAGTACTTTTTGGATTCAAGTGGAGCAATGAAGACAGGATGGGTTTCGGTTAGTGGACAATGGTATTATTTCAATACTGATGGAAGTATGATTACTGGATGGATTAAACCAGATGGAAGTTGGTACTATTTGTATTCTAATGGAGTTATGTCAACGAATTGGATTCAGCTTAATGGAACTTGGTATTATTTAAGAAGCAATGGCACCATGGCGACAGGCTGGATTTCATCTGGAAATGCATTCTATTACTTGCTCCCAGTTTCAGGAGCTATGGCTAAGAATGTGGTTATAAATGGATGGCAGATAGGTGAAGATGGAAAAAGAGGAGATAGACTACCAGGGACTACAAATGGTAAAGTTATAGTTATAGACCCAGGACATAACTTTGGTGGTGATGATGGTGCTTATTCAACGCACAACGGAATTACATATGCAGAGAGAGATTTAAATATGCAGGTTGCGGACAGGCTAAAAGAAAAACTTGAAGCAAATGGATATACAGTAATTATGACTAGAGAATCATCTGATAGAGAAATCTTAGGAGTTACTCAAAGTCTTACCAACAGAGTTAATATAGCAAATAATTCAAAGGCTGATCTATTTATAAGTTTGCATCATAATTCAGCTGATGCAGAAGCGGCAAGAGGAGTTGAAGTTTATTATAGTTCGAAATCACAAGACGAAAGTTTTGGTGGAGGATATAGTTACGATAGGCTTTCTAAAAGTATGAGTATAGCCTCGTCTATAGCATCATCTCTTACAAATAGTACGGGTGCCATAAATAGAGGCGCTAGAGATGGAAATTTATTTGTATGTAGAAATACTACAATGCCGGCTGTTTTAATTGAGCTAGGATTTATAAGCAATACAGATGAAGCTAAGAAATGTGCAGATTCATCATATCAAGATGTGGAAGCGACAGCAGTTGCTAATGCAGTTTCAACAGCAATTTAAATCATTTTACTATTAAACAGAAGAGGTAAGTTAATAGTTATAAAAATATAATAGGTAAAATTTTAATACAATATACGGACATGATATCTTGTTATGATAATCTGTATATTGTATTATTTTTTTTAGAGATAGTATTAAACACAAACAAAAAAACAAAGTTTATTTGTTTGTACATTTCTAATCATCTTTAAATTGAAAAATATTGGAATAGAGTTAATAAGATAGTGCTTTGTCTTATATCCAATAGGCAGTATTTACCATGAGATTGGATTGTATTTTATTTTATGTACTATATGTGGAGAATCTATGATTTAATGTGGTAAACTTATTTTTTAGAAAAAAATAAATCTATATTTGAAATTATAAGTTATAGGCTTTTATATAATTTAGCCATAAGTGTACCTCTAATAATAAAAATTAATAGATTATTAATAATATAAATATTGATAGATTTGATTAGTTAAACTATATTTTTTATAGTAATAAAATTTAAGCGAGGTGAAGTAAATGGATAGGCTGAGAAGATTTATGTTTGGAAGATATGGCGGAGATGAATTATCTAAAGCATTACTTGTTTTATCTTTTATATTGTTGTTAGTAATGAACTTTTTACCAAGATATTTAGGGATTTTAGTAGTTTTTGCATATGTTCCGGCACTTATATGTATTTTTAGAATATTTTCAAGAAATATATATAAGAGAAGAAGCGAGAATTATAAATATTTAAAAATTAAAAGTAAAGTAATAATGTGGTTTGAAAATAATTTAAATAGGATAAAAACATTAAAAAACTTTAAATACTACACTTGCTCAAATTGCAAGCAGAGATTAAGGGTACCAAGAGGAAAAGGAAAAATGTCTATTACATGTCCAAAATGCAAAAGTTCATTTAAAGGAAAGTCGTAAAAAGATTTTGCATTAAAATTTATATATAGGGTCTTCCATAATATATTTGTTTTGTATTATATTATGGAGGACTTTTATCTTTTGGATGAACATGAGATTATATGATTTTTTTAATCATATGCTAATATTTGAAGTATCATGGAATGATATTCATTAAGTTCATGAATATCATATAAATTCCTAAAGATAGAAATATATAATTCGATAATTATATAGTAGATATACTTAAATTTCAAATTTAATAACAGCAAAATATTTTAGCATATTAATTTAATAATAATTTGGTATTGGCAAACCAATAAGATTATTAAATAATATGATTATATAAACATAATGAAGTGATCATTAACTGAAGTTTTTAATTTTTAATACAATATAGGAGGATGACAAAATGGGTAAAATCGAAAGTAGATTTATAGCATTATTGGTTGTATTCACAAGTATAGCATCATTTTTCTCATTAGGTTTTTTGGGACAAGTAGCTAAAGCAGATGATATTGCAGATGCTCAAGCAGTAACGGTAAATATAACAGGAGAAAATACAGCACTTACTTCTAGAATAGATCCTACAACTAAGGAAGTAATATATTCAACTACGGAGCTATTAAATCAAGACGGTTCACAGCCAGATAAAGGATTTGACATTACAGTTAAGAATGTAAGCAAAAGCGTATCAGATTTGGAAAGCCAAGCAAAAGGTAATGGCATGCAAAGTGGTGCAGCTACTGGAGTTACATATCAAGAAATTCAACTGATATCAATAAACGATGTACCTATAACTGATACAGTATCGCTAAAAGACTTAGGTATAAGTTATGCTGATATTTCAGGAGTAGGCTTAAATGGACAAAATGTTATTGGCAAGAGAATAATAGGATTATCACTTGGTATTAATGAAATATCATATAAGATAATATATAGAACGCGAACAGTAAGTTATACTCCTACATTAGATTCCAATCAAAAGCCAACAGGAACTGGGACATTTGATGATGGAAAAGAGATAGAACATGCAAGCACTAGTAATTCAAAGATGACAATTGAACAAGCAACTGCATTTGTTACTCAACAGATACAATCATTATTGTATAAATCTTACGTAGGTAAAGCGTCGGATTTTGGTTCGAATGATGAGATCTCAAATGATAAAAATAACAAAGCGCCATTTTTATATACACAAGTTGGAGAACCAGATGCAGATATGCCACTTAGATATAGTTTTTATGTACCAGATTCTACCGATATGTTAAAATATATAATAAATTTTAGAAAAGACTTAAGTAGTGCGGAAGTATATAAAAACGGTGTAAAGGATAGTGGTATAGACACCAGCAGTAATTCGTTGCAAGGTAGTTTGGGAAGTATAGGGGAATCAGCTCTTATTGTACTAAAGGTTACAGGAGTTGATAATATTATTGCAAAATCGTATGCGATAAAAATAAAATACAATGCATTAGATGCAAGTAAGGATTTTAGTATAAAAGATGCAGGAATAACAAAACTTGATTATGATGATGATAATACAGTAGCGGCTTATATAGGAAAAACTTTTAATGTTACTAAAGATGCTCAAGGTTTTGCTGTATATAATGGAAAAATAGTATTAGATTCACGAGCAAGAATGGTGAGTGTTGATCCCACATTAATATGTGGAAAAGAGTCTGTCGGATATATTATAACAAATAACTATAAAGATTCCACTGGAAAAACTGTTACGGAAAAATCTGTACTTAAAAACGGAAAGCAATTTGTAGATTTTCTTGCTAGTTCGACCAGCAATCAGATACAATTAGATGTTTATCCAGGTTCTAATGGAAGCGTGACAGATTCGTCTCACATATTGGCTAGATATTGCCTAGATGTTGTAGCTCCTGATGCAAATGGTGGTAACTTTAATATGGCTTTGACATTTGGAAATGGTGTTACATTGACACAACCAGGTGTAAAGGGAAGCGTCTTAGATTTTAGTTCAGCTAGACGTACATATGATCTTTATTATGGAAGTATTGATCCAGTAAGTGTAGCTTTCTCTGGATCTAGAAGTAACAAAAATGAATATATAAAAGTTTTTTTTGCAGATTCAGCAGATAGTACTAATCTTAAGGAAGCAACAGAATCGTTGGCTAATGAATATAATAATGATCCAACTAGCCCAGATTACTTAAAGAGGAATATTAGTGTTGATGTTAGTATAGGAACAGCTAGGAAAATGGTTGTTCAGGCATATTATGATGAATTTAAAGATGAAAAGCAAGCAGATGGAACTACTAAAAAAGTTTTATCTGGAAGTTATCCAGTAGGAAATAGCTATGTATTTTATTTGCCGGAAAATGATAATGGTTCAGGTTCTCCAACACCAGGGCAAAATTCGAATAATGCTTTGTTAAATTCATTAAAGGTCAAAGGATATACGTTAACAGATAGTGATGGAAATACAAGCTTTTCTAGTGATAAATCGGATTATACAGTTACAGTTGCTAAAGAAGATACAACAGAAAAAATAACTGCTACAGCACAAGATGATAATATTAAATCAATTGTTGCAAATATTAATGGAAGTGATTCGACTTATAATTTAGTCTCAGGGCAAGCAACTGATATTCCATTAAATTCAAATGGAACTACAACTATTAAGATAGTTGTCACAGCCCAAGATGGAACTATTACTAAAACATATAATATTGTAATTGTTAATAATTCTAAAGGTGCTAATGCAAATTTGAAAAATGTAATTCTTAATGTAGGAGATTATAATTTTGATCCTAAAGAAGATGTAACTAAAGTGCGTGTTGATCAAAATGTGAATAACATCAAGGTAACTCCAATTACAGAAGACTCTAAAGCTAGAGCTAGTGTAAATGGAGAAGAATATTCAGATAGCGCAATAAACGTGAGCTTAAAAGGAACTCAAAAAACTGAGATCAGTATAGAAGTTAAATCAGAAGATGGTACTGAAAGTAAAACTTATACTTTAGAAGTTTATAGGGTCGACTCTTCAGATTGGAATAATGATGATGATAACAATAATAGTGGCAATGATGATGATCAATTTTATGATAACTATAATGATTGTTGGGTAGATTTAACTAAGTATGATGAATGGGGAACAGTAAATGGAAAGCCAGCATACTTTGATAAAAAGAGCAGACAAGTTAAAAATGCATGGATATCTACTGGTGGAAAGTACTACTATCTAAATAATTTAGGATATAGAGCATCAGGATGGAAAGTTGATGATAAGACTGGTCAAACATATTACCTAGATCCAACAACCGGAGAGATGAGAAAAGGATGGATGAATTTAAATAATAGCTGGTATTACTTAGGACTAAATGGAGTAATGAAAAAAGGCTGGTTAAATTTAAATGGAAAATGGTATTACTTTACTCCAAATGGACAAATGGTATTAAATCAAAGTATGTATATCGATGATGGTGTATATAAATTTGGACAAGATGGGGCTATGTACTAAAAGTGTAATAAGAAAATAGGATAATATATATGAATTAATAAGAGTTTGTTTATGAATTCTTAAGAGTGGAAGCTGTATCGCTTATGTGTATTCTTAATTTAAATTTAGAATAGGCAAAGACGGTACAGCTTTTATTTATAATTACCCTAAACAAATCATTATTAGTAAAAATAATAAAGAATTATATATTGTAGCAAGTTTGATCTATAAGGTGGTTTTTATTGACAACTGAAATTTTAGGGAATATAATTATTGTAGTTCAAATTTCGAACATGAAATGAGTTATATTTATTTAAAGGGGAGTTAGGTGTAATATGTTAGAAGATAGGATAGAAATTTTAAAGACGTTAAATGATAATTTTAATATTAATCAAAGAGAATTGGCTAAAAGAACTAATATATCCCTTGGGAAGGTTAATGCAGTTTTAAAGGAATTCACTATGGATGGATTTATTGACAGAATAACTAATAATAGAGGAACTTTATATAAAGTAACTGAAAAAGGTATGAAGTTTTTAGAGGAAAACATTGCTTCTGCAAAAAGTACTAGATTAAAGATTCATGAAGAAGAGAAAAAAATAGTTAAACAAGCTGTAATACTTGCAGCAGGTAAGGCCGAGGAATTTGGGAAACCTGTAGGAATGTTGGATATTGAAGACTTTAGGCTTATCGATAGAACTCTAAATATATTAAAAGAAAATGGAATAACTAAGACTATCATAGTAACTGGATATGAAAGTCAATACTATGAAGAAGCTTTTGAAAATAGTAAGAATATAATATTAGTAAAGAGTGACACTTATAAATGGACAGGAACAATGCACTCATTATCTTTAGCTAAAGATTATATAGATGATGATTTTTTACTTATTGAAAATGATTTAATTTTTGAAAAAAGAGCTATTAAGGAATTAGCGGAAAGTCAAAATCGTGATTGCATTCTTTTCACAAATGAAAGTGGATCAGGTGATGAAGCATTTGTTGAAATAAGAGATAATCATTTATTCAAGATGTCTAAAGATATTCATCAATTTAATAGAATCGACGGAGAAATGATAGGGCTTACTAAGATATCTTATAAATTATATACGATGATGCTTGAAGAATTTAAAGGAAATGTGAATCCGTATTTAAATTATGAATATGTACTATTGGATGTTGCTAGAAATTACAACATCGGTTTTGTTAAAATAGATGATCTTGCATGGGGCGATGCAGATAGTTCTAAAGAATATGAAAAAATCAAAAATTATCTTTATCCAACTATAAGAAGAAGAGAGTTAAGTTATGAGATAAGTAACATAAAATCTATTGTTAGAGAATCTTTAAAGGTAACTGGTGAAGATATTACAGAAGTTGAGCCAGCAGGTGGTATGACAAATAAAAATTATAAAATATGTGTTAAAGGTGATAGATACATCTTAAGAGTAGCAGGTGTTGGAACTGAACAAATGATTAATAGAAACACGGAAATGTTTAATTCGGCGATTGCCTCTGAGAAAGGCTATAATGTAGAAGTACCTTATTTTAATCTTGAAACTGGAGTTAAAATATCTAAGTTTATAGAAAATGCAGAAACTTTAACTCATAGAAGTATTAAGAAAGAAGAAAACTTAAAACAAGTTACAGCTATTTTAAGAGACCTACATGAATGTACTGATTTTCATATGGATAATGAGTTCAGTATGTTTAGAGAACTTGAAAAATATGAAGGGATTTTAAGAAAAGACAATGGAGACTTCTTTGAGGATTATGCTGAAGTAAGAGAAAAGGTTATGGCTCTTGAAGAAGAACTAAATAGATGCAACAGAGCATATGTGCCATCTCATAATGATTTGGTTTCGGAAAACTTTGTTAAGGATACTGCAGGCAGAATTTATTTAATCGATTGGGAATACAGTGGAATTAATGATGATATGTGGGATTTGGCAGCTCTTTCTTTAGAAAATGAATTTTCAGAAGATGATATCGAGTTAATGTTTAGATTATATTTTAAAGGAAAAGATGCTGATAAAGATTCAAGAAGAAGATTATTAATTCATCAAATATGCCAAGATTTCTTATGGGCAGTTTGGACATTGATCAAGGAAGCAGAAGGAGACGATTTTGGTACTTATGGAATAGATAGATATAATAGAGCTAAGGAATATTTAAATAAACTTTAATTATAAATCAAATTTATAAGTTTGGTGAGATATCACATAAGTCTAGGATATAATTTGTTTATTTATATGTATTAAGATTTAAAATGATTTATATATTTTTTAATTAGCTGAGGAGAAGGTAGATATGAGAGCAATTTTAATGGCAGCGGGCATGGGAACTAGATTAAGACCATTAACCGAAAATACTCCAAAATCTTTAATAGAAGTTAATGGAATGTCTTTACTTGAAAGGCAAATAATAAATTTAAAAGAAATTGGGATTGACGAGATTATAGTATTAACTGGCTACTTACATGAAAAGTTTGATGAAATTGTAAAAAAATATGATTTGATTAAAGTGATTAATGATAAATATAATGTTTATAATAACATATATACTATGTATCTAGTTAGACAATATCTTAAAGATACGTTTGTTATAGATGCAGATAATTATATTACAAGAAACTTTTTACCAAAAAGCAAACCTAATACATCGATATATTATTCAGCTTGTAAGGAAAATATAGAAGGTGAATGGATTTTAAAGTATGATGATAATGACAGAATATTTGGCGTTGATATTGGAAAAAAAGGTGATAATCCAAGCTACATAATGTCTGGAGCATCTTTTTGGACTGAGAAAGATGGGGAACTTATAGCACGAAAAGTTGAGGGAGCAATAAATAAAGGAGATTTTAGAGATTTATATTGGGATAGTATTGCAGTAGATAACCTTGAGCACATGGAGGTGCATATCGAAAAGATACAATCAAACGATATATTTGAAATAGATTCATTGCAAGATTTAGCATATCTGAAAAATGAGCTGAAATTATAATTTAATGATATAAAAGTAGAATATAATATGGGACTATGAAAAACTACACTAAAATATACTTGTTTTGATCAAGGTATATTTTTGTGTAGTTTTTTTATGTAAAAATATATGTTTAAAAGGCTATTGAATATGTCTATTATGCAAGTGAGATTGATATTTCCAGGAACCAAATTGTATAACATTTGAACTGTTATCTATAAGGGTATGATTATTTTTTGAAAGATCTATTTTTCTCAAAATTGATGTTTTCTTATTATATGTATGATTATGTAGATCTAATATTTTATAGGAAAGTTTGAAGATATCTTTATTTATTTTCATTTTAGCTTTTAAGCTGACATTTTCCCAATTTATCTCATAAAGAGTTCTACAAAACTTTAAAGTGTTTTTTATTCCTAATGAATTAAGATTTCTTTTTAAAATTTTAGAAGTATAGAAAAGACCAGCACCAGAAGTTGTTGATATAGATAATCCGATTTTGCTATGCATTGGCGATTTTGGACTACGTAACAGATAAGAGCAGCATAGCCTATGCAAGAACAGCTTCATTTCATTGCTAATATCACATTTTGATACTTGGGAAGCTATTATAAATAAATCAGAGTTATCTAACGAATTAATAATATATTCCATACTATTATTAATGTTTAAATTAACATCAGGATAAAAAAGACATCCATTATAAACATAATCTTTTGATAAGAAAAATTCCGTGACTTTTAGATCTATATTAAGTTTAAGAGCATTTAGTAAGAGTTGTACACAACTATATGTACTTGTTTCGCTTGAAGTATCATAAATGACGATTACATTCACAAGAGATCATCCTTTCATTATATATGTATCTTTAAACTCTGAAATATGATTTTCTAGGGATATACGTTCTTTATCCGTTAAGCTTTCATGTTTGTAAAATAGTAAGAAAACCGGAGAGTAGAATTGAAGAGCTAATGTATAAGGATCTTTTTTTATAAATATATTTGAATTTATTAATTTCGAAAATAAATCAGCTTGAAAATTTAATATATCATCAATAAATATCTTATTATATAAATCTGAAAGCTTAGAATTGTTGCATTGCTCTATCGTCAGTAATTTTCTGAACTTAATCATATTCTCATCTTCCAAGTAAAAATTAAAGATACATGAACTTTTTTTGAAAAAGTACTCGTCAGATAGCCAATTTGTTTTATTAGTCAGATTATCATCAGAATTATCCTTGATTTTTATATTGTCCAAAAACTTATTTACTAGATCTGAATATTTTTGGATTATAGTATCAAAAATATCTTGCTTGTTTTTGAAGTGATTATAAAGAGAACTTGCTTTTATGCCAACTGCTTTGGCGATATCTCTAACAGATATTGCATTAAAACCTTTCCTTGAAAAAAGATTTAATGACTCATAGATAATTTTTTCTCTTGTATTCATAAAAACTCCTCACAAAAATATTATTGCAAAACTTTAAAGTGTTTGATTTATATAATTTAATATATATCAAACACAAACACATATAAATAATAATTAGAGTTTGAAAAAATAGCCATAATATACCACAATACTATTTTGAAATTTCAAACTAACAATCGTTAGTTTCATTATAATCCATAGTAAGAGAAAAGTCCATAAAATTTCAACGTTTTCCGTGGAATTTACATGTGAATTGACAAGGAATAAAGTAGAATGTACAATTGAAAAAGTGAAAAATATACACATATAAAAAAAGCGCGAAGCGCAACCAAGAACTTGTTAAGTACAAATAAGTTCCAATTGGAACTGTGCATTTTAATAAAATGATTTCTGATTTTACCATAAGGTACCTAAAAGTCATGAAATGTGCATTGCTAATTAGAATATATTTATGGAGGGTAAACAAATGGCTAAATCTATTTCGAAAAATGCTATATTCAAGGCGATGCTTAACTTATTTAACATAATTTTGCCAATTTTGGTAATTCCATTAGTTACTAGATCAGTAGGAAAAGAATTATATGGTTATATGGGATATGGAGATTCTCTAACTGCATATTTTTTAATATTTGCAAGCTTTGGAATTTACCAATATGGGCTAAGAGAAATAAGTAAAGTGCGTGATGATAGAGCTAAACTTAGGCAAACATTTACAAGTTTATTTCTTTTTGCGAGTGTTACCAATATTCTAGCTTCAGCTGCGTACATGATATTTGTAGCTATTTTTTACAAGAATGAACCATATTTTTATACATGTATAGTTATGGGCTTTAATTTGGTATTCAATCTTTTTTATGTGGAATGGGTTAATGAAGCATTAGAAAATTATGATTTCATTGCTATTAAAACAATGATAGTTAGAATCGTATATTCTGCGCTGATTTTACTATTTGTTAGAAGACAAGAAGACTATCTGTTTTATTTATACTTAGTTATAGGCTTCAATTTTATAAATAATATAATAAGTTTCGTATACGTAAAAAGAAAAGTAAGGTTCGATTTTTCTAATCTTGAGTTTCTTAGACATTTGAAACCTATGCTTTACGTTGTAATTCTTTCTAATACAGGAGTTTTATATACTCAGCTTGATAAGATCATGCTAAAAGACAGTATTGGTGGAACTACGGATGTTGGTTATTATTATATGGCTCAAAGGGTAACTACTATAGTAAGCACATTACTACTAACAGTTATCCAAGTTACTATGCCAAGGCTTTCTAACTACTTGGGAAATGAATCTAAAGGGGAGTATTTAGTCTTACTAAAAAGGGTTATAAAGATATATTTTTTAATTTTATTTCCGGCATCTATAGGTCTTTTATGTCTTTCTAAAGAGGCTATATATATTTTTGGAGGGCCAGAATTTTTAGCAGCGGTTCCAGTTATGGTTGTGTTTTCAATTCATATGTTAAGTGTTGGAGTTGAAGGAGTAATAGCGAATCAAATAATATATCTTCATGGAAAAGAAAAGTATGATGCTATGTTAGTATTAGCTGGAGGAATACTTAATTTGATTTTTAATGCAATATTATTTTTAACAGGAACATTTAACATGGTTACTGCTATAAGTACGACTCTTCTAGCAAATCTTATTGTAATATGTTTAGAATATAGGATGGTTAAGAAAGTTATAAAATTAGATATACATTTATTTGCTTATGAAAATATAAAGTATTTCTACTATTCTTTAATATTCATTCCTGTAACGTTTGGAATAAAGATTGTTATACATAACATACTTCTTGGGTGCTTAATAGAGGTATTAGCATGTGGATTAATATATGGTGTAATACTTATAATTACTAAAGATCAAGTGTTTTTTGAACTAGCAAATAAATTGCTTGTAAAATTCAAAATTAAAAGATAATTAGGAATTGAATAAGGTATTAAGAGAAGAGTATTTATTATAGAACTCTTGAGTTAGGATCATGCATTTGCGAGTGTTATTGAAAATGGACATGTAAAGTGTCTAAGATATAGCTCTTTCAAAGGCATGATTTTTTATTATTTGGGAAATTATAATGCGGCTAAGTATGTGGATGAATTATATAACAGGCTACTCCATTAGGCTTGAAAGAACCCAAAAAATAAAAAATAATCTATTCGCCTGACTAATTTTTTTGAATTCGTTGGAAAAAGCAGATGATTGAAAAAAATCTACACATATGAAAAGAGTGCGAAGCACAATACGGAACTTAATCATAGTTGCCTGCTACTTTTTTATTATTAATCCTTTAAATATGAACTAGAATGAATTAGTTTGAAATTTTTACGAGAATTTATAATATTTTTCTATGAACGTGTTGATTTGAACGGTGAACAATGATAATATAATGTTGTTCACAAAATGAACTAGAAAGATTAAGGCAGAAATGAGTTTAATATATATTCATTTTGTTTATTATATAGTAAAGAAATAATTTAGTTTAAGAAAATTATTGCAAGGTAGAAAACATAAAAATTATAACTAATACGGACTTATATTTTAAGGGGGAGACTTTTGATGCAAAATATTATACAAAATACCACAGTTAATGAAGCCGCGGTTATTGCAAAAAAGAAATTATCAGCACAATTTTTTAAAAAGGGTATTACGATAGCTTTATTTTCAGGTCTCATGTATGGATTTTATTCAGCATTTTTAACTTTGGGCATGACTAAAGGAGTTTGGGGGGATTGGACTGGAGTAAACTCAGCTGGTTTATCCGCTTTTGTTATTACGTACTTACTAGGGGCACTTGGAAGTGCCGTAAATGATATTTGCAGTGCTGTATGGGCAGTGACTTATGCAATTATTAAAGGTAAGTTTGGAGATTTCTTAAGATGTATTAATACTACTCCAGGCCGTGTAATGATGTTGGCAGCTCTTATAGGAGGACCTATTGCTAGTACGGCTTATGTTATTGGACTTCAGATGGCAGGTTCAATAGTTATTCCGATTACTGCTCTTTGTCCGGCTATTGGTGCTATTTTAGGTAGAATTTTATTCAAGCAGGAATTAAATAAACGTATGATATTAGGTATTGTTATTTGCGTTTGTGCCAGCTTTATGATTGGAAGTACGAGTATTACGGGTGATGCACCAAAAGGTATGCTACTAGGAATTTGCATTGCTTTCATTGCGGCTCTTGGATGGGGATTTGAAGGTTGTGTAGCGGGTTATGGTACATCTATGATTGACTCAGAGATAGGTATTACCATTCGTCAGGTAACAGCAGGCATTTCAAACCTAATTATCTTTATTCCTATTTTAGGAATGATAGCGGGCGGAGTTAATATTTCAACAGAACTTGTGGCTCAAGCATTTACAAGTGGTTCTGCTATGATTTGGTTTGCTGCAAGTGGTCTTTGCGCTTTTATTTCATTTATGACATGGTATAAAGGTAATAGTATGTGTGGTGCTGCACTTGGTATGGCTTGCAATGGTACATATTCATTCTGGGGACCATTCTGCTGTTGGATATTACTTGGTGTAATCTTTGGAATAGATGGTTGGTCATTACCTCCAATCGCTTGGGGGGCAGCAGTACTAATGATAGCTGGTATCTTAGTAATTGCAATGAATCCATTAGATTTATTCAGAAAAAAGGAGGTAAAATAGTATGAAACCACTTAATTATGCTATTTTAAAATACTTTACGAAAGTATCTGAAGCTTGTGCAGAAGACGTTATTGAAGCTTTAAAAGGTGAGTACGGTAAATTTAAAGCCCTTAAAAGAGACGCTGTGATTTCAGCGCTAATGACAGCAGAAGCTAATGGACTTTTAGAAGAAAAAAGATTTGACATGGATGAGTCAGGGAACTTAAGAGTTTATTATCATGCAAATGAAGAAGGAGCAACTACAATTAATAAATACATTAGAGACTAATGACTATATATTTGTGTTAAAGAAGAAAATGAATAATAGTGGTGTAATTGTAGAATAGAAGACAATATATTTTAAAGTTTGAATATATGAAATGCATAACTTATATTGAATGATTAGGAATAAGGCAAATAAACTTTGATTGTACTCAAGGTTTATTAACCCCAAAATATCTCTAATCATGCAGTTATAGGTTGTGCATTATTTTTTTATTACAGAGCAATAGCTTAAGTTGCAATATTCAGATATGGAATATTGGAAAGTAATGATTAAATGGTAAAAAAATAAAATATTGATATTAATTTGACTATAACTATAAAAAAACATAATAATTAATATAATATATATAAAATAATTATAAAATCTGATAAAATTAATATATAATTTGTCTATTAATGATATATTAATGAGGTGAAAAATGAATATAAGAAGAAAGTTTATAGTTTTCTCTATATTATGGGGAATAATTCCTGCAATTATTTCGACAAGCATATGTATTTCAAATTTTAATGCTAGAAACTTAGAATTAACTAAGCAGAATGTAGAAACCTTTTCTAAAGATCAAGCTATACATTTAAAAGCTTTTTTTGATGAGAATATTAATAATCTTAATAATGATACAAACATACCAATGGTCAAGGAATTATTAATTGCATCAAATAATAAAAAAGATGCGGAGAATAAAAGGCATGATATACAGATTTTAAATGAGATCTTAGCTGGTAGAAAGCAAGAACGATTCTTTTTAAGCAGAGAGGTACTTGTTGATAAGGAGGGTGTAATTATTGCATGTGATAGCAGCGAATACATAAATAAAAAAGCTATGATTTCTAATAATGAAGTGGATAAGCTCAAGCAAAATGAAGTCATTGTAACAAATATTATAGAAAGAGAAGGCTTTAACAATGGAGCTAAAAGTGCAATAATTGCAAATCCTATATTTTTAGAAGGTAAATACCAAGGTTTTATAGCCAATATAATAAATATGAATTATTTTGAAAAACTTGTAAACGATGTTAGTTTTTTGATACTGGGAGACTACTAATAATGGATGAGAATGGCGTTGTTGCAGCGGGAACTAGTAAGGATATAAAAGAAAATATAAAAAAGATAAATAGTGCTAATAATTTGTACGAGCAGTGGGAAAAAATAGATTTTGATAGTACACCAAATGGAATAATCGAATATAAAATTAATAATACTGAAAAGATAGGATATTATTCAATGATTAGTAATACTGGATGGGTAGTATTAAGTGCAATTGAATTAGCAGAATTTAAGACCCCAACTGATAGAACTATAAAGAATACTGTGACATTTTTTATAATTATTTCATTGTTAATAACAGCTTCATATTTATTTATAGTTAATTATTTTTCTAAACCAATATATAAACTATTAGAGGTAATTAGAAAAATAAAACAAGGAAATATGGATGATAGATTTATATATAACAAGGAGAATGAATTTGGAGAAATAGCTACAGCATTTAACGAGTTGATAGACACTATAGAAAAAAATAAAAAATATATAGAAGAAAAAAATAGAAGGTTACAATCCCTAACATCCAATATACCAGGAGGAGTCTATACGTGTAAAATAGAAAATGGAGAATATATTTTGGATTTTGTAAGTAGTGGATGTCTAAGTATTTTAGGTTATAAAGAAGATGAATTTACTGAAAACCAAAGACGTAAAAAATTAATTGATTTAATCTGCGAAGCTGATAGAGAAAGAGTAATGAGGGATAGGAAAGAACAAATAAGTAAGTATGGTAAGTATACGGTTGAATATAGGGTTAAAAGGAGTGATGGAGTTATTGTATGGCTATTGGATAATGGTCAAATAGTAAAAAATAGCGATGGTAAATTATTTAGTTACAGCGTAGTAATAAATACAACTGAATCAAAAATAACTCAGGAAGAGCTTAGAATTAGTGAGGAACGTTATCGTATAATCATGTCTCAGACAGAAGATGCAATTTTTGAATGGAATATCCCAAAAGATACTGTTTATTTTTCTGGAAATTGGGAAAATAAGTTTAGCTATAAATCAGTTGTAAATAATATTAGTGAGGCTATATATAAAACAGATTATATTTATAATGATGATATAAAGAATTTTGGAAAATTGCTTAATGATATTATATATGGGGATGCATATAAAGAAGCTGAAATTAGAATAAAGAAAAATACTAATGAATATATTTGGTGCAAAATAAGAATAACTGCTATGTTTGATGAAAATGGAGACATATTTAAAGCTATAGGGATAATTATTGATATTGATGAGGAAAAGAGAGAGAATGAAAAACTTTTATTTAAGGCACAAAGAGATAGTTTAACTAGCCTATACAATAAAGGAACAGCACAAAATATGATTGAAGAATATATGAAAAATGCTAAAGAGGACGATAGTGGAGCGTTATTTGTTGTAGATCTTGATAATTTTAAAGCTGTAAATGATAACCTAGGTCATCTAGCGGGAGATTTTGTTTTGACTGATATTTCATTAATGTTTTCAGAAACATTCAAAGAAGATTCTATTGTAGGACGAATAGGTGGAGATGAATTTATAATATTTCTTAAAAATATTACATCAGAAGAGTTATTAATTGAAAAAGCAAAAGCTCTAATGAATGGTTTTAAAAGTAATCATACTGAGGAATTTTTAAGTCAAAAAGTTTCTGGAAGTATAGGAATAGCAAAATATCCCGAGCATGGTAAGAGTTTTAAGGAACTTTTTACAAATGCGGACAAGGCGGTATATCTAGCAAAAAGTAAAGGTAAAAATAATTATTGTATTTTTGAAGAAAATTAGTTGTATTAAAATGTGTAAATAATCAGATAAGAATATTCTTATCTGATTATTTTTATTGCAATAAAGTAATATTGCTTAGTTTTAGAAGGATAAATTTTGTCCACAACTCTATAAGTAGTTTCTTGTTAATTAAGCATAGCATTGGATATTATTAAGTGTGAAAGCAAGAAAATAGGAAATATTTAGATTCTATAATTTTTTGTATAAATACTATAATTATACATGTTTAAATTCTTTCCATGAAGCCTTAATATTGTAGTGAAAACGTTGTATATTATTAAATAATTAACTAAACTTTATAGCAAACCTTCAGTTTGAACATCACTAATTCTCAAAACAAATATATAAAGGAGATTAATTAACATGGTAAATAAAAATAGTAAGATGTATTCTTGTTGGCTGAGCCACAGAGAAATTAAAAACAACAACTATAAAGAGTATCTTGAAAATATTGTGATTTCTTATAGAAGTCAAATTGTAGAATCTGCACTATGCGAATTGAAGAACGCATTTGAACAAATTCACGATATAAATGAGGAGCAGAAGATATACGAAAAGGAAGAAGCTTGCGGGGATAAATATATAAAATTAGAAAAATCAGATGATGAAAGGTTAGCTATTGAAGGGTATAAAATAAAGCATGAAATTCTTTCTCAGAAAAAACATAGGATTACTATTTCGGCTAAAGATGATAATGGAATTCTTTATGGAGTATTTGCTTTATTACGTCTTTTTGGGCAAAATAAGGAGATTGAGAAGATAGAAGTAATAGATAACCCAAAGAATGCTATAAGGCTGATAAATAACTGGGATAACATTGATGGAACTATTGAACGTGGTTTCGCAGGTGGTTCAATTTTATTTGAAAGCTGCAGAAATAAGAATATTATGAAAGAAATAATGGAAGTAATAGGAGGCATCACAGCGACTAACGAGACTCTGAGGAAAGCATTTAATGATGATTATAAGGAAGCAGATGATTTAGGAAGAATTAATGATTATGCAAGGATACTCTCTTCAATTGGTATCAACGGAGTAGTTATTAATAATACAAATGTCCATAGAGAAGAAACATATCTTATAGATAATAAAATAAACATTGTTAAAGTAATAAGTGAGATATTAGGCAGATGGGGTATAAAAACTTACATTAGCATAAATTTTGCTGCACCAATTACCATTGGAGACTTGAAAACTTCAGATCCACTAGACAAAAACGTAGGGGAATGGTGGAAGAAGAAAGTTCAATTTGTATACAGCATAATTCCCAACTTAGGAGGTTTTATGGTAAAAGCCGATTCAGAAGGAAGGCCAGGACCTTTTACTTATGGACGTAATCATGCAGAGGGTGCAAATATGCTTGCAAGTGCCTTAGCACCGTATGGAGGACTATTAATATGGAGATGTTTTGTATATAACTGCAAACAGGATTGGAGAGATAACACAATTGATAGAGCTAAGGCTGCGTATGACTGCTTTACACCATTAGATGGACAATTTTTAGATAACGTATATTTGCAAATTAAAAACGGTCCAATGGATTTTCAAGTTAGAGAGCCTGTATCGCCACTATTTGGAGCAATGGATAAAACTAATAAATTAATGGAGTTCCAAATAACGCAAGAATACACGGGTCAACAAAAACATGTGTGCTTCCTAATCCCTTGGTGGAAACAGGTGTTAGGCACTCAAACGTATGCGAATAGTGACAATGCAAATGAAAATAGTGTTGCTAAAAGAATTAAGGGGATTGCAGCAATAGTCAATGTAGGAAATGATGAAAATTGGACAGGACATTTTCTGGCACAAGCTAATTTATATGGGTATGGACGTCTTGCTTGGAATAGTGATATCAGTTGTGAAGAAATAGTACAAGAATGGATTCAACTTACATTAGGAGACAATACGCTAGTTATGAAAAATGTGTGCTATATACTGATGAAGTCATGGGAAACTTATGAAAAATATACGTCGCCATTAGGAATCGGATGGATGGTATCACCAGGGAATCACTATGGCCCAGATGTAGATGGTTATGAGTTTTCTCTTTGGGGAACATATCATAGGTCAGATTGCAAGGGTATAGGAATTGATCGTACCTTAGAAGATGGAACAGGTTATACGAGCCAATATAATGAACCTCTTAAGAATATATATAATAATTTAGAAACTTGCCCAGATGAATTATTGCTATTTTTCCACCATGTTCCATATATGCATGTGTTGACATCGGGAAAAACTGTAATACAACATATTTATGATACTCATTTTGAAGGTTTTGAAGAAGTAGAGAAGTTTATTGAGAAGTGGAAGGAGTTGGAGGGGATTATAGATGGAAATATATACAATCAGGTTATTGAACGTCTTTATATACAGTTAGATAGTGCAAGAGATTGGAGAGACCAAATCAATACGTATTTCTATAGAATGTCTGGAATAGAGGATGAGAAAGGAAGGAAAATATATACTTAAATTAATTTACGGATATCTATTAGTAGTGTAAGTGAATTCAATATATCATTTATGTAATGAAGTATAATGTATTGTTATTAAAGTTGAATAGAAGAATGTTTTTTAATGACAAATTATATGTTAACAATAAATTATATTTAAAGAGAAAGGATTAAGAATAAGCTATGAATAATATTGAAGTGACAGCTGTACCTAATGAATATAAAAAAGCAGCTAGTGAGGATATTCAGGGTAATATTGTTGAAGTGTCATATAGTGTGAGAAATTATATAAATAAGTCACGACAACTGGTGACAAATCAAGAAATTAGTTTTCAAGAAGCAGGAAGAGAAACGATTAGTGGAGCAGAGATTATAAAGAAATGTAACGTGTATTTGCCAGCAGGGTACAACAAATATGATAAGGATACTAGATATAATGTATTATATTTACTTCATGGAGTTGGTGGAAATCGTTACGAATGGCTAAATGGAAGCGGTAATGATCAAGGAAATTTTATTATATGTAACATATTGGATAATCTTATTGCAAATGGTGATATCGATCCTTTGATTGTCGTATTTCCAGAGGGGAGAAGTGCACATGACTGGAGAGATAATTCATTTAACGTAGAGGGAACTAATATGCTTGGTTTTTATTATTTCGATTATGAACTAAGATATGATCTGATTCCGTTTATAGAATCCAATTATAATGTGTATGCAGATATAAAAGATACTTCATCTGAAGGAATTAAATATAATCGAATTCATAGAGCCATTGCTGGTTTATCCATGGGGGGAATGCAATCTTTAAACTTGATTATTGGAGGATATAGATGCGATTCCAAAACACATACAGGGACAAACGGGGGATGGAGCAATGGGCTTGATAAGACTGTGTTAGCGAAAGGGATGGAGGATTTGTTCACTTACGTTGGTGCTTTTTCAAATGCTCCTACATCTAGCAGCGGTAAGGTTCTTGGTTCCAGTATAGCATTATGTAGCTACAGGATGAACTTACTTTATATTACTTGTGGCGATGCAGACGAAATAGCAAGTCAAGAAGGCTATGAAAAAGCGATTGAAGATATTATAGAGACTGTGGGAAATAATCTGGACAATTATTATCAAATACTTATAGAAGGAGGTGTACATGATTTTAATGTATGGAACAATGGCGCATATAATTTTATCCGTTTATCTTTTGGGAAAAGGAAGGAATGCTTAGAACCAAGTATTGTTAGAATGGTACTTAATTCATATTGATAGTTTATATTTTTAATTTTGAATAATATTCAATTTATATTAATAAAGGGAGTAGTTAAGTATGTTAAGGACAGTAAAAGTTGAAAATGGTACTATAGAGGGATTGCCAGCAGCTGATCCACGTATAACAAGTTTTAAAGGTATTCCATTTGCTGCACCTCCAGTAGGTGAGAATCGGTGGCGTGCTCCTCAGGCTGCAAAGAATTGGAACGGTGTTTTAAAAGCATTTAAATTTGCACCAATATCAATGCAGGCAAAAACAGTTATAGCTGAGAAGAATATATATACAAGGGAATGGGCTGTGGATCCAGACATACCTATGGATGAGGATTGCCTATACCTAAACGTATGAACTCCAGCATGTAGTACTAATGAGAAATTACCTGTGTTTGTATGGTACTTTGGAGGAGTACTTCAGTTTGGAAATACAGCTGAGATGGAATTTGATGGTGAGCGTATTGCTCGTAGGGGCATTGTGGTTGTAACGATCAACTATCGTCTGAACGTTTTTGGTTTTTTATGTCATCCTGAAATAACAGCAGAAGCTCCAGATACTCCAGCTAATTTCGGAAATCTAGATCAGCAAGCAGGCACATTATGGGTTAAACGGAATATTGAAGCTTTCGGTGGTGATCCTAATAATATTACAATTGGAGGACAGTCCGCTGGAGGTGGAAGTGTATTAAATCAACTTACTTCACCTCAAAATGAATGTCTTTGTCAGAAGGCTATTATTCAAAGTGGTATTATTACTACGCTTTATGAAGGAAATCCGTTGCCTTTAGAAAAGCATAACTTAGTACAAGCTGAACAAGAAGGAATAAAATTTTTTCGATTTTTAGGAGTTTCATCACTTGCTGAAGCACGTAGGCTCGATGCAGAATATATTCGTGATAAATCACTTGAATATAAGAAATACTGGGGAACTGTTGAGGATAATGTATTTTGTGTAGGAGATGCATTTAACCTTTTTCTTCAAAATAAACGTTTAATGGTGCCAGTACTTTTAGGTCATACTTCTTCTGAGTTTCTTAACGTTCCAAAGGTTAGAAATATTGATGAATTTAAGCATATGGCTATTGAAATGTTTGGAGATGATGCAGATGAGTATATTGAACTTTGTCAAGCTCAGTTAGGCGACATTGATGAAATACGCAAAAAAGCTTCAGTAAGAAGTATCGAATATGCTATTCGTATTATTGGACAGTCAAATGCTGATACAAAAGCGAACACGCCTTTGTATTATTATAATTTTGATGCAGAAATACCAGGTTGGGATAACCCGGGAACATTTCACTCTGTAGATCTTTGGTTCTTTTTTGAGACACTTGCTAAATGTTGGCGACCGTTTATTGGCAAGCATTATGATCTTGCTCGTCAAATGTGTAATTATTGGGCTAACTTCATAAGTTATGGAGATCCAAATGGTAAAGATTCCACTGGAGAGGAAATGCCGCGTTGGGAAAGATACACACCTAAGGAACCGTATGGAATGGTATTTGGCGATAAAGTTGAATTTGTAAAGGAACAACCAAGCAATCTAATGAAATTTCTAATAAGGGAGTATTTCAAGAACGAAGAGAATCTATATTAAAAGTTAAGAGATTGGAAAATTTTCTTAAATTTACAATAAATACAAAAAAGGATTAGAATGATATATATATTGATTATTTTTGCTAAAGTAATAAGTTGATTTTTCACAAATTTAGAATCTATAATTTTTGGTATTTTTTATATAGTTTGTTAGGTTGTTGACTAAATATAATGATGATAAACTTTACATTGTAAGAAGAAACGTTTACAAGGAATTAAATGTTTAACTAAAATAAAAATAGGGGGAAAATAAATGAGAAAGAGCAAGTTAATTGTAAGTATGCTTTTAGCAGGAACTTTAGCCGTGAGCTTACTCACAGGTTGTGGTGGTAGCAGCCAAGAAACAAGTGCATCAGGTGATGGGAAAATAAAAGAATTTTCAGCCTTTTTTGCAACAGCAGGAAAAGAAATTCCTGATAATAACAGACTTAAAAATGTTATAGCTGAAAAGATTGGAGCAAAAATAAATGAGCAATGGCTTACTGGTCAAACGGCTAAAGAAAGAATTGGAGTAATGATTGCGGGCGGTGAGTATCCGGATATTATAGATGGAGGAGATGGAACACAAGCATTAGTAGATGCTGGTGCGCTCATTCCATTGGAAGATAAAATTGATAAGTATCCTAATATTAAAAACTTTTTAACATCTACCCAGTGGGAAAAATTAAGAAAAGAAGATGGACATATTTATTTTATACAACAATTTGGACAGATTCGAAATAAAGATACACAAGTGCAACATAATGATGAAGCGTTTTGGATTCAAAAAGCAGTATTAGAATGGGCCAACTATCCTAAGATCACAACAATAGACCAATATTTTGATTTAATCGAGAAATATAAAGCTGCAAATCCACAAGTAAATGGACAACCAACCATAGGATTTGAAGTTCTAAGTGATGATTGGAGATATTTCTGTTTGGAAAACCCACCTCAATTTTTAGCAGGGTATCCTAATGATGGAAAGGCTATTATAGATAAGTCTACATTGACAGCTAAGAATTATAATACAATTCCGGAAGCACAAAAATACTTCAAAAAATTAAATGATGAATATAATAAAGGAATTATAGATCAGGAAACATTTACAGCATCTTATGATCAATATACATCGAAACTTTCTACAGGCAGAGTTCTTGGAATGGTAGATCAGCATTGGGAGTTCTTAACTGCAGAAAATTCATTAAAACAACAACACTTAGATGAGAGAACTTGGGTTCCATTAGGTTTAACAATAGATCCTAATGTTAAGGCTCAATATAGAGCTAAGCCAGCATTTAACGCAGGTGGAGGTATAGGAATTTCAAAAAGCTGTAAAGATGTAGATGGTGCATTAAAGGCTATTAATGATTTATTATCTCCAGATGTTCTAACATTGAGATACTGGGGAGAAAAAGACAAGGATTATAAAGTGGATGATAAAGGTTTATTCTATAGAACAGATGAGCAAAGAGAAAACGCAAGAAACCAAGATTGGGTAAATGCTAACATGTGTATGTACACATATCTACCTCAATATACAGCAGGTTATTTAGATGATGGAATTAATACTATATTACCAGAGCAACAGCAGACTGAATTTGAAGCAACATTAACAGATTCAGATAAAAAGGTTTTAAATGCATATGGCTTTAAGAATTGGACAGAGTTCCTTAATCAGGTTCCAGAAGAAAATGAACCTTGGTATCCAATTTACTCAGCATGTAGCACATGGTCGGCTGATCAGCCAGAACAAATGGCAATGCAAAAGATGGACGACATCAAAAAGCAATGGCTTCCTAAGGTTATCATGGTTAAGCCAAATGAATTCGATTCTACTTGGAACCAATATCAAACTACGCTTACAACTCAAGCAGATGTAAAGGCATATGAAGATGCTCTTACTAAAGAAGTGAAAAGAAGAGTGGAGAAATTCGGTAAAGGCAACTGATATATAAAATGGGGATCTGTTTAGATCCCTATTCTTAAAAATTTTTTAAAAACATATAAAGGGAGGCTGAACATGGAATTAGAAGTAAAAGATATTAATCCAAATCCAGAAATAAAAACAAAAAATAATTTAATGAAGAATATGAAAAAACAAAAAACGTTAATTTTAATGTCTATTCCATTTGTAATATATACATTCATATTTAATTATACACCTCTTGTCGGTTGGCTTATGGCATTTCAGAAATTTAAACCTGCAAAAAGTTTATTTAACCAAACTTGGTGTGGTCTTGATCAATTCAAAATATTATTTTCTGATCCAAATTTTATAAAGGTTATAAGAAATACTTTATGCATGAGTTTAATTAATTTAACATTAGGTTTTATATGTTCTATTGGCTTTGCTTTATTATTGAATGAAGTTAGGTTAATGTTAGCTAAAAAATTTGTACAAACAATTTCTTATTTACCTCATTTTCTTTCATGGATAATTGTAACAGGAATTGTTGCAGATGTTCTCTCACCAGAAACAGGTATTATTAATCAAATTTTAGTTGGATTACATATCATAAGTCAACCTATAAATTTTTTTGCTGATACAAAATATTTCTGGGGAATAGTAGGATTAACAAATGTTTGGAAAGAAGTAGGATGGGGAAGCATTATATATCTTGCAGCTATCACTTCTATTAATCCAGATTTATATGAAGCAGCTGAAATAGATGGAGCGGGAAGATTTAAAAAGATGCTTCATGTTACATTACCAGGCATAAAATCAACAATATTTATATTACTAATAATGAACATTGGGAATATCGTTAACGCAGGTTTCGAGGTGCAATACCTACTTGGAAATGGTCTTGTTCAAGATGTATCGCAAACAATAGATATTTTTGTACTAAAATATGGTATTAGCTTAAATAACTATTCATTAGCTACAGCAGCAGGCATATTTAAAAGCGTAATCAGTGTAACGTTAATATATATAGCAAATCGATTCGCAAAATCAGCTGGTGAAGAAAGGTTATTCTAAAGGAGGAGCATCAAATGGTAGGTTTTAGGAGAAGAAGTAAAAGTGATATTTTTTTTGACAGTCTTATAGGTATGTTTATGGTAATATTTATAATTGTAACATTGTATCCAATTTTAAATACACTAGCTGTTTCGTTTAATGATGGAATTGATTCTGTGCGTGGCGGAATATATCTGTTGCCAAGAATGTTTACACTAAAAAATTATCAAACAGTATTTCATAATCAGAACTTGATACAAGCTGCATTTATATCGGTTTCAAGAACTGTAATTGGTACAGCACTGCAAGTATTTTTAACAGCAATGCTTGCGTATGTTCTTAGTAGAAAAGACTACCTATTTAAAAAGCAACTTTCATTTTTCTATGTGCTAACAATGTATGTTGGTGGAGGTATGATTCCAGTTTATGTATTGATGAAATATCTTCACTTAACAAATAATTTTTTAGTATATATTTTACCAGGTTTAATTAGTGCTTTTAATATGATTGTTATTAGAACTTTCATAAACGGGCTTCCAGATAGCTTAGTTGAATCAGCAAAAATTGATGGAGCAGGTGATTTTAGGATTTTTATTCAAATCATATTACCTTTGTGTAAACCAGTACTTGCAACTGTTGCACTATTCGTGGCTGTAGACCAATGGAATGCATGGTTTGATGCAATGCTTTATAATTCAGCAAGCCCATCACTAACAACATTACAATATGAGCTTATGAAAGTATTATCAGCATCAACACAACAAGGTAGCTCAGGAACAATAGATATGGTTAAGAACGCAGGTAATATGGTTACACCAAAATCTCTTCGAGCAGCTATTACAATCGTAACTGCTTTACCAATAGTATGCTTATATCCATTCTTACAAAGATATTTTGTATCTGGACTTACTATTGGAGGGGTAAAGGAATAGAAGATAATAAGTGAAATAAAAAATTTAATTTACAGACTATACTATACAAGGAGCAATGCAAATGAGTGCTTATAAAACGGATAATTATCATAATGTCTTTAAAGAATGTGGTCATTCAGACAGAGAGATAGAAGAAAGATTAGAAGATATTTATAGAACAATTTTTTATGGAAATGAATCAGAAAGGTTATATCATCCCGTTGGGGATGATATGGCCTACTTTGTTGATACAGGTAATAATGATGCCAGAACAGAGGGCATGTCTTATGCCATGATGATGTGTGTTCAAAGGAATATGAAAGGAGAATTCGATCGGCTATGGAAATGGGCAAAAACTTATATGTATATGGGCGAAGGTCTAAATAAAGGATATTTTGCATGGTCTGTTAAGCTAAGTGGAGAGAAGAATGCTTATGGACCTGCACCTGATGGAGAAGAATATTTTGCAATGGCGTTATTTTTTGCGGCAAATAGATGGGGAGATGGAAAGGGAATTTTTAATTATTCAAAAGAGGCAAGAGATCTTCTTCATGAATGTATCCACAAAGGAGAAAAAGAGCCAGGAGATCCAATGTGGGAGCCAAGTAATAAATTAATAAAGTTTGTTCCAAATCTTCATTTTACTGATCCATCATATCATTTACCACATTTTTATGAATTATTTTCTCTTTGGTGTAATGAAGAAGATCATGAATTTTGGAAAGAGGCAGCGCAGTGTAGCAGAGAGTATCTAAAAAAAGCTTGTCATCCTATTACAGGACTCGCACCAGAGTATTCGAAGTATGATGGAGTACCATGTGATTCACCTTGGGATAAAGGCCATCATGAAAGATTCTATAGTGATGCTTATAGAGTAGCAGCTAATTTAGGCTTATCTTACGAATGGTTTGAAAGTTCAGAGTGGGAATGTGAGTGTGCAGATAAAATTCAAACTTTTTTCTGTGAAACAGTTAAAGGTAAAGCGGATTTAATATATGAAATAGATGGCACAATTATTGAAGAAAAAGCCCTTCATCCAGTAGCAATTATAGCAACTAACGCAATGGCTTCTTTAGCAAGCAAAGGGATGTATAGAAAAGAATGTGTTGATTTATTTTGGAATATACCTCTTAGGACAGGTGAAAGAAGATATTATGATAACTGTTTATATTTATTCGCCTTCTTGGCGTTAAGTGGAAATTATAGAATTTGGAAGTAGAGGGAAGCAGAAATGAATAAAATAAAAAATCCAATTTTATCTGGATTTTATCCAGATCCATCAATATGTGCGGTAGGAGAGGACTTTTATTTGGTCACATCTACGTTTGCGTATTTTCCAGGAGTTCCAATTTTTCATAGCAAGGATTTAGTTAACTGGGAGCAAATTGGGAATGTACTTACTAGAGAATCACAATTAAATTTAGAGGGTGCAGGTCATTCGCAGGGAATATTTGCACCTACCTTACGTTATAATAATGGAATCTATTATTTAATAACCACAAATATCTCTCATGGAGGAAACTTTATTGTAACAGCAGAAAAGCCTGAGGGGCCATGGTCTGATCCGTATTGGTTAGAAGGAGCAATTGGAATTGATCCAAGCCTATTCTTTGATGATGATGGAAAAGCATATTATATAGGAACAAGACCAAATCCAGAAGGTGTGCGCTACAATGGAGATTGGGAAGTATGGATTCAAGAATTAGATTTGAATGATATGTGTCTTATAGGCGATAGCCATAAAATATGGAAAGGTGCACTTAGGGAGGTAATATGGCCTGAAGGCCCTCATTTATATAAGAAAGATGGTTATTATTATTTAATGATAGCAGAAGGGGGAACAGGTCCTGAACACTGCGTTACTATCGCAAGAAGTACAGCAATTTATGGAAAGTATGAAGGATGTCCACGTAATCCTATAATTACTCATAGACATTTAGGAAAAAGCTATCCAATAAAGCATGTTGGACATGGAGACTTAGTTAAAACGCTAGATGATAAATGGTTTATGGTAATGTTAGCAAGTAGAACCTGCGATGGATATTGTAACACTGGAAGAGAAACCTTTTTAGCTAAAGTTATCTGGGAAGATGGATGGCCAGTAGCTAACCCAAGCTCTGGAATATTAGAATTAGAACAAGAGCATGAATTACCAGAATATGAAGTAGAACCTAAGGAATCTTGCTATCATTTCTATGGAAAAGAATTAGATGATACTTGGATGTTTTTAAGAAATCCAAGTGAAAATTTATATTCATTAATGGAAAAAGAAGGTTGTCTTCGCCTGCACTTGAAGGAGCAGTCTTTAAAAGATTTAGATAACCCGGCTTATGTAGGGATTAGGCAAAAAGAGTATCATTATATTGCATCTACTATGATGGAATTTAAACCGAATAATGAAAACGAAAGTGCAGGAATAGCTATAGTCCAGAGCAATGAATATCATATTAGGTATGAATGTACGAAGAGAAATGGAAGAGAAGTATTACAAATTATAGAGTGTAATAAGGGTAAAGATACTTTAATTAATGAAGTTGAAGTAAATTCGAATAAATTTTGTTTGAAAATGGTAAGCAAAGGGCAAAAATTAGATTTATATTATGGAACAGATAGTACTAGCTATAAATTATTACAAAAGGATGTTAGTACTAAAAATTTAAGTACAGAAGTAGCAGGTGGCTTTGTAGGATGTACAATTGGAATGTATGCAAGTAGTAATGGAAAAACCACTGATAATTATGCGGATTTCTACTGGTTTGAGTATAAATAATATACTTTAATATATAACCATTTCTCAAAATACAAAGTTAGATATTACATTAAACATAAGAGGAGTTAATTTTCAATTGAAACTATTTATATGAATATTGTAATAAGGAGAGATATAGGTTGTTTAGTAAGAAAAAAAGATTAAAATTGATGAGTTTAATTATTGCAGGTTCTTTACTTAGTGGAATATATGCGGCCGTTAGCTGTAAACCTGTATTCGCAGATACAGGAGATATATTAGCTCAGACTCAAGTAGTTAAACAAGATTATCAAAAGGATATTCCAGCATTAAAAGATGTATTTAAAGATTATTTCCCTGTTGGAACAGAACTTAATCCAAGTATGATGGATAGTAGTAATCCACATTCTGGGTTTATAAAATATCAATATAATGCACTAGTACCAGGTAACTTTATGAAGCCGGATGCACTACAGCCAACTGAAGGCAATTTTCATTGGGATGATGCAGATAAGTATGTAAAGTTTGGTGAAGAAAACAACATGATATTAAGGGGACATACTTTAGTTTGGCATAGTCAGATACCTGATTGGTTCTTTCAAGATCCAACTGATAAAGCTAAGCCGGCTACAAGCGAACAGCTAAGAAGCAGAATGGAAAAGCATATAAAAACTGTAGTTGGCCGCTATAAAGGAAAGATAAAGTATTGGGATGTTGCAAATGAAGTTATTTCAGACAAAAGTGGTTTAAGAGGTGATGATGAAAAATCAAAATGGAAATCTATAATAGGAGATATTGATGGCGACGGCTATGATGATGATTATATTGAATTAGCCTTCAAATATGCTCATGAGGCTGATCCGGATGCTACGCTGATTATAAACGATTACGGCACTGAAGGAAGTACTAGAAAGAGAGATGATTTATACAATTTAATTGAGAGAATGCTTAAAAAAGGCATTCCAGTAGGTGGTGTGGGTCTTCAAAGTCACATTTCTATGTACAATCCATCGGCTGGACAAATCAAGGATGATATTGAGAAATTTGCAGGTTTAAAGAAATATAATCCAAAGTTTACTGTTCAAGTTACAGAATTAGATATGTCTATTTATAACGGTAGCAATGAAAGTACAAAAACAGTTACAGCGGATGTTTTAGCACAGGAAGCAAGCAAATATAAAGCAATATTTGATGTCTATAAAGATGAAGCTAAAAAGGGTAATTTAGGTTTAGTCATGTTTTGGGGCGGTTCAGATGATGATACATGGTTAGATAATTTCCCGGCAAAGAACAGACCAGATTCTCCATTACTTTTCGATAGAAGCTTACAGGCTAAGCCAGCTTATTGGGCACTTGTTGATCCTTCAAAGGCTAATGTTTTTAAGCAAAAAACAAGTGCCTCAAATGGATCACCTGTTATTGGAAATACTTTGGATTCAAAATGGATGATGGTTAAGCCTTTTGATGTTAACTCATATATAAGCGGAATTGATGGGGCTACAGCTAAAGTGAAAACCATGTGGGATTCAAAGAATATATATGTTTTTGCAGACGTAAATGATGCAACAATTTCAAATAATGATGGAGTAGATATATTTATAGATGACGGTACAGGTAAATATGTAAAATATTCGGTTAAACGCAATACTGATACAGTTAAGGTTATTTCAACATCAAAAGGGTATCAAATACAAGCCAAATTACCATTAGGAACTATTGAGCCAAAAGTTGGAACTGAACTTAAATTTGATATGAGAGTTAATGATTACGATACTTATGGAATATTAAATTCATCAGTAGTTTGGAATGATTATGTAAGTGGTGGAACAATGAAACCAGAAAATGGTGGAATATTGGTATGTAATCCAGAGTCAAAATCAGTAGAAACTAGAAAAGGAACACCTACTATTGATGGTAATATAGATGATATATGGGGAAATGCTAATGTTATAAGCACAGATATAAGTTTACAAGGTACAAATGCAGCTAAGGCTAAAGTTAGAACTTTATGGGATAAGGATTATATTTATGTATTATATGAAGTAACAGATAGCAAATTGGATAAGTCTAGTAAGAATGCGTATGAGCAGGATTCAGTTGAGGTATTTATAGATGAAAATGATGCAAGAACTTCAGCTTATGATAATGATGATGCTCAATATAGAGTTAATTATGATAATGAGCAAAGTGGAGGAGGAGGCAGGATTACTGATAAATTCAAATCAGCCACAAAAGTAACTGATAATGGATATATAGTAGAAATGGCTATACCTTTGCACAATGAGGTTGTAGCTAATCAAATTATAGGATTTGATGCTCAAGTAAATGATGCTGCTGGAGGTGTAAGAAACGGAATAAATATATGGTCAGATTCAACTGGTCAAACTTGGTCTACTATGAGAAATGTGGGTAATTTAAAACTTGTTGATTAACTTTAGATACTGAATGTAAATAGTAGTATGAAATATAAAGAGAAAATAAATTGTTATTCTAATCAATATATACTTAAAATTATAACTTTGATGGATTATAACGTAAGAAGAATTAACATGAAGGAGTGGCTGGATATCAGCGACTCCTTCAAGCACAGTAAGTTTTAGCAATATACTTGAAGTATGTAAGTAAGAAAGGTAAGAAGATAATATATGATTAAACATTATTCTATAATAAAGGGAAAGAAAATTACATTTAACAATAATGCATTGTTCTGCATTGGAACGGGAAGAATGGGACTTGCACTTCATAAAGCTTATCAAGAACAATTGAAATATGTTCAAGACAACATACATTTTTCTCATATTCGCGGGCATGGATTGTTTTCTGACGACATGGCAATTTATCAGGAGTATAAAGATGATATTGGAAATATGACTGCAGAGTATAACTTTACGTATCTTGATATGGTTATGGATTCTTATCTTGAACTTGGGATACGTCCATTTTTAGAATTAGGATTTATGCCACAGAAATTAGCTTCTGGAGATCAAACAGTATTTTATTGGAAAGGAAATGTGACACCACCAAGAAATTATGAAGGATGGAATGCTCTTATTCAGGCAACATTAAGACATTTAATGGAACGTTATGGGAAAGACGAAGTGGTAAAATGGCCGATTGAGGTATGGAATGAACCAAACTTAAATGCTTTTTGGAAAAATGCAGACAAGCAAGAGTATTTTAAATTGTATGAATTCACAGCAAAAGCCATTAAAGAGCTGGATAAAAGATTTAAAATCGGAGGGCCTGCAATTTGCGGTGTTGATGATGTGAACTGGATGAAGGATTTTATGAATTTTTGCCATGAAAGTTCTGCTCCAATAGATTTCGTAACAAGACATGCTTATGCAACAGAAGCGCCTGAACATATTGGGCATTATGGATATCAAGAATTGCGTGAGCCAGAAAATTTACTTAAGGAATTGCAGATAACTAGGGATATTGTAGATAGTTATGAAGAATATAAAGGTATGGATATCCACATAACGGAATTTAATACTTCTTATATTCCCAATTGTCCGCTACACGATCAAAATGTTAATGCTGCTTATATCGCTAAGCTTCTTTCTAGCTTAGGTGATTGCAATGCCTCATATTCTTATTGGACCTTTGGAGATATTTTTGAAGAAAATGGAGTTCCATTTACTCCATTCCATGGCGGTTTTGGTCTTGTTGCTAATGGTGTAATTCCAAAACCAACCTTTTGGACATTTGCATTCTTTAAAGAGCTGCAAGGTGAGTGCGTACATCGATCTGAGGAAGCTGTTATAGTAAAAACACAAGACGGAAGCTATAAAGGTGTTGCGTGGAATTTAATAAAAAATGTTGAGGCAGACCGAGACTTGGAGTTGAATTTTACACTGCCAATGAGCAAAGAGGCATGTCTATTAGTAAAAACTGTTGATGAAGTG
Organism: Clostridium beijerinckii HUN142; assembly: GCF_000621745.1. Taxonomy (GTDB): domain Bacteria; phylum Bacillota; class Clostridia; order Clostridiales; family Clostridiaceae; genus Clostridium; species Clostridium beijerinckii_A. Next base: position 142,593 of record NZ_JHXK01000005.1, on the reverse strand, counting down.
TGTTGTAATCCTCTTAAGATTTGGCATGATATTGGAGAACCAGCATATCCGACGCCAGCACAGAATGCATTACTTCGTGGAAGCTCAATGCCATTAGTTACTACGGAGCGAGTGGCAGCAGAGAAGGAAGAGACTACAATTAAGCTGAATTTAAGCAAGAATGCTTTGACATATTTTGAAGTATTTCCAGTAGATCAAAAAAGTGATAGAGGATATATATATTCAAAATAAGAGAGGAGGTTCTAATATGAGAGGTAATCCCATTATTTGGGCTGACTATCCAGATCCAGATATAATACGAGTAGATGATACTTACTATATGGTTACTACAACAATGCATTTTATGCCAGGTTGCGTTATTATGCAATCCTATGATCTTATAAACTGGGAAGTAGCAACTTATGTATATGAAGCCTTAGATGATACACAAGGTCAGAAACTAGAAGGTGAAAAACATATCTATGGAAAAGGAATGTGGGCAGCCTCCCTTCGTTATCATAAGGGAAAATTTTATGTATGTTTTGTAGCAAATGATACGCAAAAGACATATCTGTTTACAGCTACAGATATAGCTGGACCTTGGAAAAAACAAATAATAGAAGGCTTCTATCACGATTGTTCATTGCTATTTGATGATGACGACAGAATTTATATTATTTACGGTAACACTGAAATTCATCTCACAGAATTAAATAAGGAGCTTTCAAGCCCTAGAGCAGGTGGAATAAATAGAATAATTGTGAGAGAGACACAAGAGTTTTACCTTGGGTATGAAGGAGCTCATTTCTATAAAATTAATGGTAAGTATTATGCATTTTTTATTCATATACCAAAGTTTGGACATCATAGAAGAACTCAAGCTTGCTTTGTAGCAGAATCTTTAGAGGGAGAATTTGTTGGGGGAGAGGTTTTTGATGATGATATGGGATATTTTAATTCAGGTGTAGCGCAAGGAGGAATAGTAGATACTCCTGATGGTATCTGGTATTCAATGTTATTTCAAGATCATGGTGCTGTTGGACGTATACCAGTTCTTGTACCACTGCGCTTTGAAAATGGCTTTCCGGTATTTGATAAAAAAGCTCCTGAACATATTGAGATTCCGAGTACACGATCAGATTATGAATATAAACCGCTTGTTGGAGATGATGATTTTATTTATAAACCGGATGATAACCACAAGATTCATTTAAAGGATATCTGGCAGTGGAATCATATACCGTCAAATAATTTATGGTCAGTAACAGAAAAGCCAGGAACATATCGCATCCATTCAGGAAAAATAAGTCCGAATTTAAATTATGCAGTAAATACACTTACACAACGTGCCATGGGACCTGCGTGTGAAGTTACTGTAAATTTGGATGGTAGTGAACTTAAAAATGGTGATTATGCTGGTTTATGCTTTCTAATCAGTTCCTACGGATTGATTGCACTCACCAAAGAAGAAGACAAATATTATTTGGTGATGTTAGCAAGAGAAACTGATGACAAATCCATCTTTGGAAATTTGATAGATAATGAGCCGGGAACTGAGTATGCGAGGATTCCTATAAAGGAAAACAAAGTTGTACTTAAGGCACACGGCTGTTTCGTAGACAATAAAGACGAGTGTGAGTTTTATTATCAAGATGGAGAAGAATGGATTAAATTAGGTATCACACATAATATGGTATGGAAAATGGATCAGTTTGTAGGGTGTCGCTTTGGTTTATTCTTATTTTCCACGAAGGAAATTGGTGGAACTGCTGAGTTTTCTAAGTTTAAGTATAGCATTTTAAAGTAAGAGATAATAACTATACAATGCTATTTGGAAATTATAAATTAAGGAGATGGATTAAAAATGATATCAGAAATGAAAAAAACTGCTAACTATATACTTTGCTACACTAGAGCTCCACAAGAAGATGACATATATTCTACTAAGTTAGCATATAGTATGCATCTTGCCTATAGCGATGATAGAATAAAGTTTGAAGATTTAAATCATAATTCAGGTGTTTTATTTGCTAAAGCAACTGAAAATGAGGACGGATCTCTTAATGCAAAGAGTTTGAAAAATCCTTATATTTTTCATATGAAAGATAATACTTTTGGAGTTATAGCTGTACGCACAAAACAAGATGGAGAAAATGATAGTCAAAGTAAAGGCTCTGTTTTATTATTTACATCATCAGATTTATTGCAATATAAAGAAATAGGTTTAATTAATTTAAAAAGTGATGCATATGTAAATGATGTGGCATGCGAATATAATGAAGAAATGAAAACTTATTTTATTCATTGGAGTGATGAAAGTGGAAACTATTATAAGAATTCCATCACTAATATTACAAATCTAGAGGATGCTTCAATGCCAGAAAGAACAGAAGCTTTTGCGATAGATAGTGTAAAGAGTGATATAGAAGGGATAGTACCACGCAATGTAATAAATGTATCTACAGAAATAGCTCATAGAATTATTTGTAAACTAACTGCTCCAACAAATATCAAAATTGAAATTCCAAGCAGTGTGAAAGTGACATCTAAAGAGGATTTAAAAGATGTAAAAGCAACTGCTATTTATAGTGATGGGACAACTGACTTAAAGACTATAGATTGGAATACAGGTGAAATAGATTGGAATAAAGAAGGAACATATAGGATTACAGGCACTATACATCAAGATCATTATGAATTTCCAATTGCTATTAATCGTGCAGATCCATGTGCTATAAAATGGAACGGAAAGTATTATTTTATTGCAACTAATGATGCTGATGAAAATCATACATTATATATGAGAGAAGCAGACAGTATACCTGAGCTTGTAACAGCAGAAGAAGCATTAATACTAGATTCAGACACATATGATGATATCAAGAATTTATTATGGGCACCAGAATTTCATATCATAGAAGGTGAATTATATATTTTTCATGCCGCAACAACAGGCGAATTTTTCTGCGTAGAATCTCATTTTATGAAGCTCAAAAAAGATGGTGATCCAATGTGTGCTGCAGATTGGTCAAGACCACAGCGAATTGTAAAGAAAGATGGCACAGAATTATGTGAAGCGGGAAAAACTATATCTCTTGATATGACCGTATTTGAATGGGGCAGTGATTACTATGTTTGTTGGTCACAACGCCAGTTTTTGCCTGTAGATCTTGGAGCATGGCTTTATATTGCAAAGATTGATCCAAAAGAACCGTGGAAATTAATAAGTGATCTAGTAATTATTTCCAAGCCAGAATATGGTTGGGCAAATAACCATACCTTTGTTGATGAAGGGCCATTTGCTCTTATTAAAGATGAAAAGATATTTTTAAGCGTTTCAAGTGCAGCTATAGATTCGACTTATGTTATAGGACTTTTAACTGCTGAAAAAGATGCAGATTTATTAAATCCAAACAGTTGGACAAAGGGGAACTATCCACTTTTAACTGCTAGAAGTGTTCCCGGAGAATATGGAACAGGACATAACTCATATGTAACTGACGATGATGGAATTGTATGGAATCTTTATCATGCAAGACCTGGAGTTGATGCACCAAGAAGTAGTGGAATTCGTCGAGTACATTTTGATATAGATGGTTATCCAGTACTAGATTTAACAGAGGACAAAGACTTGAATCCCCAATTAGCAAATGTTTCAATTAATATTATAATATAAAGTTATTTATATTTTGATTTAGATATATAAAAGCATTGTTATGATAAATTAAATATAAAATCAAAATAGATAATAATACTTATAAATATTTTAAGGTAGTTAAATAAAAAGTTTTTGTAACAAGAGAGTATACTAATTGGAAATAACATCAATTATTTGATTATTTTACTATGATGTTATATTATATTCATAGAATACAAGTGCGTATTATTTTTTAAGAGGGTAATAAAATGAAGAACTTTAAAATATTGAATAATTATAGTATTAGATCAAAATTAATAATAATATATTTATTCTGTGTTCTAATTCCTATGATAGTTACTAACTCTATAGTGTATATAACTATAAAAAGTAACGAGGTAAGAGAGCAAAGAATAACAATGGAGCATGCAATAGAAAGGGTTAAATATAATTTGAGTTCAGTTTTAGATGATTGTGTATTGGTATCAAATCATTTGCATAATGACATAACTTTAAATGATTTTATTACAAGAAGGTATGATAATCTTCTTGATTACTATGAAAGATATAATTATTTATTACAAAATAATGTAATCAATTACTACTATAATTCTCAACATGTATATCAAGTTACTATATATACCGATAATGATACTATTAGTAATAGTAGTAATTTTAGAAAATTAACATCAGAAACACGCCAAAGTGAGTGGTATAGGCAATTCTATAACAATAATGAAGATATGACTATATCAGTATATTATGATGATAATAGGAAGAATTATGGAATAAATAATACTGCACGAACAATTAGCATTACAAGAAAGTTAGACAACTTCGACAAAACGCATGAGAATATTTTGAAAATTGACGTTGATTATAATGTTATATTAAATGATATTTTAAATGAAAAAATGGAAGATAATTTATATGTATGTAATAAGAGTTATATATTATTTTCTAATAAAAAATCTAACGTTGGTACAGAAGAATTTGACACAATAGATTCTATAGAAGAAAAGGATGTTAAGTTAAACGACTTTTTTAGATTTAAGGTAGCAAATGAAGCATGGAATATTATTATCACGGCAAATGAGGTCAGTCCTTTATCAAAAATTGTAGAGAGAAAAGAAATATTATTTGGACTAGCGATATTTAATTTATTGTTGCCTACAATTATTATTATTTTGGTATCTCACTCTATAGGTTATAGGGTAACACTGCTTGGTATATATTTAGGAAAGGTAGAAAATGAGGAATTTTCAACAATAGAGTATAATGATGGACAAGATGAAATAGGGAAATTAATTCGCAGCTATAATTTAATGGTATTAAGAATTAAGGAATTAATAGAAGTAGTGTTTAAAAGGGATGCAGAAAAGCAAAGGCTTGAACTTGCAAAAAAGCAGGCTGAATTAAAAGCACTTCAAAGTCAAGTAAACCCTCATTTTATGTTTAATACTCTTGAAAGTATTCGAATGAGAAGTTTAATTAAAGGTGAAAGTGAAACAGCAGAAATAATTGAAAATTTATCAGCATTGCTAAGAAAGACAATAAATTGGGGAGAAGATTATATTACAATTGAAGACGAGATGCTCTTTGTGGAAAATTATCTTCAAATACAAAAATATAGGTTTGGGGAAAAATTAACTTTTAGTTTTTATGTTATGGGAGATTGTAAGAGAATAAGGATTCCGAAACTATCAATTTTAAGTTTTGTTGAAAATGCTTGTGTTCATGGTATTGAAGAAGTATCCCATAATGCTAGTATTAATGTTTCCATATTTAAGTATGATAGTAGATTATTCATAGAGATTTCAGATACAGGAAGTGGTATGGAGGAAGATCAGTTGAATTCAATTAGAGACAAGCTAAGAAATGCAGAAATAGATATGCTTAATAACAGCAAAAGTACAGGTGTACTTAATACTTATATGCGTTTGCAAATGTATTGTAATAATAATATGCAGTTCGAAATTGACAGTAAACCAAAGGAAGGAACGGATGTTACAATACAGATTTTTCTTGATGAGCCAGGGGTAAGCAATTCTTTTGTTAAAGAGAATCAGAATAATAATTTCTAATTTGGGAGGATATTATGATAAGGGTGTTGATAGTAGATGATGAACCATTTATTAGGCAAGGGTTAAAAATTCTAATTAATTGGGAACAATATGGTTATGAAATTGTTGGAGAGGCTGCTAACGGCATTGAGGCAATAAAGGAATTAGAAACAAAAGATGTGGACTTACTCATTGTAGATATAAAAATGCCAGAAATGAATGGAATTGAATTAATTGAGTATGTGCGTGAAAATATATTGACTGAGATAAAAATAATTGTATTGAGTGGATATTATGAGTTTGAATATGCAAAGAAAGCGATAAAGTGTAATGTAACTGATTATATTCTAAAGCCAATTCAAAGAGATGAACTAGTTAAAGTGCTAAATTCATTTAAAGAAGAGTATATGAAGCAGAAAAAACAAAATACCGTACAGAAAATAAAAGACAAAGTTGTATATGATAGATTTCTAAATGAGATTATATATGGTAAATGCAATGATTCCAATCTGAAATATATTAAAAAGCGTCAAATGTTTTCTTCTGAGCTCAGATATATGATCATTGAAATTAATTATTGTAATAATGATGAAATTAACATATCAGAGAATGAAAAAATGGAACAGCAGCAAATTTTCTATCAAAACATGATTAGTTGGTTGGGTGAAAATTATTATAATGTAATTATTGATATGGGACAGTCAAAAGAATGCTATGATATTGGATTTATTTATGATAAAAGATTAGCAAAAGAAAAAGGAATGAACGAGAGTGAATATATTTTAAACTTTAAATCTGGTATGCAACAGATTCAAAAACATGATTTCTTTATTTATATAGGTGAGAAAGTAAATAGTATTGAAGAAATATCATTATCATATAAATCTGCTACTGTGGCTAAGTTATTTTCTGATTTTTCAATTGAAAACAATATCACTTATTATGATGAAATGGCAAAGAGAAAAGAGTTAAGCTGTAATGCAGGAAAACAGTACATGGATTACCTAATTCATGAAATTGAGGATAATAATAAGGAAGAAATAATAAAGTGTGTTGATAGGATTTATACGAGTTTTAGAGAATATAAAATAAATTTAGATATAATAAAAATCAATATAAATTATTTATTATGTAATCTTATTAATATTGCAAAAGAATTAGATTCAGAAATAAATCAAGAGGAAGTAATGCAGTATATTAGTTCTGTTTCTTTTGAACAAATGATAAGCAGAGGAAGTGCAAACCATCTAAAGACATTTTCTTTAGAATTTGCAGAATATTTAAGTCAATTAAGACAAAACTCATTTCAAGGGATTTTGAATCAAATTGATAAAGAGATTTCAGAACACTACATGGAAAAATTAAGTTTAAAATATTTAAGTGAAAAATACTATATTAATAGTGCATATTTAGGTCAAATATTTAAAAAGCAGTATAGTATATCATTTAAGGATTACTTAAATGCATATAGAATTGAAAAAGCAGCAGAACTACTAAAACGTAGTGATGATAAAATTTATAAAATTGCAGAGAAAGTTGGATATAACAATACTGATTATTTCATCAATAAATTCGTTCAGCTGAAAGAAAAGACACCTTTGCAATACAGAAAACAATTTTGCTGCAGATGATTAATGGTAATTTCTAGGTAAGATGTCCACTAATATTTAGTGAATATATAAGTATCAGGGTAAAACAATTGAACAGGAGTGATATTATGGCAAGTATATTTTTAAGGTTCCCTGAAGGCAGAGCTAAGGCTCTTACACTAAGTTATGATGATGGTGTAGAACAGGATATTCGTCTAATTGAAATTATGAATAAGTATGGATTAAAAGGGACTTTTAATTTGAATAGTGGAGTATATGCAGAAGAAGGTACAATTTATCCAGAAGGGCAGATTCACCGTAGAATGACTGAAAAGCAGGTTACGGAGGTTTATAAAAATTCTGGTCAGGAAGTGGCAGTTCATTCTTTAACACATCCATTTCTTGAACAATTATCAAGTAATCTTGTTATTAAAGAAGTAATGAAAGATAGAGAAAACCTTGAAAGGCAATTCAATACAATAGTACGTGGAATGGCCTATCCTTATGGTACCTTTGATGATAAAGTTGTTGCAGCAATTAAAGCATGTGGGATTGTATATGCAAGGACTGTAATTTCAACTAATGACTTTAGGATTCCAAGGGATTGGATGAGATTAACCGCAACCTGCCATCATAAGTCACCAGAACTAGAAAACCTTTCAAAAAAGTTTGTTGAAGATGAGGTGACTCATTCACCTTATTTATTTTATCTGTGGGGACATAGCTATGAATTTGAAGCGGATGATAATTGGAATGTTATTGAGGATTTTGGTAAATATGTAGGTAAAAGAGAAGATATTTGGTATGCAACAAACATAGAAATTTATGAGTATATTGAGGCCTATAATAGATTAATATTTAGTTCTTATGGCAAGAAGATAAAGAATCCATCAAGTATAAAAATATGGTTTGAATATGATGAAAAGATCATTGAAATAGATGCAGGAGAAATAATAGAAATAGGAAATTAGTATAAAATAATATGCTCCCTTATGGCAGACACAATAAGTAATAAAATGTTTTCATTTTTTTGCTGTCTACTTAGCAGGGAGCGATTGAGTTTTTTAGTCTACAGCTGTTTATTCAATTTATATAATGATGCACCATGCGGAGGAATATTAGAAATAAGTACATTCTGAACTAGAGGTAAATTTTCATGTTTCCATAAATCACGAGGAGAAACTTCAGTACTAATTCCAATATCTTTTAAAGAAATGTCTAAAATTTGACTTTCTTCTGATAAATTGAATAGAGCTAAATAACAACTATCATAGTTAACATCTCTACTAAACCATATTGCATGTTTATTATCACGTTCTATTTGAATTGCTCCATGTGAATTTGCTATCAAATGAAGTACTTCATCATTTGTCAAAAGTTCTAAAGTTTGGGAATCTAATTTGGTCAATTCAGCTCCAATCATTAGGGGAGAACGGAATATGCACCAAAGGGTCATCAATGTAATCTGTTCTTCGATTGTAAAATTGGTATAACGCTCATGACCAAAGCCTTTGCCTAACCACCCAATTGGAATCATATCGCAGTCCGGATAGCAGCCAGTTGATACATGGTTTTGCCAAATCTCACAACGTCTAAACATATCTTTTAACAAGTCCCAATTATCCCAGAAGTCATCAGTAATACGCCACATATTTGCATACTTTTCTAAATGCCAAGCCTTTTCTATAACAGCTGGTCCTGGAGAAAGACTTAAAACCATATCTCTTCCAGAATTTGAGATAGCCTTATGAATCATTTCGATTTCTTTTTCAGCTGAATATGGATTATCTATATAGAAATTAGTGTTGCATATATCATCGACCTTTACAAAATCAACACCCCACTGCGCATATAGTTCAAAAATGGAATTATAGTATTCTTGAGCACCAGGCTTCTGGCAATCAACTCCATACATATCAGGATTCCATTTACACACAGAATAAGGGTTTGCAATTTTATCAGCAGTTATATCAGTACCTTTAATTTTCATATGTGTATGAGCAGCATATCTAGGAATACCTCTCATAATATGAATACCGAATTTTAAACCTAAGCTATGGATATAGTCTGCAAGAGGACGGAAACCAGCACCATTTTTAGAAGATGGAAATCTGTTTTCAGCAGGAATCTGCCTAGAATACTCATCCATATTAAAATGGCTAAAGTTTATATATTGGTAGTTTGTTCTATCGGTGCCTGCATCAGGATCAGACCATTGAATATCAACAACAACATAATCATATCCATGAGTTTTTAAATGTTTTGCCATATACTCTGCATTAGCTTTTACTTCGGCTTCATTTACTGTAGTATCATAATAATCATAACTATTCCAACCCATTGGCGGAGTTTTTGCAAAATTGTTTTTTAATAGCATAATAAAAATCCTTTCTATGAAAAATTTATAAATTAACTTAAGTATCCCATTAAACTCTTGTATGAATAACGTATTTTTTTGATGTAATCATACTGTACATTTTTATATTAATATGATACTTTATATTAAGTTTATTACAGCATTTCTTGAAGCTGCAAGAGTGATAAAATGATAAAAGAGGTGAATTTTTGATGTCATATAAATTTGGATCTTATGGTTTTGTATTTTTTGACCAAATTCCAAATCCACCATTTGAATTGAAGGATATGGGAATTGAAAAGAGGAATACTTCTGATTATTATTTTGATAATAATCTTAGGGATATAAAGGGATATTTGTTTCAATATACTTTAAAGGGTTATGGAGTTTTTGAAACAGGAGATGAAAAATATAATATTAAGGCAGGACAGGCGTTTTTTGTAGAAATTCCAGATGACGAAAAATATTATTGTCCAGATGATTTAGATGAGGATGGGTGGCAGATATTATATATTCATTTTGAAGGGACTGCTGTAAAGCCCTATTATGATAAGATAGTGAACAAGACAGGAAAGATTATAACACTTTCTGAAAATAGTAGTGTAATACAGTATTTATTAAAGTTTCATGAAAACTTAAGGAATGGAATGCATATTCAGCCCTTTGTAGGAAGTGAAACAGTTTTTCATTTTTTATGCTTGTTATGTAGTAAAGTTGCTTATAATCAAGATGATTATTCTATGAGAACAAGGATAGCCATAGAAAGAATGGAAAATGATTTTTCAAAACTTGAAGGAATTAACACATTAGCTGATGGATTAGGAATTTCTCTTAGTCACTTTACTAGAGAATTTACTAAGGAAACAGGAGTAAATCCATTAAAATATCTTACAAATATTAGGATGCAACATGCAATGAAATTGCTTCACAACACAGAGTTGTCTATAAATGAAATAGCTTTAAAATGTGGATTTTCTTGTGGCAACTATTTTAGTAAGTGCTTTAAGAAAAATACAAAGCTTACACCATACCAATTTCGTAATGAAAGAAATTGATTTAGAAGTGAAAGAAGGGTGATGGTTAGTAGGGAAAATCAATTATATATAAAAACTTGGATAAAATCTATAATTTTATAGGTTTTAAATTGACAGTGATTTTAGTAAGATGGTTTTAGAATTAATTTAGTGAAATATACTTATGTAGTGTGACCGCATAAGTATAGCTTATTTTTAATATTATGATGTATCATAATTATACTTTTTATTGTAAACGTAAACTAAAACATAATAACACACTACTGGGAAAATTTCCAGTCTGTTTTACATTATCTCAAGAGGAGGGATAGAAAAATATGATTAATAATTCACAGTCAGGGCCTAAAGCTCCCAAAGATCCACAAAAAAAGCGTAGTGGTTTTTATATAATGATAGATAAGATTATAGAGGCTACTGCACGATTAGATGGAAAACCTTCACAGGAAATTTATTTAGACGAAGGAAGACTAGCCTTTGATGCTCAATTTGTGGGGGGAGTTGAGGATAAAAATATTCTTACATTGCTAAATGAATATGATGGGTTCTGCAAACTGGTTCATAGTATTGGAGTTTCTGTAAAAGCATCTGAAGGTGCAGGGAATATTGATTTTGTATTTCATAACTATGGAAAAGTGGACAGATATGGAGGTGGAACTCAAATTAAACTGCCTTGTAAGAAGGATGGAACTGAGGTAATCCTTAAGATTGAAGATTATGAGTGGTCAAAGGATGATGATGTAGTAGGGAAAATAGCCTTTGAATTTGAAAAACCAGGACTAATAGCGGAGGCAACAGTAAAAGTTTATTTGAATGAAGGTTATAAGGTACCGGAAATCGAAATAGATCCACCAGTGGAATTTAAAAGTGATAAGTATAATTCAATGATTTCAAAATCCCTTTTAAGTATTGGTAATAACAGAAGGCTTAAAGCAGCTATAGATAAGGCAAAAAGGGGAGAAGATGTAACTATTGCATATATTGGTGGGTCTATCACTCAAGGAGCTGGAGCCAAACCAATTCATACCGCATGTTATGCCTATAAATCCTATGTGAAATTTAAAGAGCTTTTTGGAAGCAATGAAGGCGGTAACATTAATTTTATAAAAGCAGGGGTAGGTGGGACACCTTCTGAGCTAGGGTTGATAAGATATGATAGAGATGTTTTTAGAGACGGAAAGGTGAAGCCAGACATTGTAGTTGTTGAATTTGCAGTAAATGATGAAGGTGATGAGACAAGAGGTGTATGTTACGAGAGTTTGATTTTGAACACACTTTCAAGTGAAAATAAGCCGGCAGTAATTTTATTATTTAGTGTATTTGCTAATGACTGGAATTTACAAGAAAGGCTTTCACCTGTTGGAAAGCTTTATGATTTGCCAATGGTAAGTATATCTGATGCTGTAGTTGAACAATTCAAACTAACTAAAGAAGAAGGAAATATTATAACCAAGAGACAGTTTTTCTATGACATCTATCATCCTACAAGTGACGGGCATTCAATAATGGCAGATTGTCTTGCATACTTATTTGAACAAACTGCAAATAGCACTTTAGATGAGAAGGATGTCTCATTAGATAAGGAACCAGCTATAGGCAACTCCTTTGTAGGGATGCGCCTTATTGATAAGAAGGATAATGAATGTAGTGCAGTAATAGAACAAGGAAGTTTTAAAGAAACAGATGAAGATCTTCAATATGTGGAAATGGATGATAATCCATTCCCAACACCTGTATTCCCATACAATTGGATGCATACACCTGAATCTGGAAATGAAAGCTTCAGTTTAATAGTTAGTAGCAGAAGTTTACTATTAGTATTCAAGGATTCTGGAAGAATGGATTTTGGTAAGGCAAATGTCTATGTTGATGGTAAGTTTGTGTTAACAGCAGATCCCAAAGTAGTAGGATGGACACACTGCAATGCTGTTATTTTGTACCAAGAGGAAAGCAGTATGGAACACAGGATAGAAATAAAGATGGCAGAAGATAGTTTTGATAAATATTTTACTATTCTTGGCTTTGGATATAATTAGATTATTTTAATTTTCTTAAAGAAGTTGAGAGATGTCAATATAAATTAAAAGAGCTGTTGTGCTAAATTAGTGCTCGGCTCTTTTTAAGTATAAATTTATGATTTGAAAATGAACTAATGATTGAAAAAGTATAATTATTAATGTTTTTTATATAATTTGTTAGGTTTTTTAATTTCTAATTAGTGGTAAATTTTAAGGAGACATGTTTTTAGTAAAATAGTAATTTAATGTGAAGTAGGAAAATTTATTGGAACTATATTCATTTTATCAGAATAGTGGCGTATAAAACCTGATTATAGATTTTGAGAAGGGATGTTAATTGTTATTAAAAGGTGAAAATATAATTAGCATTGAGAAAATTTATTAACGATAAGCCTTCTGCCTGAATATTAGAAAAGACTCGATTAAAAGAAATTAATAGAGATGAAGTGCAAATTTATCAAACGAAATTAATGATCCTACTATTAAATTTAAAGCAAAAGCAATTATAGAGAATATTAAGAAAACAGAGAGAGACCATACTTCATTTAAACATTATAGTAAATAAGGAGCATATTCATAAAGAAAAGAGTGATTTTATGGAAGTATTAAAGTTTGGTTTTAAATATTGGAAAAGAAATTTGGTAGGAGCTATTATTATACAGCTTATCAGTTATGCAGCTATAGTTGCAGATCTAATGATTCCTATATTTTCAGAAATGTTTATTGATTATGTTATATGTGATAATAAGCCTGCAAATAATGGGGTATTTTCATTTGTACTTAATGGAAAATATGGTGAGGTTCATTCAATAAAGCTTTTTTTCAGTTTAGCAACTGTGTTTATAGTCTTTCTTCTTGCAAGGATAATTCTTATTTATATTAAGAATACCACTAATCAACGTCTTGGTCTCAATTTGGAGAGGGACTTAAGAGTGATTACTTTTCGTAAACTCATGGAGTTGGATAGTGAATCTATTTCCAAGTATAACACTGGCGAATTATTAACGACTATGAATTTTGATACCATCATGTATAAGGAGCTTTTTTGTAGAATGATTCCTAATATACTAGATAGCATATTTGTACTCATTACTTGTATATTTTTGTTATCAAGTATTAACATAAGCCTTATTGCTATTCCGTTAATTATGATGCCGATTTTTGTTATTGCATTGCAGAATTTTAAAAATGCAGCAAAGGCTAATTACAGCAATATAAGAAAGAGTAATAGCGAGATGAGTTTGAATGTTCAGGAGAATATTGAGGCGGTACGTTTGGTTCGTTCTTTTACTAATGAGGAGCTTGAAAAGAGAAAATTTGATAAGTCCAACGAGAAAATGAAAAATTCTTATATCAGTCAAATTAATTTATCTACTAAGTTTGAAGTTATATTTAGTTCAATTAAGCAGATATCCTATATCGGGACTATTACAGTCAGCACAATTCTTGTTATAAAAGGTTATATGATGGTAGGATACCTTGTTGCATGTTCTAACTATGTACTTAAAATAATGGATCATATATCACAGATCAATAGCACTTTGTTCCAAATGCAGCAGCAGTTTGTTTCGGGACAAAAAATGATGAATTTCATTAACTGCGAATCTAAAATAATAGATGGTAAGGCAAATTTAAAAATAAGTAGCGTACCTAACATCTATATCAAGAATGCATACCTTACCATGGAGGAAAATGAGGTACTTAAAGGTGTCAGCCTTCATATTCCATATGGCAAGAAGGTTGGTATTGTAGGGGGAACAGGAAGCGGTAAAAGTGTACTTTTAGAGTCCTTAGTGCGTATCCATGACCTAACAGATGGAACCATCGAGATAAATGGAAACGATATAAGAGACTATTCACTTAAATCTATTAGAAGTAACTTTTCGTATGTATTTCAAGAAGTATTTCTTTTCTCTAACACTATTGATTCTAATATAGCATATGCTGAGCCTGAAATTGAAAAAGAAAGGGTAATAAAAGCAGCAAAACATGCTCAAGCACACAGTTTTGTTAAAAAGCTTCCAGTAGGCTATGAAACAATTGTGGGAGAGAAAGGAATGGGTATTTCAGGGGGACAAAAGCAGAGGGTTTCTATAGCTAGAGCACTTCTCAAAGATTCTCCTGTACTTATACTTGACGATTCAACAAGTGCCCTAGATGTCGATACAGAGAAGAGACTTCTTTCAGATATTAAAAAGCATTATCCAAATAAAACTATTCTTATTTCTGCCCACAGGATGTCTTCAGTGATTGATTGTGATGAAATAATTTATATGCAAGATGGTATGATTGCAGAGAGAGGAACCTTTGAGGAGCTTATGAGACTTGGAGGTCATTTTGCAAAGGTATATAAAATTCAAGAAGCTCAGAGAAAATCAGTTATCGACTTTGATGCTCTAGCAGCAGGTGAGGTGGGAAGATAAGATGGCACAGAGAAATACGTATTTTCAGGATGAAATTATAGAAAAGAAATTGGATATCAAGCAGTTTAGAAGAGTTATACGGTATATCCTTCCGTATAAAAATATTTTTATACTAGTAGGTTTTTTGATGCTTATTTCAGCGGCAGTATCAATGATGGCGCCATTATTACTTAGATATATTATTAATCATACAGTTATAGCTAAGGAGTATGGGGAACTGGTGCTTATAGTTGCTGGGTTTCTGGTACTCGCAGCTATTGAAATAGGAATTACGTTTGCTCATCAAAGACTTATGGGTAAGACGGGGCATAACATAATTGCGAAAATAAGGAAGGACATATTTTATAAACTTCAACAGCTGTCATTTGACTACTTTGATTCAAGACCTGATGGAAAGATAGTTGTACGTGTTACTGATTATATTAATGATCTTGCTAACTTTTTTACTAACAATTTGCTGTTATTTCTTATTTATATAGTAAAAATAGTAGTTGTTACTATTTTTATGCTTGCAATAAGTCCTCAGCTTACAGCTATAGTTTTTGGAGCAGTTATTCCAATGATGATATGTGTCTTCGGACTTAGGTATTCAATAAGGAAGCTGTTTGCATATCACAGAGCAAGGCTTTCAAATAGAACAGCATTTCTTGTGGAATCAATTATGGGCGAAAAAATAGTTAAGAACTATAACAGAATTGATATGAATGAAAAAATATATATGGAAGTTCATGATATCAGTGCTAGAACGTGGATGCAGATAGTTATGAGAAATGAACTTAATACACCAACTGTTGAAATATTTTGGAACATTGGTACTCTCTGTTTGTATGGAACAGCATTATATTTGATACTTCAAGGCAATAGCAATATTGATGCTGGTACAATAGTTGCTTTTATCAGCTATATGAGTCTTTTCAGTGGTCCACTTACACAGGTTGCTATCATTATACAACAATTGGCGCAGGTAAGTTCTAACTTAGAGCAGGTATTTGATACAATTGATTATCCTGTTGAGATTGAAAGTAAATATAGCGGAATTGAACTCATAAATGTAAAAGGACAGGTTGATTTTGATAATGTAACTTTTGCATATGAAGATGGAGTAGATGTTCTAAAGAACTTTAATCTCCATGTGAAGCCAGGAGAAACTATTGCGTTAGTAGGACCTACAGGTGCAGGTAAAACAACAGTAATTAATACTATTACAAGATTTTATGATGTAGATAATGGTAGTGTCAAGATAGATGGTATTGATGTAAGAGAGGTTACGCTTGAGTCACTTCGTAGAGAAGTTGGAGTATTGATGCAAGATCCTTTTATATTTAAGGGAACTGTAATAGATAATATACGATATGGAAGACCAGAGGCAACAGATGAAGACTGTATTAAGGCGGCTAAAACTATTTTCGCAGACAGATGTATAGATAAAATGAAGGATGGCTTCTATCAAGAATTTGAGGAACGTGGTGCAGGACTTTCAGCAGGGGAAAAACAACTCATAAGTTTTGCTCGCATTATTCTTAAAAATCCTGCGGTTATTATATTAGATGAAGCAACAAGTTCTATAGATACAGAGACTGAGAATTTGATCAAAGAGGCAATGGATATAATCCTTAAGGATAAAACAGCATTTATAGTAGCACATAGGTTATCCACTATAAGAAATGCTGATAGGATTCTATATATTGACAATAATACAATTGCTGAAGAAGGAACTCATGAGGAGCTGATGAAGCTAAAAGGATTATATTATAGTTTAAATTAGGTTAGATATACACCATTTTTAGATTAAAAATATAAGAGACATTAATAATTTATTCAATTATTAAGGGGGTAAGATTAGAAATATGAAAAACGTAACAATTGCGGTAGAAGGAAAAGCATCTACCATATATATAGATTCAAAAGGAAAAGATTATAAAGGTTTAAAGCTTGTAGTAGATTCCTTTGCAGAAGATGTTAATTTAGTTATTGGAGTGACACCAACAGTAGTAACAGATATCAGAGAATTAAAGGAAACAGTAGTTATTGCAGGCTCAATAGAAAATAACGAAATAATTGATTCGTTAATTACTAAAGGAATGCTAGATGTATCTTCAATAAAGGACAAGCGCGAATGCTATAAGGTACAGGTTGTTGAAAAGCCCATTGAAGGTGTTGATACAGCTATTGTTATTGTAGGAAGTGATAAGAGAGGAACAATTTATGGTATTTATCGTATTTCAGAATTAATTGGAGTAAGCCCATGGGTTTATTTTGCAGATGTTATGCCAGCAAAGAAATCTGAATTAATCTTTTCAGAAAATGAGTTAACTATTACTTCTAAAGAACCATCAGTAAAATATAGAGGCTTTTTCTTAAATGATGAATGGCCATCTTTAGGATCATGGGTAACTAATGCATTTGGAGATTTTAATGAAGAATTTTATGATAAGGTATTCCAGTTGATTTTGAGATTAAAAGGAAACTTTTTGTGGCCAGCTATGTGGAGTGCTGTATTTAGTGAAAATGGTAAAAGCTATCCTTTAGCTAATGCGGAGCTTGCTGATGCATATGGTATTGTAATGGGTACATCTCATCATGAGCCAATGTTTAGAGCAGGTGAAGAATGGAAGAATATTAATGGTCAATATGGTACAAATCCAATATGGGATTTCTCCAGCAATGCATCTGCGATAACAAAGTTCTGGGAAGATGGGCTTAAGCGTAACAAGGGTCTTGAAAGTCTAATCACTATAGGTATGAGAGGAGAGCAAGACTCTGCATTAAAAGGTTCTGAAGAAGAAAACATCGAACTTTTAAAGGATATCATCAGAACACAAAAGCGTTTATTAAAAGAACAAGGTCTTGAGGATGCACCTCAGGTGCTTACTATATATAAGGAAGTAGAAAAATATTGGTATGGAACAGATAAGACAGAGGGATTAAGATCTTGGGATATGCTAGATGATGTTACAATTATGCTTGCAGATGATAACTTTGCCAATGTACGTACCCTTCCAGGGGCAGCAGAACGAAATCGTAAGACAGGCTGGGGAATGTACTACCATTTTGATTATCATGGAGGTCCACGTTCTTATGAATGGGTAAATACAACTCCTCTTGAAAAAGTATGGGAACAGATGACTATGGCTTATGATTATGGTGTACGTGATATATGGATAGCGAATATTGGAGATTTAAAACCAAATGAATTTCCTGTTTCCTACTTCTTAGATTTGGCCTATGACTTTGAAAATTGGGGCGCTAATGGAAGAAATAAGACTAGGGAATATACAAAGAAGTGGATTGTGCAGCAATTCGGAAATGCTGGAAGCGAAGATGTATTAGATGGAATTGAAAGTATATTAACAAGCTATGCGAAAATGAGCGGATGGAGAAAGCCTGAGGTTACTTTTCCTGATACGTATAGCTATATAAATTATAATGAAGCACAAAGAGTACTGGAAAAAGCAATTTATTTAGAACACAGAACTAAGAAATATTACGATGAGATGCCAGAAGTTTATAAGGATACATATTACCAGTTGGTGTATTATCCTGCTGTAGCATCAGCAAATATTATTAAAATGCAGGTATATGCAGGATTAAATAATTTGTATTATAAACGAAATAGTGCTCTTGCAAATTTATATGCTGAATTGGTAGAAGAGTGTAAAGTAAAGGATATTGAAATGCAGGCTTATTATAATGACAATATGTCTAATGGAAAGTGGAAGGGAATGATGAGTTCTCCTCATATAGGATATATGGAATGGAATCCTGATAGCTGGACGTATCCTGAAGTTTTCAAAATTTCACTAAAGGATGGAAGTGTCATGATTGTAGATGTTCAAGGAACTGAAGATGCGTACTGTTCAGGTACAGCAGTTCTGCCAGCCTTTACAAACTTAGGTAAAGAGAGTTATTCTATTGTTATCAGCAATGGAGGAAGCACAGAATTTGATTATAAAATTGAAACAAGTGCAGATTGGATAAAGTTAAATAGTAAACAAGGAACTATATCCGATGGAATAAAAATTAATGTTTCAATAGAGTGGAATAAAGTATCAGATACATCAAATGGTTTTATAACTATTTCAGGAGCAGGAAAAACAGTAAAGGTAAACGTTGTAGCTGAAGTTATCGATATTGCGGATTTACAGAGTATGACCTTTGCTGAGGCACATGATGTGGTTTCTATTGAAGCAGAGCATGTAGCAGATAAAGCTAAAAAATCCGATGTGGAATGGAAAGTACTTAAAAATTATGGTCGTACTTTGTCTTCAATGAAGATGTTCCCTACAACTGTGTCCTTTGAAAAAGCAGAAGATGCACCATACTTAGAATATAGATTAAGGTTAAATGATGATGCAGAATATACTTTAACTACCTACGTTTCACCAACAAATAATCTATCTAAAAAGAGCAGATTAAAATATGCTGTAGCATTTGATGATGAAACACCAATTATAGCAGATGCGCTGCCAAAGGATTTTATTGCTGGAGATTACGATAATGACATTTGGTGTAATGCAGTTTTGGAAAATATTCATGTAACTACAACTATTCATAAATTAACTAGAGGAATACACACACTCAGATTTTATGGATTGGATGCAGGATTAGTATTGCAAAAGATGGTATTATCAAAAGGAAAACTTCCGGCTTCATTTTTGGGACCAGAAGAGAGTTTCTTTGTGGATAAATAATAGAATAAAAGTTCTATGTATTATAACGCATATGAGGTATAAAAGTAGTGCTAGATCTGAGACATTAGCACTAGCCAATTTGAATAGAGTATGTTGTGCGGACGAGCATATCGCTAAAATTAGCATCAGATCTAATTTGGTTAAAACATAAAATTAGTATAGGAGGATTTATGATGAGAGAATTTTATGATAAACCAATTTACGCAATTACAAATTATATTATTGGGCTCTGTCTAAGTAGTATTTATATGGGTATTTGTAATATACTCCTTATATTATTTTTAATTTTGACTGCACTATCCCCTAATAATTTTAGTTTATCGCTTCTATTTATATGCTTAATCCCATTAGGACCATCTTTAGGAGCTTTGTATAGTACTATAGGTAAGATAATTCGCGAAAGAGATATATATTTTTCTTCAACTTTTTGGAACTCTTATAGGAAGAATTTTTTATCTAACATTAGGCTTTGGCTCACTGAACTTATTATTATCACGATATTCTTTATTGATTTTAAATATTTTTATGTAAATATGCCTCAAAGTGGCATACACGTAGTCATTGCTTTACTTATGGCGATATCTATTGTTATAGGGATATACGCTTTTTCTATAAACTCTAGATTTGAGATTAAATTAAAAGATTTATTGATCCTATCACTATACTTTATGATAAAAAAGTTTCCAAAAACCATATTGAAAATTGTTGTTCTAGTTTTAATGTATTATCTATTAAAATCGGTTTCTATTATATGTTTAATTTTTGTACCGGGCATAATTTGTACTATTTTTACCTACTATGATAAAGATATTTTTATGGAAGTGGAAAATAAATTTAGATCACATGTCCAAAATTATTCAAAATAGTTAAGATTAAAAGCTACACTGGAATTATTTAATGTAGCTTTTTTGCGAGTAGATAATTTTGTAGATAGAAAAATAATAACTAGTATTATTTTTGATTAGAATCTATTGTTGAGCTGTCGTAGTAAAATCATAAAAGTGCTTTTGAATTATTTAATACTTTAATGGAGAACATAAACTTAGCATTATTATACTTGTATTGTTTAATTGTGCCTTAACATTAAGTTCAAGAAGGAAGGTATGCAAAAGTTATGAGTACAATATTTAAAATTTACAAAAGGGATATAAGAAAAATAACAACTAATATTCCTCTCATGATTATAATAGTAGGGTTACTTTTCGTACCTGCTTTATATGCATGGATTAATATAATAGCTTCTTGGGATCCATATGGGAACACCAAAGGGCTTTTAGTAGCAGTAGTAAATAATGATGAAGGTGCTCAATTTCAAAACCTAGAAATTAATATAGGTAGAGAGGTAATAGATAAGCTAAAAGGTAATGAAAGTATTGGATGGACTTTTGTTAATGATGATGAAGCAGAAAGTGGAGTAAAATATGGTAAGTATTATGCTAGTATAACTATACCAGAAGATTTTTCAAGTAATCTTCTCTCAGTTGCAGCAAATGGTGAACCTAAAAAAGCTAAACTTATTTATTCTGTTAACGAAAAAATTAATGCGATAGCACCTAAAATTACAAAAAGCGGATTAACCAGTTTACAAAATGAAATAACTAGTTCTGTTACAGAAGAAGTAAGCAGTACTGTGCTAAATTATATGAATGCTTATGGTATTGAGCTTGAGAGGATTAAGCCTCAGCTAGAAGAACTTATGAATATTATAAATGATATAGATAATAACCTACCTCAAATTGGTGAAGGCATAAATAATGCTTATAATGGGGCAGTAGATCTAAATAACTTTATACAAAATATTCAAGGGAATATACCTAATATAACAAATTCACTGAACAACGCTCAAAATGCTGTTCAATCCAGTAATGACTTTTTTTCTAAGGTTAATGACACAATAAAAAATATATCTCCGTATGTTAGAACAGATTTAGCTACAGTAAAGGCTAATTCTACTGCAACAAGAGATGCACTTAACAGTATTAATAATTCCATTGATACAGATGTTAAGGGGCAGCAGGATATTCTAAAATCAGCTTCAACTAAAATGAATAATTCACTATCTGCTGTTAATAACGATATAAATATACTTCAGTCTGTAAATAATATTTTACATAGTAGTGCAATATCTAATTTTATAAATAAAATGCAAAATATTAGGGATCAATTAGTTCAAAATAAATTAAATTTAGATGCTTTGATAACTACATTAAGTAGTGGTAATAAGATTTCTTCAGATGCAGTAGAATCTCTAATACAAGGAATAGATAAAACATCACAACTTATTGATGATTCAATAAATAATTTTGACAGCGCTATTTCGCCAGCAATAAATAGTCTTGTAAACAATACAACAAATATGGTAAACAATTCATTAACGCTTTTAGAAAGCGCAAAAAATAATATACCTTTAATAAATAGTCTGTTAAAAGACGCTAATATTGGTACTGATTTAGGAGCAGAACAGATTAAAAATATTAAAGATAAATTTCCAAAAACTGAGGAGACTATCCACAGTAATGTTGAAAAATTTAAAAGTTTGAGTAATGATGAAAAATTCAACGAGCTTACAGGTTTTCTAAATAAAAATACAAAGGATGTAAGTGATTTTTTGGCAAACCCAATTGAGCCAGTTCAAAATAGGGTATTTCCTATACCCAACTATGGATCAGCTATGGCTCCATTTTACAGTACTCTTGCTATATGGGTAGGTGGATTTACATTACTTTCTATACTATCTGTCCATGTAGAGCCATTGGATGATGTGAAGAATTTAGGAACCACAAAAATGTTTTTTGGCAGGTTCCTAACTCTTGCAACTCTTTCATTGCTACAAGCTATTATCATTGTTTTAGGGAATTTGTTTTTTATTAAAACTTATTCGGTAAGTCCAGGAATACTTTTAATATTTTCTATGTATGTAAGTATAATTTTTATCATGATAATATATACTTTGGTTTCCGTATTTGGAAACGTGGGTAAGGCTTTAGCTTTAATTATAATGGTGCTTCAAGTTTCAGCATCAGGAGGAACTTTTCCAATACAACTTACACCTAAATTTTTTCAAAATATAAGCCCAATGCTTCCTTTTACATATGCCATAGGAGGAATGAGAGAGGCAGTAGGTGGAATTATCTGGAGTTCCTTATATTACAATATTGGAATTTTATCTATATATTTTTTCATATCAATAATTATTGCTGTATTTTTAAAAGAAAAGATGAATAAGAAGTCAGAAAAATTTGTTAATAGGATGAGGGAAAGCGGATTAGTAGGAGAGTGAAGATAAATTCTAATCAAATTATGTTCATTTTATGTAAATGTATGAGTTTAACTTAATTGCTTAAGGTAGGTATTTACAATAAAGTAAAAAAGCGATAAGATAATTTGTAATTGGACTATTACAAACAAATATTATTATTGTCATTGATAAAGCAGGCGAGGCTAATAAATAGTATGTTATTATATTACTATGTATAGAGTCTCGCTTTATATATTTTAAGTTAAGTAGTGTATGCAAAAATATTTTAAGTTAATAGGGGGATTAATGAGATGAAAAGAATTGAATTAATTCTTGCAAAGTTAAGAGAAATAAAAGATTTGTTTCCAAACGGAATTTCTGCATTAGAAATTGCGGAGGAGTTAAACCTTAGCAGAGCAAATGTAAGCAATGATTTAAATAAGTTGGTAAGTGAAGGAAAAGCAGTAAAAGTAAAGGGAAAGCCAACACTGTTTATTGCAATAGACGAGGAAAACGTTACCTCCAATTTATCAATAATAAATAAGTTTTCAGAAGCTAATCCTAGTTTATATACAGCAGTGGAACAGGCAAAAGCTGCAATATTATATCCACCAAATGGAATGAATATACTATTGCTTGGGGAAACAGGAGTTGGCAAATCGACGTTTGCAGGATTAATCTATAAATATGCTATTGAAATGAATGTGAAATCTAAGGATAGTCCTTTTATAACATTTAATTGTGCAGATTATGCAAATAATCCTCAATTATTACTTGGACAATTATTTGGAGTAAAAAAAGGTGCTTATACGGGTGCAGATTTTGATAAAGTTGGTTTGCTAGAGAAAGCTAATGGAGGAATTTTATTTCTTGATGAGGTCCATAGATTGCCGGCGGAAGGGCAAGAGATGTTCTTTACATTTATGGATAGAGGAGTATATAGAATGCTTGGAGAAACAGAAAGTGAAAGAAGTGCGAGTGTTCTTATAATAACTGCTACTACAGAGGATCCGAATGTGGCATTGCTAAGAACATTTACTAGAAGAATCCCTATGATTATAACAATACCATCATTAAAAAATAGAGGAATGGAAGAACGATTCAATTTAATAAAACAATTCATGATTGAGGAGTCAGGAAGGCTTGGAAAAAGGATTAAAGTATCAATAAACTCAATAAAAGCTTTCTTATCATATAATTGTGAGAATAATATAGGGCAGTTAAGATCTGATATACAATTAGCTTGTGCTAAAGCATATGCTGATTTTCTATCAAATAGGAAAGATGCTATAAAGATAAATAGTATAGATTTACCGCTATATATAAGGGAAGGCTTATATAAAGAAATAGAACATAGACAGTTATGGAACAAACTAATTGACATAAATAAGAGGTATCTAATATTTGATAAAGATGAAGATAGGGAAATATTTGAGGAAGGTACTAATGATAGCAATATCTATGAGATGCTGGATTTAAGGACAAGTGAACTTAAAGCAAAGGGGATAAAAGGAAAATATTTAGAGGCGGAAATAGAAAAAGATATTGAAGATTATTTTAAAAAATATATTAATGAATTTAGCACTAAAGTTGATATGACAAATATAAAAAATATCGTAGAGAAAGATGTTATGGGGATAATAGAGGAGATTATTTTATTCTGTGAAGAAGAACTGGGAATAAAGCTAGACAAAAAGATTAGCTATGGGTTAGCAGTTCATATTAGTAACTCAATAGATAGGATAAGAAGAAATAAAAAAATTGTTAATCCCAAATTAAGTAGTATTAGAGAAGAAAATAAAAAAGAATTTAATGTTGCTTTAGATGCTTTGAAGATGATAGAGAGAGCAATTGACATAAGTATGCCTATTGATGAAGCAGGGTTTATAGCCATGTTCTTAAGTTATAGCTATGGAAACTTAAGATATGCACAAAATGATGTGAAGATAATAATAATTGCTCATGGCATTAGTACAGCAACATCAATGGCTGAGGCAGTTAATAGTCTGCTTGGAACAGAAAACACTGCGGGTATTAATGCTCCTATAGAAGAAAAGCCTGAGAAGATATTAGAGAAAACTATAGAATATATTAGAGAACAAAGAATTAAATCGGATATATTATTTTTAGTGGATATGGGTTCACTTACGACTTTTGGAAAAGAAGTAGAAAACATATTTAATATAAAAACTAGAACTATACCATTAGTCAGTACTCTGCATGCATTAGAAGCAACAAGAAAATCTATGATGGGATATTCTTTGGATGAAATATATAGAGAAACACTAGATGTAAATAGTTTATATGATGATAATGTTTCAGATATAGATTACGAGAAAAATGAAAAGGATAAAAAGTTAGCAATAGTTACAGTATGCACAACAGGTGAAGGCGGAGCTAAGACAATTAAAGGAATATTAGAGAGAAATTTAACTTTTGATAAAAAGGTAATTGAAATTGTTCCTATAAATTTCATAGGCAAAGAGAATGTGTATGAAAGAATAGAGAAGTTAAGGAAAAAATATGAGGTTATCTGTTTCGTTGGACCTTTTGAGCTAGATGTAAACAGCCCACAGTTTTCTCTCGATGATATTATAGATGGACATTGTGCTAAGGATATACAAAATCTTATTGATGCAGAGGAAACCTATATAAAAATGGAGGAAACTTTAGAGCGTGATTTAAAGAATGTTGATGGAATAATGGTACTTAAGAGCATAAAGAAATTTAACAGAACAGTTGCAGAGGAATTAAAGATTGATATAAGAACTAATATGCTAATTGGAATCACTTTGCATATGGCCTGTGTTATAGATAGATATAAAGAAAATAAAATTACATTAGATTTTGAAGGAAAAGAAGAATATATAAAAAACAGTGTAAACTTATATAAGATAGTGAAAAATGCATGTGCGTCCATAAATACAAAGTATTCAATTAATATTTCAGATGATGAAATATGCTATTTGATGACCTTCTTTAATAGTAATAGTAACAACATTTGAGAAATAAATGATGAAATAATAATAATTAAAAATATATAAATATTTATTCTGTAGGATGATCAGTAATCTTACTTTATAGATATTTATATTTTTTTGTTTAAATTTATAGATCAAGTTTTATAATTTAGTGCAAAATATTTTCTTGAACATACTAATAGCTAAAAAATTACGTATGAAACATATAATAAATACACAAAATAAAACACATTGACTATTTGTTTTAAAAAATTTGCGAAAAAGTAAAACACATAATAATTATTTTTAAAGTATTTTATTATCTTTAAAAGTGCATAAATGCTACGATTGAACTCATAATGACATTTTTATTTCTGCATCAGAAACTTGGCACAGTTATTGCTTTATATATAAGCATAAGAGAAACAAAACAAAATTAATATAAAGTATAAAAACAAAAAGTATCAAAGGAGAGAGCAAAATGGAAGAATTAGAATTAGCAATCATGAATATTATAATAAACGCTGGAGACTGCAAAAATCATGCTTATATGGCTCTTAATAATGTGAACGAAGGAAATTATGAGGAAGCTGAAAAAGAAATGCAATTAGCAAATGATGCATTAGCTAAAGCTCATGAAGGTCAGACAATGTTTCTTCATAAAGAAGCTAATGGAGAAAAAGTTGACATATCGGTTTTATTTGTACATGCACAAGATCATTTAATGACAGCAATAACTGAAAAGAATTTAATTGAACAAATAATGGAATTAAGAAAAATTATAAATACATTAGTAAAACAATAAAAGAGATATAAATTTAATTAATAAACAACTATAATTCTTGTTTTAATAAACTATATATATTTAAGGAGGAATCAACTATGATGAAAATTAGATTATTTTGCGCAGCAGGAATGTCAACAAGTCTTTTAGTTAGTAAAATGAATGATGTGGCTAAGACTAAAGGTATAGAAGTAGATATTGAAGCTTTCCCAGAAGGACAAATGGATAAACATCTAGATGGTGTAAACGTTGCATTGTTGGGTCCACAAGTTGGATATACATTAGGAAAAGCAAAAAAAATATGTGAACCACTTGGAATTCCAGTGGATGTAATACCAATGGTTGATTACGGAATGATGAATGGAGCAAAAGTATTAGATTTTGCACTAAATTTAGCTAATAAATAAGAGCTTAATTTATATAGGAAAATATAATATAGAACTGAATTCTTGCACAAAGTTTCATACAGTCATCTAAGACATAATCTAATCTATAGGAAAACTTGTAATTTTAAGATAAAAGATAATAACAAGTCTGACATATTTATTATTATATACTCTGACTATCATATTATATTGTATATTTATTTAATTAAGGAGGAATCATTATGTCAATTGGAAATACCCTAAATGAAAAGGTTATACCAGTAGTTATGAGGTTTGTTAACCTAAAAGGCGTTATAGCATTAAAAGACGGTATTTTATTTACATTGCCTTTTATTATGGTAGGATCAGTATTTTTACTACTTGCACAAATACCATATCAGCCATTTAATGATTGGATGGCTAGTCAGTTAGGACCAGGGTGGACAGAGCCATTATTTCAAGCTTATGGAGCTACATTCTCAATAATTGCATTTATTGCAGCAATAGGTATAGCATATACATATGCAAAAAATGAGGGACATGAACCATTATCAGCAGGAATAATATCATTTGTAGTATTTTTATTAACAACTAATTCTTATGTAGTAACTAAGAGCGGAGAAAAAGTAGGTGATGTTATTGGCAAAGAATTTGCTGGTGGAAAAGGAATGGTTACAGCAATTATAATTGGTTTAGTTGTAGGTGCAATTTATTCATGGTTCATGAAAAAGAAGATTACAATTAAAATGCCAGCTGGTGTACCACAAGGGGTTGCAAACTCATTTGCATCATTAATACCAGCAGCAGTTATAGTACTTGGAGCAACAATACTTTATGCTATTCTTAAATATGGAATGAATACAACATTTATAGAATTAATATATAAGTTAATACAAACACCATTACAAGGAATGACAGATTCTTTAGGCGGAGTTATTGTTATGACATTCATAATCCCATTCTTATGGTGGTTTGGAGTACATGGATCATCAATTATAAGTGGGATAATGACAGGAATATTAACATCAAATGCAATGGAAAATCAAGCTATAGTTAATAGTGGAAAAGCACTTACAGTAGCTAATGGAGGTCACATAGTAACACAACAATTTTTAGACAATATGATTGGTATGACAGGTTCAGGAGTAACAATAGGGCTTGTAATATGTATGCTATTGTTTGCAAAATCAGCACAAAGCAAAGAATTAGGTAAATTAGCCATAGTACCAGGATTCTTCAATATAAATGAACCGGTTTCATTTGGAACACCAATAGTAATGAACCCATTTATGGCAATACCATTTATACTCACTCCAATGGCTACAGGTTTAATCACTTATTTTGCAATGTATACAGGGTTAGTTCCATTATTTACTGGAGTATTAGTTCCTTGGACAACTCCACCAATAATAGCAGGACTTATCTTAGGCGGATGGAAAATGGCGTTATTACAATTAGTAATTATGGCAGTATCATTTGTTATTTATTACCCATTCTTTAAGAAACAAGATGCTTTAAATTTTAAGAACGAACAGGCGGCACAAAATGCATAAGGTTTGAATTAAAATAGGTTAAAGTAAAAATATATATAAGATAAAGCTGTCTTTAAAATTATTGATAATAAATTAATTAAAACTAGTTTATTATCACTCTTAGACATAATAAATAACCTCCATATAAATAGTTATTCTTAAATTTAAAGATTATTTATATGGAGGTTTATTTATATTTATAAATTATACATAAATACATTGATAGAGATGCTAATAAGAGAAGTATCAACTTATAACTAATAATATTATTTAATATATACGTTGCAATGATAAATTTACATGTCTTATTATGGTGAATTAAGTGTAAAATGGGATTTAGATGCAAAAGCTTAATTACAACATATTATATATTAATGTTTTAATTTGAATTCAGAAATTTGCTCATGCATAATTTGTGAATGAGATGCTAATTCTTCAATAGATGCTGATGTTTCTTCTGCTGTTGCTAGATTAGTTTGAACAATATCTGATATAATATCTACTTTTAAAGTCATTTTTGATATTGCATTTGTTTGCTCTTCAGAAGCAGTAGCTATTTCCTTGACTAATTCTGAAGTATATTGAACATTTTCAACAATACTATTTAAGGCAATTTTAGTTTGATTTGCTATCAACTCGCCTTTAGATACAGTATTTAATGAGTTCTTTATTATTTGAGTAATATTTTTAACAGAGTTAGAAGATTGTTCAGCTAATTTTCGTACTTCATCAGCGACGACAGCGAAACCTTTGCCAGCATCACCGGCTCTGGCAGCTTCTATAGCTGCATTTAAAGCCAATAAGTTAGTTTGTTCAGATATCGATTGAATTGTATTTATAATTGCTGAGATTTCATTGGAAGCAGTAGCAATCTCATTTATAGATTCCATTAATTGTTTCATTTTATTATTTCCATCAGCAACAATCTTTGTCGTTTCATTATAATAGCTATAAGCTTTTTCTGAGTTATTTGTATTCTTTTTTACTTGATCGAGTATTATATTAAAGTTTCCTTGAAGTTCTTGTACTGCACTAGCTTGATTAGAAGCTCCTTCGGAAAGTGCTTTTGTAATTGAAGAAATTTCCTTTGCACTATTTGCGGTAAAATCAATTGATTTATCTATATCAAAAAAACTAGAATTTAAGTTAGCTATAATTTCATCTAAAGATTTTTGTATTGGTACAAAATCCCCAATGTAATGAACGGACTCCATTTTGTTGATATTTAAATTTCTATTTGATAATTCCTCTAATGTATATGTTATATCTTTAATATATAATTTAAGCATATCTATAGATTTTTTCAAATCATTGAACATATCACCCATTTCGTCTTTTGAAGAATATTCATTATCTATGTTTAATATTCCATTTGATAAATTTGTAGAAACTTTTTTTACATTGTATATTCCTTCAAATATTGAAGACTTTAAAGCTTTACCTAGAGATCTAGGAATGAGTATTAAAAATATAATTATTAACATAAGAATTGCAGTAGCTAAATTCCTATAAAAAATGGATTCGTTTACAAATGTTTGCGCATTTTCTTTAGAAGATTCGTATAATTGAGAAATATAATTTTCAACAATATCTATTTGAAAACTATATGTATCCAACTTAGAGGTTATTGTACTTTTAGGATCATTATTTTTGATAGAATTGCATAGTTCTTTCCTATAGGTATCAGCAATACTTAAATTTTTTGTAAGTTGATCAATCGCAGATTTATCACTTGTATTTTGCTTTAATAAGTCTATTTTACTGGTGAGTTCTTCAAGAGCTTCATCGGAATTCTTTAAAAAATCTTCCTTATTTTTAGGACTATTTTCTATTACGGCTCTAGAAATATTTGTATCGGAAACCTGAAATGCAAGCCTAATATCAGATAATGCTTGTGAAATATGATAAGGACCATTATATAGAGAAAAAGTTCTAGCGGATAATGATAGTAGTACACCTATAGATATAACCATACTCAATAGTGTAAATATCAGTATAAAATTAAAGGTTGTATCTATTTTTTTACTTATAGAATAGTTTCTGAATTTTTCGTTTAATTTGAATGATTTACTTATGAAGGATTGTTTATCTTTATTAAAAGCTTTTTTAATTTTATTCATACCGAATCACTCCTACTAAATTCAAAGTGAAAACATTAACATATATTATTATATCAAAGTTTACATATTACAGCAATTGAATAAATAGATAAAAATTCATGTATTTTACAGTATATAACTATTAGAAAAATTAATTATGAAAATGTATACAAAAAGGTATTGACTAATTAATATAAAAGCTTTATTATAGACTTATCAAACAACATTTAAAAAGTTATTTTAAAATATATTTAAAGTGGAACATTAACAAACACTAAAGCTAAATTTAAAACTCGGACAAGCTATGTAAAATAATAGCTAGATTCAATTATTTAGGAGTAGGATATTAATTAATACCTAACTTAATAAATCTAATTTGTAGCATTAAAATATCGAATAATATACTTCGTAAAATTTGTCAAAATCTGATTATAAGAATTTAAAATTCATAAAAAATGGAGGAGTTAAAAATGAATAATATACCACAAGTAAAATTAGGAATTGTTGCAGTAAGCAGAGATTGTTTCCCAATGGAATTATCAGCAAATAGAAGAAAAGCAGTAGTAGAAGCTTTTAATGGAGAAATTTTTGAATGTCAAACAACTGTTGAAAATGAAAAAGATATGAGAAAAGCTTTAGCTGAAGTTAAAGAAGCTGGAGTAAACGCATTAGTTGTATATTTAGGAAACTTTGGTCCTGAAACTTCAGAAACTTTACTTGCTAAAGAATTTGATGGACCAGTTATGTTTGCAGCTGCTTCAGAAGAAAGCGGAGATAATTTAATAGGCGGACGTGGAGATGCATATTGCGGAATGTTAAATGCAAGCTACAATTTAGCTCTAAGAAACATTAAAGCATACATTCCAGAATATCCAGTAGGAACAGCACCAGAAGTTGCAGGAATGATTTCTGAATTTGTACCAGTTGCTACTGCATTATTAGGATTAAAGAACTTAAAGATAATTTCTTTTGGTCCAAGACCTCAAGATTTCTTAGCTTGTAATGCACCAATTAAACAATTATACAATTTAGGTGTTGAAATAGAAGAAAACTCAGAACTAGATTTATTTGCTGCATTTAATGCGCATAAAGATGATCCAAGAGTTCCAGACGTTATAGCTAGCATGGAAAAAGAATTAGGTGAAGGAAATAAAATGCCTGGTATCTTACCAAAGCTTGCTCAATATGAAATTACATTATTAGACTGGATGGAAGAACATAAGGGTTCAAGAGAATACATTGTATTTGCAAATAAATGCTGGCCTTCATTCCAAACACAATTTGGATTTGTACCATGTTATGTAAACAGCCGTTTAACAGCTATGGGAATTCCAGTATCATGTGAAGTTGATATTTATGGTGCATTAAGTGAATACATCGGAACTTGCATAAGCCAAGATGTTGTAACGTTACTTGATATAAATAATACAGTTCCAGCTGATATGTATGAATCAGAAGTTAAAGGTAAATTTAACTATTCATTAAATGATACATTCATGGCATTCCACTGTGGTAATACAGCAGCTTGTAAATTAACATGTGGAACAATGAAAAACCAAATGATTATGGCAAGAGCTCTTGAACCAAATCAAGAACCAAATATAACTAGAGGAACACTTGAAGGGGACATAGTACCAGGAGATATTACATTCTTCAGATTACAAAGTAATGCAGATGCAGAACTTACAGCTTACGTAGCAGAAGGTGAAGTATTACCAGTTGCAACTCGTTCATTTGGAGCTATAGGAGTATTTGCAATTCCTGAAATGGGAAGATTCTATCGTCACGTATTAGTAGAAGGAAGATATCCTCATCATGGAGCAGTTGCATTTGGACACTTTGGAAAAGCAGTTTACAACTTATTTAGATATTTAGGTGTTAAAGAAGTTGGATTCAATCAACCAAAAGGTATGCTTTACAAAACTGAAAATCCTTTCAAATAGTATTGGATATTTACCAGAATCAAAGGGTTATAGATGAATATTCTTGGCAGTTTTTTTATCTATCTTTGTTTTTGAGATAATATATTTCAAAGGCTGAAGGCAGGTTCCCCTCCAGCTTTCAGCCGTAATTTATAAAAATTTAATATATGAATAAGAATATAAAGGCCTTCATTATTTAGATAGTATTTTAGAGAACTATTTAAAATGGAGGTTATTTATGCGTTTAATAAAGAAAAATTATAATAGGATATAAAATTATATCTAAAAGACAAATTATTCAATTTTTATTAAACGTTATCAATGCTAATATATAAGTATATCAAATATATGAAAATTCTAGGGGGTAGAAAGGTATATGAATAAGAATTTGAAAAGGATAGCATCAATCATAATGACAGTAACTATGGTTTCTGCATCAATGATTGGCTGCGGAAACAGCTCTTCACAAGCAAGCAGTGGATCTGCTTCAGGAAAGACAAAATTGACATTGTGGCACATCCAAACATCGACAGCAGCAGATGCAATTAAAGCATCAGTGAAAAGGTTTATGGAAGCTAACCCACAATATGATGTAGAAGTTGTTGATCAGGTTAATGACTCATACAAACAAAAATTATCTATGGCAATGAGTTCAAATCAGACTCCAGATGTATTTATTCAATGGGGAGGATCAGGATTAATTGATTATGTAAATTCAAATAAAATAGCTGATCTTACAGAATTCATGAACAAAGATAACTACAAAGATAAATTTATAGATGCTGGAATTAATCAATGTTCATACAATGGCAAAATTTATGCCGTTCCAGTTGAAAACGTATCCGTAGCGGGTTTCTTCTATAACAAAGATGTTTTTGCTAAATATGGAATACAAGAACCAAAAACTATATCTGAATTAGAAGCTGCATGCGATAAGTTAAAAGCTAACGGAGTAGCTCCATTTGCTTTAGCCAATGCTACAAAATGGACAGGATCTATGTATTATATGTACTTAGCAACTCGTTCAGGTGGACTTAACGCATTTGCAGATGCTGCAGCAGGAAAAGGAAAATTTGAAAATCCTGCATTTGAATTTGCTGGGAACAAGATTCAAGATTGGGTTAAAAAAGGTTACTTTATAGATGGATTCAATGGTATGGATGATGATAGTGGCCAAGCTAGACAAGCGTTATACAAAGGTGATGCAGCTATGGATTTAATGGGATCATGGTTTACAGGTACAGTACTTGGTGAAAATCCAGACTTTATGAGCAAATTAGGATTCTTCCCATTCCCAGCATTAGATGGTTCAAAAGAAGATCAATCACTTTGTGCAGGAACAGTTGGAGATAACTTATATTCAATTTCAGAAACATGTAAAGATAAAGAAGGTGCTTTTAAATTAATTCAATCTTTATTAGATGATCAAGCACTACAAGATCGTAAGAAATTAGGTAAGATTATTCCACTTAAAGATTTCAAACCAGATGATGCATTAACACAAAAAATCTTAGATACAGTTAATCAAGCAAAAGGAGTTCAATTATGGTATGACCAATACTTACCAGCAGAAGTTGCAGAAGTACACAAATCAACTTGCCAAGAAATATTTGGTTTAACTAAGACTCCACAAGATGCAGATAAGGAATTACAATCTGCTATGGACTCATATAAAGCAAAAAATAAATAATTATAGCAGCATTAAAAAGTAATGTAAAAGCTGTTGCAAAATAAAAATTCTATTACAGATATCCAACTTTAAAATTAGATTTATATTGTGACTTGCCGAAATCATAAATATTTTGATTCCGAAAAACTATGAAAATATTGCTGAAGGTTCTATAAGCAGCAGGTTGTATCCACTTTAGCATGATCCAACTTTCAGTTTGACAAGCTAAAATGGAACAACCTACAGCTAAGAACCTTTAACAGCTCATTTTCAAATGTTTTTTCCACAAATATATTTATGATTTCTGAAAAAGAGTATATATACGATATAACAGGAATTTAAATATGTTTATATTATAAGTGAAATACAGAAGTTGAATTTATGCGGTGGAATTAATTTTGTAACAGCTCAATAATTATATAAAGGAGAGAGAAAAAGTGCAATCACAAACTAATAGTTTAGCTAAAAGACGTGCCGCGTCAACAAGAAATGCAGCAATTATATTTCTTGTGCCAGCATTTTTATTCTTAATAATATATATAGCATATCCAATTGTCTACTCTTTTAATTTAAGTTGCTATAATTGGAATGGATTTGCATCAAATAAGGCATTTGTAGGGTTAAATAATTGGAAAGAACTTATTGCCGATCAGGTTTTTAGAAAAGCATTTCTAAATAACATTATTATTATGGTTCTATCTATAATTGTTCAATTACCTATAGGTCTTGCTCTTGCAACATTTTTAGATTTTGGTGGAAAAAAATTTAATATATTTAAAGTAATTTGGTTTATACCAATGCTAATGTCATCTGTTGCAATTGGTTATTTATTTAAGTATGCATTAGATGCAAATTCGGGTATAGTATCAGGAATATCAAAATTACTTGGTGGGCATTCAGTAGATTTATTAGGTAACCCTAAGACAGCATTATTAACCATCACAATAGCTATTTGTTGGCAATTTATTCCTTTCTATATGGTGTATTTTTTAGCTGCGTATAGTGGAATACCATCAGATCTATATGAAGCAGCAATAATTGATGGAGCCAAAAAAAGTCAGTATTTCTGGAAAATAGCACTTCCACTTATGAAACCAGCTATTAAAAGTGCAATTGTATTATCAATGGTTGGATCATTAAAATATTTTGATCTTATATATGTTATGACAGGTGGAGGACCAGGTAACGCATCAGAGCTCATGGCAACTTATATGTATAAGAATGCGTTTTTATCCCAAAGAATGGGATACGGTTCAGCAATTGCTTCAGGAATGTTTATTCTTATAACAATAATATCATTAATCACAATTAAAGCATTAAATAGAAAGGAAGATTGACTATTATGAAGCAGAATTTATTAATAAAAAAATTATCTATAAAAGCTATCGTTGGAATACTCGCAATAGCTTGGCTTTTAATTACAATGGTTCCTTTTATATTTATGTTACTAGCAGGGTTTAAACAGCAATTTGAAATGCTTATGGGAAGTGTATTCGATTTACCTAAAAGTTTATATTTAAAGAATTTTATTGACGTATTTAAAGGGAACATATTTATTTACTTTAAAAATAGTATCTTAGTACTTATAGTGTCGCTAGTAATTTTATTATTCTTGAGTGCATGTGCATCTTATCCATTATCGAGATTCAAGTTTAAGTTAAATAAGCCAATATATGCTATAATAGTAGCATGTATGTCAGTGCCAGTTCACGTAACATTACTTCCAATATTTCTGATGACTACTAAGATGGGTTTGTATGATAGTCCTTGGGCATTAATAGGTCCATATGTGGCTTTTAACTTACCAATCTCAGTATTTATATTAGTTACATTTATGCAGGCAATTCCTAGAGAATTAGAAGAAGCAGCTGAGATAGATGGGTGCAATAAATATAAAATTTTTTCAAATGTTATGCTTCCATTAGTGAAGCCAGGGTTAGCAACTTTAGCAATTTATAATGGTGTTGCTATATGGAATGAATTCAGTTTTGCATTAGTTTTAACTCAAACATTACCTAATAGAACATTACCACTTGCTATTTGGGAATATCAAGGTCAATATACAATGAATGTTCCAATGATTATGTCAGTATTAACTATTTCTATGTTACCAATGATCATAGCATTTATTTTTGGACAAGATAAATTAATAAAGGGTATGATGGCAGGAGCTGTCAAAGGTTAATAATATACTTATGGTAGGTATTAACTCTTATATATAAGAATTACAAAAAGGGATACAGGTATGTATAAGGAATTGAGAAAAGTTATAAATAAGCTATCTAAAATGAAATTTAATCAGAAGATTACTACCTTTTTTATATTGGCAGTCTTAATTACTAATAGTTTTGTAATTTTTGCTGTTTATCAATTAGCAGGAAAGCAAATTACTGAAAAATCCAGTGGATTAGTGCAAGGACAGTTCGAAACAATAACGGATATTTTAAATATAACATTAAAAAATATTATTGAGACATCGAATATGATCACAGGAGACAGTAGAGTTAAAGAATTTTTAATGAATAATAGGCTGACTTCAAAGAATTATAACAAAGATACAAGTGATGCATATTCGTCAGTAAGATATCTCTTGAATACAAACAGTTATATAGATTATATTGGATTGGTGAAATTTGATGGCCCAGAGTTAATCTATGTTGGAGAGTCTTGGACAAGCAGCGATTTCAGGACTCAAACTTTAAAAGATTATCAAGATGCTGTAGGCACAAAGTTTGGTAACTGTAAGATAAGCATGAAGAAAAAAGTATTTTATCCAGATCAGTATGTACTGAATATATATCAACCGATCAATGATAAATACAATTTTAATAAATATACTGGATTTTTAGTAATAGGAATTGGAGAAAAAAGTATAAAAGAATTTTACTCAAATTTGGATAAAGGATTAAAAGTACAAACATATTTAACAGATAAAGATGGGGTTATTATATCTAATGAGGATAAATCTCTGATTGGAACAGAAAGTCCTTATAAAAGCGTATTGCAAGGAAAAAGTGGCCAACAAAAAGTTGAAGATAAGATGGTTATTTATGAGAAGCTTGATAATTGGGACTGGTATATGGTAGGAGAGATACCAACAAGATCAATGCTAAAGGATACCAATGCAGTAATAATTTTAATAATAGCTTTAGTAATAGGTGCTGGAGTATTAATTAGTATAGCTTGCTATAAATTAAGCAATAACTTATATAAGCCAATGGATGATATTGCAAGAAAGATGAGAGAGGTTTCTATGGGAAATCTCGAAGTTAGAATGGAAAATGATTACGATGGTAAAGATTTTAGGCAACTAGCAAGTGGCTTTAATATCATGATTGAAGAAATTAATATACTTATGTATAGGATAAAGAA
This sequence comes from Clostridium beijerinckii HUN142, assembly GCF_000621745.1. Classification (GTDB taxonomy): domain Bacteria; phylum Bacillota; class Clostridia; order Clostridiales; family Clostridiaceae; genus Clostridium; species Clostridium beijerinckii_A. The sequence continues at coordinate 104,865 of NZ_JHXK01000005.1, read as the reverse complement.
GGAACAGTCTGAGATTAAGCAAATTGAATTAAACAGACTGCAATCTCAAATTAAACCACATTTTTTATACAACACACTAGAGTGTATACATTGGCAGGCTTTATCGGATGGAAATAAAGATGTATCAAAAATGGTAAAAGCGTTAGCTAATTATTATAGATTATGTCTAAGTAGAGGGAAAGATGTTATTCCTATTTCGCAAGAACTAGAAAATGTAGAAAATTATTTGATCATACAAAATATGAGATATAGTGGCATTGCTGAGTGTGAAATAAATGTAGATGAGAATTTTAAAAATGTATTAATACCTAAACTTACACTTCAGCCTTTAATAGAGAATTCTATTTATCATGGAATAAGAGTTAAAGATGGGTATAAAGGTAAAATATTAGTTACCGCAAGAGAAATAAATAATAAGATAGTTATATCAGTTGCTGATAACGGGATTGGAATGAGACAAGAACAAATTGATGAAATAAATAGCTCTATTTCAATATTTGATGAAAAGACAGGATATGGCTTAAGAAATGTTCATAAGCGAATAGAAATATTGTTCGGTAGTGGTTATGGATTATACTACAAGAAAAATGAACATGATGGAACTACGGTAGATATTATATTACCTAAAGGAGAGAATAATTAATGTATAAAGCTATAGTTGTAGATGATGAGGAAATGATTCGAAAAGGAATATGTAGTGTGATTCCTTGGGAAAAACTCAAAATAGATACTGTTAAAATGGCATCCTCAGGAATTGAAGCTTTAAGGATAATGGAAGAAGAAGCATTTGATATTATGATTACAGATATATGTATGACTGAAATGAATGGGTTATCTTTGGTAGAAAAAATAAATTATTTGAATCCTAAACTAAAAATTATTGTTTTAACAGGATATGATAATTTTGAATATGCTCAAAAATGCTGCAAGATGCAAGTGGAGGACTATCTCTTAAAACCAGTAGATGAGATAGAACTAGAGAATGCTATCGGAAGATTGATAGAAGATTTAGAGCATGAAAAAACTTTAAGTCATGAACAGAAGATAAATAGCAGGATACAAGGTGTAACAGAACAATTTAAGCTTGAACAAATTATGCAAAATTTACTTTATGAACGGGTAAAGACAAGCGAAATTAAAAAAGTATTGAGAGAGTATTCCTACGATAAGGAAGAAATGCTTCAAATTGCTTTGGTATGTCCAATTATAGATGATAATTTAGCTTGGAAACAACATTTTGAATTATTAAATTTATCTATTAAAAATAGTTGTATTGAATTATTTGATTCTAAGAAACAAGGGGTTACATTTGAGGACAAGAATAAAAACATAGTGATTGCTATATTTATAAGAGAAGAATTAGAAGAAGTAACATTAAGAATACAGCATTTAATTGAGTATTTGAAAAATGAGTATGAGATTAATCCTAAAGTAATTCTTGGAAGCGTTGTAGGAGGATTTAATAAGATCAATATTTCATATAACGACGCATGTGTTTTATTAAATAATAAGAGCACATATGGGAAAATAATAACGAAAGAACCTAGAGAAATGCGTTTGACTTTATTTAACGAGAGAGTTCAGGAATTTAAGAAGAATATGATAGATAATATAGATGACCTTGAGAAAGTAATGAGTATTTATGAAGTTTATTCAGAGGCTATAGAGTTTTATAATTTATCAACATCATTAGTTAAGAAAACATGTTTTGATATTGGAGGAGGAATATATTTTTCCTATGCCATGGAAAAAGGAGATATATCAGATAATAAATTAAATTCTTTATTAATTTCATTAAAAAATTGTAGTAGAAGTGATGCGTTGAGAATTACACGAGATTTCATAATACAAATACTTCAGACTGATATCGGAGAAAGCCATGAAATTATAAGAAAAGCAAAACAATATATCAATGATCATTTAAATGAAGACATTTCAGTATATAGTATAGCGGAAATGCTTTATTTAACTCCAACCTATTTTTCAAAGCTGTTTAAACATAGTACAGGAGAAGGTTGTAATAACTACATCATACGTAAACGAATACAGAAGGCTAAATCCCTCTTAGAAACAACTAGTATGAAAACAGGTAAAATAGCAACTTTAGTGGGATATAAGGATACAAATTATTTCTCTTTAGCTTTTAAAAAACAGACAGGAATGTCACCAACTGAATTTAGAGAAAAAGGAGGAAGTTATAATGAGGAAGGCAACTTTGATTTCAACAACAAGGACTGATAGCTTAGTAAGTAGTACTATAGATATTAGTAAAGATAAATCATACCATACATTAGAGTTAAATGGAGAATCTTATCAAACTATTGATGGATTTGGTGGATGTTTTAATGAGTTAGGATATATAGCATTAAAAAAGATTCCAAATGATAAGAAAGAAGAGGTGCTTAGAAATCTATTTGATCCAGAGGAATGTAATTTTACTTATTGTAGATTGCCAATTGGAGCAAATGATTATGCAGAAAGCTGGTACAGTCTAAATGAAACTAAGGGCGATTATGAAATGAAGAATTTTAGCATTGAAAGAGACAAAGAATGCTTGATTCCATACATTAAAGAAGCAGAAAAATATAGTGGGGAGCTTAATTTATTTGCTTCTCCATGGAGCCCGCCAACTTGGATGAAGTTCCCGGAAGTATACAATTTCGGAACATTAATATGGGAGGAGAAAAATCTAAAAGCATATGCTCTTTACTTTAAGAAATTTATTGAAGAATACCAAAAAGAGGGTATTAAAATTAATCAGGTACACATACAAAATGAACCTATAGCAGATCAGAAGTTTCCATCATGTGTTTGGTCAGGAAAACAATTACGTGATTTTATAAAAGAATACATCGGGCCATTATTTGAAGAGAATAAACTTGATACTGAGATATGGCTTGGAACATTAAATTCTCCTTATGATGATTATGGAGATGAAAATTGGCAATTTGGTCAATATAATAATTTTGCTAATACTGTACTAAGTGATAAAGATGCAAAAAGACATATAAAGGGCGTTGGATATCAATGGGGAGGAAAGCATGCTTTGCTGCAGACAAGAATTGCTTATCCAGAAATGAAATTGATACAGACAGAAAATGAATGTGGAGAAGGAAAAAATAGCTGGGAATATGCTGAATATGTATTCAATTTAATGTGGACATACTTTATAAATGGAGTAAGCGCCTATACCTATTGGAATATGGCACTTGAAGAAGAGGGAATAAGCACTTGGGGATGGAAACAAAATTCGCTTATTACGGTGACAAAAGATAATGATGTTAAATATAATCCAGAGTATTATCTAATGAGACATTTTTCAAAATATATAAAACAAGGAGCAACAATGAAAGGTCTAAAAGGGGACTTTGCAGGAAATGCTCTGGCTTTTGAGAATCCGGATGGAAGTGTTGTATTAGAATTATTAAATCCATTTGATGAATTACAAGAAGTCACATTTAGTGTTAATGGTGAAGATTATAGCTTTAATATTCAGCCTCATTCTTTTAATACATTGGTTGTTTAGTCTTATAATTAAAAAAGTTAGAATAAATATTATGATTATTTTAGGAGATGTGTAATATGGTCGAAGAAAAAAGAATTACTCATGAATATGCGTTAGAAAAAGCAAAAGAATTAGTAGGGAAAATGACGCTAGAAGAAAAAGCAGAACAATTAACTTATAAATCATCAGCTGTAAAAAGATTAAATATACCTAGATATAATTGGTGGAATGAGGGATTGCATGGAGTAGCGAGAGCAGGCACAGCAACAGTATTTCCACAAGCCATAGGATTAGCTGCTATGTTTGATGATGAATTATTGAATGACATTGCAAAAGTTATCTCAACAGAAGGCAGAGCAAAGTATAATGAAAACAGCAAAAAAGATGATAGAGACATATATAAGGGAATAACTTTTTGGTCACCAAATGTTAATATTTTTAGAGATCCTAGATGGGGTCGTGGTCATGAAACCTATGGTGAAGATCCATATTTAACATCTAGATTAGGAGTGGCCTTTGTAAAAGGACTACAAGGAGAAGGCAAATATTTAAAAGCGGCAGCATGTGCAAAACATTTTGCAGTTCATAGCGGACCAGAAGGATTAAGGCATGAATTTGATGCAGTTGTAAGTAAAAAGGATTTATATGAGACTTACCTACCTGCTTTTGAAGCTTGTGTCAAAGAAGGTGATGTAGAGGCAGTAATGGGGGCGTATAACCGTACAAATGGTGAACCTTGCTGCGGAAGTAAAACTTTATTAAGAGATATATTAAGAGGAAAATGGAACTTTAGAGGTCATGTAGTATCCGATTGTTGGGCAATTGCTGATTTTCATTTGCATCATAGAGTGACAAGCACTGCAACAGAATCAGCGGCATTAGCTATGAAAAATGGATGTGATCTAAATTGTGGCAATGTGTATCTTCAATTATTGCTTGCCTATAAAGAGGGATTAGTAACAGAAGAAGATATAACAACAGCAGCAGAAAGATTAATGGCAACAAGAATAAGATTGGGAATGTTTGATGAAGAGTGTGAATATAACAAAATACCATATGAGTTGAATGATTGTAAAGAACATAATGAATTATCATTAAAAGCAGCTAGAAATTCAATGGTTCTATTAAAGAATAATGGAATATTACCATTAAATAAAAATAACTTAAAATCAATTGCTGTTATTGGCCCTAATGCTGATAGCCAGATCATGCTTAAAGGCAATTATTCAGGAACTGCATCTAGATATATAACTGTGCTAGAGGGAATACATGAAGCCGTAGGAGAAGATGTAAGAGTATATTATTCCGAAGGTTGTCATTTATTTAGAGACAGAGTTGAAGAATTAGCAGAACCTAATGACAGATTAAAAGAAGCAATATCAATAGCAGAAAGATCAGATGTTGCAATTCTATGCCTTGGACTAGATTCTACAATTGAAGGTGAGCAAGGAGATGCAGGTAATAGTGAAGGAGCTGGTGATAAAGCAAGCTTAAATTTACCAGGAAGACAGCAAGAATTATTAGAGAAAATAATAGAAACAGGTACACCTGTTATATTAGTTATTGGCGCAGGAAGTGCATTGACATTTAATAATGTAGAGGATAAGTGTTCAGCTATATTAGATGCTTGGTATCCTGGAAGTAGAGGTGGCAGAGCGGTGGCTGACTTAATATTTGGAAAGTATTCACCAAGTGGAAAATTACCTATTACATTTTATAGAAATACTAAGGATTTACCAGAATTTATAGATTATTCAATGAAAGATAGGACATATCGCTATATGTCTTGTGAAAGCTTATATCCATTTGGTTATGGATTAACTTATTCCACTGTAAAATTATCAGAATTGCATGTACCAGATGTAGAAAGTGATTTCGATGATGTAGAGGTAAGCGTAAAGATAACTAACACAGGAAATTTTGACATAGAAGAAGTTGTACAATGTTATATAAAAGATCTTGAATCTAAACATGCTGTTAGGAATCATAGTCTAGCAGGATTTAAACGTGTTGGGTTGAAAATGGGGGAAAGCAAGATTGTAAAAATGAAAATCAAGAAATCATCATTTGAAGTGGTTAATGATGATGGAGAAAGGATATTAGATAGTAAAAGGTTCAAATTATTTGTTGGTATATCACAACCAGATAGTAGAAGCATTCAGCTTGTTGGAATATCTCCTTTAGAAGTTGATATCAAGCTAGAATAAATTTTTATATTATATTATGAAGCTGCTCTAGTCAGAAAGTATTTATCAGACTAGGCAGCTTTATTATAGTATATTATTTATAATTTTTTAAAGATTCAATTATTCTGTTAGAAATAGCTTGATAACCGGTGCTATTTGGATGAAAATTATCAGCAGCTAGATAATCTTGTAAGTTGTATTTGAAAAGATCATATGTTGGAATAAAAATCGCATTTGAATCTAATGATAAAAGTTGCTGACTTTGATAGTTCCATTCATTTAATATGCTTACCTTATCAGATGTAAGATCTTTTCCGAATGGGTTATATAAGCCAATAAAAACGACCATAGATGATGGATTATTGGTTCTTATTATATTAAAAATAGATTTTAGATTAGCTAAATAGGTATCTTGAATATCTTTTATCTTAGTTGTGGAGGAGCTTATATCTGTATTTTTAAGTTTACTTATTTCATTTCCACCTATAGATATAAATATCATGTTTGATCCTTTAATGTCAGCTAAGGTTTGTGACTCTTGAACTACATTTAAAAGCCCGTTAGATACATCCCCGTTTATGGAAAGATTATTTATTTTAATCTCCTTTGAAACTTTAGTTTTCCAGTATTCTGAAAAATAGCCTGAAAAGCCAAGTCCCTTTTCATCTCCAGTTCCTTTAGCAAGGGAGTCACCAAGAACTAATATGCTGTAATAATTTTGATCTAATTCTTCACTTTTAGGTTGTTCAGATTCCTTATCTGATATCTCTTTAGGAGGGCGAGAACTTATTGATAATGCTGATATAAATCCTGTAACTAAGGTTATGGTAGAAACTATGGATAGCAATAAAATAAATTTCCACTTTATATTTTTAAACATTTTAAATCCCTCCTTTTTAAACTAATACATCTTGTTTTAAAAATACAATAAAACTAACAATAAATGCACCTATAGCCCAAGCTAGAAGTACTAAAGTGCTAAAACTTAATGACATTCCACTTATTGGAGTATATGATCCTGTAAGATACTGAGGTAAGTTTAGATTGATGGCAAAAAAGTACTTTATTGAAGGCCAATCATTTAGAAACAATCTAAGAAAACCTCCCCCAACTAATGTAGCCATCATTATACCTATGGAAGTAGCTGTATTTCTTACTAAAACTGAAATCATAAATGAAATTGTACCGATAACAATTGATACAAACCATCCAAGAGAGTATACGAGAATTAAATATTGCAATTCGGTTACTTTGATTACATTGGAAACATCTAAGGTTCCGGAAGCAGAGCTAAAACCTGTAGCTACAGGCTCGTTAAATCCCCAGTTATTAAAAAATAAATCAGAAATTAAAATTGAAAATAGAGCCATCTCTAGAATTACTATAGAAAACATGATTAGAAGTGCTATATATTTACTAAGTAATATCTTCCATCGAGGAACAGCTCTTGTTAGCAGTACTTTTATAGTTTTAGCAGAAAATTCTCCACATACGCTATCCCCAGCCAATAGAATTATTAGTAAAGGTAGTAATACTGATATGGACTGTTCCATTAGCTTAACTGAAAATTTTGCAGCACTTGGAGTAATTGGATTTATGTTGTTATCTAAATAATACTGGTTTTGCTGAATTTGAATATTAATTGAGGGCTTACTTTCGTCAGGGGTATCAGGTCTATTAAGCCTATTTTTTAGGTCCTGAATTTGTTGTTTTTGCAATGACTGCCAAGGGATATCGCCACTTTGAGTAGTTGTCTTTAAATACTTATTCAAAGTGTTTTGATATTGATAATTTTGGCCGTATGCAAAAAGTGAAACTAAAATTAGGATTATAGCACTAATAAGTAGGAGTTTTCGCTTATATAATATTTTATTAACTTCATTTTTAACTAATACTAGCAATATATACACCTCCTTAACTAACAATAGAGTTACTTTCTGTAAGTGATAAAAACAGATCCTCCAAAGTTTTCTGATTTATACTTACGAACTTTATTGCTATTTCTTCTTCGATAAACGAAGAATTAATTTTTTCAATTTTTGATACATCAACTTTTGCTATTATCGTATTGTTTATTAGTGAACTATCAATATTCCACTTGTCTTTTAATATTTTAATTCCCTTTGAATTATCACTTAGAACAAAGGAAACTTCTTTATCACTTATAAGTTCAGAGACTGAAGCGTATTTTAGTAAAGTACCACTTTTTATTATTGCAACAGTATCACACATTAATTCAACCTCAGATATCAAATGGCTAGAAACGAGAACAGCAATATTTTCTTTTTTAGCAAGATCTTTAATAATATGTCTAAACTCATTTATTCCTGAAGGATCAAGTCCATTTGTAGGCTCATCTAATATAAGAAGCTTTGGCTTATGAATAAGAGCTTGCGCAAGTCCTAACCTTTGTTTCATTCCCAAAGAATAAGTAGACACTTTCTCATTTATTCTATTCTGCATTCCTACAAGTTCAATTACTCTTGTTATATCTTCATTAGTAACATTTTTATTCATAGAAGCAAGCATCTTCAAATTTTCTAAACCACTTAAATAATTATACATATCTGGACCTTCTATAATACATCCAACTTTAGACATAGCCTTAACATAATCCTTAGTAATTGAATAGCCATCGATTAAAATTTTTCCACTAGTAGGGGAAGAAAGGCCGACAATCATTCTTAAAGTGGTAGACTTTCCGGCACCATTTGGACCAAGAAAACCCAAAACCTCACCTTCATTAATTGAAAAGGTAATGCCTTTAACAATTTCTTTATTTTTTATAGATTTATGAACATTATCTAATAACAATATTTGCTTTGCCATAGTACACCTTCTTTTTATAATTATTTTAAGATTGATTAAAGTATGGAAGATATAGTAATCTATTAAAAATTCGATTCAAATCAGTTTCCTTTGGAAAAGAATTCATGGTGAGAATAAATTCATTATAACTCTTATTATCTATTAATTTTATGTTTTATATTAAATATTACTGAAATTTGTTTAGGTATAATATTCCCATCATTTTGCTTATTGATTCCTAGTAAGTAGTTAGACTAGCTATATTATGAAACAAACTGTTTTATAAAAAAACAAATAACTAAATAGTAGCATGTGTCACTAAATCCGAAAAAATAAGGTATTTTATTTTTGGGTGTGATATCTTTTAGGTAAAGGATTACTTATATGTATTTTATAAAAAAGTAGCTCTTGTATTTTATATCCAAGGAATTTTCAGATTAGGAAAATATCCTAAATTTAAAATTTGCCTGAGGCGAGATTAAGGGAGGAAATAATTAATGAAAAAAGAAAAAATCAAAATAGTTACTATTGGTGGAGGATCAAGTTACACTCCTGAATTAATTGAAGGGTTTATAAAAAGGAAAGATGAACTGCCTATTAAAGAAATATGGCTTGTAGATATTGAAGATGGAAAAGAGAAGTTAGAAATAGTTGGAGCAATGGCTCAAAGAATGGTTAAGGCAGCAGGGTTGGATTGGAAAGTTAATTTAACTTTAGATAGGAGAGAGGCCCTTAAGGATGCGGATTTTGTGTCAACTCAATTTAGAGTAGGACTTTTAGATGCAAGAATAAAGGATGAAAGAATTCCTTTAAGCCATGGAATAATTGGACAAGAGACTAACGGTGCTGGTGGTATGTTTAAAGCATTTAGAACAATTCCAGTAATATTAGACATAATAGACGATATGAGAGAGTTATGCCCTAATGCATGGCTTGTTAACTTCACAAATCCATCAGGAATGGTGACTGAAGCAGCTATAAAATATGGCGGATGGGACAGAACTGTTGGACTATGTAATGTTCCAATCAACTGTATAGAAGATGATGCAAAGATGCTTGGAGTTCCTTCAAGTGAATTATTCTTTAAGTTTGCAGGGTTAAACCACTTTCACTGGCATAGAGTATGGGATAAAGAAGGAAATGAAAGAACTGCAGAAGTAATTGAAAAATTGTATAACCCATTATTAGCAGAAGAAAAGAAAGATGCAGGAGTTGCCAATATTAAAGATATCAAGTTTAATTATGAGCAAATTAAAGACTTGGGAATATTGCCTTGTCCTTATCACAGATATTATTATATTACAGATGATATGTTGAAAGAGGAACTTGAAAGTTACTCAAAAGGTGAAACTAGAGCGGAGGTTGTAAAAAGAACAGAGGCAGAATTGTTTGAACTATATAAAGATCCAAAGCTTGACTATAAACCAGAACAATTAACTAAGAGAGGTGGAACTCACTACAGTGATGCTGCTTGTGAATTAATTGCTTCAATCTACAATAATAAGAGAACAACTATGGTAGTTAGCACAAAGAATAATGGCGCATTAGAGGATCTTCCATATGACTCTATCGTAGAAGTTTCAAGTACAATCACGTCTCATGGACCAGAACCTATTAACTTTGGAAAGTTTGATCCAGCGCCAAGAGGTATGGTTCAAATAATGAAGGGAATGGAAGAAACAACAATTTCAGCAGCGGTTACAGGAAACTACAACAAAGCTCTTCATGCATTTACAATAAATCCATTAGTTCCAAGTGGACAAATTGCTAAAGATTTATTAGATGAAATGTTACTTGCACATAAAAAACACTTACCACAATTTGCTGAAAGAATAGAAAAACTAGAGAAAAATAAGTAGTAAACTTTGCAAAATCAGGAGAACAAAGAATGTTGAATAATAAATTTCAAGGATTGCTAAATGATTTCTTATATGGAGGAGCAATAACTGCGAACCAATTAGAAGGTGGATATCTAGAATTAGAAGGCGGAACCTATTATCCAAGTCATCAAGCAATAGATTGTTATTATTAGGGAGTAGAAAAATATGATAAAATTTATTGTATCAGATATGGATGGAACATTACTTGGAAAAAATAATGATATACCCGAAGAAAATTTAAAGGCTATAAGAAAAGCAGAAGAAATGGGAGTAAAGTTCGTAATTGCTAGTGGAAGAATGTATGAAGATATTAAACCATTTCTTGATAGATATAATTTAAAGTGTGAATGTATAGTATTAAATGGTGCAGAATATAGGGATAAAGACGGAAATATATTAGAAGGAATTTATATGGACAAAAGTAAGCTTAAGGACATTTTAGAGATAATAAAAAGAGATGGTCTTAATGTGGAGATATACACGGATAAAGGATTATATACTATTAATACTAAAGAAGAATCTTTAAAAGGAAGTGTGCTTAGGGTCCAATATTTTCATCCAGAAGTTACAAATCATGACGAAATCCTTAAGATGGCAAAAGAAGAACAGCATTTTGTAATTTTAAAGTATATTGATAATATAGATGAATTTTTAAGTAGAAATATTAAAATAGGAAAAATTGAGTCTTATGGTGAATGTGCAGATAAGATTTTTAAATTAAAGGAAGAGCTTAAAACCATAGATGGGCTTGCAATTGCATCAAGTATTGCAATTAATTTAGAAATAAATAACATAGAAGCTCAAAAAGGAATTATATTATCTAAGATTTCAGATAAAAAAAGAGTAAAAAAAGAGGAAGTTGTTGTAATTGAAGATGGGTTTAACGATTATTCAATGTTTACTGAATTTCCTATATCTTTTGCTATGGAAAATGCAATCCCTGAGATAAAAGAAATAGCAAAATATATAACAGATGCAAATTATAATTCTGGAGTGGCTAAAGCTGTTTATAAAATTTTAAAATTGAAAACTGTAAATTGAAGAAAGTGGGTATAAAAATGCTAAATAATAAATTTCAAGGATTACCAAAAGATTTCTTATGGGGAGGAGCAACAGCGGCAAACCAATTTGAAGGTGGGTATAGAGAAGGCGGAAAAGGTCTTAGCACGTCAGATGTTATGACAGGTGGCACGCATACTACGCCAAGAAGAATAACTCCAGAATTAGAAGAGGGAACATATTATCCAAGTCATGAAGCAATAGATTTTTATCATCATTATAAGGAAGATATTAAGTTATTTGCTGAAATGGGATTTAAAACTTTTAGAATGTCAATAAACTGGACTAGAATTTTTCCGAATGGTGATGAGTTAGAACCCAATGAAGAAGGCTTAAAATTCTATGATAATGTTTTTGCAGAATTAAAAAAATACAACATTGAGCCATTAGTTACAATATCTCACTATGAAACACCTTTTGGTTTAACTAAAAAGTATAATGGGTGGGCAAGTAGAGAAATTATTGATTGTTATGTTAGATACTGCAACACAATATTTAATAGATATAAGGATGTCGTAAAATATTGGCTCACATTCAATGAAATAAATTGTTTAACAATGCCATTTGGTACATTTATGGGTGGCGGAATTTTATTGGATAAAGGTGGTGAACTTGAATTTAATAAAGAGATTGATGATAGTAGACAAATAAGATTTCAAGCTCTTCATCACCAATTCATTGCAAGCGCAAAAGTTGTTAAACTGGCACACGAAATTAATAAAGATTTCAAGGTAGGATGTATGATTGCATATATGACAACATATCCTTATACATGTAATCCGAAAGATGTACTTTTAGCTCAGGAAAGAGATAATTTGAATAATTTTTTATGTTCTGATGTTCAAGTAAGAGGAGCTTATCCTGGTTTTGCAAAGAGATTTTTTAGAGAGAATAATATAGAAATAAAGATGGAAGAAAATGATGAGCAAATTCTAAAGGAAGGTTGTGTAGATTTCTATACATTTAGTTATTATATGTCAAACTGTTCAAGCACAGATCCAGAATTAGAAAGAACATCTGGAAATATACTTGGAGGTGTAAAGAATCCATATCTTAAAGCAAGTGATTGGGGATGGCAAATTGACCCTAAAGGATTAAGATGGACATTAAATAATATTTATAATAGATATCAAATTCCTTTAATGGTTGTGGAAAATGGTTTAGGTGCTGTGGATAAAGTTGAAGAAGATGGATCAATTAATGATGGATATAGAATTGACTATTTAAAAGCACATATTGAAGAGATGAAGGAAGCTGTTAATGATGGAGTTGAATTAATAGGATATACTCCTTGGGGATGTATTGATTTAGTTAGTGCATCAACTGGAGAAATGAAAAAAAGATATGGATTTATTTATGTTAATAAAGATAATGATGGAAATGGAGACTTAAGTAGATCAAGAAAAAAGAGTTTTTATTGGTATAAGAAAGTAATAGAAAGTAATGGAGAAGAACTTTAATATAAACTATATTTAAATATAGAATTACTGAAATGAGCATAATACTTTTATTGTGGTTTCTAACGAAACATTTAATAAAAGTATTATGCTCAATTTTTTTATAAAACATATTACGGTAATTAGAAAGAAAGGCCTGATATTGATTTTAGAGGGATAAATTTTTTTATAATGAAAAATGTAATAACTAGTACCATATATGAAATGTAGCAAGATTTATAAAGAATAATAACTAATATCAGATTTTAGATATTATTGACATATTTAAATGTTAAGCGTAATATTATTAAATGCAAATGCAAATCGTATGCATGTGGAGGTGCAGATATGAAAAAGAAAATTATTTCAGGAATTTTAGCGCTACTAACTGGTGTTATGCTAATAGGTTGCGGAGCTAATACAAAAACTACGACTGAAAATACGAAAGACACAAAAGATGATAAATTAAAAATTACAGTTTCAATTTATCCATTAAAAGAGTTTACAGAAGAAATAGCTGGAGATAAGGCAGATGTTACTTGCTTAATTCCAAATAACGTGGAACCCCATGAATATGATCCGAAGGCTCAAGACCTTGAAGGATTAACTAAAAGTGATGCGTTTATCTATAATGGACTTGGAATGGAAAGTTGGATAGATAAGGTTAATGATGTAATTAAAGATAAAAATATACCTGTTGTAGATTCGAGTACAGGTGTAGAAGCTAGAAAAGAAGAAGATGCTATTGATCCTCATAGCTGGTTAAGTTTAAAAAATGCAGAAATACAATCTGAAAATATAAAAAATACTCTTGTGAAATTGGATGAGAAGAATAAGGATTATTACGAGGGAAACTACAGCAAATTCAAAGGTGAATTAGAAAATCTATATGGTGAATACAAACCTAAATTTGAAGCATTAAATAAAAAGAACTTTATAACAGGACATGCTGCTTTTGGATACTTATGTAGGGATTTTGGGTTAACACAGAAATCAGTAGAAAATTTATTTGCTGAAGGTGAACCGACACCCAAACAATTAGAAGACTTGGTTAGCTTTTGTAAAGAAAGTAATATAAAAACTGTTTTTTCAGAATCACTTGCAAGTCCTAAGGTTTCAGAAACTTTAGCAAAAGAAGTAGGTGCAAAAGTAGTACCAATATTAACATTAGAATCTAAAGAAGATGATAAGAGCTATTTGGAATCAATGAGATACAATTTAGATGAAATCTATGGATGCCTAAAAGATGAATAGAAGAGTTCTTTGTTCCAATCATCGAAAAACTAAATTTATTTCAATGGAGAAATTTTAATTGTGGAGTATTAGGAATATAAAAAAAGAAGGGACATGTTTGATATATTAATGTAGTTTATTTAAATTATAAGTTTTATTTTGGATAAAAGTATGCAATTTTGATGTAAATTAGGAATTTGCACAAGTAGCTTTTATCCTTTTTTTATCTTAATATGTAAATGATTCCGGGTTGATATTATATAGGTTCTAGTGTAATTTATTAATTATAAAGCTATTTAATCGCATTACTTGATATTTTAAGATAAACTTTGATTAATTAAGCCCTTAAGCGTCGATAAATTAAGGAAATTATCAAATATTTAATAATAATAAGTAATTTTAAACTTATGATAATTAGTAGTAATGATTTATAATTTAATTGAGATTCATATTTATATTAAAATATTGTAATTATCTTTTAATAAAATTATATTGGTAAAAGATAAAGTTTGAGTTATAATGTAGGAAGAAAAATGGATATTAATGGAGAATGAAAATGGAAACAAAAGAAAGAATGAAAAATTTAGTTCGAAAAAATTGGTTATTTATATTTATGGTAGCAATGTTACAAGCTAAATCAACATTGCTATTATCTATGCTAAGGACACCAGACTCATCAAGTATAAGTTTAGGAAGTGCTTATTTTGATAGTCCAGTACTTTGGGTGCATATTGCAATAATAGTATTGATATGCAGTCCAATATTTCTTTTTAAAGAAAGGGGGAGGCTTAGTGCTGCCTTAATAATAGATATTTTAGTGACAATCCTTTTTGTTGCAGATATCTGGTATTATCGTTCAAATGAAACTTTTTTATCTATAAGACATTTAATGCATACTGAGATATTTAATCCGGAAGGCAAATATTTATTTAATTTTAGAATAGTGGATTTAGTATTTAGTATTGACTTTATAATGCTCTTCTTAATACATAAGTTTATTAAAGTTAAAGAAGCAAATGAAAGTCAAGCATATTTTAGGGTAGCAAAGACAATGTATGTATTTATCGCAAGTGCACTTGTTATATGGCTTGGTTATTACACAGTAGATGTTAAACAAATGGATCAAGGGAAAAATGTATTTAGATTGTCTTGGGCGCCATTTCAGACTTTTGGAGATATGAGCCCACTTGGATATCATGGTTTTGATATTGAGTTCTATAAAAATAAAAATAAGACTTTAACAGATGAAGATAAAAAAGAAATAGAAGATTGGTTTAGTGCTAATAAAGAAGATTTACCTGATAATAGTTACAAGGGAGTGTTTAAAGGGAAAAATGTAATTGCACTACAGGTGGAGTCTCTGGAGAACTTTGTCATTAATCAAAAAGTGTATGGAAAAGAAATAACACCAAATTTAAATAAGTTATTGTCAAATAGCTTGTATTTTAATAATATACGTGAACAAAATAATTCGGGAACAAGTTCAGATTGTGATTTGATGGTTAATGCATCAGTACTTCCTATAAGAGAAGGCACTACAGTATATTCTTATCCTTGGAGTCAATATAATACACTTCAAAATATTTTAGAAGGTAAAGGATATTCTACACTTTCTACTCATGCAGAACCACCTGGAAATTGGAATTGGACAGAAATGCATAAAAGCTATGGGGCAGATCAAATATTAGATGTAGGAAAGTTTAATCAAGATGAAATTATAGGCTTGGGACTTTCAGATGAATCATATTTAAAGCAAGTAGCTCAAAAGTTAAAAGATGAAAAACAACCTTATTATGCATTTATGACTACGTTGACAAGTCACGGCCCTTTTGAGATCCCAGAAGATAAAAAATATTTAAACCTACCTAAGGAACTTGATGATAATATGTTAGGAAAATATTTTCAATCTGTAAGATATACTGATGAGGCTATCGGAAAGTTTATAGCAGAATTAGATAAGGAAGGTTTATTGGATAATACGGTAGTTATGATTTACGGTGACCATTGCGGTGTTCATAAGTTTTATGAACAAGATATGGAAAATGCACCTTTAGATGGAGACTGGTGGAAGGATAATCAAAGAAAGATTCCTTATATTATTTACTCAAAGAACTCAAAACCAGAAGTTATATCAACAGCTGGTGGGCAAACAGATTTTAAACCGACAATATTATACTTGCTTGGTGAGGATAGAAGTGAATTTGAGAATAATTCAATAGGAAGAGTATTAGTAAATACGAATAGAGATGCTACAATTTTAAATGAAGGTCAAATTGTAGGAAACCCAAAAGATGAAAAAGAAGTAAAGCATCTAAAAGATGAATTCAAAGTTTCAGAAGCCATTATTGAAAAGAATTACTTTAAAAATAATAAAGAACATTAAAAAACTATAAAACACATAATTAATACTGATTTTTAGTGATAAATTTTAAATAGGAAATTTAGCTTTTTAAAATCAGTATTAGTTATTTAGTCTAATAACATTTTTTATTAATAATAAGTTAAAAGGAAGTGATGGGTTACTTTGAATATTAAAAATAGGCTTGCAGTTTTATCAGCATTAATTGCACTAAGCTTTATTCCAACATTAAATGTACAAGCAGATGTTACTGATACAAATATATCATCAAGCATCGGTTGGAAAGACGAAAATGGCTCTTGGTATTATTATAAGTCTGACAACACAAAAGCAATTGGATGGATTAAACCGGATAATAGCTGGTATCATTTAGATGAAGATAGTGGTAAAATGACAACTGGATGGTTAGAGGATAAAGGAAACTGGTACTATATGGATGAAACTGGGATCATGGTAAAAGGATGGAAACAGTTAAATGGGGACTGGTATTTTTTAACTGATTCTGGTGCTAGGGCAACTGGGATTCAGCAGGATAATTCTAATTTGTATTATTTCAAAGATTCAGGGGTTATGGCTACAAATACTGGATGGACTAAGATAAATGATAAATGGTACTATTTTGATAAAGATGGAAAAATACATACTGGATGGATTGAGAATAATGATAAGTGGTATTACTCAAACGATGATGGAAGTATGGTGACTGGTACTGATAAAATAGGCAATACAACATATGTATTTAGTGATACTGGCGAGATGGAATTTGGATGGGTTAATGTGAACAATAACTGGTATTATTTCAATACTGATAGAAGTGTTGCGACAGGTTGGATAAATCTTGATGGAGCATGGTATTACCTAAATGATAATGGATCAATGGCAACAGGATGGGTTACATCAAATGGAAGTGATTATTACTATTTAGATCCTACTTCAGGAAAAATGCTAACGGATACTACCATAGATGGATATAAGATTGGATCAGATGGAAAAAGATATAAGCCATTTAATACAATTCCTTTAAGCACTAGCTCGAAGGGGGCAGGTGATACTATGAAAAAAATATATAACTCGGTAAATGATTCGGCAAATAAATATGGACTAGATTCAAAATTGATACTAGCTATAATTAAAGCAGAGTCGGATTTTGATCCCAAAGCAACGTCAAGCTCAGGCGCTACTGGATTGATGCAGATTATGCCTCAGAATTATACATATCTTGGAATGACTGACGGATATGATATAGAGCAAAATATCGATGGGGGGTCAAAATTACTAAAAGAATATCTAAACCAATTTAATGGTGATGTAAAAATAGCAATAGCAGCTTATAATGCTGGACCACAAAATGTAAAAAAAGATGGAGTCTTATCAGATGATGATTTATGTAAGATGTCACAAGGGGTTCAGGATTATGTTAAGAGAGTAATGCAATATTACAGGGATGAAAGCATTGCTATAGATGGAAAGAATCTTATAGACACATAAAATTAATTTCGTAATCAATTTAATCATATTTTAGTTAAAAAATAAAAAAGGGAGTGACAGGTTGTTTTGAATATTAAAAAGAGACTTACAATATTATCTGTATTAATGGTACTAATTTTAATTCCAGGATTAAATGTACAAGCTGCAACTAGTGATACTAATATAACCTCTAATATTGGTTGGAAGAATGAGGATGGAGTTTGGTATTATTACAAGTCGGATCATACAAAAGCGATTGGATGGGTTAAGCCAGATAAGAATTGGTACTATTTAAATGAAGATGACGGCAAAATGAAAACTGGATGGGTAAAAGACAAAGGTAACTGGTATTACATGGATGAAAGTGGAGCTATGGTAAAGGGATGGAAACAGTTAGATGGCGATTGGTATTTCTTAACTGATTCAGGCGCTATGGCAACTGGAATTCAGAATGATGGTTCAAATTTGTACTATTTCAAAGATTCAGGAGTCATGGCAACCAATAGTGGATGGAATAAAATAAATGATAAATGGTACTACTTTGATAAGGGTGGAAAAATTCATATTGGATGGATTAAGAATAATAGTAAATGGTACTATTTGAAGAATGATGGAAGTATGGTAACTGGTATTAATAAGATAGATGGTACAACATACAAATTTACTGATAACGGTGATATGGAAACTGGCTGGATTACTATAAATAATAGCTGGTATTACTTTAATAATGATGGAAGCATGGCAACAGGATGGGCTTATCTTAATGGAGCTTGGTATTACTTAGACAAAGATACAGGGAAAATGCTTACTAACACTACTAAAGATGGGTATAAGATTGGATCTGATGGTAAGAGGTATGAAGATTCAAGTCAAAATACGTCTGGGCCAAGTGGTAGCGGAAGCACTTCAGGGCAAGGTTCTTCTGGATCAAGTAGTAGTGGAAGCACTTCAGGTCAGGGTTCTTCTGGATCAAGTAGTGGTGGAAGCACCTCGGGTCAAAGTACTTCTGGATCAAGTAGCAGTGGAAGCACTTCAGGTCAGAATACTTCTGGTTCAAGCAGTAGTGGAAGCACTTCGGGTCAAAGTTCTTCTGGATCAAGCAGTAGTGGGAACACTTTAAGCAAATATTATGGTATAGATATTAGTAATTATGATGGGTACATAAATTTTAATTCAGTAAAATCAAGTGGAGTTCAATTAGTGTACATAAAAGCAACTGAAGGTACAACATTCATAGATCCATATTTACAGGCTAATTATAATGGAGCTTCGACTGCTGGATTAAAGGTAGGTTTCTATCACTTTTTAGTTGGAACAAGTGCTCCAGAAACTCAAGCTGATAATTTTTACAATAATATAAAGGATAAAAAAAATGATTTAAAACCAATGTTAGATATAGAATCGGCGGGATTTGATGTTATGGATTATGCTTTAAGATTTATAGCTGAATTCAAGAAAGTGAGTAATATGGATATAGGTATATACACATATAGTAGCTTCATTAGCAATCTAGACGGCAGATTATCTAACTATCCTTTATGGGAAGCAAATTATAATAATACTCCATTTCAAAACCTGCCAACAAATAAAATATGGTTTTCAAGAGTTGGACATCAATATAGTGAGACAGGATTTGTTAATGGAATAAACCATGATGTTGATTTAGATGAATTTACACAAGGAGTTTTTAAATAATTAGCTACAAATACTCAGTATATATGTTGCAATAGTATACTTAACCTTAAAAGTTCTAATAAGACGAATAGTTAATTAAGGTAAATTATAGAATTCAATTGCAACATATACTTAATATGCTGCTATCTAATAAAAAACTATTAAGACACACATAGATAAGACATAAGAGGGATGAAAAATGAAGTATAACAATAGGAATAACCCAAATAAAAACATTAAAGTAGCAAAGATCACAATTCTATTTATTATTATTTCCATATTGGTTATAACAGTAGGTAACATAGTAATGCAAAGATTTTCAAATAATACAAAAACTGTACAAGCACTTGATGGTAACCAGAATGCAAAATCTGAATCAAGTGATAATCAGAGTAAAAGTGAAACGGATAGTGACGAACTTAAATCAGAAAGTAATTCAGAAGTAGAAAACTCAGCATTTGTAGAAAAATATTTAAACCAACAAATGAAAGGACAAAGGCCTGATGGAGCTGATGGCAAGAAAGTTGTTTATTTGACTTTTGATGATGGGCCATCAGAAACAGTCACCCCACAGATATTAGATATTCTTAAGAAAGAAGATGTACATGCAACTTTCTTCCTTATAGGAAAATATATAGATAAAGATCAGGGAAGCAAAGATTTAGTAAAAAGAGAGTTTGATGAAGGTAATTCAATAGGTAATCATACTTATTCGCATGATTATAACTACTTATATCCAAATGGAAAAATAAATTTGGAGAATTGTATGTCCGATTTTGAGAAAACAAATCAATCTTTGAAAAATATTTTAGGACAAGATTTTTCAACAAGAGCTGTTAGATTTCCAGGAGGACAAATGACTTGGGATAAGAAGGATCCGTCAGGAGCAGAAGCTATGGACAAAGCATTGCATGACAAGGACTATCATCAAATTGATTGGAATTCGTTATCTGGAGATGCAGAAGGTGCGCCTAAAAAAGCAGAACAGTTAAAACAAGAAGTTATAAAAACTGTGGCAAACAGGGAAAAAGCAATAATATTAATGCATGATACGTACGGAAAAGAAGAAACAGCAAAAGCCTTGCCAGAAATAATAGAGTATCTAAAGGGACAAGGATATGAATTTAAAATTATAAAATAACTATTAGGTATATGAAAGAAAATAACAAGTCCAAAATGCCATGATTATTTTTCATTAGGCGAAGAAGTAGATTGACCTCATAGCGAGTCAAGTTTCCTCTATAATGGAAAACAGGATTGTCAGATGGGCTTGTTATTTTTTTGATTATGCATTGTATGACTATGCTAATTCTAAGTTAATGTTTATATAGCTCTTTGTGCTAATAAAACACTAAATGAAAGTAGCATAGTCTATTTTTTATATAAAGATAATTTTTCAATAGTCTCATTAATGGTACAGTTTATGATATATTTAATTTAGAGAGTTAAGGATTTCTAAAATGGATATAAGTATTCAGTTTTTGGATTAGGATCTTTTTCTATATGTTCGACTACTATAACTGGGTTCACTGCATACTTAACTGTTTCAGTTTTAAGTTTGCCCCTTATTTTTACCCATGTATCCTTACTGTATATTTCTTGATTATTACTATCACATTTAATTCCTACAACTTGTAAATCAGCTGCACAACATGCCATTACAAATCTACCTATTATGAATTCATTATCGTTAAGGGTTGTGTCTTTATAAACAAATCCTGTTATTTCTATTTCTTGTCCATCATAGTTATTTGCGTTCTCTGTGAGTTCATCAAAGGAGTGCAGAAAATTGTTGATATCTATTTCTATAACATTATCTTTGATATATAAATCATCATCATATTTACCCTGTTCGACACTGTTAATCTTTTGGTTTGAGGAATTAGGATTAGAATTGTCATAAGTTAAATTAGTGCTTGATAATCCGCTAAAATTTCCACATATATCATCAGCTTTCATTGAAGAATTTGCACTAGTACTTTGCATGAAAAATACCATAACTAAGGGAATGATGAAGATTACATAATTTCTTAACTTGATATTCTTCTTTTTGGTGCGACGACTGTCTGTAATTAGAAATATCGCGATTGCAAACATTGCTAGCATTCCCAAAATAGCAAATGGAATAATTCTTGGATGTACATACATTATTATTTCATTATTCTTAATTATCTTAAAGTAAAATATTCCGAAACATAGCAATATCAGTATTTTAATAATTATATCTGAACTAATTCTTTTCATATGCTACCTCTTTCAATTAATTTATCTATAATAGCTATAAAATATATGATAATATATTGAGCTATTTTTCAATATCATCAAGTCAATTTGCAGTTAATCAAAATGCTAAATGATACTAAAATAATAGTAAATATTAATTTTAATACAAATTTCTTTTTAAAGCTTCCAAAAAGCATCATTGTATTTTTTACATCTAACATGGGTCCAACTACTAAAAATCCCAATATAGAGTTTATAGGAAATATTTTTAAAAAGCCCTTGGCAACAAATGCATCTGACGTTGAACAAACTGAAAGTAAAAAAGATAATAAAATCATTATCAGAAGAGAAATTCTACTATCATTATAAATGTAAATATTACCATTTATAAATACCATACTTTGAAAAATACTAGATAAAAAAGTTCCAATAATCATATATTTACCTATATTAAAAAACTCATCTCCTGCATGAGCGAATATTGCTTTGATTTTTTGTAGCTTACTTTTTGAATAATCATGTTTATCATCACAAAAACCGCAATCACATACATCTATATCAGAATTATTTTTTAAAATTTCTTCATCCTTCTTAGTAGTAAACTGCATAATTAAACCTACTAAAACAGAGATTAATATTCCAGCAGCTAACCTGTAAATTACGACAGATACCATACCTGGAAAAGCATATAGAGTTGCAATAATTGCTATTGGATTTACAATTGGCGCTGCAAGCATAAAAGTAATTCCTGCTGATATAGGAATATTCTTTTTCATAAGCCCTTTGACCACAGGGATTGTCCCACAATCACATATTGGAAATAATAAACCTGAAAAAGCTGCAATTACACAAGATAAAAAACTATTTTTTGAAAATAGTTTAATAAATGTATCTCTTGATATACAAATTTGAATTATTGAAGATACAAAACTCCCAATAAGAATGAAGGGAAAACCTTGAATTAATATGCTTATAAATACATCATAAAATTTTTTGAATATATCTAAATACGCACTTGATATTTTAATATTTAATGTTGACATAGTAATCAAAAAAATGAGTAAAAATAGTACAAAACCTGAATATAAAAAAGTATTAAAGAATTGAAGACTACACCTTTTAGTTTTCACATATTCTTTTTTATTTGATATTTCATCATCTGTTATGCATACATGTCTTAGTATATCAGTAGTCTCATTAATATTTTCAATTTCTTTTTGTATGTTTAAAAGTTCTTTTTTATCTAACTCGTCTACATTGTTTAAAATTATAGTTTCACTATTAAAAATATGAGTACTAATAATACTTTTCATATTTCTGAAATACATATTAAAGCTTGTTGTATCAATAGTATTTATTATGTTATCAATTCTACATATCCTCTTTATCTTTTTTGCATCAAATATATTAATTATGTTAGTAGAATCTTTCATACCGTTGATTTCGATAAAAATCCTATTCGGAGCATGTTTACTTACGATTTCAGTTATATAATTTTCATTAATTTCTTTATTTTTATCAACCTTAATTACTACAATTTGGTTTTGATTATTCAAATTATCCTGTATTTCACAGTCTCCAAATTCATCTTGAATAACAACAATAGTTCCATTTTGTGATTTTTCTCTTTTTAGCATAGAATTTATAAAACTCGTTTTTCCAGAGCCAAGAAATCCAATAACTATTTCTACATTTGCTTTCATATTTTCACCTCAAAAAAGCCTATTCAAATTATTTACAAATTTTTTATTTTAACAAGTTTTGGTGTGCATTTAAATAAATTATATATAGCTACATAGAAAATTACAAGAATGGTACTTATGTATACTATTCTTGTAATAAATTATTAATAATGAGTTTGAACATCGTGCATTTAAAATTTATTAATTAAAAAATTAAGTAAAATCCTTAATGTATTTCGTTGATGTAAATATGTTGCAATTAGTTCTATATATTATATGCCTTGTCCAGTTATTTTCTAATCATATAAATTTTTAGCATAGTTTTGTTATTGAAACAGATATATTTGATGAATTTTAATATGTTATTTTCATATTTAAATAGAAAAGCTATTTAAATATTCATTATAAAACTTATATATTATAGAACTCCTAATATTTATTATTTCTTTAAATTAGATTCAACCATAAGTTCATAGAATTGTTTAGGAGAAATGTTGTATTCATTCTTGAAGGCTCTAAAAAAATTTGAGTAATCACCAAATCCAGATTGTTTGTAAACACTATTTATTGGGTGATTTTTAAGAATTAATTCTTTAGCTTCGATTAATTTTTTCTGCACAATATACTTATGGATTGTAGTCCCCGTATACTTTTTGAATTCTCTAGACAAATGAAATTTGCTAAGATAAAATTCCTTAGAAAGCTCGTCAATGGTAAGTTCTTCATTAATATGATTATTAATATATTCAACTATTCCATCAATTAGGCTACTCTTTGTCACATCAATGTCAAAATCAGAACTATGACTTAAAACAAGATTATTTAAATGTATTACAAGTTCAATAATATAGGCTTTATATAACAAATCTTTGCCTAAACCTTTATAGTTTTCAAGTTCAAGTAGTTTGCTAAGTTGTGCCCTTACGTTTTGCTGAATTTGAAAATCAGCTCTTATAACATTTGTTTTCTCTACGTTTTCAAAGCACTGGGTAAGATCAGTTTCAGGTGTTGATAATTCACGTAAAAAAGACTTATTTATCCAGAGGACAATACGCTCATAGGGGGCCCTCATGCTATTAATAACCGCCCGGTGTAGTTCTCTTGTATTAATTAACACGATGTCACCTGATTTTAGATTGTATGACTTTCCTTCTATTAAATAAGTAACATCTCCAGAAAGGTATAGATAAAACTCATAAAAGTCATGATTGTGTAGGTATTGAAATGGTACATCAGTATTTAAGAAGTGAAAGATTTCATAGTCACTGGAAAGCATATGTTTGCGTGTGAAAAATTCGTGTATTTTTCTTTTCATTGATACCACCTCTTTGATGAATTGTATAAATTGCGATAAACTTACTGAATTATTAAATAGTTAAACGTTTTAAATTGCGAAAGAGACTATTTATATAAGTAATTTTTAATAAAACTGAGATACATTATGTTTTACTACAGCAATTTTTGCAAGTTTTGAAGCAATTAAAACATATTTTTTATATATTTATATAGCTATAATTTAATCATAGCAATTATGGAAAAGCAAGTGAAAAAATTTACTATACAACTCTTTGTAAACGATTCTTAAACAGCAAGACTATACTCACAATTACCATACAAGTATGGTAAAGCACACCAATGGGAGAGAATATAAGTATGACTTTTAAAATAAGCAAAAATTCTACAAGTAAGGCTATATATCATAATCTCAGAGAAGAAATTATTAATCTATATCTTGAGCCGGGTACAAGCATTTCTGAAAAAGAACTTTCTGAAAAATATAATGTAAGCAGAACTCCAGTCAGAGAAGCTCTTGTCCGTTTAGCTCAAGAAGGCTTAGTACAAATTTATCCTCAAAAAGGTACAGTTGTTTCATTAATTGATTTATCTGCTGTTGAAGAAGAAAGATTTTTACGTGAGCATTTAGAAAGAGCTGTAGTAAAAGAAGCCAGTATGGAGTTTCCAAAGGAAAATATATTAGCTTTGGAAATGAATTTAAAGTTTCAAAAAATGTATATAGAAAATAACGACTATAAAAAATTATTTAATACAGATGAGGAATTTCACAAGATAATTTTTGAAGGATGTAGCAAAAAGAGGATATGGAATAGTATTAATGATGGAAGTACCGAATTTCAAAGAATTCGTGTATTAAGATTAACAGTTAATTCTAGTTGGGATAATATTTATCTACAACATAAAGAAATATTTAATGCTATAAAAAATAAAAATCCAGAGTTGGCAGAAGAATTCATGAAGAAGCATTTAAATATGGTCATCTTTGATAAAACACAAGTAAGAGAAAGTTATCCTAATTATTTCAAAGATTAGGGTTATATAACACACTTAAAAATTAGATGATATAAAATCATTTGATATCAAAATGAATTTTCAATTTAGGGAGGTGAGGCCCATATAGAGCATTCAATTTAAACTCTTTATACGCTGACAAAAAACTATACGATAAAACCAAATTAGATAAAATGACAGGAGGTATATTATTATGAAAATGGGTTTCAGATGGTATGGTGAAGGTAACGATACCGTAACACTTGAGCAAATTAAACAGATTCCCGGTGTAGAAACGATTGTTTGGGCTCTTCATGATATGGCAGCTGGTAATGAATGGCCTATGGAAAAAATTCTTGAAGTAAAAAAATCAGCTGATAAATATGGATTTAATTTAGATGTTGTTGAAAGCGTTAATGTTCATGAGGACATTAAATTAGGACTTCCAACTAGAGATAAGTACATTGAAAATTATAAAAAGACAATAGAAAAGTTAGCTAAGGTTGGTGTAAAAGTAATTTGTTATAACTTTATGCCAGTATTCGATTGGTTAAGAACAGAATTGTATAAAAAAGCAGAAGATGGTTCAACAGCTCTTTTCTATGAAAAGGCAAGAATTACTGATATAGATCCAATGGAATTGGTTAATAAGATAGCATCAAATCCAGATCTTACAATGCCAGGTTGGGAGCCAGAAAGATTAAAGAATTTAACACAGCTTTTTGAAGCATATAAAAATGTAACAGAAGAGGATTTATGGAATAATTTAAAATATTTCTTAGAGCAAATTATTCCAGTAGCAGAAATCAATGATATTAAGATGGCAGTTCATCCGGATGATCCACCTTGGTCAATATTTGGTTTACCAAGGATAGTTAAAAGTAGAAATGACTTAGCGAGATTATTAAAGCTTGTTGATAGTCCATATAACTGTCTTACTCTTTGCAGCGGTGCCATAGGTTCAAATCCTAATAATGACGTACCAGCAATGATAAGAGAATTTGGAAACAGAATCGCTTTTGCTCATATTAGAAATGTAAAGATTTATGAGAATGGTGACTTTATTGAAACTTCTCACAGAACTTGTGATGGTTCATTAGATATATGTGACATAGTAAAAGCTTACCATGAATTTGGATTTACTGGATATGCAAGACCAGATCATGGAAGACATATATGGAATGAGAAGTGTAGACCAGGTTATGGACTTTATGATAGAGCTCTTGGAATTATGTATATATGGGGAATATGGGATACACTACAAAGAAATAAATAGGGCTTAGGAATAAACAAAATTAGAGATTAAAATAAAATATTGGATTTATTAATCCTAAGATATAAAAGATAATTAAAATTGGTAATGCCATTAATAATAGTTTTAAAGAGGTGAAAATAGGAATGAGTAATGCCAAATTAGTACTAAGCAAGGAAAGTATTAAAAACAGCGAGTTATGGGAAAGTGCTGGAATAGAACTTCCAAAGTTTGATCATGATAAGATGTCAACTTCAACCAAGGAAAATCCTACATGGGTTCATTTTGGAGCAGGAAATATATTTAGAGGATTTATAGCAATGCTGCAACAAGAACTTTTAAACAATAAAAAAGTAAATGGGGGTATTGTTGCTGTAGAAGGATATGACTATGAAATAATAGATAAAATTTATGAGCCTCATGATGATTTAAGTTTGCTAGTAATTATGAAACCAGATGGAAGCTTGGAGAAAAAGGTTGTAGGAAGCATAGGAGAAAGCCTAGCTTGTGACTATTCAAGGGGACAAGATTGGAATAGATTGAAAGATATATTTTCAAATCCAGCATTACAAATAGCAAGTTTTACGATAACTGAAAAAGGTTATAGCGTAAAAAATCTATCTAAAGAGGATATAACAGATGGATTAGAACATCCTGTAAGTATTATTGCTAAAGCTGCTTCCTTAGCATATGTGAGATATAAGAATGGACAACTTCCAATAGCTTTTGCAAGTATGGATAATTGTTCAAAAAATGGTGAAAAGCTTCATGATGCAATGGAAACAATAATAAAGAAATGGACTGAAAATGGATTAGTTGATAAAGGTTTTCTACGATATATCAATGATGATAAAAAAGTATCATTCCCTTGGAGTATGATAGATAAAATTACACCTAGACCATCTCAAAGTGTTAAAGATACTTTAGGAGCAAACGGCTTTGACAGCACTGAGATTATATGTACTAACAAGAATACTTATATTGCACCTTTTGTAAATGCAGAAGGACCTCAATATCTTGTTATAGAAGATGATTTCCCAAATGGACGAATGGCATTAGAAGAGGCTGGAGTATTCTTGACAAATAGGGAAACAGTTGAGAGAGTCGAAAAAATGAAAGTTTGTACTTGTTTAAATCCGCTGCACACTTCATTAGCTGTTTTTGGATGTTTACTTGGCTTTAATTTAATCGCAGATGAAATGAAAGATCCAGCTTTAAAGAAGTTAGTTGAAAAGATTGGATATGAAGAAGGCATGCCAGTTGTGGTAAACCCAGGGATATTAAATCCAGAAGATTTCATTAAAGAGGTAGTTGAAGTTAGACTTCCAAATCCATATATACCTGATACACCTCAAAGAATTGCATCAGACACATCTCAAAAGGTTGGCATAAGATTTGGAGAAACAATCAAAGCATACAGAGATCGAGAAGATTTAGATCCTAAGAAGCTTAAATATATTCCACTTGTTATTGCAGGATGGTGCAGATATTTAATGGGAATAGGTGATGATGGTAGCGTGATGGAGTTAAGTCCAGATCCGTTATTAGATGAACTAAAGAAATATGTGGCTAATATAAAATTGGGCACTAAAGAACCATTAGGAGATACTCTAAAACCAATACTGATAGATGAAGAAATTTTTGGTGTAGATCTATATGCTATAGGATTAGGAGAAAAAATCGAAGGTTACTTCAATGAGATGATTTCTGGAGCTAATGCTGTTAGAGCAACTTTAGAAAAGTATTTGGAATGCAGATAGTTTATGGTGAAATTAATATATATAAAAAATAACATTTTTATCATTCCAGTTTATTATATTCTGGCAAATAATATAAACAAAAAATGATAAAAATGCTAAGAAAATTATTAAGAAATATATTATAACACAAATTGTACTAACTAACAATCTTGCCTAGATTATGGATAGTTTAGAGAAATATTAAATTTGAGAACATAATCTAAGTAATGAAAATGTACAAAAATCAGTGTGAAAGAAAACGTTATAGTAAGGCATTGAATATATATATTATAGATTACGATAATGAACTTTAATTATCAGAGTTTTGCTGTTAAAGAAAATGCATTCAATGCTTTACAAATATTAAATTTTTATTTGAAAGTAGGATGATGAACTTGAGAAATTTCATGGATGAGAATTTCTTATTATCTAATAAAACAGCTATAGAGTTATATCATAATTATGCAAAGGATATGCCTATTATTGATTATCATTGCCATATTGATCCAAAAGAAATATATGAAAATAAAAAGTTTAATAACATAACTGAAGTATGGTTGTATGGAGATCACTACAAATGGAGAGCAATGAGATGTAATGGTATAGATGAAAAATATATAACAGGAGATACAAGTGATTATGATAAATTTTTAGCTTGGTCAAAAACTATACCTATGTCTATAGGAAATCCTCTTTATCATTGGACACACTTAGAACTTCAAAGATTCTTTGGAATATATGAATCCCTTGATGAAGATACCGCTCCATCAATTTGGAAGAAAGCAAACGAGCTGTTGAGTGTAGATGGATTTAGTGCAAGAGATTTGATTTTAAAATCTAATGTTGAAACAATATGTACAACAGATGATCCTACTGATACACTGGAATATCATATAAAGCTTAAGGAAGATTCGAGTTTCAATGTAAATGTTTTACCAACATTCAGACCAGATAAAGGAATAGAAATAAATTTAGATGGATTTGCCTCATGGGTAAAAAAATTAGAAGAAATATCTGAAATATCTATTAATAATTATGATGAATTTCTAAATGCAATGGATTCAAGAGTGAGATTTTTCCATTCAGTTGGATGCAGAATAGCAGATCATGGTATAGACGGTGTGGTAGTTTATGAGGAAACAACTAAAGAAGAAGCAGCAGTATTTGCTAAAACTTTGGAAGGTAAAGTTATAAGTCAAGATGAAGAAAAGAAGTACAAAACTTATACATTAAGACATGTATTTAAACTTTATCATAAACTTGGATGGGCTATGCAGCTTCATATAGCTGCACTAAGAAATAATAATAATAGAATGTTCAAAAAAATAGGACCTAATACAGGATTGGATTCAATTAATGATGAGAGCATAGCGTACCCATTGTCTAGACTTTTAGATTCTGTAGATAAGGAAAATTCCCTTCCTAAAACAATTTTATATACGTTGAATCCAAAGGATAATTATGTTCTTGGAGCTATGACAGGAAATTTTCAGGGCGATGGAATTCCAGGGAAAATGCAATTCGGTGCAGCTTGGTGGTTTAATGATAATAAAGATGGAATGATTGAGCAGATGAAAGCATTAGCCAACCTTGGCACATTCGGACGTTTTATTGGAATGTTAACTGATTCTAGAAGCTTCTTATCATATACAAGACATGAGTATTTTAGAAGAATTGCCTGCAATTTAATTGGAGAATGGGTTGAAAACGGTGAAGTACCAGCAAATATGAAATTACTAAAGAGAATTGTTGAAGGTATATGTTACAACAATGCAAAGGAATATTTCAATATTTAGATAGAAGATTAATTATTAAAAATATTAATTAAAGAAAGAGGTAGATTATATGTCTAGAAAAGATAAAAAGATTACTTTACCTACATGCATTGGATATGGATTAGTTGATATAATGGGCGGCGGAGCCTTTACAATAATTGGAGCTTTTTTATTGTTTTTCTATACAACTTATTGTGGACTTACACCTATCCAAGGTGCTTCCATTGTCGCTGTTGCGCGTTTTGTTGATGCAATTGCCAGCTTGTTCATAGGCAGTATATCTGATAATTTCTATAAAACTAAGCTTGGGAAAATATTTGGAAGACGTCGTTTCTTCTTATTAATCGGGGCACCATTAATGGCAATATACGTGCTAATATGGGCAATAGGAATGAATTACTGGTTTTATTTAAGTTGTTATTTCCTATTTGAAATAGTTGCAGCTATGGTATTAATACCATGGGAGACATTACCAACTGAAATGACAACAAATTACTCTGATAGAACCAAAATTTCCACTTGTAGATTGGTTATTTCTTCTTTAGGTCAGTTCTTAGGGACTTTTGTTCCTGCACAATTAATTGGACACTTTGGTCAAAAAAACCCTTATGCATATTTTTATAATGGATTATTTTTTGCGATATTATATGCAGTTTGTATACTTATAACATATAAAGTGACTTGGGAAAGAGAAATTACACCAGCGATGGAGCAAGAATTATTAGTTGCATCTCAATCTAAAGGGAATAAAAATTTTAGTGATTACTTAAAAGTGCTTGGTGAATATGCATCTACATTTAAGCTAAAAAGTTTCAGAAAACATTTAGGACTTTATTTGTTATCCTTTACAGCTGGAGATATATTTAATGCGGTATTTTTATTTTTCTGTGTTTACAATTTAAAAGTTTCGTCATCTTTTGGTGCATATTTGCTTTCGTTTAGTATTATCGGCATACCAGGAACAATTATAGGTGGAATTTTATTTTTGAAGCTTGGACCTACTAAATTGTACAAGATTACTTATACGTTTATGATATTAAGTGTATTAGCATATTATGGTGTTTATTTAGTTGATCCTGCAGCTAAGACTGCTATTTTACTTGGAATTTCTATAGTTTATTTCGCATTTAGATCTTTGGCAGTTTTAACTCCTTGGACTGTGTTCCCATTTATTCCTGATGTTGATGAAATTATTTCAATGAAAAGAAGAGAGGGACTTTTTGCAGCGGTTATGACTTTTACTAGAAAGAGTACTGTAGCACTTGCTACATTTCTAATTGGAGTTGTGTTGCAAGTGGGTGGATTTGTTAAAGGACAAGATGTTCAATCACCTCAAACAGTACAGATTATTGGATATGTTTTGCTTATTGGATGCGTTGGTTTGTTTGCATTATCATTAATTCTTGCATTTACTTTCAAACTTAATAAAGAAACTCATCAAATATTAATAGATGAAGTTGAACGCTTAAAAAATGGTGGTTCTAAAGATGATGTTGACTCAAAAACAAAAGAAGTTGTTGAAAGTCTTACTGGTTACAAATATCAGGATGTTTGGAAACAGAATTTTTTACAAGATAATTTAGCCAACAGTATTAATTAAGCTTTTTAGCTAAATTGTTTATAACTTTTGTATTATTTAGATAGATATAGGTTGTTAAATAACTAGCTTTTGACAGTTATCAAAAAAGTTTATTAATTAACAACCTATGTATAAGAAAAATTATAGGAGGAAATTATATGTTATTAAAGCAATTTATATCTATGAAAAAAACGCAGAATGGTTATTTGGTAAAGGGTGATACGGCAGATATAAAGATAATTTTTATGTCAGATGATATTATACGTGTTAGAGCCTCTTTTGATAGGAAGTTTGAGGAAGCATCTTATACATTGGTTACTACCGCGTGGGAAGATCGTTTAGATTCTTTGCTTGCAGAAGAACGTAAAAGAATAGAAGCATTAGATATTCCTTTTGAAGAAAATGAGAAAGAAATTATATTTTATACAAAAACGTTAAAAATAGTACTAGCCAAATCGCCATTATATTTTTCTGTATATAAATTAAATGGGGAAAAGATATACAGTGATCTTGTTGATAGAGCTTTTGAATGTGACCAGCTAGGAAGAGTTTCTCATTATAATGAAGTAGACTTGCAAAATGATCATTTCTATGGATTTGGTGAAAAGACAGGAAAGTTAGATAAAATGGGTAGAAGAATGCGTATGTCACCTAAGGATGCAATTGGGCATGATCCTGAATTTGGTGATCCTTTATATAAACATATCCCATTTTATATTAAGTTAAATAATGACAATCATCATGCTATGGGACTCTTCTATCATAATTCCCATGATTCAGTATTTGATATGGGTAATGAAATCAGTGGATATTGGCCTCGTTATAGTTACTATCAGGCTGATGGAGGAGATATTGATTTATTCTTTATTAATGGACCCAAAGTTGAACAAGTTTTAGATAATTACACAAAACTTACAGGAAAGCAGGCAATGCCTCCTAAACAAAGCTTAGGTTATACAGCTTCTACAATGTATTATGCTGAACTTGAAAAAGATTGCGATAAGGAAATATATGAAGTAATTAAAAAGCATTTTGATGAAAAAATGTATATAGACAACTTTAAATTAGCATCTGGTTATTCCTCTGGAGAAGAAGATAATTTAAGATATATTTTCAATTGGAACAAAAAGAGATTTCCGAATCCAGATGAATTTATGGAAAAAATGAATGAAATGGGCCTTAATGTTATACCAAATTTAAAACCAGGGATCTTAGCTAAGCATCCTTATAAAAAAGAATTTGAAGAAAATGAAGTATTTATTAAAAATCCAGATGGAAAAGGAGATTATAATGGCCGTTGGTGGGGCGGTGTTGGACGATTTGTAGATTTTACTAAGCCATCAGGTAGAGAAACGTGGAAGAAGCTACTTAAAGAAAATATTTTAAGTAAAGGAACTATAACTGTTTGGAATGATAACTGTGAATATGATGGAATAGAGGATCGTAATGCTGTATGTGATTTTGATGGAAAACCAGGCACTATGGCTGAACTTAAGATAATGCATTCTAATTTAATGGCTTATGTTGGAAAGCAAGCTGTAGCTGAACTTTATCCAAACCGCCGTCCATATATTATAAACCGTGCTGGATTTGCAGGTATTCAAAGGTATGCACAAACATGGGCAGGGGATAATTTAACAGACTGGCGTACATTAAAATTTAATATAGCAACTATTGTTGGAATGGGATTATCAGGGGTAGCAAATACAGGTTGTGATATCGGAGGTTTTGCAGGAGGTGCTCCAGAGGGAGAACTATTACTAAGATGGATTCAAAATGGTATATTCCAGCCAAGATTCTGTATTAATTCAGCTAATAATGATAATACTGTTACTCAGCCATGGATGTATGAAGAAAATAATGAATTTGTACGTAATGCATATAATCAGCGTTATAGAATGTTACCGTATTTATATTCTTTAATGTATGAAGCTCATACTACTGGTAAATCAATAATGCGTCCACTACTCATGGAATTCCAAGATGATGTTAATTGTTATGATGATAAATATATGACATTTATGTTTGGGCCATCTGTTTTAGTTGCAAATGTATTGGAAAAGGGAGCGAAGTATAGAAAACTTTATTTGCCAGAAGGCTGTACTTGGTATGATATGAATAACAATATGGCTGCATATAAAGGCGGACAAGAAATAGAAATTCCAGTTACCCTTAACAGCATTCCTATGTTCTTAAGAGGAGATGGAATTTTCATAACAAATGAAGAAGTAAAGCATATTACTACTGATAAGATGAAGATATTAGACATTTTAATAGGAGGAGAAGCAGAAAGAAGCTTCAATTTCTATAATGATGATGGTGTAACTAATGATTTTGAAAAAGGTATATATGAAAATACAGAAATTAATGTAAGCGGTGGAGCACGTAAGAAAATTTCTTTCAAAACAACAGGAAGTTATGAAAGTGGAATATCTGATCTTACAATTAAATTAGTAAGTAAAGATAAAGGTGCATATTGGGCTTCTGTAGATAATGAACAAATACCTCGTTTCTTAAATAAATCATCTTGGGAAAAAGCAGAACAAGGATGGTACTATGAATTATCAGACAGAACAGTATTAGTAAAATGCAAGAAACCAGCAAAGAAAGAATTTGAAATTATAATTTCTTGTGAAAGATTTGATTTAATTGGCATGGGAGACGAATAAGACCTAATACTTAAATCTGGACTTATGCTATGACTCGCCGAAAGGACAGCTACCCTGATGTAACACTACACAAAAGAGTACCTATCATTTCTGGTAAAGCATATTTTTAAATGCATAAGTCCAAGCTGTAAGGTGTTTATCTAATAATTGAAAAGGTAGTTTAAGAATTTATATAAGCAAAGGAGATTTATTATGGCATTTCAAGAAAAAAGTTTTGAATCATTTAATAAAATAGATATGGTACAAGCTTGGATTTATACTCCTTTTTGTAAACCAAGGGGAATTATCCAGCTTGTGCATGGTTATCATGAACATTCACGTAGATATATGCACATGATATTAAAATTGAATGACGCAGGTTTTATAGTTGCAGCGGATGATCATGTAGGTCATGGAAAAACCGCTTATGTTTCAAACAATTGGAGTGATTGGGGAGATAAAGGTTATATGACAATGGTGGAAGATGAACATACTCTTCGCAAAATTGTCCAAGACGAATATCCTGATTTACCTTATTTCATGTTTGGACATAGTATGGGATCAATGATTGCTAGATGTTATTCTACTATTTATGGAGAAGGAATTGATGGTTTGATTTTATGTGGAACTTCAGGAGTAATTCCAACAGCGAGTTCAGTAATACCTGTTTTTAAAAATTTAATAGATGAAGGCAAGGGGGAAGATGTTGATCCTTCTTGCTTAGAGATGCTCATGGGGTGGATGTGGAATACAGAACGTTATGAAGAAAATCCTGTTACTTCAAATACCTGGGCATGTGGTGATCCTGATGTAAATGCGGACCATGCAAGAGATATATATAGTGATCTTCTAATGCAGCCTAATATACGTTCACTATATTATTTTGCGAATTTGATGAATGATATTGTTGGAATTAAGTGGGCAGAAAAAGTGCCAACATCAATTAAAGTTTACAATATTGCAGGAGATAAAGATCCAGTTGGTCTGTACGGAGAAGGCGTTTATGCTGTGTCGAATTGGCTTGCAGAAACAGGGCACATGGTAAAGACAAAAGTTTATTCAGGATATCGTCATGAAATACAATATTATTTAGATATTAGGGATGAAGTTGAAGATGGAGTCATAGATTTTGTGAACTGTATTATTGAGAAGTAGATAAGCATTTCTCAGTTTGCTAAAATAGTTGATAAGATGAGGCTTATATTGTAAATAAGGTAAAAATTATAAAATAAATATACTAGGAGATAGCATTATGAAGATAAGTAATAAAATTATAAGTCTAAAAAATATTGATAATTATTTAGAAATCACTACCAATGCAGCTAAATATAGAATTATACTTTTAAATGATGATATAGTAAGAATTCGCTGTACTTTTGATGAGGAGTTTCAAGAAGAAGCATCATACGCTTTAGTTATGACAGCTTGGAAAGATAAAATGGACGAGTTATTAAAAGATGAAAGAAAACAAGTAGAGGCAATTAGCAGCAGATATGAAGATTTAGGTAATTATATTGTATTAGCTACAAAAAGTATAAATATAAATATTTATAAAGAACCTTTTGGAGTAGAGATTACAGATAAGCAAGGTAATATACTACATTCAGATTTAAAAGAAAAATCATATGTAAAAGATAGCTTAGGAAGAATTTATCATTATTCATGTATGGATGATGAAGATTATTTCTATGGATTTGGAGAAAAAGCTGGGTATTTAAATAAGAAAAAGAGAAGAATGAGAATGCATAATGTGGATACTATAGGATATGATTCAGAACATACAGATCCATTATATAAGCATATACCTTTTTATATAAAATTTAATAATAAAAATAACATAGCTAGCGGAATATTCTATAACAATTCATATGATTCTACCTTTGATATGGGATGTGAAAGAAGTGGGTATTGGAATAAATACAGTTATTTCTGTGCTGATGGTGGAGAATTAGATACATTTTTTATTTATGGACCTAAAATCAAAGATGTGGTGAGAAATTATACTGATTTAACAGGAAAAACTGCAATGTCTACAAAGTGCTCATTAGGATATATGGGATCAACTATGTATTACACAGAATTAGATAAAGATTCAGATAAAGCTATCTTACGATTTTTAGATAGATGTAAGGAAGAAGGAATTCCTTGTGATGGTTTCTTTATGTCATCAGGATATACTACAGGGGAAGATGGAAAGCGATATGTGTTCAATTGGAATTATGATAGATTTAAAAATCCAGCAGACTTTGTAAGTCAATTGAATGAAAAAGGGGCTTGTGTAGCACCTAACATAAAACCAGGTATGTTAATTTCTAATCCGCTATACAAAGAATTTGATGAAGCTGGTGCTTATATAAAGGATGACGAAGGAGAAAAATCTCAAACAGATAGATATTGGGGAGGTCAAGCTTCTTTTGTAGATTTTACAAATCCTAAGGGAAGAGAATTATGGAAAAAGCATTTAAAAGAATCTTTAGTTTCATTAGGGATTACATCTATATGGAATGATAACAATGAGTATGAAATAAATAATACGGAAGCAATTTGTCATTTTGAGGGTATGAAGAAAGAAATAAGTGGCTTAAGACCAATAATGCCAAATTTAATGGCACTTATGGCAAAGGAAACAGTCACAGAAGTTTATCCCAATATAAGACCATATATAGTGAATAGGGCTGGATTTGCAGGAATTCAACGTTACGCTCAAACATGGGCTGGAGATAATAATACATGCTGGAAGAGTTTAAAATTCAATATTCCAGTAATGCTTGGAATGGGACTTTCAGGAGTTGCAAATCAAGGATGTGATATAGGAGGATTTTTTGGACCAGCACCTGAGCCGGAGCTATTTGTAAGATGGGTTCAAAACGGAATATTCCAACCAAGGTTTTCAATTCATTCTTGTAATACTGATAATACTGTTACAGAACCATGGATGTATCCATCTTATACAAAATATATAAAAGAAGCTATAAAACTTAGATATAAATTAGTACCATACTTATATTCATTATTATTTGAAGCATCTAAAGAGGGATCACCAATTATGAGGCCTTTAATATATGAATTCCAAGATGATAAAAAATTACTTGAGGAAAGCTTTGATTTTATGCTTGGAAGTTCTATTTTGATTGCAAACGTCCTAGAAAAAGGTGCAAAAACAAGAAAAGTATATTTACCTGAAGGAGCTGTTTGGTTTGATTGGGATACAAAACAGACATATGAAGGTGGACAGACGATTGAAGTTGAAGTTTCATTAAACTCAATTCCTATGTTCTTTAGAAGTGGAGCAATAATTCCAATTGCTGAAGGCTTAACTAATATTCATAATGATTCAATAGAAACACTTAAGCTTCTAATAGAGCCATCAGAGGAATCAAGCTTTGTATTATATGAAGACGATGGTGTAACTAATAAATACAAAAATGGTGAATACTTAAAGACGTTAATATCAGTGAAGCGAGAGAATAGTGTTAAAATTGCATTTGAAAAAGAAGGCGGATATGACAAGCAGCCTAAAGAAATTAATATAGATTTAATATGTAAGGATATAGCTCCAGTTCAAGTTAACTTAAGAGATAAAAAGCTTGCCATGTTCCTAGATATAAAAGAATGGGAATTAAGCGAAGAAGGTTGGTATTTTGATATAGAACAAAAAACAACTAAAATAAAATATCGGAATATAACCGAAAATTATGATCTTAATGTTAATTTTAGTGTTAAAGACTTAATTTCTATATAAATTTTAATGTTCGGAGATATAGATAAAGATAAAAATATATATTAAAATAAAATTTACGTTAAAGATTATTCTATTACATTTAGTTTTTATCTCTATGAGGAACTATGGTAATAGTTGTAATAATGTAAATGAAAAAAGTAATATGAATGAATAGAAAATAAAATTAATATTTAATGCTATTTAGTATTTAAGGCTAGAGAAGAAACATCTTTAGCCTTATTTTTTTTGTATTATAGTATATAATAGAAATTATAGGTAAATATTTTACGAGAAAATTTTGAGTAAATACATGTTGTAGAATATATAAACGAGTATGGAGGGATTAAGAGATGATAAAACTTATTGCGGCTGATATGGATGGAACACTGCTTAATAGCAATCATAAGATATCAAAGGAAAATATAGAAGCTATAAAAGTGGCTGAGAAAATGGGAGTAAAATTTGCAATTTCTACTGGAAGAATGTATGAAGATGTTAAACCTTTGCTTGATGAATCTAATTTAAAATGTCAATGTGTGGTTCTAAATGGCGGCGAATACATAGATGAGAATGGAAAAGTATTAGAAGGAATCTACATTGATAGTAAGCAAGCAAGAGAAATTATAGATATGATATTAAAGGAAAAAATTATAGCTGAAATTTATACTAATGATGGATTATATAGTGTAAATACAAGAGAGGAAGCATTAACTGAAGTTGCATACAGAATTATGGTGTTCGACCCAGAAACAACGTTTGAAGATGCTATGGAAATAGCTAAAAGTCATCCTCATTTTATTAATTTAAAATATGTTGAAAACATAAACGATTTTTTAAATAGCAATGTTAAGATAGGAAAATTTGTTGCGTTTTATAATGATGAAGAAACAACTAAAAAGGTAAAGAGCAAATTGGAGTCAATAGGGGAACTTGCTATAGCATCAACATTTACTAAAAATATAGAAATAAATAATAAAAATGCACAAAAGGGATTAATATTAGCAAGAGTTGCGGAAAAAATGGGGATAAAAAGAGATGAAGTAATGGTTATTGGGGATAGTTTTAATGATTACTCAATGTTTACTGAATTTAATGAATCTGTTGCTATGGAAAATGCAGTACCGGAAATAAAAGAAATAGCAAAATATATAACTGATACCAATGATAATGCTGGAGTTGCTAAAGCTATTTATAAGGCTCTGAATTTATAGAACAAACTATCTTAAAAAATAAATTTGTATATATAGTTTATATGCGTAATATTAAACCACTAATTTCTAGAGTAAAGCCGTCTAGAACTATAGTGGCTTTTTTATTATACAGATAATCAATTTTAACTTTTTATAAATACTACTTGACATCTTTTGGTGAAAGCGTTAACATTATATTAAGTTTAGAAACCGGTTAACTAAAACGATAAACTAAAGCAAAAGTATAAAAAACATTGAAATTTAAACTCAAGTTTTAAAAATTAAAAAATATTTGAGATAGTTCTAATACGGGTGGGGGAATGCAAGAAATTAATCGATAGTATTATAAGCTGATTGAGGGAATAATAAATTTCTTAAAGTAAATAAATGGTTGTACAATAAAGCTGAAATTGTTTTTAATTATTAAATTATATGGAATTAAAATAATTATTATGGGAGGATATAAAATGGATAAATCAAGTATTCAATTAACTTCTAAAAGGTGGAAAAGATTAATACCAGTAGCATTTATTACTTATAGCCTAGCTTACTTGGATCGTGCAAATTATAGTTTTGGTGTTGCAGGAGGCATGGGTGAATCTTTGCATATTACAGCATCAATAGCGTCACTTCTATCTGCATTATTTTTCTTAGGCTATTTCTTTTTCCAAGTACCAGCAGCATGGTTTGCAGAAAAGAAAAGTGCTAAAAAATTAGTTTTTTGGAGTTTAATATTCTGGGGTATACTAGCTACTTCAAATGGTTTGATAACGA
This sequence comes from Clostridium beijerinckii HUN142, assembly GCF_000621745.1. Classification (GTDB taxonomy): domain Bacteria; phylum Bacillota; class Clostridia; order Clostridiales; family Clostridiaceae; genus Clostridium; species Clostridium beijerinckii_A. The sequence continues at coordinate 64,389 of NZ_JHXK01000005.1, read as the reverse complement.
ATGTAAAAGTTTTAATGGTTACTAGATTCATACTTGGAATAATTGAAAGCGCTGTTATGCCAGCTATGTTGATTTTTTTAAGTAATTGGTTCACAAAAAAAGAACGTTCAAGAGCAAATACATTTCTAATTTTAGGTAATCCAGCTACTGTTTTATGGATGTCTATTATATCTGGATATTTAGTAAATTCTGTAGGATGGAGATGGATGTTTATACTTGAAGGGATACCACCAATTTTATGGGCATTCTTTTGGTTAAAACTTTCAGATAATAAACCAAAGGAAGCAAAATGGTTAACTGAACAGGAAAAGAAAGATATTGAGATGGTGATGGAGGAAGAACAAAAAGGTATAAAACCAGTGAAAAATTATAGAGAAGCATTTAAATCACCTAAGGTAATAATTTTATCATTTCAATATTTCTTCTGGAGTATAGGGGTATATGGTTTTGTAATGTGGTTGCCATCTATTCTAAAGGCAAGTCCTCAAATTGGTATTGTTTCAGCAGGGTGGTTATCATCGTTGCCATATGCTTTAGCAGTAGTATTGATGTTAGTATCATCTTATTATTCGGATCGTACCGGAAATAGAAAGACATTTGTTTGGGTATACTTATTAATAGGTACAATTGCATTTTTTGGCTCATATTTAATTGGAACTTCAAACTTTTGGCTATCATATATTTTACTTGTAATTGCAGGAGGGGTTATGTATGCACCTTATGGACCATTTTTTGCAATAATTACAGAAATATTGCCTAAGAATGTATCAGGAGGAGCAAGTGCCTTAATCAATAGCATGGGCGCATTAGGATCATTTGTAGGGTCGTATGTAGTGGGATATTTGAATGGTATAACAGGTTCAGTAGATGCATCATATGTATTTATGTCAGGTTCACTTTTATTAGCAGTATTTTTAATGATTGCTGTTAGAACTTCTAAGGCATCTAATAAAATAGAAAATACAGTTGAGGTATCATAAATTAGAAATTCAATAAGTTATTGAATTTAGAGTATGAAAAGAATCACATATAATTAAACCTAGTATTAAAGAAATAGGGATAAGCCTTTTATTTAAAGTTTTTGAAAATGATATCTAGAATAATAAACTTAATCAGATAAATATATAAATGATATATAGTAATGGCTTGACATTTTTTGGTGAAAGTCTTAACATTATATTGTCAATTTAGAAACCGGTAAACTAAACCGATAATCCATGGTGAATAGGATTATTGAAATAATTTAATCTGATTGGGTTAATTAATAAATATGTTAAAGAAAAATAGAGAACAATAGCATAAATTATTGAATCTTTGACAGTTAAGATTGATAATAAAAGTATTGAATGGAGGAATAAGTTATGCTGAAAAATTCTACAGATAAACAAAAGAACGTAACAATTTCAGATGTTGCTGCTTATGTAGGAGTCTCTAAGACAACAATATCTAGATATCTAAACAAAAACTTTGAATTTATGTCACAAGAAACTCAAGAAAAAATAGATGAAGCAATTAAAGTATTAAAATATAGACCTAATCGTATAGCTCAAACGCTAAAAGCTAAAAATTCTAATATAATTGGGGTAACAATTGCAGATATAGGAAATCCATTTTCTTCATTACTCATTAAGGGTATAAATGACGTATGTAGAGCAAATAATTATCAGTTACTTGTAACAAATGCTGATAATTTAGCAGAGAGAGAAAAAGAGAATATAGAATCACTGTTAGACAGCCAAGTTGATGGGTTACTAGTTAACACTGCAGGTAATAACTATAAATACTTAGAAGAGTTTAAGGATAGTGATAATTTTAAACCAATAGTATTATTGGATAGATTTATAAATCCATTAATTTATGATTCAGTGACAATGAATAATGCAGAGGTAACAAAAAATATATTAGATGAGTTGTTCAAGAATGATTATGATCATTATGTATACTTTTCAGAAGACATAAATGGGATAAGTTCAAGGCTAGAGAGAAAGAAAGCAATGGAAGAATTTCTATCTAGAAATCCAAGCACATCAGGAGAAACTAATATTATCAAAAAAGATGATACAAAAGAGATAAAAGAAAAAATAGAGAATATCCTAAATAAAAATAGAGATAAGAATGTTTGCTTTTTTGCAAATAATGATGAAATTCTAAAGGTTCTTGTAGAGTGTTTATATGATTTAAAGATAAAGATTGGAGTAGATATCGGTATTTTTGGCTTTGCCGAAGAAAAATGGGCGCGATTAATTGGTCCTGGTATTACATCAATAGATGAGAATCCATATGAAATGGGAGAAAGAGCAGCTAAGCTACTATTTGAAAGAATAGATGGAAGTAGAACAGATGATTTTATATTAGAAGAAATTCCGGTTAAAATACATCTAAATTACTCAACAAGAAATATAAAAAGATAAGTGGGGATAATTATGAATCAACTAGGTATAAATTTATTAGTATTCAAAAGCGAATTAGATAAAGGGATAAAACAACAACAAATATTAGAGCAAATACAGGCGTTAGATGTTTCTATAGTTGAAATAAGAAGAGAATATTTAAAGAACTTAGCGGAAGAAATTCTGATTATAAATAAATTAGCCAAAGAATTTGGAACAGAATTATATTATTCAGTTCCAGAGAAAGTAGCTTGCGAAAAGATATTAAATCCAGATATTAAAGCTTATTTTGAGGAAGCAAAACTGATGGGGGCAACTCATATAAAATTTAATATAGGTGACTTAGAAGATTTAAGCTTAGATGAAATAAAAAAATTAAGAGATATTATTGATAAATTTCAAATTAAAGTAACAATAGAAAATGATCAAACGCCTGAGAATGGAAATTTGAAATGTATAATAAATGCTATTGATATTATAAATAAAAATTCATTACCAATCGGATATACTTTCGACTTAGGAAATTGGTATTGGCAGAATGAAGATCCTGAAAATGCATTTGATATCTTACATTCAGCTATTACAGTATTTCATTTAAAAAATGTAGATTTTCTAAATGATAAGCCTACTACAACTCTACTGTCAAAAGGACAAATTAATTGGACGGCAATGTTAAAGAAGTTATCTAATAATGTGCCAGTAATTATCGAATATCCAATTAGAAATGAAGATATACGAGGGGAATTAGAGGAAGTAAGAAAAGTTTTGCTATAGAGTGCAAGAGAAAGGGTGAAAAAAATGAGTGAGATTATTACAATCGGTGAACCAATGGTAATGTTTTTAGCAGACACTAAAGAGCATCTTAGCAGCGTAGAACATTTTACAAGGTTAATTGCTGGAGCAGAACTTAATGTAGCTATGGGACTAAGAAGACTTGGACATACAGTTACATATATAAGCCAAGTAGGAGAAGATCCATTTGGGCAATATGTAAAGAAATATCTAGAAAATGAAAATATAGATGCAACTTTTGTAAAGACATATAAAGAAGCACCAACAGGATTTCAATTTAAAAATAGAACTGATGAGGGGGATCCAGAGGTACTATATTTTAGAAAAGGAGCAGCAGCATCAAGAATAACTAAAGATATTTTGAATGAAATAAGTTTTTCAGATGGAAAGGTGCTTCATATTACAGGAATTTTTCCAGCATTAAGCGAAACAACTTTAGAAACAGCATTTAAAGCTATAGAGAAAGCTCACGAGAATGGTATGCTTGTTACTTTTGATCCTAATCCAAGACCAGTGCTATGGGAGAGTCAGGAAAAGATGATTAAGGTGACTAATGAGTTAGCTTTTAAATCAGATATTGTATTACCTGGTTTTAGTGAAGGAAAATTGTTTACAGGGAAAAATTCAAAGGAAGAGATTGCTGAATTTTATTTGGAACAAGGTGTAAAAAAGGTAGTTATAAAGATGGGAACTACTGGCTCATATTCTAGGGAGAAATTAGAAAATGGACAAATAAAAGAGGCTGAATGTCCAAGCTTTGAGGTCCCAGTTCTAGATACAGTAGGAGCTGGAGATGGATTTGCAGCAGGTGTTATTAGCGGAATCTTAGAAAATCTTGAAGATAATAAAATTTTAGAAAGAGGAAATGCCATTGGTGGAATTCAAGTAATGCACCTAAGTGATAATGATGGATTACCAACAGTGGATGAATTAAGTAATTTTTTGAGAAATTATAAGAGAAAAGTTTCATAAGAATTAGGGAGGATAAAATGAGGTTACAAGTTGCAATAGATAGGGTGTCTTTAGAGAAAGCAGAAAACTTAGTTAAAAATTTTGATGGATTAGCAGATATTATTGAGATTGGAACATCTTTAATAAAGGATTACGGGCTTCTTAAATTGAAAGATCTAACAACTAAAAGAAAGAAATCTCAAATGCTAGGGGATATAAAAACAAGTGATGAAGGTGCTTATGAATTTGAACAAGGTTTTAAACAAGGATTTGATATCCTAACTGTGATGGGGAGTGCATCACTCGGAACTATAGAAAAGTGTTACGAAGTTTCTGAGCAATATAATGGAACAATGATGATAGACTTATTAGAATGTTCAGATGAAAAAATTAATGAAATATCACATTTCAGCAATGCTATTTATTGCATACATGCGTCTATTGACAAAGAAAAGTTAGCTAATCCAGGTGAAACAGTAAAGAAATTTAAAGAGCAATTTCCTTCAATAAAAAGAATTGCGGTTGCAGGAGGAATCACATTAGATTCTATACCAGAATTGAATAAATATAATATAGAGCTGGTTATAGTTGGGTCAGCAATAACCAGTGCCGATGATAAGATAGAAAGAATAAAAGAGTTTAAAGGAGTAATGGGGAAATGAGAGTAATAGATCAAATATTAGAAGAAATTAAAGATGTAATAAGCAAAGTTGATGAAGAAGAGATAAAAAAAATAATGGGTGTATTACAAAAAGAAAGAAAGATTTTTGTAGATGGAGAAGGTCGTAGTGGATTTCAAGCAAAGGGATTTGCAATGCGTTTGATGCATATTGGTTATAATTCTTATGTGATGGGAGAGACAATTACACCAGCTCTAAAAAAGGGAGATATATATGTTGCAATATCAGGTTCTGGGAAAACAAAAAATACATTGAGTAATGCAAAAGCAGCAAAAGATTTAGGCTTAACTATAGTTGGAGTTACAAGTAAAAAGGATTCTTCACTTGCAGAAGTATCAGATTTTGTACTTGAGGTTCCAGGAAAAACAAAGAATGATATCGGTGTTTCATCAATTCAACTACTAAGTTCATTATTTGATCAATCTGTCCATATAGTATTAGATGATTTGTGTTTATTAATGAGTAGAAGAGATAATTTATCAGATAGTGAAGCAGCAAAAAATCATATCAATGTAGAATAATAGTTTTAAGAATTATAGTTAATAAAGGGGTAGATTAAAATGAGATTTTTCTTAGACACAGCAAATGTAGAGCACATTAAAGAAGCAAATGAAATGGGAGTAATATGTGGAGTGACAACAAATCCATCATTGATAGCAAAAGAAGGAAGAGACTTCAATGAAGTTATTAAAGAAATAACAGAAATAGTTGATGGACCAATAAGTGGAGAAGTTGTAAGTGAAGATGCTGAAGGAATGATAAAAGAAGGAAGAGACATAGCGGCAATTCATAAGAATATGATAGTAAAGATTCCAATGACAGCTGAAGGCTTAAAGGCAACTAAAGTATTAGCTAGTGAAGGAATTAAAACAAATGTAACATTAATATTCTCAGCAACACAAGCATTACTTGCAGCAAATGCAGGAGCAACATATGTAAGCCCATTCCTTGGAAGAGTGGATGACATATCAATGATAGGTATGGATTTAGTTAGAGATATAGCAGAAATATTTGCAGTTCACGGAATAGAAACAGAAATAATAGCAGCAAGCGTAAGAAATCCAATTCATGTAATAGAAGCAGCAAAAGCAGGAGCAGATATATCAACGGTTCCTTATAGCTTAGTAATGCAAATGTTAAAACACCCATTAACAGATCAAGGATTAGAAAAATTCAAAGCAGACTGGGCAGCAGCCTTTGGAAAATAATCCGCCGAAATAAGTAACATGCTTTTGTTTCGGTTTCTAAGAAATTTTAACGGGTGCTTCTAAGATTGTAAGTTGTACCCAAAATGCTAGCCTCAAAAACAAGTTTTGAACAAGCATATTGGAACAACTTATAACCTAAGAAGCACAACAGTCAGAATTTCTAATGAAACACTTCACAAAACATGTTCCTTATTTCTAGCATAGATATTTTTCAAAGTATAGTAATAATATAAAGATTAATATCTATGGAGTATATTTTTAAATTACAAGAGTGATTTAAAGATATGATAGCTAGATTCTGAAATTAGGAAGGCATAAATGTTTATGGATAAATATTTTGATATGATGCTTTGGCAAAAGCATGACTATCATTTATTCATGTTCAAAATGCTAAAGATAAAAATATATATTCTTAAGAATATAAGAATGTAAGAAGTTAAGAATGAAAGAATATAGGAATTTAAGAATATATAAATGAAAAATAAAACAATTTAAAAAGAAACCAATAAAAAAGGTAACAATATAAAAAGGTGTAGTAAAATAGGCACCTTTTGAAAAGATAATGAAGGATAGCTAAGATTATTTCAGGTATGAAATGAATGCGAAGCGCAGCATGGGACTTAATTAGCACAAATAAGAACTTATAAAAAATATGTCTAGGAAATGAGGATAAAGATGAGTAGAGAATTAGATAAATTATCTATTAATGCAATAAGAGTATTATCAGCAGATGCTATTGAAAAATCAAAATCAGGACATCCAGGTTTTCCACTTGGATCAGCTGCAATGGCTTATACATTATGGTCTAAGATGAATCATAACGGAAAAAATCCTGAATGGGATAACAGAGATAGATTTGTATTATCAGCAGGACATGGTTCAATGCTTGAATATTCATTGCTACATTTATTTGGATATGGACTTACAGTTGAAGATATTAAAAACTTTAGACAATTCGGAAGTTTAACACCAGGACATCCAGAGTACGGTCATACAAAAGGTGTTGAAATAACAACAGGACCACTTGGACAAGGCATTTGTAATGCAGTAGGTTTTGCTATAGCAGAATCACATCTTGCAGAAAAATTCAATAAACCAGATTATAGTGTAGTTGATCACTATACATATGCTATAGTTGGAGACGGATGTCTTATGGAAGGTATCTCAGGAGAAGCGTCATCTCTTGCTGGAACTTTAGGCCTTGGAAAATTAGTTGTATTGTATGATTCAAACAATATTTCGATTGAAGGAAATACAGACATAGCATTTAGAGAAGATGTAGCAAAGAGATATGAAGCTTATGGATGGCAAGTACTAAATGTAGCAGATGGAAATGATATAGATGCAATAGAAGCGGCTCTAGAAGCAGCTAAAGCAGAAATAACAAAACCATCTATTATAATAGTTAAAAATCAAATTGGTTTTGGATGTCCAGCAAAACAAGGAAAAGCTTCAGCACATGGTGAACCGTTAGGAGCAGACAATGTAACTACTATGAAGGAAAACTTAGGATGGAAGACAGAGCCAGCATTCTACGTACCAGACGAAGTGTACACAAATATGAATGAACTCATCGAAAAAGGTGAAGCTAAAGAAACAGCATGGAAAGAATTATTCAGTGGATATGAAAAAGCTTATCCAGAACTTGCAGCAGAATATACTAAGTGGATGAGTAATGAAATTGATAAAGAAGCTTTATTAAACAATGAAGAACTTTGGAGCTTTGATAAAGAAATGGCTACAAGAGAATCTTCAGGAATAATGATAAATAGATTGGCTAAGCTAATTCCAAACTTTATTGGAGGATCAGCAGATTTAGCTCCATCTAACAAAACTCATATGAACGATAGAGGAGATTTCTCAGCAGAAGATAGAGGTGGATCAAACCTTCACTTTGGAGTTAGAGAACATGCTATGGCAGCTATCGCTAACGGAATGTATGCTCATGGTGGACTTAAAGTATTCTGTGCAACTTTCTTTGTATTTAGTGATTACATGAAAGGTGCTATGAGATTATCAGCGCTTATGAATCTTCCAGTAGCTTATGTATTAACACATGATAGTATTGGAGTAGGGGAAGATGGACCAACTCATGAACCAATAGAACAATTAGCGGCTCTTAGAAGTATGCCAAACATGACAGTATTTAGACCAGCGGATTCTAAGGAAACAGCAGCAGCATGGTATTATGCAGTAACTAATGGAACTACGCCAACATCATTAGTATTAACAAGACAAAAGTTACCACTATATGATGGATGTCCTAAGAGAGCATTAAAGGGAGGATATATCTTAAAAGATTCGAAGAAAGAAACTCCAGATGTACTTTTAATGGCTTCAGGCTCAGAAGTAGAATTAATCTACAAAGCAGCAGATGAATTAGCGGCAAAGGGAATAGACGCAAGAGTTATAAGTATGCCAAGTTTTGAGTTATTTGATGCTCAAGATGAAGCATATAAAGAATCAGTAATGCCAAATAAAGTTCGTGCTAGAGTTGCAGTAGAAGCATTAACAAGCTTTGGATGGCACAAATACGTAGGTCTTGATGGAGATGTTATATCTTTAGATACTTTTGGAGCATCAGGTAAAGCAGAAATTCTATTTGAAAAATTTGGATTTACAGTAGAAAATGTTGTGGATAAGGTTAGTTATGTTTCGAATAAGTAAATTATATTTTACTTATTAGTATGTGTAGATAAAAATAAACTATGAAGATAAAAAGCTGATTATTTATAAATTCCAAAAAAGTGTTTATAATTATATAATAATATTAAAGCCATATAAAAAGATAAATTATTTCTATTTTATATGGCTGTTCTAGTAGATTGACTCAAAAAATGTGTACATTAATAGATAAGTTACATTAGTAATGATAAACAGTAGATTAGAAATATTAAGAACATACAGTTAAATATTTTATGAAGGATTGAGGTAGTTAAATATATGAATAAGATAACAATGAAAGATATTGCAGAAAAAGTAGGAGTTTCAAAAACGACAGTATCTATGGTTGTTAATAAGAAAGATAGCAATATAAGCGAAGAAACAAAAAATAAAATTTATAGTGTTATAAAAGAAACAGGATATATTCCTAATAATGTGGCTAGAGGGTTAAATACAAAAAAATCTGGAAGCATTGGAATGATTATTCCAGATATATCAAATCCATTTTTCTCAGAGTTATCAAGAGCTATAGAAGATGTTGCAAATAAGTTAGGGTACAATGTGATTTTGTGTAATTCTGATAATAATCCAGATAAAGAAAAGAAATATGTAGAGCTTTTAATAAGCAAATTAATTGATGGAATAATTTTAATTCCGGGACAAGAAAGTGAGAATAATGCGAATATTTTGAAATTGAATGGCATACCATTTGTGGTTATGGATAGATATATTAAAGGTTTTGAAGATTATCCAGGGGTTTATTTTGATAATAAACAAGGAATAAAATGTGGTATAGAGTATTTATATAGTAAAGGTAAGCGAAATATAGTATTTGTTTCTGGACCCAAAAAAATAAATGTAAACCAAGAGAGAATAGATGGGTATAAGGAGATTATGACTAAGTATGGAATTTATAATAAGTCATTAATTTTTGAAAGTACATTTTCTTTAGAAGGTGGTATTGAAGTAACTAATCAGATAATTGATCAATGTGGATGTTTTGATGCTATCTTTTATTCTAATGATATAATGGCTATAGGTGGGATAAAAACTCTTAAAAGAAGAGAATATAGAGTTCCGGAAGATATTCTGATAATGGGTTTTGATGGAATAACACTATCTAAAATGATCGAACCAGAACTTACAACAATTCAACAACCTATTTATAGTATGGGACAACAAGCATCTAAATTAATAATAGATATTATAACAGAACAGCCAATAAAAAATAAAAAAGTATATTTTACACCTAATATTATAGTTGGCGGAACAGCCTAGCACAAAAAGTGTTGTAATGAGAATGAAGCTGTGATCTATTATGCACATGATACTGTGGAAATAGTACATACTACTGAATTAAAGAAACTTCTTCTAAGACATATAACACTTATCAAGATTATATCAATTCATTAAGTTTTGATGAAAAATGGATTTAATATAATGTAAGTACCAATACTTTTAAAATTACAATTACCGAAGTATTTATTAAGCGTTATAAGAATGTAAGCAAAGATGTAGGCGCATTTTATGATTTAAACCATAAATAAGTGGAAACAATGTATTTGGAAATAACGACAATCAGTCACTGCATTTTTATAGTGTTGTGACTGATTTATTATAGAAAAAATAAAGATAAGTATTCTAAATATAGTAATTGGAATCTTTCAGCAATAGATTAATATGAGAACTAACTAAAAGCTCTTGATAAGTTTAGTAATACCATCAAAATATGTACAATCCTATTTATTACTTAACTAATCACTATAATGCTTACAAGAGCTCTAAAGTGGCAAGCTATTGGAGAATTTATATAAGAATCACCAAGGAAATACAGAGTCAATTATTGAGATAAGCCTTGCATTGGCATTTGAAAACTACGAAGGTGCAAGCAAATGATGTTAATCTAGAAATGTTTAGGGCCAGGAACACATAAGAGTGGAATTTACCGGAAACAGCATTGATAATTTTATTAAATGAATCAACTATTCCCCTCAACTTTATTATACCATATGAAATTTTTAAATAACAGGCTTATAATATGTGCTTATTCTGTGTATCATAGGAACAGAATCACTTCGTAGAAATTGCTTCACTCGTATCTAGAAAAGTAATTAAAAGTCTAAATGGTTTTTAACGAGCAGTATAAGCGTGCGAGCAAGTGAATTAAACTACTCAGGGTTCCGACTTAAAAGAGGAAGGGGAATGTGTATGAATTCATATGTACTTAGCTTTCAGGAAATTGATAAAACAAGGATTTCCATGGTTGGAGGGAAAGGCGCTAATCTAGGAGAATTATCTAGAATTACTGAAATTTTAGTACCAGAAGGTTTTTGTGTTACGACAGAAGCATATAAAAAAATAACTGAAAATAATGAAGAACTTAAAGGTTTATTAGATGAATTATCGCATTTTGGAGTAGAAGACATAGAAAAAATAAGAGAAATTAGCAGTAAAATTCGCAAGGTAATCGAAGGAATAACTATACCTGAGGTTATTAGCGAAGAGATTGCCAGATTCATATTAAGACTTGGTGAAAAAGATTCATATGCTGTACGTTCTAGTGCAACTGCAGAGGATTTGCCGACAGCTTCTTTTGCAGGTCAGCAGGATACGTATTTAAATATTATTGGAAAGGAATCAATCTTAAAGCATATCAGAAAGTGCTTGGCATCACTGTTTACAGAGAGAGCAGTAATTTATCGTATTCAAAACGGATTTAACCACAATAAAGTCCACCTTTCTGTGGTTGTTCAAAGGATGGTATTCCCTAAGACAGCAGGAATTTTGTTCACTGCTGATCCTGTTACTTGTAATAGAAAAGTGGTATCCATTGATGCAAGCTTCGGGCTAGGAGAGGCTTTGGTTTCTGGATTGGTGAATGCTGATAATTATAGAGTTCGCAACGATAAAATAGTAGATAAGAAAATATCTACTAAGAAGCTAGGTATTTATGCTTTAAAAGATGGTGGTACCGAAGAGTTGGAGATTGAGCCTGAGAGGCAAAATAGTCAAGTGTTGACAGATGAACAGATTTTGAGACTTGCGCATATGGGGAGAAAGATTGAAGAGCATTTTGGCTGTCCACAAGATATAGAATGGTGTTTGACTCACGATACATTTTATATTGTTCAGAGCCGACCAATCACTACTTTATATCCAATTCCTGAAGCTAATGATGAAAAAAAACATGTCTATTTATCTGTGGGTCATCAACAAATGATGACCGATCCTTTGAAGCCACTCGGAATGTCTTTAAAGGAGTTAATATCTTTTGGCCGATGGTTTAAAGCTGGTGGAAGGCTGTTTGTTGATGTGGCACCAATGCTGGCTTCACCAGATGGCAGAAAAAACTTATTAAATAATATGAAACAACTCGAACCTCTCACAGAAGACGCAATTATGACCATAATAGAGCGAGATTTCATAAAATGCTTACCAAATGATAAAGAGGAACAGAGTGATCTTAAAAGTAATAAACGTGGTTCCACTGCAGGTTCAGAGCCACAAAAGGAATTGGATCCAACAATCGTTTCTGAACTCATTAAGAAGAGTCAATCATCAATAGAAGAGTTAAAACAAAAAATCCAAAGGCCATTAGGGGTAGATTTAATTGATTTTATTCTGGAAGATATAAATGAGTTAAAGAGAATTTTATTTGACCCACAAAGTACAGCTGTATTTATGTCTGCTATAAATGCTTCGCTTTGGATTAATGAAAAGATGAACGAGTGGTTAGGTGAAAAAAATGCAGCCGATACTATTTCTCAATCTGTACCAAACAACATTACTTCGGAAATGGGTCTAGAATTAATGGATGTGGCAGATATGATACGTCCTTATCCAGAAATAGTTGATTTTTTACAAAATGTAAAAGATGATAACTTTTTGGAGGAAATTATTAAGTTTCATGGTGGAAAGGAAGCCCAGGATGCAATCTTGTCTTATCTTAGGAAATTCGGAATGCGCTGCAGCGGAGAAATCGATATTACTAGAACTAGATTCAGCGAAAAGCCAATTACACTTGTCCCTATGATTTTAAGCAACATTAAGAACTTTGAGCCTAATGCTGGCAAAATGAAATTTGAGCAAGGGCGACAGGAAGCTTTAGATAAAGAGCAAGAGTTATTAAGTCGGTTAAGAGAGTTACTGGATGGTGAACAAAAAGTCAAAGAAACAAAACGAAATATCGACTTGATCAGGAATTTTATAGGTTACCGCGAATACCCAAAATACGGTATGATTAGCCGCTATTTTGTTTATAAGCAGGCCTTAATGAAAGAAGCGAAACGACTCGTACAAGATGGTGTTATTCATGAAAAAGAAGATATTTACTACCTTACTCTTGAGGAACTTCGCGAAGTAGTACACACAAATAAACTTGATTATGATATTATAATAAAGCGAAAAGACGAGCACAAATTAAATGAAAAACTAACACCACCACGTGTTATGACCTCTGATGGTGAAATCATTACAGGTAAATATAAACGAGAAAATCTTCCAGATGGTGCGATTGCAGGTCTAGCTGTTTCTTCTGGAGTAATCGAGGGAAGAGCACGTGTCATCTTAAACATGGAAGATGCTGTGTTAGAAGCAGGAGATATATTAGTCACCTCCTTTACAGACCCTAGCTGGACACCATTATTTGTATCAATAAAAGGTCTAGTGACTGAAATTGGGGGACTCATGACTCATGGAGCCGTTATCGCGCGTGAATATGGTTTGCCAGCAGTTGTGGGAGTTGAGAATGCTACCAAATTGATAAAAGACGGGCAGAGAATCCGAGTAAATGGAACTGAAGGATATATAGAAATTTTATAGTGATGTAGATATTGTAAATTGAAATTACCAGGCAGACGGGTGGAAACTTGATAAAAATAATTACTGAGGATCAATATTCATTTGACTATAACATTGATTCTAAAGAAGTCAGAAATGAACAAATAAAAGAACTGAAAGGAGTGAGTACTCTATGACAGGGCCAGACAAGAAAAAGCTATATCCAAATACAAAGACGGTTTGTTATATAAGTAATCTACCTAAAAAATCTAATGTTGAGATTGGAGAATATACTTATTATAGTGATAATAAAAAATCTCCTGAGAAATTTTATGATAATATAGAGCATCATTATGAATTCTTGGGAGATAAACTTATAATAGGCAAGTTTTGTGCAATTGCAGAGGGGATTAAGTTTATCATGAATGGAGCAAACCACAGAATGGATGGAGTTACAACTTATCCCTTCAATATCTTTGGAGGTGGTTGGGAAAAGGTCACTCCAACAGTAGAACAGTTGCCTTTTAAGGGAGATACAGTGATTGGTAATGATGTATGGATAGGCCAAAATGTAACTATTATGCCAGGGGTTAAGATTGGTGATGGCGCGATTATTTCCACAAATTCAACTGTAGTGAAAGATGTTGAGCCGTATACTATTTATGGCGGTAATCCAGCCAAGTTTATTAAAAAGCGTTTTAGTGATGAAAAAATTGAATTTTTACTGAAGCTTCAATGGTGGAATTGGGACGAAGAGAAGATATTTAATAATCTTGAAAAGTTAACATCAGAAGTTGGTTTAGATCAATTAATGAAAGAATATATATAAATCATAAGCTCTGCATAGCTTGAATAATAATATAGGCCAACAAAATTTCATATATTCAAATTGATTAAGAAATTGCAGTTATTAACTAATTCTCATCATTTCTACCAAACTTTGACTATTAGGATTAATCTTGACGAGATAGCCTTCTAAAAATTGAAGTGTTCAGGCATTGGATTTAAAGATTAACTATGTTATACGCATATATATCAATTAGAGGACTTTGGAGGTGGTAGGTATGTTTATAAATTTAAAAAATGAAAATAACTTACAGAGTGCTTATGCCCATGCAGAATAGTAGAAATGCAACAAACTGCGTGGGATAAAAAGTTGCATTAGCTGCTGATTCTGCACTTTATTTAATTAATTAAGTAAAGGGGTAGGAGCATGAAATATATCAATGCAGCAGATGTGCTTCCAAAAGAATTATTGAATGAAATTTTAAATTATGTAGATGGAGAATTGTTATATATTCCTGCTTCTAGAAAAAAACGAAAGTGGGGAGAAAATAGTGGTTCAAGAGAATATTATAAGAAACGTAATAGTGAAATAATCAATCAATATAAAAATGGAGCGACAATAACTAATATTGCCGAGAAATATTGTTTATCATATGATTCAGTAAGAAAAATAGTGAATAAATAAAACAAGAGAGATCTTACCACTTTGGTATGGTCTCTTTTTATTCTCCAGGATTATAGTCAAGTCAAATTTGTGAACAGTGTTCCCTTGTAGCTATAAATTATGGGAAAGAATAATTATAACTATTCTTAAGGCTATTAAGATAGAGCAGAAAATTATAAAATAAAAGCATGCTTTAGTAGTAATTAAGCAAATACTAAGAGTGATATTTTTATTTAGAATAGATAATATCAATAACAAAATCCACATACATTTTAAATAATAACCTAGGCTTGTTCAAATAATAAATCTACTATGATAATTAATAAACCTCGATTTTAAGGAATTTGGAAGATTTATCAGTTGCTACATAAGTCGATTAATAAAATTAAAGTGTAATCTAAAAAGTGGATTGATAAACAAGGAGGAAAAGATATTTATGATAAACTCGTTTTTAATGGTTGGTCAATCAAATATGGCCGGTCGTGGATTTTTAAAAGACGTTCCACTAATTTGCAATGAACGTATAAAGGTAATGCGTAATGGAATATGGCAAATAATGACGGAGCCTATAAACTATGATAGGCCTTACTCTGGAATTGGTCCAGCAGCTTCTTTCGCAGCTGCATGGTGTAGAAAAAATAAAGATGAAGAAATAGGTTTAATACCTTGTGCTGATGGTGGTACAAGTTTAGATGATTGGTCAGTAGATGGTCCGTTATTTAAACATGCTATATTACAAGCAAAACTTGCTAAAGAAAGTAGTAAGCTTAAGGGAATTCTATGGCATCAAGGTGAAAGTGACTCTCTTTCAGCACTTTACAAGCTTTATAATAAAAAGTTTTCGGAAATTGTTGATGCATTTCGAAGAGAGCTTGGTGAACCGGATATTCCTATTATTATAGGTGAAATTGGAGATTACTTAGGAAGTGGGTTTATGGGTGCATATTTTCCAGAATACCCTAAAGTAAATGAGGAGCTTATAAAGTTTGCCAAAGAACATAAGAATTGTTATTTTGTAACAGCGTCAGGATTAACAGCTAATCCCGATGGTATTCACATAAATGCAGTTTCACAGAGAATATTTGGGCTTAGATATTTTGAAGCCTATGATAAACTAAAGCATATATTAACTCCTCTAGAAGGTGAAGAAAATGCTATTAACATAGACAGTGAAAGAGTTTTAACGAAAGCTGAAAAGATGACAATATTAGAAAATGAATTTGCTGGAGGCCATATATCATTAGAAGACTACAAGTTAAAAATGTCAAATATCAATAATGATAATAAGGTTTTTTTAAGCTAAAAAGTATGGTAGAAAGTTAAATGAGGAAGTTTATTTTCCTCATTTAATACATAATATTAAAAGATTTTCTAATTAGTAAGTAAGTTCAAAAATGTCTGATAGTCTAATTTAGTGAGTAGTTCATTTTTATATAATCAATCCATTTGTTATGAAGCTCATCTTCGGTTATTCCGAAAATATCTACAAAACTATTGGGTGCTTTTATCAAATTGCACAGCTTGTCATAGCCAAATAATTTGATTATTGATTCTACTATAGTATATGAGTATTGATATCCATCATATTTGAAGAAAGTTTCAAAATCATCGCCTGTATCTAAAACTTTAAATGTAGGAACAATATCATTTGCTAGTCCATTTTTAACAGTTTTTACTATCCAGTTTTCATTATTGTCTTTTGCTTCATAACATGCAATTCCTTCATTCAACCACCTTGGTGTATTCTTATTTATTTTATTTACCATGATATGAACTAATTCGTGAACAGCTGTATTTAATACATTATGAAATTCTGAACCTGGTGGTGGGTTTAAAGGTGACGCTATTACAATTTTACCTATTCCAAGTCATCCTCTTACCCACCCGGGTGCATTTGGAAATCCCAAAGCTATATGAAGCTGATTATGGTCTGGATGAATCTCAATAATCAATTTTTCTTCAAGTTGTTGATTGAAAGTACTAGTAATTCTATTATAGCTATTTTCAAGAATATCAGAAACTTTATCTATACAGCTCTTATCAAATTCAGTGTAATGGATTATAAAATGTTGAGTTTCTTTTCTTAAATTTAATTTATAGTCTTTCTCTATATCTGAATTTACAAGTTCAATGTTATCTGAAATTTCTTCTATTTTTTCCGTCATTTCAGTCTTCACCTTTCAATATGTTATTTGGATAGAATGATTTATAATTATGTGATAAATCAAACATGTTCATATGTAATTATAGCACTTATTTAAATATAATTTACATGATTAAACATATATTTCCTAAATGTAATTTGAAATAAGCTTTTCAATAAGTGTGAAGGACACACACCATTACATTAAATTTCTTGATTAGTCTTTTAATAAATTTGCTAATGATCTACATAATAAATAATTTTTTGAAATCGAATCCTAATTTGTTTGAGGTAATATAAGCTTCTTCTAAATAAGAATGATTTTATGTGCCCGTATAATAAAAAAGGCTATAAATAAATACTTCTGGTATTTTTACCATAAATATGGTGAAGAATATATATTCTGAACAATATTTATTCTGAAGAATATTAGAATATATATTCTTCAGAATATGCTTTAATAATGCGGATTTGAAGGCCGTGGGGTTAAAAAAAACCTGGATTTTCACGTAATTTAAGATGGGAAAACAGATTTTCATATTGGGAGAGAAAAATTTTGATCTGATAATAAAACAAATAACTTTACAGGCTACTAGAAATGAAAAATCTAGAAGTTAAAAACTCTACTATAATTAATAACTCAATAAGATATTCGTCTCGATTTACTTTTCCGATGTTGATAAAACAATTATGCATTGCTATTATGGATTAAAAGATTAATCCACTTTATAATAAACTGATGAGAATTTTCCTTAAATAAATTCTGGATCTATCTAAAATTAGCGATTGATATTCTACCGTAATATATAACTTAGAAAGGTATGCGTCATACCTGTTACAGTGAACCAGATATAGGGATAATCAAAATAGATAGAGTATGATTAAGTATTAAAACATAAACCAATGATATTAAAAGTGCCATTGGTTTATGTTATAATTTTTTTAGTCAGAGATGTGTATTAAATAAAGAACTTATAATTAATTATACAAAAGGACATAGTTACGCAAATTTATTTAGTAGGATTAGGTTATAAGATGTATTTTAAAAATACATCCTATTCTTTATAAAAAATATAACTGAAAAAGAGGTATAAATTATGATAAAACCAATAGTAAAAGATATATTGTTTTTAGGACAAAAGTCAGAAGAGGCAACTAAAAATGATATAGTAGTAATTGATGATTTAATAGATACATTAAGAGCAAACTTAGACCATTGTGTTGGATTGGCTGGTAATATGATTGGAGTAAAAAAGCGTATATTGGTATTTAGCGTAGGCGACCTTATTGTACCTATGATAAATCCCGTTATATTAAAAAAGGAAAAGCTTTATGAAACAGAAGAAAGTTGTTTATCTTTAATTGGATTTAGAAAAACAAAGAGATATGAAATGATAGAGGTTACGTATCTTGATAGAAATTTTAAGAAGCAGAAACAAGTGTTTACTGGATTTACAGCACAAATAATTCAACATGAAATGGATCATTTTGAAGGTATAATAATCTAATTACCAAGTTAAAAACTTAGTTTGAGTGTACTAAAAATAAATGTTGAAATGCAAAGGCAAAGCACAATATTCCCGTTATATTTGATTGTAATAACTGCCTTTACACTTGCATATACGCATGTTAAACGTGAATAAAAAAATGAAATCTTTTCGAAAAAGTTAGATAGATTTGAGGTGTTAATAATGAATATAAAGGTAGTTCCTGGCCTTAATAACTCTGGGCCAGAGCATTGGCAGACTATTTGGGAGAAAAAATATGGATTTAAAAGAATAATCCAAGAAGAATGGGATTATCCTGAATATAAAGAATGGGAAAAGAATTTAATAGAAAATCTTTCAAGAGAAAATCGCTGTGATGTAGTATTGATTGCACATAGCCTCGGCTGCTTGCTTACTGTAAAAGCCATGCCTAAGATACGAAAGTACTTGAAAGCAGTCTTCTTAGTGGCTCCACCAGATTCAAACAAGGAACAATTTCCAAATTTTTTAGATTCCTTTGAGCATTTGCCAGAAGATAACCTGCAGCTACCTGGAATGCTGGTTTATAGTGAGAATGATCAATATTCCTCATCTCTGTTTTGTATAGAAAAAGGTAAACAGTGGGGCCTTGAAACAATGTCTGTTGGCAGAAAGGGTCATATAAATAGTGAATCCAATATAGATGATTGGAGTGAAGGCTTTAATTTATTTCAGAAACTATTGGAAAGAATTCAATGAAATAATAAACCCAATAATATTTACTTTTCCAAGTCTTAAAGTACGATATCTTCAAGTAAGGATTAGTATTACAGGTGAATATATGAAAAAGATTATGAATGAACAATTAATTTATGAAATACTTTCCGTTGTAGAAGAAATCCCTGAAGGGAAAGTAGCTACATATGGACAAATTGCCAGCCTTATTGGCAGAGAAAAAAATGCACGGCTTGTCGGGAAGGTTCTTAGCCAAGCAGAATTTTATGGGAGATATCCATGCCATCGTGTGGTAAATCATGCTGGAAGATTGGCGCCGGGGTGGCGGGAACAACGATTTCTGTTATTAGAAGAAGGTGTATCCTTTAAAGATGAGAATCATGTTGACATGAAGAGAAATCAGTGGGAATGCTAGGATTGAGATGAAAGGTGAATAAACAACATTATGCAGATGATCTGTCGTTAGAAAATCTGGTCCAAAGGGCAAGTGTTAGCAAATCAGAGTGTTTGCGTTGTTTTGAGCAGACGTTGCAGAACGCACCTTATAAATATCTTATAGATTATCGCCTGCAAGCGTCAGCGATTCTTTTACTTTTAAGACTTAAACCAATGGTATTTATAATATCATTGGTTTAAGTTTTAATTTTTATGAGTTAAGGATGTGTATTAAGTATAGATAAACAATCCACTTTTAGAATAGGTAGCTCTTTTATATCAATGAGATTCCAGCAATATGAGTTGAAAGCCGCTCATAAACCATATCAGCCATCTTCTCATCACTCTCTGCCATGCCATTTTTACACCATGATATCAATACATTAAAAAGCCCCCCAGCAATGAAGTCAATATTATATTTTTCAAATTCAGGAGAGCAGTCCATGGTGCATGTTATAGCAGCGGATAAGATATTAAGAAATTTAACAGATCGTTCAAGTATCAAGTGGGTTAATTTAGATCGGAGTAGGTTCTCAATAAATTTTTGATGTTGTCTAAAATAATAAAAATATAATCGTGTCATTTCATAATTACTGATTTCTTTATTATTTAAAAGAGCTGAGTACTCTTTAAACATGTTATCAAGATGATCAATAAGGATATCCTCCATTATGCTGTAATTACGATAAAAAGCCATCCGTGATACACCAGCTTTTTGTGATACTTCGGTAATAGAAATATTCTTAAAGTCCTTTTTCTCCATTAAAGACATAAGAGCACCCAAAATACTCTCTTTTGTAATCTTATTCTGTTCAGAGTTATATTTATTAGTCATAAACAATTTTCCTCCTTTTGTAACAGCTAGCCTATATTCACTTGAATTATTTACTTTATCAAATTATACTATAATCCATAAGAGGTTACAAGTGAAACGTCTGAAAGGAGAGCGTTATGAAAATATTATACTTTACAGCAACTGGCAATAATTTATATGTGGCAAAGAGAATTGGAGGGGAAAGTTACTCTATTCCTAAGTTAATGAAACTAGGACAGTTTGAGTTTGAAGATGAAAAGATTGGTATTGTATTTCCAAGTTATTATGGAGGGGTTCCTAAAATTGTCGAGGAGTTTCTAAATAAAGTTAAACTAAAAAGTAAATATATTTTTGCCGTAGTGTCTTTTGGATCACTTTCAGGAGCAGTCATACCTGAGCTTTTAGAAATTGGGAAAAGAAATCAAATCCAGTTTTCATACATTAATGAAATACTTATGGTTGACAATTACCTTCCAGTGTTTGATATGGATAAAGAGATGAAAAAAGAGCCAAAGAAAAATATAGAAGAGAATCTTGCGCAAATAATTAATGATATCCAGGTTAAAAAAGTATATATCAAGAGACATGCTGCAGTTATAAGATTTATTGAAGCAATATTAAAAAAGGTTCATTCTAAGAATAAGGCTAACGCTCAATATGATAAGAATTTCTATGTAGAAGATACCTGTAATAGCTGCAAAGTTTGTGAGAAAGTTTGCCCAGTAAATAATATTAATGTAGATACTAAACCTGTGTATAAAGGAAAGTGTGAGCAGTGTTTAGCTTGTATTAATCATTGTCCGCAGAATGCTATACGACTTAAGCAGGAAAAAAGTAAAACTAGATTTATTAATCAAAATGTTAAATTGAAGGAAATAATAGAGTCAAATAATTGATCATTATTTAGACATTACTGATTTTAATTCATAATATACAAGGGATACACCAAAAACTATATCACTTGCTACTGATAAATATAATAGTGAGTGATAAGTCTACTGAAATTGGATAATACGTATCAGCGGGGATAGTTTAAATCAACAATGAAACCAACTAAGTTAGAAATTGATATGCTCCTTTTATAGAAACAGTTTTTTATTTTTACTGTCTACTATAAGGGGAGCATATCAATTTAGTAGGGGATTTAACTGATAAAATACATGTGAAGTTTTAATTTAGATGTGTTGATCATATACCTAAGCTAATGCTTTTAAGTTTGAGTAAGACTTATATGCTTGTAGGATACCTCCAATAAATAATCCAACGGAAAAGCCAGATAATAATGAATATAAAATATTAAAGAAAAGTGTACTGTATAACAACGGATTAACAGCCATAGCAACATTTAATAGATATTTAGCAAAAAAATTAGTCATCATAATAGTTATTGGTAAATATGAGCCGGTTTTATATAGAGAGCCATCTTTTATATATATTTTTCTATATCGAGAATATAAATAATAAGATATTAAAGTACCAAAGCACATACAAATGGTATAGAAAATCATAGAAATACCTAAGTAGCTAAAATTTGTTAGTAACTTTTCTAAGCCCCAAATAATAAAAATGGATGGCATAATGAACATCTTAGAAAGTGATAACTCACCATCTTTACTAGCTTTAATTCCACGCTTTAAAAGATAAATAAATATAACCCAAACATAAAAAGGAGTTTGGCTAAATACTTCCGAAATAATATTAATAATCATCATAATAATATAACCTTCTTTCTTAATTCATATCATGTTGTAAGAGTACAATATAAATTAAATAAGGACAATACGTATTTACGTAAGCGGTATATTTATATAACTAAGCGGTATTAAAACTAATATAAAAATAAACAGAAACCTACTGTTGTTTTTTATTTTTTCTATTTCTATCTAAAATCTCATTCATTTTCTTTACGTCTATTTTCTCATATTGATAATTAATAAGTCTTACGCATATGTAAATTAATATAACTTCAATAAACGTTGAGAGCATTAATGATAAGGACATATTCCAGTTAAAAAGATAATTTGATGCAGCAATCATTAACCAAATTATAACTATATATAATAATGGGTTAAATATTGAGTCCTTAGAAATAATATATTTATTGATAACTATCTTTATTAATGAAAAGAATAATGATAAATCTAATAATTCACAAATCTTTTCATTATCTAAAGATTGTTTTGTAATAAGCTGAAATATTGTTATTACTGTAAAAACTACTGAGGTTAATTTTAATATTTTTTTTAAATATTTAAAGGTCATTTGCTATCCCTCATTCCCAATTTGTTTTTTAAATTTGCAACATATCTTCTTGAAATTATTACTTTTTCATTATTAGTTAAAAGGGCCTCCAGATTTCCGCTTAACTTTGGATAAAAAGAGTGTATCTTATCAATATTGAGTAGCAAGGATTTAGAAATTCTAATAAAATTCATACCAGCTAATTGTTCCTCAAGAACATACAATTTCTCAGAAATTTCATAGGTTTGAGCTTTTGTATAGATGAATACTTTTCTATCTATTGACTCTATATAAAAAATTTCATCCACGTTTACTTTGTAATATTTTTCTTCTTTTCTTCCAAGTAAGTGTTTAATAACTTCATTTGATGATGTCAGTAATTCTATGGCCTCAGTAACTTTTTCTTGAACATTGTGTACGTTAAAAATAACTTCTTCCTCTAATTCAGAAGAGATAATGTTTATGCTAACCTTCATTTTCACACTCCTACAAATTAAATACTGTTAATATATAAAATCATATAGTACAGTTTCATAAATAATCATTATTTCTATTTAAATATTCTTCTAAACAAAATATGATAATCATTTTCCATAAAGTACATACTTATTTATATATAAAATATCATATAGACTAAAATAAGTAAAATAAGAGAAGAACAGGAGGCTGATTAATATAAAAATATGTATATAATAATGCTGATTATATGGAGAATATACAAACAATTTATGCATTAGTTTCTAAATTAATTATGAATTAAAAGAGCGCATTTATTTCTATAACCATGAGGAAATCTATTAGCCAAGTATTGATTTATATATAAATAATTGTATAGTATACATAAATATAACAGTATTGACAAAGAATTAAATAAGTCTTATTATAAAAATAGTTCATATATGAAATATTTGAGGGGTAAGAATATGTCAAAAGGTTTATTACGTAATATTTACATGAAAATTCGTCATATTAATGATGTTTCTGTTAATAACTTTGTTGATTCAACTTCTGGATATGAAGCTACAGGAGTTCAATTTGGAGTATTAAGAAATATACCATTAGAAGGCACAATTACTATGTCTGAATTAACAGATAAAGTACAATGTGCTGCAAGTAATATGACAACAATAATAAGAAGAATGGAAAAACAAGAACTTGTAGTAACCTTTAAAAATTCTTCTGATAAGCGCCAAACATTGGTTTCTATAACTGAAAAAGGAATTCAGGTGCGTTCTAAAATGGACATTGCGTATCAAAATTTCTTATTGGATATGTATGGTGTTTTAAGTGAAGAAGAACAGCAAACATTATATAAGTTACTTGCAAAAATAGAAGATAACCTTAATTAATAAGGTTTTTCTTTTAAAGGAATATTTCATATATGAAGTATTCCTTTAATGTATGTAATAGAAAATACAAAAGAGTTTATTTCTATTAATAAAAGGTAGCCTCAATATCAATGAGGTTTTCATTTTAACAAGATATTTCATATATGAAGTAAAAAGATTTTGAAAGGATGATATTTTATTATGAATAATAAAGAAAATGTGAGAAATTTAAATGGAATTATTCTCATTCTATTTATGATTATTTTTTTAATCGGCGCTGATACATTTTTGGTTTCTCCACTAATACCAACTTTAAGCAGAGATTTTAATGTTACAGTATCTCAATCTGGACTTTTAGTAATTGCATACTCTCTTCCTTATGCAATCTGTGGTTTCGCTTTTGGTCCATTATCAGATAAAGTAGGAAGAAGAGCAATGCTTAAATGGGGAATATTGGCTTTTACTGTTTTTACATTGTTATGCGGATTTGCTTGGAATTTTTGGTCTTTATTTGTCTTTAGGGCTTTATCAGGTATTGCAGCAGCAACTTCACCACAGGTTTGGGCATCAATAGGAGACCTTGTTCCTTTTGAAAAACGTGGACGTGTTGTTGGAGTGGTAACAGCCGCACTTTCGATTAGCCAAATTCTGGGAGTTCCACTTGGTGCTTTTGCAGCTGGTGCTGCTGGATGGCGTTTTTCTTTCTATGCACTTGGTATCTTAGGTGTCGTTATTACTTTATTAATAATGTTTGCATTCCCTGTAATTAAAAATACTACTGCACAAGTAACTAAGCCTGCGGCACCTTCAAATCCTATTTACTCTTTAAAGCTTGTTGTAACAAATAAAAGAGCTGTATCCGGATTACTTGTTACTTTCTTTATGATGTTTGCAAGCTTTGGAATGTATTCTTTCCTAGGAGCATGGCTTTCTAATTCATTTAATATGAGCGTTAGTGCGATAGGTACCATTATTGTTGTGGTTGGATTTGGAAATCTGATAGGGAATCTTTCAGGTGGATTATTAGGTGACTATTTTGGTAAAGGGCGAGTAGTTATTACAGGTTTAACAATTTTAGCAATAGCTCTTTCTGCTTTGCCATATACCTCGACTAATATCAATTTTGCAATTCCTTGTATTTTCGTATGGTTAGTGAGTGCAGGTGCTTCATTAGCTTCTCTTAATTCAATAATAAGTGAACTTGTACCATCATTACGTGGAACTGTGATGAGTTTAAATAGTTCTTTTATGTATATTGGGACTACAATTGGAGTTATTGTTGGCGGGGATGCAATTAATAAATTTGGATATGCTGGACTTGGTTTTGTAAATGGAATCTCTGCATTTATAGCGATGATTATCATTTGCTATGTAATAAAACCTACATCAGAAGAATCTGAGGGGAAGGTTATAATTAATGGAGATTTATAGAGTATAAATTCTTGTAAAATTAATGTCACTTTCTACTGATACGGCAAACCTTATCATAAGTAGTTGAAAAAAATATAATTTAGATTCAGATATATTGTATGTTTGTTAACTACAAGAGAGCGGCAAAATAGATTGTCGAATATGATAATATCTAAAATAATCATAAACTTTTAAAGAATAATCTGCTGGTTATAATAATGAAATCAGCAGATTATTTTTTTGAATGGTTTTAAGGTTCTATTGATTGTGGGAATCTAAAAACATTTTCGGGATCATAAATCTTTTTTATTATTCTAAGGGTTCCATAATTCTCACCATAGTATTCATAGCCATAATATTTAAGCTGAGCATAAGGGAAGTTCACATAAGAGCCATTTGTTATGGTTTCCACATATTTGAAAACTTGTGATACCCAGTTTTTAAATACATTGCCATCTTCATATTCTTCCCAATCTGCTGTTATTCCCATAATATAGCTGGCATCTCTATAGTAGTAAGCTGAATAATCACTGGAGAAATCTTTTATCTTACCGCCTAAAGTATAAAGTCTGATAAAACAACCATCTCCTGGGCTACAATCTATATACTTAATTAAGTTTTTGATATTTGTTTTACTTAAGTGACAATAAACGAACCTTCCAGTAGCTTTAAATCTATCAGGAGGCCCATAAAAAGCACCAATAGCTTTAACGGCATCTATAAAAGGTACATATTCTATTAAAGAGCTATCTAGTAAACCTGGGAGCAGTAAAAATTCTTTTAAAATCTTTTCAGCTTCAGACTTAGGTCCATAGAAAAATCCATTTAAATATATGCCTTTTTTACTTAAACCAGCAAAACAACTAATCCTCTTGTCTGCAGTTTTCAGCCAGCATTGCCATAGTTTAATAAAGTTTTCCCTGGAAATATTATTCCACTTAAGCTGTATAAGAGTAATATAATTTACCTTATGAAGTCTAAAAGTATAGCTAGTTACAACTCCAAAGTTTCCTCCACCTGCGCCTCGACAGGCCCAGAATAAATCAGGATTTATATGATTATTGGCAGTTATTAGATCACCTTTGGCATTAACCAATTGCAGCTCTATAAGATTGTCCGATACTAAGCCAAAATTTCTACAGGATAAACCTATTCCACCACCTAGTACCAAACCAGAAATTCCAACTGTTGGGCAAGTTCCGCCATTAAAGGCATATCCTTTTTCAGAAGTTACTGAGTATATATCTCCAAGTCTTGCGCCAGCTTGAATTTTTACAGTATCATTTTTAGTATTAACTTCAATCTTGTCCATAAGAGTTGTATCTATTACTATTACGCCATTATCTGTTGAATATCCTTCATAATTATGCTTACCTGTACGAATGCGAAGCCCCACATGATGTTTTCTACACCATTTAATAGAGTTGGATACATCCGTTGGTGTATAACAATAAACGATAGCTAATGGAAATTTATTAATAGATAGATTATATTCAAGTCTCAAAGTTGGATACTCTTTATCTGAGGGTGTTATTACCCTTCCTGTTAATCCATTTAATCTCATTTTCTTTCTCCTTTGTTAAAAAACGTATTTTTCTTTATTTTATGTTGCTAATATCATAGAAGTGATATGTAGAAACTCGAAAAATACTAATTATCATCATTATTTTGTATAAGAAGAAAGTTAATGATAATTATTTTTTCAATCCGAACATAAATCTTGCAATTGGGACTGAACGTACAATTTTATAGGTGAAAACACTTGCTATAAAGGTTGAAATCATAATAATACTAAATTGTACTAATCTATTGCTAAAAAATCTTATAACATAATAACCAATTGCTACTAACCAAGTTTGATGAAAAATGTAAATAGTAAAAGATGACTTAGAAAAGTAATCTAAAATTCTATTAGAAAAATCAAAATAGCATTTT
The DNA here is from genome assembly GCF_000621745.1 of Clostridium beijerinckii HUN142. GTDB lineage: Bacteria > Bacillota > Clostridia > Clostridiales > Clostridiaceae > Clostridium > Clostridium beijerinckii_A. Next base: position 36,968 of record NZ_JHXK01000005.1, on the reverse strand, counting down.
CCTAAGCCTAAAATGGCTAAAATTATAGTCCATGTGGTTAAATGATTAAATGCTGAACATAGAAATTTAATTTCAAATGAAACATTCTCAAAATCTACAGTATAAATCATAACCATACGTATTATAGAAAGTATAATTGCAAAAGTAGTTAAAATTAAGCGTTTGTTTTCTAGTAGCTTTATAGCTCCATTGGTGCTTAAAATTAGGGAACCTAGTAGGAACAATGATAGATATTCGCCAAAACCTTGTCCACCAATTTTAATAATGCTTAAAAGAAAGTTAAATAAGAATAATGGTATTATTGTCCATAAATTAAGTTTGCTTTCATTGATTTTTTTATTGGATTTTTTGTAGAGAATTATTAGAGGTAATGATACCAATGAAATAACAAACAAAAAGAGCAGAAACCATAAATGCGCAGGAGTAAAACCGCCAGTATATCCAGTTAAGTCAGTTTTCTTAGTAAAAAATAATACGTATTGATTAAAATAACTTCCTGTATACCCATTATGTTGTTTCTCTGCAAAAAATGTTTGGATAGGAACTGTTAAAATAACTCCAAACATAAATGGTATATAGAGCTTAAAAAAACGTTCTTTAATAAACTGCTTAATTGAATGTTTCTCCATAGCTAATGAGGCACTAATTCCTGCAATAGCAAACAGTAATGGCATAAACCAATCTGAGGAGATTCTTATAAAATTATCACAAATAATGCTTGGTTTTCCAACCACATAAAAGTTTTCAAATGAGTTAAATATACGAGAGGTATGAAATGGGAATAGCAATAAAATTCCAAAGGTTCGTATATTGTCAATATAATGTTCTCTCAAATAACATCCCTCTTTCAGCTAAATTCATTATTGTAAACAACAATTATAATAAATACATACATAATAAATAATAACTACATTTTGAAGTATAAATTTTCCAGATTCTTATTATAACAAAAGTTGAAATGGAGTATATATTTCAAACAAATATAAATCCCACTTTTAAATGTGCACTTGTAAGTGAATTAAAGTAAAACTATAATTAATTATATTACAGATAGGTATTAATTCCCATGAATTAAACAAATGGTTTTAGCCTATAAATTAAAGTATATTTGGAGGTAACATGGCAAGAAAATATAATTTATATCAAGTTGATTCATTTACAAAGGAAAAATTTACAGGAAATCCAGCAGGGGTGATATCGAATGCAGATGGATTAACTGATTATGAAATGCAGAAAATTGCTAGAGAGCTTAACAATTCTGAGACAGCATTTATTTTCTCTTCAAATAGTAATGAATATGATGTCCAAGTGCGCTTTTTCACACCTATAAGCGAAGTTCCTATTTGTGGACATGCGACTATTGCAGCTCATTATGTACGTGCTATCGAAAATGAACTGGAAACTTCAAGGATTTATCATAAGACAGGAGCAGGAATTTTACCTGTTGATATAATAAAAGAAAATAATGATTACAAAATTATTATGATACAGGGAAAAATTGAGTTTGGTGAAATTATTGATGGTATAAATAAAGAAGAACTTTTAAAAGCACTTAAAATTAAAGAAAGTGATTTACTTGATGATTATAAAATTCAGATAGTGTCAACAGGTCATTCTAAAGTTATGATAGGTATTAAAAGTATTGAAACATTAAATATATTGCAGCCAGATTATAGTGCACTTTCTAAGTTAAGCGAGGTAATTAAATGTAATGGATATTATATTTTTACTACTGATTCAAAAGAAAGTGATATTTTAATACATGGAAGAATGTTTGCACCTTCAATAGGTATCAATGAAGATCCTGTTACTGGTAATGCAAATGGTCCATTAGGTGCATATCTTGTTCACCATAATCTTGTTAATCATAATAATTCTTCATTTAGATTTAAAGCTAAGCAAGGAGAGGCTATAAATAGGCCTGGTATTATCGAAGTTGAGGTAAAGATAGAAGACAATGAACCAATAGAGGCCAAAGTTTCAGGAAACGCCGTTATAATATTTAAATCAGAATTATTATTAAATGATTAAAACTAATACAAGACACATGAAATAGTAGGTAATTAGAATTAATTCTAACCAAAGGAACGAGGCTTTGAATGAGTACAAATGTATACGATGATTTATGGATAGATATTTTGAAAAATAATGAGATTTTCCTTAGTGAAAAAAACATAACTTTATTAAAGAAGATTTTTAAGCCAAAGCTGTTAAAAAAAGATACGTTCTTTTTACAGGAAGGTGAGAAGTCTACTGAAATAGGAGTTGTTGTTAAGGGAGTTTTTCGTTCTTATTATATTGATAAAACAGGTAAAGATACAACAAAATATTTTTACAAAGAGGGTGGGGTACTATTCTCATATGTAGCACATCTATCGCAAAAGGAATCTATGTATTATATACAAGCATTAGAAGATAGCGAAATTATTGTAGCTCAAATTTCTGATTTTGAAAAAATAGTTGAGGAAAACTATGAGCTACTTTTGTTTTACAAAAAGATGATTGATAGTGTTCTTATTATGAAAGAAGAGCATGCAATTAGTTTTAAAGTATTAGATAGCATTGAACGTTATAAGCAGTTCCTTAATGCATATCCAGGATTAGAAAAGCGTATTAAACAATATCATATTGCTTCTTATTTAGGAATAACCCCTGTGTCACTTAGTAGATTAAGAAAAAATTTTAATATTAACAAATGATAATGCAGCTAACCTCCATGTGATTTATGATGTATATAAATTTTATTAATGGGGGTTAATTTTTATGAAAAACGAAACAGTTGTTTTAATTACAGGATGCTCAACGGGGATAGGACGAGAACTTTGCAGCATATTATCTGAGAGAGGATATATAGTTGTGGCAACAGCTAGAAAGGTAGAATCTTTAAAAGATTTACCTGTATCATTAAAGCTATCGCTAGATGTTACCCAAAAAGAATCTATTTCAGTTGCGATGAAGGAAGTGATAGCACGATTTAAGAAAATTGATATTCTTGTAAATAATGCGGGATACTCAACTAGAGGTGCTTTAGAGGAAATCAATATAAATAGTGCAAAAAGCATGTTTGATGTAAATGTATTTGGAATAATTAATATGATTCAGGCAGTTGTTCCGGAAATGCGTAAGAAACAATTTGGCAAAATTATAAATATTGGCTCAATTTCGGGGAAATTTGTTCAACCTATTAATGGTGTATATTGTGCATCTAAATATGCAGTTGAGGCAATAAATGATACATTGCGTTTAGAACTGCACAACTATAATATTCAAGCAACTGTAATAGAGCCTGGACCAATAAAAACAAATTTCTTTAAAACTATGATTAATAATTCAAATAATCTTATGACTAATCAAGATTCTTATTATTCAACTTTTTATGAAGCAGATGCTAAATATCGAAATAATCAAAATTTAACTGATCCTAAAGAAGCAGCGAAAACTATTGTTAATATAATTTCCAAAAGGAGGCTTAAACCTCGCTATAAGGTTGCCGTTCCGCTGTCATATAATATAGCTATACACTTTCCTGACTTTGTAAGAGAATACTTTATGAAAAAGCGCTAGATTAATGAATAATTATATTATCTCTTTATTATGTAACATTTTGTGTTTGTGTTAAAATTTGTATAGTGGAACAAATTGAGCAATATAATATTTATAATGCATGCAATAATTTATATTTATAGTAGCAGAATATCAACAACTGAGGGAAGGGGATAAATCAATAATGACATTTTTAAAACAAGTAAAGCTCTATAGAGTAAAAATTACTGAGCTTTGCGACAACAAAAATATATTACAGAAAACATTGAATTTTAATTATACTCTCAATAATTCAGGGATAGGTTATAGAGAGTTCAACAATATTATTCCAGCAGGAATTACTGGTTGGATAATACAATGGATGGGGAAAAAATATTTTGCGCCTGACGATAATCAAGAAAGTTTAAAAGATTTTCTAAATAGAGTTCAGACTGAAGATATATTAATACCTTATAAGAGAATTGAAGGGCATTGTTGTAAAATTGATTAGTATTAACTTAGAGTGTTGAATAACTAATTTTTACAAATATTTATTTAAGAAAATATTAAAATATATTATACGAATGAGGTGGGGAAATATGGAATTAATAAATGGAGATTCAAATCCTATAGACAAAACAAGAGAAAGTATAAAAAAATTGATTGGAGATTATAAAATTGAACTTGAAGTTTTGAGTAGAATGATAAATGTGGATTATAACTGGCTAAAAGATTATATGGATGGAAAAAGAAATTTGCATGAGTTTTATGCTAATGCAATGGACTCTATTAAAAACAATAAAGAATTTGTGTGGAATTCAAAGTGTCCTGAGCCTTCATCATTATCAAATAAGATTTATATTCTATCTGAAGGGATACGTAGTATAAATGAAGATGACAGAGTCAAAGGAATAATAGATGTATTGATAATTGACGTTGGAATTAGATACGATACTTTAGCTATGTATGCAGGTATCAGCTTAGAAGATGTTAAGAATTTTATGAAGGATACTAATTCTATTACATATGAAAATAAATATAAGTTAGCGGTAGCAAGCTTGTCTTTACACTTTTTGATTAATGGCAAGAAATCAGCAAATTAGTTGTGTAAAGTAATACAAACTATTCCCATATTTGATTTTACAATGTTTCATGGTGAGATTGTGGCGACATATGCAGAGGAAGAGTGTTTGGAAAATGGAAGACCAAATGCCCTAAAAGTTAAACCAAGAATATTAATGGATACAGGTTATTTTGATTTAAATAATATAGTTGGATCAATATTTAAATCATTTGAAGGTAATAGGAAAGCATATTTATGAGAAATTTTAAAGTAACATGAAATAAAGAATACTTACTTTGTATCAAAGTTATCTTAACTTTATGCACATTAATATCGTAATCTGTAGGTTTGGAGTATTAATAAACAAGAATGTATTGCTTGAAATTTGATATAATAGTACCGAAAAAATATGAAATATTTGTATTATGTGAGTGAAAGTGGAATTGGATATAATTGGAGGAGAAATCATGAAAAAAGTAAAAAAACTAAGAGTGATAGTGGCTCTATTAGTAGCAAGTGTTGCATATGTATTTAATTCAAGTGGAGCGAATGCAGAATGGAAACAGGATTCAAACGGTTGGTGGAATACAGAAGGAAGTTCATGGTCAGTAGGTTGGAAAGAGATTGATGGAAAGTGGTATTATTTTAAACAAGATGGATATATGGTACATGATACAACCATTGATGGATATACAATAGGATCTGATGGGGCGTGGATTCAGGCTGCGCCCAATAATGTTACAACTAACAAGGATAAAAGTTTTGATATGGATGAATTTAAAAATACTTTAAGAATAGATGGTTATCCTGTAGAAGTGAGAAATACATTGTATAAGGAAAATAGTGTATCTAGGGGATGGAAATTAGTTAATGGAAAGTATTATTACTTTAGCTTTGAAGGGGTTCTCGCAAAGAATGAAACTGTCGACGGATATTATTTGGGGGCAGATGGAACTTTAGATACAACTAAAGGTAAATCACAATTACAAGATATTACTATGAAGACTGAAAAAAGTGTGTATCCTGTCGGTACAGAAGAGATCAGGGTTGATATAACAAATAATACGGATTTAGAAAGTGGACATGGTGGAGAATATTATAAAATAGATAAGTTTGAAAATAATGAATGGCATAATTTAGAGTTTGCAAAACATACTGCTTTTAATGATTTAGAAGCAATTTTGCCAGCAAAAGGAACAGGTATGGATATTTGTAGATTAAGTACACTGAAAGACTTTAACAAGCTTACAGCAGGAAAATATAGAATATTAGCAGAAATTGAAAACTCAAAGGGTTATTCCCATGTAACTGCAGAATTTGAACTGCAATAAAGAGAAGTAAATATAAGATTTTAAGTACCGTATTATTCAGTTGAATGTACGGTATTTTTATATTTAAAATGTTATATAATTTTATTAAAAGAATTATTAACTTAAAATTGAATAATACTAAAAAATAAAATAATATATTTCTAAAATAAACGCAAAAAAACAAGGAATATAGAAAGATTTATCGAATATATACCTATTATAGATTGAATTTATTGGAGGGTATATATATGGAAAATAGACTTGAGGCATTTTTGGAGGTTATTCCTGAATTAAAGGAAATATTACAAGACGATATAGCAGTTGCTGTAGCAGATACTAAGAAATTTATATATTATCGTGATGGTGATTCCATTAACTTACCTATCAAAGTTGGACAAGAGTTAAATCCTGAGGAACCATTATATAAAAGTATAAAAGGAGGTAAGGTACTAAGTGTGATAGTGCCAAAAGAATTATTTGGAGTATCATTTAAGGGGATTTCTTACCCTATTAAGGATTCAAGTGGAAATATTATTGGTGGAGTTGCAATAGGGAAAAGCTTAAATAAACAGTTTAAAGTAGAAGAAGTAGCAGAGAACATTTTTAGTTCACTGCAACAGACAAGCTCAAGTATTGAGGAAGTGGCTACTGATTCTCAAAGACTTTCATCTTCAATGAATAGTATTGTAAATGCAACACAAAAAACAGAAGAAAAAATAAAAGAAACGGATACAATATTAAATCTTATTGCCAGTGTTTCTTCTCAATCTAATCTTCTAGCTTTAAATGCAGCTATTGAAGCTGCAAGAGCAGGCGAGGCAGGAAGAGGGTTTTCAGTTGTTGCAGGTGAGATGAGAAAACTTTCACAGATGAGCAGTGAATCGTCAAAAAAAGTATCACAATTGCTTCTTGAAATGAGAAATTCTATTGATGAAGTTATTAAGGAGATTAGCAATACAAACATGATAGCAGAATCACAAGCAGCAGCTACTGAAGAGATAACGGCTACTTTAGAAGAGATTACCTCAAACTCCAAAGAGCTAGTGGATATGTCAAAGGTAGTATGGTAAAGATGATTATAGCATTTACTTCAGATACATATAATTTTAGCAATTATCTTATTAAATTATTTAACAACCTTCATAAAATTTATCAGGAAAATTCAATAAGTTAATAGTATAAAATAGGCAGAAGATCGCATTGTTCAATAAAATATGAATATGCGATTTTTTTCTGCGCAATTTTAAAAAAGCATGTAGCTATGAAGTAGTATAAGTATATTATTCATGGTTGAAGAAAACTTTTGATTATTCATCACAAAGATGTTTCTTTATATTTATGAACTTCTTCGCCCTATTCTCCAAGATGTTGTAAAGCAACTATGAGTTTTTGACTAAGTTCTGATAATTCATATTCTACTCTTGGTGGAATTTCATTGTATTGACGACGAATAATCAGAGCATCTTCTTCAAGTTCTTTTAAGTTTTTTGAGAGCATAAGACTGGATATGCCATCAACTTTTCGTTGTAGTTCATTAAAGCGAAGAATTCCGTTTTGAGACATAATCCAAATTGTTAATAGTTTCCATTTTCCGTTTAGAATTGTTAAAGCATATTCTATGGAACAGTTTTCTAGAAGAATTAGGCTGGAAGTTAGAGGATAGCATTCACTATTGCGGAACTAGTCATAATCCTGATTTAGCAATGTTTGATGAGTTATCTTTAAGAACATTTAAGGATGGAGAAAATCTAGCTTAATAAATTTATAGTACAATACCACTTGGATAGTATGACGAATAGTACTGAATTTGAAAAGTTGGAAATTAAAGACACACATCATGTAATGTTAACTTGACATGAAATTTGAATTGGAATATACTTTTATGTAAGGTAAACATGACAGGAGTGATTGTTAATGAAGAATAAACTAAGAAAATTTCGTGAAGCTATTGGATTAACACAGGAACAATTGGGAGCTCTTGTAGGAGTATCAAGGCAGGCAATAAATTCTATTGAAACAGAAAAATATGAGCCATCTATATGGCTAGCTTATGATATTTCTCAAATATTTCATTGTGCAATAGAGGAAGTTTTTCTTTTCGAACAAAGTGAAAGAAAATCAAGAGCGCAATTAAGTAGAGGTGTAGTTTAAATGGCATTAAGGAAAATTAGATTATTTGGTGATGAAGTTTTAAGAAAGAAAAGTAGAGAAGTTGAAGTGGTAGATGAAAAGATTAGACAAATTCTAGATGATATGGTGGAGACAATGTATAATACAGAAAATGGTGGGGGATTAGCGGCACCGCAGATAGGAATACTTAAAAGGTTAGTTGTAATAGATATGGGACAAGGACTAATAAAATTAGTCAACCCAATAATAATTAAACAAGAGGGTAGCCAAGAAGTTATAGAAGGATGTTTAAGTAATCCACATGTATTTGGAAAATTATTAAGGCCAGAAAAAGTGACAGTTCAAGCATTAGATGAAAATGGTAAAGAAATAATACTAACGGGTACAGGAGATTTAGCAAAATGTTTTTGTCATGAAATTGACCATTTAGAAGGTATTCTTTTTACTGATTTTGTTACTGAATATTTAAAATAGTATAATAAACTTTCTGTTACTGTATTATTTAATATATCGTGCATTATTAAATGAAAATATTAAGTACAATTTAATACAATATTTTATATAATCAAAAAATCACTAGATAATTTCTAGTGATTTTTTTTATAACTAATACAAGGCAAATTATTGCTCTAGTAATATGCAGGAAAAGTAATGAAATTTAACTAAAAAATTAATAAAGTTCTTATATAATACGTTACAAAAATAATTCTAAAAATATTGCAAGAATTTTAGAGGCAATTGTAAATTGTGAAATATATATTGTAAATTGCAATATATATAAATATATCTGTATTTTCAGAAAAATATATAAAAAATGGTTGAATTTTACTTTTAATAGTGGTAGTATTTAATTATAGTACGTATATGGAACTATACTAAGATTGAACTATTATTATGGGGAGTGATTTATGTGGAAGGTAATAATAAAAACATTTTTAAGGAAAATTCGAAAATAAACTTTAATAGCACTGCTGAAGTTTATGATGAAAGCAGTGATGGCAAGTTTGTAGCTCCAATGTATGAGGAAATTGTTAGTAGGGTAATAAGCGAAAATCCTAAAAAAATATTAGATGTTGGATGTGGGACCGGTAATGTATTGATAAAACTTAGCACAAACTATAAGTTTGGTTTATATGGATTAGATATATCAGAAAATATGATTGCGATAGCTAAGAAAAATCTTGGGGATAAAGCTGAATTGAAAGTTGGTGATTCAGAATATATGCCTTGGGAAGATAATTCTTTTGATGTAATTGTATGTAATGCATCATTTCATCATTATCCAAATCCAGAAAAAGTTTTATTAGAGATGAAGAGAGTATTAAAGAATTGTGGATTATTAATTATAGGGGATCCAACGGCACCAGTAATTTGTAGACAATTTATAAATTTATATTGTAAAATATCTAATAGTGGTGATTATAAAATATATTCTGAAAAAGAAGTTAAGGCACTTTTAGTAAAATACGGATTTGAGCCATTTGATTTTAAAAAGATTAATTATAAGAGTTTTGCAATTAGCGCTAAGATAAGAAAATAATCATTAATAGATTGGAGTGACAATATGGATAAAGAATGTAAAAAGCAAATAGATGAATTTAATATATTATGGCATCGTATGTTATTTGAATCAAGCTATAAAGATATTGAAGCTAAGTATACTAGAATAAAAGGACTTAGTGATAATGAAATATCCATAATTAGAATTATTTCCGAGAAAGAAGAAGTTATTATTAGAGATATTTTAGAAATATTGAATATTCCTAAAAGTACATTGACTAACATGATCGATAGATTAGAAAAGCGTAATCTTATAAGTAGATCTATTAGTAAAAGAGATAGAAGATCTTATAAACTAGAGCTTACGGAAGAAGGGAAAAAAGCGCAAGAGGAGCATATAAAATTTGAAGAAGAGATTTATGGAAAAGTAATGATTTCTTTAGATACTTATGAAGAAAGAGAAAATTTATTAAATATTATGAGAAAGATTGTTTACAATATTTCTAGTAGATAATGAAAGTTAATAAAATATTGTAATTGAGTAATATGTAGATTTGAGACAGTAAATTAAAAAAGTACTCTTTGAAAATTGAATAATGCGATGTTTACAAAATATGCTATAATTGATTGTGATAGTAAAATAGGAAACTAAATATTATGGAGGATTCATTATGGCAAAGTATGAAAATACTATTAGCGGTCAATTTGAGAAAGTACTTTATAGTTTAGAAAACGATATTGCTGGCAGTGGAATGACTATGAATTTAGTAGATAAAAGCAACTACACTTCTGGAGATACCAATGTAGCAGTTAGGGTATATGATAAATATTTTATGAGAAATGGCAATAGAGCAAGCTTAAGCCTTACAGTAGTAGGCAATGGTAGTAACATTTTTATTTCTGCAATTGGTTCTGGTGGAGGACAAGGTGTTATTTTTAACTTCAGTCTCGGTGCTGAAAGTGATATGGTGGCGATAGTAGAGAAAAGTGTAAAACGAATTGTAAATACTTATTAAGCTATTCGATCACAAACCTCGTACTTATGTGAATTAGTAAAAATAAATAGCAGATTGAAATATCGTATTATTCATCTGAATTTGCGATATTTTTTGTACACAATACTAAAAATCAAAAAGAGTATTCCTAAATATATCCATTGTCTTGTGGAAAGCATAGCTGTTTTTAACATTGTATTATTCAAATGAGTAAGGCTGTATTTTCTTTGTATTACAGGTGGATTTTAATTTAGAAAACTGCATTTAGACTTATAAGATAGCATTTCGCTTTACAATTAAGTTCCTTGTTTTTCGATCAATCTCATTAGTGAATTATTGTATTATATACTAATTATAATGCAATATATATTTGACATTATGAATTGTATATGTTACAACAATAATATAAGGAGGAATGCAGATGAAAAATCTTAAAATGAAATCAGCAAGGGTCTCGATGGACTTATCTCAAGAACAGTTAGCAGATAGAGTAGGCGTAACAAGGCAAACAATAGGGATGATAGAAGCTGGAAAATTTAATCCATCATTGCAATTATGCATCGCTATTTGTAAAGCACTTGGGAAAACATTAAATGATATTTTTTGGGAGGATGATGATAATGAATAAAAAATTGATGAGCGTCAAGAGCAAGAATTTTATAAATGTGAGCATATTGCATTTCGAATTATGTTTAGTGTGTCAGTGATAGTGATTATAATACAAATGTTATTTATGAAAGCTGCTTTTAAGGAAGTTGTTGGTGAAACAGTCATACTTGCATGTGGAGGCATTTCGACGATTTGGAGTTGTTTAAAAAGTGGTCTATGGAGCTACAATAACAATGAACCTTCTGTAAAAAGTAATTTAATTTATAGTATGATATGCTCAGTTGTAGCTACGTTATTGTTTGCAATTATAATTTATACAAGGGCAGGAATCAAAGTGATAACCCCTATTATAATTGGGGGATTCTTTGGTGGAATTTTCATTCTTGGATTTATTGTTTTAACATTACTAGGACAGGTATCAAAGAATACAAAAAAGAAAATAGAAAATAAATATAAGGATATTTAAGTGATACTTTTTTAGGATTTGAATAAAATATATATTTGAGTTCTTATATGATACTGCACTTAATATTGAATGAAGGTAAAATATATGGATATCGAAAAACTTATTAAGGAACTTGGGAAATCCATTGGAAAGATTATTTGTAATAAAAAAGAAGAAAATAGTGAGAAAATTAATATAGAGCAAATGAGTTCTATAGATATATTTAAAATAATTCTTACCAAAGTTGTTCATGAAGGGGATTATAATAAAGCGGAAGATTTAATCTTTGATGAACTAGAAAAAAATAATTCACAAGAAGTTTATGAAATTGCAATTGACTTTTATAATTCGCTCCTTAAAAAGAGTGATAATCTATTGAAACAAAGCAATTTTTCAAGAGGAGAGGTTTATCAGGGATTAAAAGATATAGAAAGATTTAAAGTTAAATAGGTATGTGTTTTAGGAGGAATTTTTATGGTAGAAAGAAAAGAAATTCTTGCTTATGCAAAAGAAAAATTTAATACTGATCCTGATTATCCTTGGCCTAAATATCCAGAGTATGCTGTACTTAGACATGAAGTGAATGGCAAATGGTATGGGTTAATTATGAATATACCAAGAATTAAATTAGGCCTAAGTGGAAAAGGAAATGCTGAGATATTAAACTTAAAGTGTGACCCAGTCCTAAATAGCTTATTAAAAAGCCAAGAAGGGATTTTACCCGCATACCACATGAACAAAAAATACTGGATCACAATCGTTTTGGATAGCGATTTTTCCAAGGAGGAAATATATAATTTAATTAGCTTAAGTTATGATTTGACAAAATAGAAATTAGTTATCAAAAGTAATGCAATGATTCTAAAATCGCATTATTCAAGAAAATTGAATTTGCGATTTTTTTTGTACAGTAAATTATAGATTTATTGAACGCTGAATATGTAATTTCATAAGGCTTTATGGAATTGAAATAATATTTTTTCAAAACACAACAGGATAGTATTTACAAAATATGTTACAATTAATTGGAAGATAAATGGAGATTTAGAGGTGTGAAAATGAAAGTTTTAATAATCGGGCTTGGAGTAATTGGGACAACTTATGGATATGTTTTTCAAAAAGAGGGACACAAGGTAGAGCATTTAATAAGAGACAGCAAAAAAGCATTTGTACCTGAAAATATAAATGTCAAGTTATTAGATGGAAGATTTAACAATAAAGGCGAAGAAAAAAATGATAATTATAAGATCCATATCCCAAATAAAAACAGTTCTTATGATTTTATATTAGTAAGTGTTCCAGCTGGAAAAATTGAAGGAGTAATAAGAACATTAAAAGAGAATGACATTAATGGTACTTTGATAATTTTCAATGGAATATGGGAAGATAAAAATTATATTGAAAATTTATTTAAAGGATGGGAGTACATACTTGGTTATCCAGTAGCAGGAGGGAATATAAGTGATCATGAACTAAATTGCTGTATATTTGATCATATTATGCTTGAAAGCAAAGAAAAAACAAATATTAAAAATTATGATAAGTTATTGGAATTATTATCTGATTGTCATATTAAAGCTGAAATACCTTTTGATATGCTTGAATGGATTTGGATTCACATGGCGATAAATGCAGCTGTTATAACAAACGCTGGAGAATATGGGGATATAAAAAACACAACTGAGGCAGCAGAAAAGTTGATGGATTCCTCTAAAATTTTATCAGAAACAATATTAACTATAAGGGAAACTGTAAAAATAATTTCATCTAGAAATGTAAATCTAAAGAATTATAATAATGAATTATTTGCTTATAAAATGCCTTCAAAATTAGCAGGAATAGTTATGAAAAGAATGTTTAAAAATAATCAGCTAACTCGTAGAATTATGACACTTCATAATAATATAAATGATTTATTATATGTATGCAAGAATGTATATGACTGCGGTAAAAATAATCAAATAGATGCGCCGCTGTTTTCAAGAAAATACAATTTACTAGAAAAAGAAGATAGATTGTTAAATTCTATACCCAATTAATTCAATATGAAGAAGCATATCAAAATTATTAAAGAAGAATAGTCATTAAAAAGTGTTTAATCCTAAAGGGGGAGTAGGAGTGATATCACAAAAAGAAAAATATGAAAAAAGAAAATCTCGATATTTTCTATTACTCAAAAGGCAGCAAAAGAATCTTAATAATATAAGTATATTACGATTTTGTATGTTTCTACTTGGATTTGCAATTTTAATAATATCATATATAAAGAACAACTGTTACTTATTTTATTTTGGAATTTTAATAACAGTTCTTTTATTTTGTTATTTAGGTGCTTTGTATCAAGTAATTAAAAATAAGAAGCTGTATATCAATGCATTATATGATGTAAATGATACATCTATAAAAAGATTAACTGGGGAGTGGAAATCTTTTGAGGATACTGGTGAAGATTTTATAGATAAAAACCATAATTATTCATACGATCTTGATGTTTTTGGGAAAGGGTCATTATTCCAATGGATGAATGCATCGCATACTTATATTGGAAGACAAAAACTCAAAGAAATCTTAACAGAAAAAACTAGAAATGAGCAAAATATATACAACAGGCAATCTGCCGTCAAAGAACTGGCCCCAAAAATAAATTTTAGGCAAAGGCTTGAGGTAGAGGGAGAAATAATTTCAAACAATAAACAAAATCCAGATGAACTTTTTTTATGGATGAAAGAAAGAAGTAACTATGTAATAAAAAAAGAAGTGATTTGGGGATTAAGGATTCTTTCAATAATAACTACAATAACTACCTTAACATTGATACTTAAAATAATGGATTTTTTACTAACGTTTCTGTTAGATATTCATATATTTGTGCCAAAAATATTTAATTTAGTTCCATTTTACATTCCTACTTTTTTGATTTTTATTCAATGTGTCATTTTAATGATAAAAAAAGATGATAGAAGAAAAAATTTAATTATTGCTGAGAAATATAAAAATAGCATAGTAACATATAAAAATATGATTAAGTGTATAGAAGGGCATAAATTTAATTCAAAGCATATTATGAATTTATGTGAAAAACTTTATAATACTGATGGAGAAAGTGCATCTAAGCAAATTGACTCATTTTCTAAAATCTGCGAATTAATAGCTAATAGACGTAATATTATATATCTTATTTTAAATCCAATTCTTATGATAGAATATCATCTGTCTATTTCACTTGAATTGTGGAGGATAAAATCAGGGGATGATTTTCAAAAGTGGCTAGATATAATAGGAGAGTTAGAAGCGCTAAGCAGTATTGCTGGCATTAAATATGATAATCCTTATTGGAGCATGCCCAAAATTATAAATGGATCATCAAAGATTCTAGCTAAAAATATTGGCCATCCTCTTTTAGGGGATAAACGTGTATGCAATAACTTAATTGTAGAAGATCCATATCAAGTTATACTTATAACAGGTTCTAATATGTCTGGTAAAAGTACATTTATGAGGACTGTTGGTATTAATATTGTATTAGCATATGCTGGTGCTCCAGTATGCGCAGATCAATTTTATTGTAATATTATGGATCTATATACCTGCATGAAGATAAGCGATAATCTAGGACAAAGTATATCTTCATTTTATGCTGAGATACTAAAAATTAAGAATATTGTTAAAGCTTCAAAAGAAGGCAAGCAAGTTTTATTTTTATTGGATGAAATTTTTAAAGGAACTAATTCAAAAGATAGGCTTGCTGGAGCAGCAATTTTAATAAAACAATTATGCAGAACTGGAAATTTAGGATTTGTATCTACTCATGATTTAGAATTAGGAAAAATGGAGAATCATAAGAATTCAAAGATTAAAAACTATCATTTTTCTGAATATTATACAGATAATGAAATTCACTTTGATTATAAGCTGAAGGAAGGAATCTCACCTACAAGAAATGCTATATACTTGATGAAATTAGCAGGCATTGATATAGAATCAGAGAAAAAATGAATATATATAATTGTTATTAGAATGATGTCCAAGTATATATACAATAATAGATCTGTCGTTTAAGACTAACATATCACTTTAGCTCTTTGAGTTTTCATATTTAAATACAGTAACGTCTGTGGGCTGTTTTATATTTGGTTCGTATTATTGCCTTATATGGCTTAATGCTTCCTCTTTTCAAGTCTCTACAATTTTATAAAGAATGAATTAAGTTATTTGAAAATTAATTCTCCGATGTAATGAAAATCTACTATAGCTTTGATTTATAGCTGCTTCTAAGCAAAGAATCTTTTTATTTAAATAAATTTATATAAGAATTAACATATGTATAAAATTGCTATAAATAAAAAGATTCAAGAAGCTAATAATAAAGTGAAATAAGCTTTAGATTTATGAGGCAAGTTACAAAGGAGGAAAACAAATTGAGAATTAAATCAAAACATATCTTATTTTTTTTGGCAAGTATATTTTTTATTCTAACTATATTTATAAACAATATAAATATTAATTCTGATTTATGTGATTTAGTATTCAATGAAGATGTTACTTTAAATGAAAAAATATGTGAGCATAAGAAAAAAACAATTTATTTAACTTTTGATGACGGACCTAGTAGCAAAGTAACAAATGATGTTTTGGACGTATTAAAGGAAAATAAAGTGCATGCAACTTTTTTTCTAATCGGAAATCAAATTGAAGGAAAAGAAGATGTGGTAAAAAGAATTTATGATGAAGGAAACGGAATAGGACTTCATACATATACCCATAAAATAAGGAAAATTTATAGCAGTGAAGACGCATTTATAAAAGAAATGATTAAATGTCGTGATGAAATAAATAAGGCTATTGGAATTTCACCTAATATAATTAGATTTCCATGCGGAAGTAACAAAAGATTGAACAAAAAATACTTAAAAAAACTGCATGATGAAGGATTTAAAATATATGATTGGGATTTAGATAATACGGATGGATTAAATTCAAAGCTCTCACCAGATACTTTATATAGAAAAGCAATAAAAGGAAGTGAAAATCGCCAAAACATAATATTACTTTTGCATTGTACAGACATGCATAAGAACACATGCAAGGCTCTTCCACAAATAATAAAATACTATAAATCTAAAGGATATGAATTTAAAGTTATTACAGAAGATACTCCGGAATTATATTTTCATATGAGAGGAAAATTATTTAAGTAAAAATATATTTGCCTAAACAATATAATATTTGAAACTAAAGTGGCATACTTTTTATGAGGATAAAACATGAGAAATTTAAAAAATAGCGAATGCTAAATGAGGAAAATTATATAAATTAAACCTGAAATGTAAATTCTAAGAACACCTATAGAAATATAGGTGTTTTTGTTGTAAACTTGTAATATATAGGAGAAAATTAGAGGTTTTTGTTTAATTATCTTAAAATGATTTATTAAAACAAGGAAGAATTGGGAGGGGTTCTTTGAAGATTATAGTCAGATATGTACCTAATTTAATTACAATAACAAGAATAATACTATCAGTATTATTTGTTCAAAATATAATCGAGCAATTTATATATGCTAAGGAAAGAAATGTGAATTTGAGCGTTTTATTTTTATCAATATGTATTTCAGATTTGTTAGATGGGAAAATTGCAAGAAAAACTAATTCAACTTCGATAATAGGAGCCAAACTAGATGTATTTTCAGATTTGTTTTATATTCTGATTTCATATATAGCGTTAATAAACATAAAAATTTTGCCCATATGGTATTTGGGATTCGTATGCTTGAAATTCATTGAATTTATAATAACATCAAAGTATATCAAAAATATTAAAAAGTCGGACAAGTCTTTTATTTTCGATAGAGCAGGTAGATTAGTCTCGGCTACATTTCTAGTAATTCCAGGCATTGTATGTATATATGGATATATTGGGGCTCATAATGCAGTAATTACAATAAATTATATTATCTATATAACATTTACAATTGGAGTTTATTCTTCTTATTCAAGAATAAAACTTTGCTTTATCAGAAATGAACTTGTATAAATATATAGAGTTATGAAAGGATGATGAGGATGAGGAGAAGTATATCAGGAAAATTAGTTATATTTATGAGTATGATAATAACATGGGTATTATGGTTATTTGTTGAACCTATAAGAGAAATATCTACAATGAGTGGATATTCTCAGTTAATAGCTGCATTTGCATTGGTAGCATTTGCATTTATTAATTTCATTTCAACTAGACACAGAATTTTAGATAGCTTATTTGACGGACTAGATAAATCATATATTTATCATAAGTATTTAAGTATTTGTGCGTTAATTTTGGTTGTTATTCATAATATAACAATAAGTATGGGGAAAAAAATTGAAAGGGCGAATGGAATAAAAATTCCTAAAGATCCTTATGCTATGTATGGGACTTTTAGTATGTATATATTTATAATACTTATATTAATCGCCCTTGTGGCTAAAAAATTAAATTATGAGAAGTGGAAAACAATTCATAAATTTATGATTATTCCTTATGCATTTGGAATTTATCACTATTATGGAAGTGCAACTTATGCTGTCTTTTCATTGGAACCTTTCTGTATATGGCTAAATCTTATAAACATAATAGGTATAATATCTGCAATTTATAGCGTATTCCTTTATGAAAAAATTTCGTTTAAGTATAAATATATAGTAAAAAAACTAGATATTGTAGCTAATGGAACCTTTGAGATTACAGGTGATTCTACTGGAAAAGAAATAAAATTCAAACCAGGACAATTTGCCTTTTTGAAAATTTTAGATAATGAAAATGGATTCGTTTCACATCCACTTACAATAAGTGATGCACCTAAGAGCAGAGAATTACAATTCACTATTAAAGCATTAGGAGATCATACAACGGATTTGTTAAATACACTTAAGGTTGGAGATGAATTTGTTGTCTCAGGACCTCATGGTAAATTTAATTATAAAACTGGTGTCAAGAATCAAATATGGATTGCAGGAGGAATTGGAATAACACCTTTTAGGAGCTTTGCTCAATCAGGTGTAGGGGAAGAATTTTCGGTAGATCTTTTTTATGCATACAATAATGAAGCTGAGGGAGCATATAAAGAAGAATTGCAACTATTAAACAGTAATAATTTAAGAGTGCACTTATTTAATTCAAAAGAAAAGGGATTTTTATCAGTAAACGAAATATCTAAATTTGTGAATACAAAAGATAGGATTGATGTTTATTTTTGCGGTCCAGCCCCAATGAGAGAAAATTTAAAAAAGCAGTTTAAAGATAGTGATTTTAATATTATAAATTTTAATTATGAGCATTTTCAATTTAAATAGATAAGATATAGATTTATTGAAATGTCACACTAATCAGAGGTAAAAGTGTGACATTTTTAATTGTATAATATGCAGATTTGACCATTGAGTAAACTTTCTGTATTAGCAAAAAACATGGAGTAATAATGTAATTTGATATGAAATAAAATGCAATGCTGAAATACATAAAATAGTAATGTGTATATGCTAGATAAAGTATATAGATAAGTTGCAAAATCTTCTTGAATTATGTGAAAATATTGAGGGAAATATAAAAAATATCGTATAAAGGCTTAGAGGCTTTACGGAGGTAAAAATGAGCAAAATATTAGTAGTATTTTATTCTTTTTCAAATACAACAAGAATGTTAGCAGAAGAAATAGCAAAACAAACGGGAGGAGATATCAGGGAGTTAGTTCCTGAAAAGTCCTACGCTTTCAATTATAATACAGCAGCAAAGGAAGTAAGGAATGAAATTGAAAATGGATATTGCCCCAAATTATTGTCTGGAGAAGAACCAGTCAAGTCTTACGATTACATTTTTTTAGGTACTCCCAATTGGTTTAAATCGTTTGCTCCACCAATACTAAGTTTTTTAAGAAACGTGGATTTGCAGGGAAAGACTGTTATTCCCTTTTGCACTCATGGTGGGGGAGGTTTTGGGCAAATTCAAATTAATATTGCAAAAGAATGCCCGAAATCAACAATACTTCCTGGGTTTGAAGCTATGAGTAATTTTAGTGAACAACAGGTTAAAAATTGGATTGAGCAAATTGGTTTATAGAATAAAGAGAACTTATAGTTATTTACATATCTGCGTGAGATATAGTGTTGATGCAATAAATCAAAAGAATCATCTTAATAATTGAATAATATTTCATTAGTAAAATGTATCACAAATTATTTGTAGCATTGAAAATTATATATTAATAAATAAAAGCTTAGAAATAATCTTGACCCTCACCTTACAGGAGGTCTTATTATTATAAACGAGGTGAAGAATTATGCTATACACGGTTAAAGAAGTTGCAAAATTTACGGGAGTTACTGTAAAAGCACTACATCATTATCATAAAATAGGATTACTATTTCCACATGAGGTAAATGAAGCCGGCTACCGTCTTTATGGTGAAAAAGAACTTGAGCGACTTCAGCAAATATTATTTTATCGTGAGCTTGATTTTTCTCTTAGTGATATTAAAAAAGCACTTGAGGACGAGCCAAATCGGTTAGAGTGTTTAGCTAAACAACAGGAACTGCTAATTGCGCGCAAGCAGAGGACTGATGGTTTGCTAAAGACTATAAATGAATCAATTGTCCTTGGTAAGAGAGGAGAAATTATGGATAAGTCAGCAATGTTTAATGGATTCAATAAAGAGGAATGGAAGGATGCACTTTCAAATCAGAAAAACTACCTTAAAGGTAAGTATGGATATGATATGCCTGAGGTGGATGAAGCTCAAGTTAATAATATGAATGAGGCAGCTATGGAAGCACAGCAGTTTATGAACTATATAAAAGATGCTCTAAAAAATGGTGTAAAGGCTAATGATACAAGTGTACAGGAGACATTAAAAAATCATATTGAATTTTTAAATGATCATGGTCATAGGGTGGATGCAAAATCATTTGTAGCTCAAACAAAGTTCTTTTTAGATGATGATTTTCATAGGAGCATGCTTGAAAATCAATTAACTGGACTTTCTTACTACCTTTATACAGCAGCAGAAATGTATGCTTCTTTAAATTAGTAAATACTTATAGGTGGTATATTTAAAGCAACACAAATATTTTATAGTAGGTAAATTTATTTTGAATAGAATTTTATATGATGCTAGTATAGTTTTATGGACACATTCTTGAAATAAATTATAATTAAAGTAAGAGAGGTGTGTCCGAATGAGAAGGAAAAGTTATACAGAAGATTTTAAGAAAATGATAATCGAGGTCTACAACACTGGAAAACCGATTAAAGAAATCTGCAAAGAATATGGCGTTTCAACAACATCACTTAATAACTGGATCAATCAAGTTCAGCCAAAAGAGAAAATATCTAAGAAACCAATAATAACTAACAATAAGATCAGAAATAATGAAATAAAAGACGAAAAAGATGTTGAAGTGATTTTTAAGTTAAAAAAAGAAAATGAAAAAATTAGAATGGAACTTGAAATCTTAAAAAAGCTATAGCCATATTCTCAAAGGACCAAGAGATATAATTAAATTCATTGATGATAATAAATGGATCTATCCAGTAAGATTGATGTGTAAGGTCCTACACATGCCAAAAAGAACCTATTATCACTCTCATCACTATACTCCGTCCCAAAGGACGCTGGAAAGTGAAACTTTAAAAGATCAAATACTTAAAATTTATACTGAAAGTAATCGTAGGTATGGTGCGCCCAAAATTCAAAAAATTCTTGAACAATCAGGACATAAAATTAGTATTAAGAGAGTTCAACGTTTTATGAAGCAGTTAAATATACATTCGATAGTAATTAAGAAATTTAGACCTGCAAAAGCTAATAGAAAAGTTATAGAACGTAAAAATCTCCTTAAGCAAGATTTTACTACTAATAAAATAAACGAGAAATGGGTTGGAGACATAACTTATATTTATACCTTAAAAGATGGATGGTGCTATTTAGCATCTGTTATGGATTTATACACAAGAAAGATAATTGGATATTCATTTTCAAAAACAATGGATGCTTCCGTAGCGATAGCTGCTTTAGATAATGCGCATACATTTCAACAGCCTGTCGGCTCCGTTATTTTTCACTCTGACCTTGGAGTACAATATACGAGCACAGACTTTCTTAATAGATTAAAAAAATACAAAATGAAAAGCTCTAATAGCAGAAAAGGGTGCCCTTATGATAATGCCTGTATTGAGTCTTTTCATTCAATTTTGAAAAAAGAACAAGTGAACAATGTTCAATAAAAATGTGTCCAAATTATTGACCTAGATCCAGCTATACCTTCATAGTATTTTTATTTCAATTGTATAATTAGCCATAAATCTAATGGTATAAAAAATAATTACGACCTATAAGCCATACTGTTAAAAATTAATTACTGAGAATTTAAAAGATGATCATTTGTTACATTAATAAAACTTTTAAGTAAAGGATTTATTTTTAAATTCTTGTTGACTACAAACTTAATTTCTAATTCAGCAAAGTTATCTTTTAAATCATAAATGAAAAAATTATGATTTTTATGCAAAATACTTTTTGGTAAAAGTGATATGCCAAGACCTTCATCTATGCCCCTAAGGATAGATTCTAGTGAATCAAATTCAATAATAGCAGCTCCTTTAGAGTTATTATAACTCAACCATTTTTGTAAGAGCTTACGATAAGGGCAATCAGCATCTGAATTTACTATTATAGGTGCTTGTAAATCATTAATGGAATCAATGCTTATAGAAGATACTAGTGCAAGCTTTTCTTTAAATGCAATAACTTTTTTTATTTTTGAGGATGTAATTTCATCAGATATAAAAGCCCCATCTAATTCATTCTTTAAAATCATATCTAGAAGATTTTTCTGAGTTCCTGTTTTTAAGGTTAAAGATACTTCGGGATTTTTCTCATGGAATAAATAAAATAATTTAGGCAAAACAGATGCAGAAATAGTCTGAGTAGCACCTATTTTAATAGTAGAAGAAATTTTGGGAGTAAGGAACTCGCTATTAATTTCATCAATTAATTCAAGAATTTTATCTGCATACTTAAGCAATTTTTCTCCATTAGGTGTAATTACAGTTCCTTTATTGTTTCTTATAAATAAAGTAGTGTTTAATTTATTCTCCAGTAATTTAATTCGTGCAGTTATATTTGATTGGGCATAACCAAGTCTTAAAGCAGCTTTTGATATAGATTTTTCATAAGCAACTATCTGAAATATTCTTAGATCATTAATTTCCATAGTATAGAAACCTTTCATTAAAATTAATTTATATGTGCCATCACTATTAGTGATATTAAAGATTATTTATAAGTATTATACAATTTTTATAACGGGAGTTAAACTGTAAGTGTAAAAGGAAAGGCGTGAGTTGAGCAATAATTTTGCTTAAGAATTAAAAATAAAATTAAAAGGGAGGATAAAAAGAGATGATAGCAACTCAATATAAGATTATATTACCTAGCGATTATGATATGAGCATAATAAAGGTTAGAGTAAAAAACAACGGATATAAAACAGATGGATTTGAAGATTTAAAGTTTAAATTATATCTAACAACAGAAAAAGGAAAAAATGAGAATTCGCAAAATAGTTATTGTCCTTTATATGTTTGGAAAGATAGTAATGGGTTAAATAAATTTTTGTTTAATGGCTTTTATGACAATATAATAACTTCTTTTGGATGGCAGAAAGTAAATATAGGAATACCCTTAATTGATACAACAACATATAAAATCAAAGATAGTAAATATGTATTTGAGATAGAAAGAGAAATAAAACCTCAGGGAAGTCTTAATAATTTTAAAGATGAAATAGAAAAAAATATTCCAAGGATTAAAGAAAGTGAGTTCATAGTTATTTACAATCCTGATAAATGGAAATATCATGTGTTTTTCTTCATAGATGATTTAAGCAAGATAAAATCAGTAGAAGGAACAACTTATGATATACTTCACATATCACAAGAAAAAATATAAATGCAAATTCATTTAGAATAATCAGTCGGGAATCTTCTTTCTTTTCAATAAGGTATATGGAGCTGTATGAAAGTCATGTTTCAGAAGAAACCTTCATTTTTTATAAATTTATTGTTTTAGAACAAGTGTTCTGATAAAATATTTTTATAGTTCACTTTATAATTAAGAAAATTAATAAACTCTAAGATTAGAAAATAAAGGACTGATTGTTATGAAAAAAGATGAAGAAAATCCAGAATACTTTGCTAAGCATAATAAGAACATGGATGATAGTGACATCCTACCATCAATAGAATTTCTTGAAAATATAGCCTGCGAGTACAACAGTGATGGCACCGAGAGAAACTTTGCTGAAAAGCTGGAGGCATGCAGACGTGAGAAATACAGATCTGCTGATGTATCAGCCATCACAGGTGAAAGTGTGCATATTGATCCTGAAAAATTAGATAGAGTTCCAGAAGGCAGGTTCAATACAGAGGTTGATGGTGCACATTTTGAATGCTTTTATCAAGCAAGCGAATATGATTATCTCTACGTTGTGCTCGATACAATGCGCGACGATAAGACAATTGCACAAGGTCCACTTCCACGTTTTCATAAGTGGTCATGGTCTACGTTTCTTAAAGGACATTTGTTAAGTATTGAAGACCCCATGTACTTTGAATCTGACATCTCTGTTGGGTGGTTTTATGGGACGAAAGAACGAGATTACCGCGATGCTACGGCAAAGCTTGTTATGAGAGTGGCAAAGCGCCTAGGCGTCGCTAATGAGCATATCATTTTTTATTCAGTCTCATCAGGGGGAACATCGGGTTTATTCACTGCTGAAAAAATCTCTGGCAGCGTTGCAATAGCATCGAATCCACAACTTGATCTTACGCGTTTTCTTCCAAGTGCACTTGCTAATTTTAAAGAATATACTGGTATTGATCTTGCCTATGAAAAGGAATATGGAGATGCAGGGCGTGTGGATTTTGCTCATGTTTTATCTACAAATAGCCTTTCTAAATACCTAGTTATTATAAATTGTCGCTCAAAGATAGACTTTAATGATCAGCTCATTCCATTCTGTAAGCAACTTGGTATAACCCCTCATTATGGTTTGCAAAAGGTAGGAAACTTAATTATATGGGTAATAGATGCCCCAGGTCCGCATCCGCATCTATATTATGAAAGTAAGACTATGTATTTCGCCATTGATTTCCTTGCAAAAACATTAGCAGAAGGTGGCGATATAGATAGGCTTAAATCACTATATATAATGTTTAGCGAGTTCTGGCATGAGAAGGCAGGACTGATTGCAGGAGATCCAGAATGTTTAGCTGACGCTGATCCAGTAGGAAAGTCGTTTGCTGAACAGTTGAAAAGATAATAGTTGTTAAATTAAATAAACTACAGATCACAATATCACAAATTCGTTATCAATAATGAATTTGTAATATTTTTTGTTTAATAAATACTATAGATAACTCAACTACAATCTATACTTATGCGTATACCTCACCGAAATGAATACGTATTTGTTCCATATGACTATGAAAATTTTGCTAGAAGGTTCTATATAAAAAGAATGAAGTTTTTATATGAAAGTAGAAATATTTCTTTGAAAATTAAATACTAAATACTTACAAAATATACTATAATTAATAAAGGATGGCAAATAATTGCGTAATGTATTGTTGGAGGAAACAAGATGGAGTATATGGGAAATAGAGAATACTGGGATAATAAATTTGCTAATAGAAGTGGTAATCCATTAAATCCAGAAAAATCTGTAACTGAAAATATTACATATTTCAAAAAAGGATCTGTTCTTGATATAGCATGTGGAGATGGTAGAAATACTTTGTTTCTACTTGAAAATGGATTCGAAGTAACAGGCGTTGATTTTAGTAATAAAGCTCTTGATAGGCTTAAGACATTTGCTAAAAGAAATAATTATTTAGTTAATACAAAGCAAGTTGACTTAAGTATATCTAATTATTTAAAGGATATTGGAATATTTGATAATATCTTAATCAATCATTACAGGTTAAGTAAAGAGCAGATTGGAGACTTAGAAAATCATATAACTGATAATGGGATTTTATTTGTTTGTGGTTTTGGGCATAAGCATAAGGTTGATTCTAAAATTAGAAAAGAGGATCTTATTCAACCAGCAGATTTTGAAAATTTAAAGAAATCCTTTGAGTTAATTGAAAATATAGAAAATGAAGATGATAGAGGCTTTTTTGTTATTTATATTTTCCGTAAAAGGTCAGCGTAAGGCACAATATATAAATAGAGCTAAATCATTATCTAAACAATTTGATGCAGTAAATTATGAAGATGTTTTCTGGAAAGTTGAATGATATATGTTTATATAATACTTTATATTTTGAATTTAAAATTGAAATGTAAAAATAATATAGGGAATTTGTTCTAATTATCGGTAAATTGATAGCAATAATATTAAGATTATCCTTTGTAGAAAAGAGGTAACTATGACTGTTAAGAATTTTATAAGAAAAGATCCTGGAAAAGTATATATTATTACTGTGCTTTTAATTACATGGATTATTACAATTATGTTGTTTATTAATCCTAATATAGGTAAAAAGGATTTTGCTTTAATCATGTTCATTCCAGCAATATTAGCTATTATCTTTAATAAGATTACAAATGATCATCAAGTAAATTTATTTAAATATACAACTTTGAAATCAGTATTGTTTGGAATTTTTTATCCTATTGTTTTTATAGTGATTTGCTCATTTATAGCTCAACTTACTGGTGTTGGAAATATCAGTATAAACAAGGAATTCACATTCAAAAGTATTATAATTCTAATAGTGTCTGTAGTTGCCGGTTTATTCTTAGCTTTGGGAGAAGAATATGGATGGAGGGTATATCTACTTCCTAGATTAACAAAAGAGTATGGTAAAACGAAAGCAACTATAATTGTAGGTGTAGTATGGGGATTGTATCACATTCCTGCTGTTTTTCTTTTGGCAAAAGCAACCGGAATAGGTAATCCATTATTCTTATGTGTTATCCAAGCATTTGCTGCCTTTACATATAGTTTTCCTTCATCTTATTGTTACTATTCTTCGAGGAGTTTATTACCAGTGCTATTTCTGCACTCGGTGTGGAATGTGGTTAATCCTTTGATGCTCGGTGATATTTATACAAACACATCTGGATTGATAAGTGGAGATATAATAAAAATAAATGGAGAGGGTGTACTTGGATGTATTTTAGGTGCAATGATGATTTTATATTTTGTAAAGCAATTTAGAAAAGATATATAAAGAGAAATATCAGTATTTATAGGTTATATAGATATACAACTTTAAAGCTATATTTATGTGGTAACTTACCGAAATAATAAATATTTTGATTTCGAAAATACTTATAATTCCCTTGGAGTATAGGAACTTAAAGTTTTAGAAAATTGGCAAATGTGTTTATTTAATAAGTCAAATATTTAAATTAGCTAATCTATATTATAAAATCACAGATAAGGAGAAGAAAAATGAAAAAACTTGATATTAAAAGTATAACTATAGGTTTTGTGATTGGAGCAATAGGAGTTTCTGTAGTTTTTGCAGCAATAGGAAGAATATCAGCAACTACTAATGCGAAAAAGACTGTTGTGGTTTCATCTGAAGGAAAAGCATCAGAATCTGCTAGTGGTGAAACTGGTAATATGTCTTCAGGAGAAGCGGTAAAATCAGCTGTTATCAATAATGATAAGGTATATTTTAATGGTAAAGAAATTGATTTAAAGAAACCTTTGGTTACCATTGAAAAGGATGGAGAGTCAGAACCTCAATTATACATGCCAATGGATGAATTGTTAGAATATATGCATTTTAAAGTTGAATTCAATAACAAAGATAATGCTGTGTATTTAACTATGGGCCAAGATAATCAACAAAACGCAGAAGCTATAAGTGGCATTTCAGCAAATGAAGCAGATGCAAAAGCTATAGATACCATTCAGAAAACAGGTAATTGGGGATATATTGAAAAATACATACCACATATGTCTGCTGATGGGATTAAACAGCTTGTAGATATATATAACTCTAAACATTCAAACCCATCTGAGCATAAGAATGCATCAGATTATATAAAGAACTAAATTTAATTGGGAAAATAACCCGAAAGGGGGAAATGCAATTAAGAGGAAATATTTAATTATAGCAAGTATACTAGCTGTTCTAACTGGTATAGCATATATTTTATTTCCAGAGAAATATCTTTTTGTAAAAAGTACAAATTTGAAAGATGATAGTTTGACTGGAGTTTGTTTGATGGAACAAGTTGATATATCAGATTTAGAAGAGAAATTCGGAAAATTGACAAATGATAATATTAATAAAAATGGATTAAGGGGTTTAGAATTTGATAATACATCTTATTCTGTATATGTTCAAATGGATAAAGATAATAAGGTTATTTGGATATCTGTTGGATATTCCAATAAGTCAGATAATATAAAGTTTACAACAGGCAGAGATATAAGCTCAGAATCTACATTTTCAGATGTATTAAATGCTTATGGTGATAATTATGTCAAAAAAACTTATTCAGATTTTATGGGTAGCGGTGATGGATATGATGTTACATATATTGACAAGGAGCAAAAGACTTCAATTGAATTTGAGTTTAATGAAAGTAATCCTTATTCAGATAAAAAGGAAGAATTTCTTCACTATATTACTCTAAAAAAACTTATGAATTAATGGGATAAGAAATAAGTTTCAATGGAAAAAGGAACAATGAGGTGATATATGAGTGCTATATGATAATATGTATATAAAGGAAATACGTCTCAAGAAAGAAATTCATAAAGATGATAGCTATATTAAAGAGTTACCTGTAGTTAATAACTTAACCAGCTTAGACATATCAAGAAATGTAACATTTTTTGTTGGTGAAAATGGTAGCGGAAAATCAACATTATTAGAAGCTATTGCTGTTAATAGTGGATTTAATGCAGAAGGAGGAACTAAAAACTTTTGTTTTTCATCAAGAGAAACACATTCAGATTTATATAAATATATTACTGTAGTTAAAGGTGTGCAGAGGCCTCGCGATGGTTTCTTTCTAAGGGCAGAAAGTTTTTATAATGTAGCTACAGAAATAGAGAAACTTGATTTAGAAAGCTCTGGGGGAGTTCCTGTCATAAAGAGTTATGGAGGTACATCATTACATAAGATGTCACATGGTGAAAGTTTTATTACACTAATGACCAATCGTTTTAGTGGAAATGGATTATATATCTTGGATGAACCAGAAGCGGCATTATCACCTCTAAAACAAATGGCTATGCTTACTATTATTAATGAGCTAGTAAAGAAAAGATCACAGTTTATCATAGCAACTCATTCACCAATATTAATGGCATACCCAGGTGCAGATATATTTGTTATTGATGATGATGGAATTACGAAAACTCCTTATAAAAAGACTGATAACTATATGATAACAAGAAAGTTTTTAGAAAATCCTGAAAAGATGATGGGTTATTTATTTGAATAGATTATTATAGTAAAACTAAATCGCGTATTGGTAATATAAATTAGGGGGATAGGAAAGATGGATAAACAATATTTTATAAAAACTGCAGAGGACTTTGTTGAGAATTCACAAGATAACTATATAACAAAGGAAATAGCTATTTCGGAAAATGTTGTAGGGATGAGAATTTTTGATGCTCCAATTTTGGCATTTGGTTCTGTGGATGATGAGTACTTTACATCATTGAAACAACCATCAGCAATTGGGAAACACTTCATGCTTCCAAAAGAGTGGTTACCGCAATCAAAAACTGTGATATCATTTTTCTTACCATTTAGCGAAGCGGTTAAAAGGGGAAATAGAAGTAATATGTCATGGCCTTCTGAAGAATGGCTTCATGGACGTATTGAAGGTCAGAGTTTGTTAAATAAGTTGTGTATGCATTTAAAGTCTGAATTGATTAATGCAGGATATAACAGTGTCGTACCTACTTTAGATGAAAGATTCTGGTCAAATGCTAATCATCCAAAGCATGAAGAAAAATTTACAAGCAACTGGTCTGAAAGACATGCTGCTTTTGTATGCGGACTTGGAACATTCGGACTTTCTAAAGGACTTATAACAAAGAAAGGCATATCTGGAAGACTTGGCAGCATCATCACAGAATTATACTTATCACCTGATAAGAGAGAATACGAAAATATATATGAGTACTGTTCAATGTGTGGTAAATGCGTAAAAAATTGTCCAGCTAATGCAATATCCATAGAAAATGGGAAGAATCATATTATATGCTCTGAATTTTTGGACAAAACAATGGAAAAACATAAGCCTAGATATGGCTGTGGAAAGTGTCAGATAGATGTACCTTGTGAATCTAGAATGCCTAAAAAGCATAATGTAAAATGAATATTATATTTATATTAATTAGTGCGCATCTTTCTTATTTTGAGAAACAAGTATAGTTTATAAAATGAGAGGAAATAAGATTATGGAATATATAAATGTTAATGGCAAAGATTATAGATTCATTATTGGAGCTGGTGATGATGGTGCATATAGAACGAGTTTTAATGCTTTAACTGAGAAAACATTTGGATTTAATTTTGAAAAATGGTATCAAGACGGATACTGGAAGAACCAATACATACCATATTCGCTCATGGATGGAGATGTGGTTGTTTCCAATGTATCAGTTAATATAATGAATTTTGAGGTTTTTGGAAAGGTTAGACGATATATTCAGTTAGGAACGGTTATGACTGATGTTGGTTATAGAAACCAGGGACTGCTTCGGGCGATTATGGAAAAAGTCATTATGGACTGGACGGATAAAGGAGATTTACTTTATTTATTTGCCAATAACTCTGTTCTTGATTTCTATCCTAAATTTGGTTTTGCTAAATTAAATCAATACCAGTACACAAAATTAATAAGTAAAAAGGGTAAAGGAAAATTGGCGGAAAAATTGGATATGTCTGATGAACGTGATAGATCCTTAGTCTATGATAAAGCAAATGTTATATCTTCATTTTCTAAAATTTCTATGCGTAGTAATGCAGAATTAATTATGTTTTATTGTAATTTGTTTATGAGTGATAGTGTTTATTACATAAAAGATCATGACGCTGTTGTAATTGCAAATTTTATTGATGATACAATAGAATTATTAGATGTTTTTTGTGAAGAGAATGTTTCTATAGATGAAATACTTAATTATTTAGCTAATGAAAATATAAAAAGAGTAAAACTTTATTTTACGCCCAAAGAAACAGATTCGTATATAAAAACGCCATTAGAAGGAGAAGATACCTTATTTGCCCTTGGAAAAGATACAATATTACTTAAAAATAATCAGTTTATGTTTTCAGAGTTATCTCATACTTAATATATAAAGGATGAGTGTAATATACAAGTGATTAAACTTAGGAAAATAGAAAATACATTTATAAGCATTTCAAAAATTATATTAATATTGGACAAGTATACGTATGAAAGTTCTTTTTATGAAATTATACCATAAAGCGAATGATAGAACTCCAGAAATATATATTTACAATTTATGCTATAATAGATTAATAATGTTTAATTTGAAATGATGGGGTGTATAACTTGAATAAATTTTCAGTATTTTCATTTATTAATATAGTAATGATTATTCTTGGAATATGGATTTTTCTAAAGGATATATATACATCATATACCCATGGAAGAAATATTGTAAAAGCAAAAAAAGATACAGGATCAATCATTTTCTGGGGAATATCATTAATATTCTGGTGTATATTATCATGGGTTAATATAAAACTTTATCTTAGCTATAGGAATAATATAATTAATAACATCTTTACTAGTATACTTAGTATAGAGATTTCAATATCTAATATAATACGATCATTAAGAAGTTTAGGAATAAGAGAAAATGGAATTTATAAATCTGGATATTTTTATAAATGGGATAAAATTAAAAGTTATAATTGGACATCACCAAATACAATCGAATTTAAAATTAGCACTTTTTTTAAAGGTAACTCGAGATTTGAATTTACTATAGATGAAGAAGCTAAGCCCAAAGTGGACGAAGTAATCCAAAGAAATATCGCGTTATAATTAATCATAAATAAAAAATGAAGATTATCGTACTGGGAGTGGTTTAATGAGGAAATGCATTGTAGTAATGGAATAGTCAAAAGCAACTTAATATAAAGGAGAGAACTAAAAATGACTATTCCAAATGCAAATAAAATATATCCAAGAAGTAATGATTACCAAACCATATATCTTAAAAATGTAATTACAAGGTCTAATATAAAAGTTGGAGATTATACAATATATAATGATTTTTATAATGATCCAAGAGAGTTTGAAAAGAATAATGTACTATATCAGTATCCTATAAACAATGATAAATTAATAATTGGCAAGTTTTGTTCAATTGCATGTAAAGCAAAGTTTCTCATGACTAGTGGGAATCACACAATGATATCACTATCTACTTATACATTTCCAATATTTTATGAGGAATGGGGTTTAGATGTCAGCCTTATAACAAATGCTTGGGATAATAAAGGCGATATTGTAATTGGAAATGATGTATGGATAGGTTATGACGCTATAATTATGTCAGGTGTGAAAATAGGTGATGGTGCAATTATTGGTACTAGAGCAATAGTTACTAATGATGTTCCGCCTTATACTATTGTTGGAGGCATACCTGCAAAAGTTATAAAGAAAAGATTTAGAGATGACATAATTTTAAAGTTGCTGAAAATTAAGTGGTGGGATTGGCCATATGAAAAGATCAAAGCAAATATTAAATACATTCAGTCAGGGGATATTGATAAATTAATGTAACATGTTGTGGCTAAAAATTCTTAAAAGACATATCAACGGTTGATATGTCTTTTTTTACACAGTAAATTATATAAATAGAAAAGTTCAAACAAAAATTTAAGAATTACTGTGAGAATACTTATTGCTTATTTCCGTTTATATGGTAAGAGCATAGATATTGTAGTTCGAGATACACAACTTTCCTATATCACGAATCAATAAAAAAATAAATAAACAATTTTAAAATGGCATTATTCGAGAGTTTGAATTTGCGTTTTTTTATGTGAAATTTGTAAGTGTAGAGTAATCTAGAGAGCCTATATAATGCAAAGAAAACTTGGTAAAAATATTGACAATAAAACTTGGCATGATATAATAAAAATACCAAGTGTACTTGTCAAGGAACTGAAAGGTGGAATATATATGAATAGAGATGAAATTTTAGCAAGAAGCAAAAAAGAAAACTTATTAAATGATGAACGTGAGCGATGTATTCAAAAATCAGCAAATCAGAATTCTTATTTTGCAGTGATTATTATATTTGCTATTTTCTCAATAATTCTTTTTATACAAAAACTTATAACAGGCGGAGCTTTTGCAGATTACAGAGTGTTTTCGTTA
Organism: Clostridium beijerinckii HUN142; assembly: GCF_000621745.1. Taxonomy (GTDB): domain Bacteria; phylum Bacillota; class Clostridia; order Clostridiales; family Clostridiaceae; genus Clostridium; species Clostridium beijerinckii_A. The sequence continues at coordinate 3,949 of NZ_JHXK01000005.1, read as the reverse complement.
GCTTTGTTGATCGCAATGATTGGGCAAAGCGGAACAGTTTATTATTATAATAGAGATAAGAAAGTGTATTTAGTATGTACTATTTTAGGAATTATTGGGGCAATTGCTGGTATGGCTTCAATTGTTGGAAGTGGCATGGGGTGGTTTTAATTGTCAGCATTTAAAAAGGGACAGATGGAAGAACTGGTATTACATAATAATTTAAAGAAAGTCAGAACAGAACAAAAATTATCTCAATCTCAATTGGCAGAAATGGTTGGTGTATCAAGAAATACAATTAGCTCTATTGAGACAGGGCAATTTAATCCTACTGCAAAATTAGCGCTTGTTCTTTGCGTCGCGTTAGATAAAAAATTTGAAGAATTATTTTATTTTGATTGATAAAGTTTAATTTAGAAGATTTGATTATAGATGTTATTATATATGAAAATTCAATAGTAAATTAGGATATCGCATTATTCATAAATAAGAATGAATTTGCGATATTTTTTTACAGTATTGACCCTAACACTGCGTCATAGTGTAATATAAAAATAGAGATTAGATATATTACTTAAACTTTTTGCCGGCAGATTACTAAATAATATTTAAGGCTCTAAAATTGAATTCTGAGGTGTAGCAATGAGAACAGTAAAACAAGTTTCAGATTTGACAGGAATAAGTATACGCGCACTGCATTATTATGATGAAATAGGCTTATTGAAGCCTAGTGAAATAACAGAAACAGGTTACAGACTTTATGATGATGAAGCTCTTAAAACTTTACAGCAGATTTTGTTTTTTAAAGAGCTTGATATACCTTTGAAGGAAATTAAAGATATAATGTCAAGTCCATACTTTAATAAAATGCAGGCACTAGAAAACCAAAAAAAGCTGCTTATTTTAAAGCGAAAAAGATTGAATGGCTTAATAGACCTTATAAATAAAACATTAAAAGGAGAAGGAACTATGGATTTTAGAGAATTTGATATGAGTGAATACTATAATGTGTTGGAAGAATTTAAAACAGAGCATGAAGATAAAGTAATTAAAACATATGGAAGCATAGATAAATATAATGAATTTATTGAAAAATGCAAGCTGAAGGAAGATGAGATTGCTAAGGCTGCTATAAAGCAATATGGAAGTATTGAGAGATATGCAAAAGCTGTAAAAAATAATCTTAATAATATTACTACATCATCTTTAGAAGAGCAATTTGATAAGTTTAAAAAAGATTGTATAGAAGATAAACATCCTAAATTAAAAGAATTATTTAAAAAGCTTACAACTGATTTGAGTAAAAACACTTCTTCAAATGAGATTCAAGAAATTGCTAAAGAAATAGTAAATACAGCTAAAAAAGATTATGAATTTTTCAAAAGTGATAGGGGAGATGATTATTGGTATTACATGGCGAATCTCTACTCGATGTATCCTGGTTGGATAGAAGTAGTTGATAAGAAATATGGCAGTGGTGCATCTAAATTTATAGGAGAAGTTCTAAAAAAATGTCCTGGTACTAAGCTGCCTAAAATAGAACAGCTATATAATAAGCTTACATCCGATTTAAGTAAAAACCATTATTCAAAAGAAGTTCAAGAAATTGTACATGAAATAGCAGATGAGACAAAAAAGCAGCATCAAGATTTAAAAGTAGATAATGGAGAAAATTACTGGGGGTATACTGCAGAACTTTATTTATCAAATGCTACGTATATAAAAGTCATTGATGAGAAATATGGAAATGGAGCATCTAAATTTATTGGGGAAGCTTTGAAATTTTACTCTGAAAACAGTAAATAGTAATTTGGATAAAAGATTATATAAAAAATCCGCAGAAAATATCAAGTATGTTACCTTATCTTAGCTTATAATTCTTTTGAAAGATGAGGTGTTTCTTATGAAAAAGACAAAGACATACTTAGGAGTTTAGATATAGCAATTTCACTGTATTTTGAGTCTGCTGAAAGTTTTACAAGAGCCTTTAAGAAGAGATATGGAATTACGCCGATGGAATATAGAAAAAATGGTATTGATGTGTTGATTGGAAATCATAATCCAATGCAAATTGATAAAATCACTGAATCCAATTATGCAAATCTTCAACCAGAAATAGTAACATTTCAACCTAAATGTGTTGTTGGATTTAGATATTACATGAGTATTGGGAAAAATAACAGTATTGAAATGTGGGAAAAGTTGAACGCTCAATTAGAGAAGCAAAAGTATATTCCAATGAATAATAATAGATATAGTATTTATGAAACAAGTGGTACATGCCTGCAAAATACATTTAATAAAAATAGTGAAACCACTTTATTTATAGGAATTGAAACATCGGGTGACAATAATATTCCAGAAGGAATGGAATTAAAAGAAATTAGTGGTGGAAAGTATGCTAAATTCATACACAAAGGCGCAGTGAAAAACTTGATTTCTACATATCATTATATTTGGGGTGTCTGGTTTCCTAATAGTAGTTTTCAACCTGATGACAGAGATGATTTAGAATGCTATACAGAGAAATTTTTAGGAGTTGAAGATGAAGAATCACAGATTGAAATTTATTTCCCTATACAATAACGAACATGCAACAAAAGTTCATCAAATCTCAATTTATAGATAGGTTACAAATCTTATCATTTCTGATTAATTATACCGAAATTTGAAAATTGAATGGTGTGATATTTATATTTTATAGAAGAACTATTTAACAATAGTTAATAAACTATGAATTTTATAAGTTGTTCCATAAGTTGATGTATACTATGCTATAATTTACTATAATGGTATTAAATTGCTATTGATATGGTGAATATGATTATGGTGAGGGAAAAATAATGAACTGTTATAAAGAAAAATGTATTTTAGGTGAATGGAAATCTAATGGTGGAAAAGGAAAACTTAGTGTTGAAAAGATAGGTGAAACCTATAAGTGCACTTGGAGTAGCGATAAAGAAAATTCCAATTATGAGTATTCTGGAATCGGAATGTTACTTGATGATAAGCTAATCGTATCAAGATATTTAAAGCAGGTTCCAATGGCTGGAATCGGTATGTATAAACAAATCGGTGATTTACGGTCAAATTCAGCTCTTTGGGCTTCAACACAGAATTTCGATACATTAGGTTCTGGGATTGCATTAAGGAATGAAACAAGCGAAAGTTTTGAAGGTAATTATAAGGTTAGGTACTTTATAAAAGAATATGAATCTCCTGTTTTTGATCTAAAAATTATAAAGAAAGAGAAAAGTGATGATTTGTATGACTTAAGTTGGTCTGTAAACAATGAAGTTCAATTACAAGGAATTGGTATGAAATATGATAGACATATGTTTTTAGCATATGGTGGAATAAATTTTGAGTATGAAATAGTTATTTTAAAGATTGGTAATCAAGATACATTAAGTGGCAAATGTGCTTCTATAAGAAATAGTAGCGTTAGTGAAGAAATATATATTAGATAGTATGCTAAAATCGCCTTATTAAGGAGGTTAAATTTACATATTTCTTTATGCACAATAAGTAGATTTAACGAATTAACTAATAGTAGTATTCTTTGAAAATTTAATAATGCAATATTTACAAAATATCCTGTAATTAACTAAAATGCAAATAATAAATTTGAGTTATGGAGGTTAAAAGAAATGTCAAGAGGAATTATTATTTTTGGTTCAGCCGGTTCTGGAAAAACGACATTAGGAAAATTGGCTGCAAAAAAGCTTGGCTTTCCGTATTTTGATATAGATGATTATATTTGGAGAAAAGATACAGATAAACCTTTTACTGTTATGCATACGCATGAAGAAAAGATTAACAGATTAATGACAGATATATCAAAAAGAACTCATTTTGTGATGGCAGGTTCAATGGATAGTTTTAATCAGCCCTTTGTTCCATTATTTGATTTAGCTATACATATTACTGCATCTGTTAATACTAGAATTGCCCGAATTCATAAGAGAGA